>CANPYR010000001.1 GCA_947588805.1 uncultured Clostridia bacterium
TGGAGCGGGTGATGGGAATCGAACCCACGCGACCAGCTTGGAAGGCTGGAGTTCTACCATTGAACTACACCCGCATAACGTGATTTATTATAACACCTAATTTCCGAATTGTCAAGTATTTTTTAAAAAATATTTTCAGAAAATTTTTTATTTTCGACTCGGTTCGATTGACATTTTTATATTTCCAATATATGATTAGCTTGTAAGCAAAATCTGGAAGGTGGTGATACATAAAATGACTGCTTATCGCATATTTGAAGAAAGTATCATTATAGAAGACAAGGAAGCGAAGGTATTCGGTATCGCCGCATTTGATATTTCGGGCGAAATCATAGCGCTTGTTCCGAATATAACGGCTGTGCGTGAAAAAGCTGAGATTCTTCTTGAAAAATGCAGACGGCTTGAAGCTTCTCCATGTCAGCTTCGCGATATAGCCGAAGACTATATTATTTCGGATGAATATTGACATATCCTCAAAAAAGGTTTATACTTATCTTATCATCTTAAGAATAAATATAAACCGAGAAAGGACTGTCAGATGTGGAAACAAAGCTAATAACCCTGAATGAAGAAAAAAACGTAACGCTTACGGCATATATCCAGCCTGTGGGAGGAGAATTCTGGGGAATGACAAAGCGCCCGGCGATGGTGATACTTCCCGGCGGCGGTTATCAGTACTGCTCCGCAAGAGAAGCCGACCCTGTGGCGTTTCCCTATCTTAAAGCGGGATATCAGGTGTTTATCTTAAGATATTCCGTGAACGGTAATATCGAGGGATGCGAAAACGCCAAATGGGACGCGCCTTTAAGGGATTACGATCAGGCTGTGGATATTATCAAAGAAAACGCCGAGGATTGGCATGTCGATACTTCGCGTATAGCGGTTATCGGATTCTCCGCAGGAGGTCATCTTGCAGCCTGCGCCGCGACCTCTGCAAGAAACAAGCCCCGCGCTGCGATTTTAGGCTATCCGGTGATATCGACGACTATCCCTTGGAATGATACCGCTCCCGACGCTTCAAAGCTGGTGGATGAAAACACCTGCCCCTGCTTTGTCTTTGCGTCGCGAAACGACGGAACGGTTCCTATCCGTGACAGTCTCGACTTTATAAACGCTCTGAACGCCCACGGTATAGGATTCGAGGTCCACATCTACTCCTACGCAAATCACGGTTTTTCGACCTGCGAGCCGCAGCTTAATAACCGCGACTGGTGCTGCAACCGCACCGCGGACTGGGTAAGCGACAGTATAGAATGGCTGCGCGAGACGGTGGGAGATTTTACAGACGGCGTTTTAGGAGATAAAAAGCGCTGGTAATTTTAATTTTAAAAAATAACGGGGAAGCCTTACTCGGATTCCCCGCTTATTTTTTGTATTCAGATAAACTTCTGGACCTTGAGCTTGCGCTTGAAGCTGTAAACTCTTACGCCGTGCGGCGGCACTATAGCCGATACCGACGTATCTGTTACCTTGCAATTTTCCTCGCCCCAAAGCTCTTTTACCGAGCTGTAGTCAAGTTCAAAGTGAGTATCGTTTGTACGTCCGTCCTCAAAGAATTCGCAGCGTTTTAGGGATATCTCCCTCTCGGAATCCGAAAGATTGAACAGCGCAAGCTTAATGCTGCTGCCGCCTACGCTCGTCCAGACGGCTTCGTCGTCGTTTCTTCTTATCTCCACTCCCCTGCCGTCTCTCAGCATTTCAAGCACGTCTTCATTTGTCAGAAGCTTCAAGGTCTTTTTGTCAAGCTGAGGAAGATCGGTTCCTATCATAAGCGGCGAGCGGAATACGCACCACAGAGTCATCATAGTTTTAAGCTCGTCGTCGGTGAAGTTAGAGTACCACTCATGCCCGTGACCCTTTCCGAGCTTTCCTATCGGGAGCATATCGCAATCCGGCCAACAGCCTTCTCTGACATGATTCTGCCACTGCTCGCAACGCCGGAACATATTTTTAAGAAGATCCCACCTGTCCCAGAAATCGTCGGTAATTCTCCACATATTTGCATTAGAGGTGTAGTGGAAAGCGTTATCGACATGAGCGGGTCCGGGAGAAAGACTCAAAACTATCTCGCGGCGTGATTTATCTATCGCGCGACGAAGCATTCTTGTTTCCTCCCAGCCCGAAAAGCCGGGGTGAGGATAAAGCCAGCTGTCGCAGATATCGTCGCACTTGATAAAATCTACGCCCCAATCCGCGTACATTTCGATAATCGAATCGTAGTACGCCTGTCCGTCGGAGTTATGCCGAACGCCGTACATATCGGGATTCCAGCCGCAGATAGAAGACGGATCGGCTATATCGGAAGCGAGCGCGTCGGTTCCTAAGACCTTCATATGCCTATGAGCGGCGTTTCTCGGGATCCCGCGCATGATATGAATACCGAACTTAAGGCCGAGAGAATGAATATAATCGGCAAGCGGCTTGAAGCCCTTTCCTCCCGCCGAGCTCGGAAATCTCACCGGAGACGGCTGGAGTCTTGAATATTCATCCATAACTACGTCCTCGAAAGGAATATACTGGAATCTGTCTCTCTTGGTACCGGCTTCGTTACAGTACCACTCGATATCTATAACTACATACTCCCAGCCGTATTTTTTAAGTTTTTTCGCCATATATTCGGCGTTTGCCCTTACGTCCGTTTCGGTCACTGTAGTATCGTAGTAGTCGTAGCTGTTCCAGCCCATAGGCGGCGTTACCGCGAATTTGTTCTTATCCATAATTATACCTCTGCTTATATAAAGTCTTTGAGATCGGCAGCTATTCTATGGTGGAATTGATCTCTCTCGGATATCTGAAGCTTCCTATAGTATAGCTGACGTTTGAAACATTTGCGAACGTCGCGGGGTATTTTGCGAGTATCAGCTTCATCTGTACTATCTGGTGCTTGTTTACGATGCAGATAAGAATATTTTTCTTATTATGCGTATAGCACCCCTCGGCGTTTATCAGCGTGCAGGAATGACCGAGCTTTTCGATCACCTCGTCGGCTATCTCCTGCGGGTTGTCGGTAACTATCTCGAACCTCACCGCTTCCTTATTTCCCTTGAGCATTTTTTCACTTACTACGCTCTGAGAATAGCAGTAGAGGATGCAAAGTATTACCGGCTCGAATCTGAATTCAAACACGAAGAACGACAGTACCGCCACGGCCGAATTCAGAATAAACGTCACCCATACAAAGTCGTACGACGGCTTATACTTATGGATAAGCGCGGCGACAAGCTCGGTTCCACCCGAGCAGCAGTTGTTCATAAACGCAAGTCCGAGTATTCCTCCGTTCAGGATCCCCGCGACAAGCGGTCCCAAAATAGTTGAAGTCCCGGTATCGGTCTGATACATAAGCGTCGAGAGATCCACTCTGTCAAGAATAATAAGGCTTATCGAAAACGTCAGGATATACACAAGCGTTTTCACCGCGAAGTCCTTATTAACAAGCAGAAATACCGCGATAATGAGCGGGATGTTGAAAATCAGCGAGAGATATCCAACGCTTATCCCGAAGATATGCTGGATCATCGTGGCGATACCGTTAAAGCCCGCGGGAGCAAAGCTATTCGGGAAAATAAACAGCTGATACGAAAGCGCAGAAAGAAACGCAAGACCTATAAAAACAAAATACCCGAGAATTTTTTTCATAGACCGATGTTAAACCCCTATTAAAATGTAAAATTCAAATTTTAAATTTTTAAATTTTTGTTATTCCGAAACCGGAAGCGCAGCCTTGATACTGTCGGAAAGCTCGGATACGGCCTTAGCGTAGTCCGCGCTGCGTGCAAATGCGGTGAGCTTTACAGTTACCTTGTCAGCGACATGAGAAGAAACGGCAGCGGAAGCCGAGCCGTTAAGAACAAGGGCGTTTTTGCCTGCGATATCCAAAACGGCGTTCTTAGCCGCGGCGGAGTCCGCGTCGAACGGAAGAGCGAATTCAAGGCAGATCCTTCTTGCGTCCTCAACTGAGGTGTTTACAATAGGAGCGTTGGTAAGAGTTCCGTTAGGAAGCGTTACAACCGTGTTATCGTCGGAAAGAATGGTAGTATAGAAAATAGAGATGTTCTGCACGACTCCGGTCTGGCCGCTCACGGAGATATGGTCGCCGATCCTGAACGGGTGGAAGACTACGATAAGGATACCTCCCGCAAAGTTAGCAAGAGCGCCCTGCATAGCAAGACCGATAGCAAGACCTACGGAGCCTAAGACCGTGACGAAAGTCGCGGCGGGGATCCCGAGCGCCATAAGAGCCGTGATAACAGTCAGGATCTTGATAGCTAAAGACGCGAAGCTTGCAAAGAAGCCCTTAGCGGTCTCGTCAAGCTTTCTGCTACTTCTAATGACCTTTGCAACGACGCTTGCGATCACAAGACCCGCGATAATGATGATAATCAGCTTCAGAACGACTGTAGCCGCTGCGGTGAGAAGAGATAGAATGTTTGCCATTTTAATATTCCTCGCTTTTCTTAAATTTTTTATTTTATTGCTTCACGCAATTAAAACCGTCATTGATACGCGCCTGTTTTCAGTAAAGTCTTACTCCCCTCTTTTCGGCGCAGATCTTATCTATAAAGGTGACGTACTTTACAACGCTCTTTTTATTAGGCGGCTGTATGTAAAGAAGCTTACCTTTACAGTAAATATCAAATTCCTTGTTCGGAGTATAAGGAGTCCCGCCGAGAACAGTAAGCTCGGATGAATAATCAATTTCTTCGCCGAAGACTTCGCCCGTCACAGTAAGCTTTTCCTTATCGAGCCGAACATGCCCTCTCCCCGCCTCAAGGTCCATCTTCCCGTCTTTTCCTACGGCTCCGATCTGTATGTCCTCATCAAATACAAGATCTTCATCAAGACAGTCTATCTGCCAGTAGAACCAGCCGTTGATTGTATCAAATTTTCCGGAGCTGAATCTGTAGCTGTCGGAAAGCTCGGTCTCAAATCCGCAGGAAAGGCATTTTACTTTACAGCTTTCCGCTCTCAGATTAAATTCTTCACCGCATTCCGGGCATTTATACAGCACCCCGTCAAGGCCCTTTACCGTATCCTTAGCGGGATATCTTCTTCCGCTTGCCGAAATCTCGTCGTCATGAAAAACAGCTTCGGAAAGAATTTTATCTATTTCGCTTATTTCAAGAGAGGATATTTCCTCTTCGGATAAAATTTTCGACGTTTCAACGGTGACGAGACCCTTTCTGAAGCCCTTATACCACTTTGGGTCCGCAAGCGCGGCTCCCGTGGCCTTAACGCAGTACACGGGGATATTAAGCCGCTTTACAAGCTCCGCTGTGCCCTGAGTTATCGGGTAGGTATGCGCCACGGCGTTCATTCTTCCCTCGGGAAAAAGTACGATCGCATTCCCCTCGTTTTTCGCTCTCATTATACCCATGATCGTTCCCGCGTCGGGATAAAACATTTTTTTCGGTATAACGTGGCCGAGCTTAGTAAGTATGAATTTAAGATAAGGCTTTGCAAAGAGGTGCTCTGATAAAACGAAGGTCGGGAGATATTTTCTGCACGCCCAGCCGACGGAAATATGATCTATTCCTGAGATGTGCGGAGAAATTATCAGAGCGGGTCCGGACTTAAGCTCACTAAGTCCCGAGCGGTCGAAGCGAAATTTCGTGCCGACGAAAAGACGGAAATACAAAAGAAGGATCCCGAAGCCGAGATAATATATTATCCGGTTCGGTCTGCCGATTTTCTTTTTACGCCTTTTTCGGTCCACACGATCACCGCCTATTCTTTACAGGTTTATAAGAATATAATACCATATCTTTTATAAAATTTCAATAGCAAAGAGAAAAAATCAGAGAGCAAAACAAAATTCCGGCGAGATATCTTTTTAAAACATAAAAATCCCTCCCGCTAAGGAAGGGATTATACTGATTTTAATGCTTAAATCTTAATCTTTTCGGTTACCTGCGAACCGTCGTCTACAATAAGAGATTCGGTGTATTCGACTCTTCCGATATTGCACCCGGGACCTATTTCAACGGTCGCGCCCCTTACTGTCTCGGCTTCGGTGCATTCAAGGTAGATATTATCCCCTTCGATTATCTTTGAATGCAGCTTTCCTCTCCCCTTGTCCTTGTTTACCGAGAACAGAGTAAAATTGAAAATTTTAACGTTGACGTCGTTCGTCTGATTTCTTGAGACTTTGAGATTTGTGCATCCTATCTCGTTAATGTTGCAGTCGTTGTAAAGAGATACGGAAACGGATTCCGCGTTTAATAGTCCGGATATATTTACCGCTCCCCTGATATCCGCTTCGACCTCAGCAGATATGTTTGAAATGCTTGCGGAGCCCGAGATCTTGATTTTTTTGCAGTCGATATCCCCCGCTATCTTTGAAGAGCCTGCGATCTTAAACTCGTCGCACTTTATGTTTTTTTCAAACCCTGAAGAGCCCGCGGTATAGATCCTCGCGGCTCTCACTTCGCCCATGACCTTTCCCGAACCGGAGATCGAGATTTCTTCGTCGCAGGTGATATTACCGTTGATTTTTCCGCTTCCGCTTATCTTTAATTCCCTGCAGAGCAGATCCCCGTTTATCACGCCCGAGCCGGATATCCCGACGTACTCGTAATATTCGTTTCCCGCGTTTAATGTTCCCGATCCTGAAATTCTTAAATCTGACATAATTATTCGTCCTCCGTAATATTATTATTTTTTAAAATTCCCATTACGCCGCTAAAAATACTTATTCTTTCTTTTCCATTGCTTACGCTCATATCGCTTATATCGGATATCGCGAAAACCTTTTCTCCGAAGTTTGTGTTTATTATAAGCTTCGGCACATCCTTTTCCTTTGCTCCGAGCTCTTTAGCGATCTGTTCAAGCGATTCGCTGTCCTTTCTTGAAAGGATCTCCTCCACTCTTTTGCAAATCAGCTCGCGGCTGAAAAAAGTTTCCTGACCTGTAAAGGTGGATTTCTTTACAAGCCATTCCTCCGGAATAAGCCCCATGCGCTTCCAGCGGTAAAGCGTTCCGTAGCTTATGCCGTATTTCTCCAAAATTTCCTTTTTGGAAATAAGTTCGCTCACCTGCTCGCCTCCTTTTTTATATGTCTTCTGCTGTGCGCCTGCGTTGTTTTGAGATGCTTTCTCACTGTTCCTTTTCCGGGATCAAGAAGTCTTTCGGTATTTATCCCCATTCTCCTCCAGCGCTCTATCGTCTCCCCGTTCACGCAGAATTTTTTTGAAATATCGCCGTCTCTTGAGATTATATTCATAGCACAAACTCCTTTCTTCGTAACATAACATTGTTACTATGCTTATAGTGTAACATAACATTGTTACGTTGTCAAGTACTTTTTGAAAAATTTTTAAAAAATTTTTTTGATAAAGTATCAGCGTCCCGAATATATAAAAAATCACCCGAAAAACGGGTGATTTAGATATAGCATATTATCCGACCTTTACAACCCAGTTCCCGTGAAGCTCCAGCCTTTTACCGTTCTTAAGAAGCAATCCAACCGAGCGAAGCCTTACCCAAAGCTTTTCATCCTGCCCGAAGCCCGAGATCTCGACGGTATTATTTTCGTTGTCGATAATCATCTTCCCGCCTTTGCCGTCGTCAAGCTCCAGCTTCGGGCCGCCGGTTCCGAGAAGGTATGAAGCTCCTGAGCCGCCCAGAGACTCCAAAGATTCTCCCTTAAAGCCGGATATCGCGTCGGGATGATACTCGCTCGCTTCGCTGAACGGATACTTTTCTTCATCCTTGGGCGTGAAGACGAAGCTGTACTGTCCGTCCGAAGTCTTTTCAAGACTTATTTCAAGCTCCCCTTCCGATGTATCGTATCCCGTCCCCTCTTCTTCGCTTCCCAAAAAGCTTGCGGCGGGATCAAATATTATCCTGTCTCCGAAGTCATCGCTGTTAAAGTTTATAAGCTCGTAGCTGCTACCGTCAAGATCCGTCTCGACTAAATAACCTCCGACCGGGATATCGGTAAACTGCAGATCTCCGTTTTCATCAAGCCAGTAGGTAGACAAAAGAAAGATACCGTCCGGATCTACCGTTTCACCGGTCTCGCTTTTTAGTGAAACGCTGTCTGCGTCCAATTTACCGATAATACTCCCCTCCTCGCTCAACGCTACGACCACAGGTTCGGTCGTTCCCGTCCTGAAGCCCATGAATTTATACTCAGCCGCTCTTTGTATTACTCCCCTGCCGTTTCTTGCAAATATAATCCCCGCGCCCGCAGCGATAACCGCTGCCATAAATATAGCCGCAACCGCTGTGATCTTTCTCAGCATTTTTATTTCATGTTGCTTTTCTTCCATGGCTCTTAACACTCCTTTTTCTATATCTTCTGAAAGACCTTCGGGTATTTCTATAATTCCCACAGCTTCTCTGAGCTCATCCTTCATCATAAAAACACTCCTTTTTTAGTTTTTTTAATGTCCTGTACAGAACCGATTTAACCGTAGAAAGAGGAATTTTCACCGTTTCCGAGATCTCCTTCAGGCTGAGTCCGTACAGCTCATGAAGTAAAAGAACGGTTTTTTCCTTTTCATCAAGTTCTCCGAGTATCGCTTCAAGAAGAATCCTTGCGTCCGCTGAAGCTTCCGGAGACGGAAGATAAGCGATATCCTCACCGGTATCCTCTATTGAAACCGTTCTTTTTCTCTTTTTCAGGATATCCTGAGAGCAGTTTATCGCGATCCTTATCGCCCAGGTCTTAAAATATCTTATTTCCTTGAGCTTTTTTCTTTCCTTGAAGCATCTGTATGCGGTTTCCTGGACAACGTCGCGGGAATCTTCGCGGTTTTTGAGATAAATGAATGCGATCCTGTAAAGCTCGTCCGAAATCTCGGAAAATCTTCGGCAGAAATCCTCTTTATCCTCAAACATCCGTTCGTTCACGTTAAATTCCTCCTCTTATAGCTTTTGTAACGCGTTACATCTATTAGACGCTTTAAGCCGAGAAAAAGTTTCATGCAAAATTAAAATAAAGCCGGCGAAAATGCCGGCGGGGAGATTATAATATTTCGGAATAAGTTCTAAAGAGCCGTTAAATCAAATTTACGCAGAAACAGCATATTGTCAATTACAAGCTCCGACTTTATCCGGTTCTCTGCGATATACCATTCCTTATGGTCGTTACCCCGGTTCCAAGGCACGAAGTACTTGAATACGGCTAAATCCAAAGGTCTTGCATTCCTATAAATAAACCTGCGGGCTTTTTCAAACGTATTCATTACATAAAACTCCTTTTCTGCTGCTGCATTTTTTTATAAGAACAATTTCTTGCATTCAGATAAGCCCCGCAAGATAGGGATTTATTCTGTAGATATATTTACGTCCGTCCTTGCCGATCCGTTCTGCGGTTCCGAGATAGTCAAGAATATTAAGAGTATAGTTTGCAAGCCCGTGCGGGATTTTTGCAAGCCTTGAAAAATCGTAAGAAGTAAACTCATCCGGAAGTCCATCCGGAACAAAGACAAGATAGTCCGCGGGATTTTCAAGTATAATATTATCCCCTATCGCGAACGGAATCCTCTCATATCTTTTCGTTCTTCTAACCTTAGCGCCGGGTCTGCTTTTTATCTCGCGGTACTCCTCGACGTCAAAAAGCATAAGTCTCACTCTGAACCTGTCCCAGTCAAGAAAATATTTTATCGAGTAAAGCTCCGGCATAGCGTCGTACCAGGTTCCCTTATGCGGGTGATTTCGCACCGAAGCCACGCTTCCGGTCGAAGGCTCGAAGCTTATAAGCTTTCTTATTCTTGCTATCGGATGCACCACCGTAACGTCGAAGCCCTCCAAGAGATAGTATTCAAGCTTCTCGCGAAGATTCCCAAGGCTTCTTGTCTGTATCTCTATAATGCTGTTGTCGCGACGGATATCCGCTGTAAATTTTCCTGTTTTTACTTCATGACAGGCAGTATCCGGCTCAAAATAATTTTTAAGGAAAATATGAAGATACTTCTCCGAAAGCGTTCCCACTCCGTTATCGACATGAAGCTCTTCCTTAGTAAGAGCCGAAAGCTCTTCAAATCTTTGATAGTCAGTCATTCGCGCTCCCGGATTTATTAACATATTCATCCAAAATATCGGCCGCAAGAGCTATAAGCTTAACGCAGGGCCTTGTCTTATAAAAATTTTCATCCCTCGGCGGGGAATACGGCTCGCTTGCGCCCTTTAATCCTAAAAGCTCCCGGCAGACAATCGCTCCCGCGCGCTCTTTAAAGCGCCCGCAAAGCTCCTGAATTAGCTTATAGTGCTCGGATTTTTTTGACGGATCGGTATATCCGTAAAGCATATCCGCAGCCATTATCATGCCCGAAACTGCTCCGCATATTTCCCGAAGTCTTGATACTCCCCCGCCGAAGCCGCAGGATATCTTCATCGATGTTTCCCTGTCAAGACCTGTCAGGTCGTCGAAGGCGCAAAGAACCGCCTGAGAACAGTTGCATCCCTCATAAAACAGTTCCACGGCTTTCTCAGAACGGTTCATAATATCACTCCGATAAAAATTATTTTACTTTGTAGCTTTCCGGCGCGCCGAAATATGTCTTCGGCGGCTCCTTGCCCTCGGGATAAATTACAAGCTTCTCTAAAATTATATTCGGGTCGCCGCCGTATATCCTAAGCGTGTTTACTCCTTCGTTCACGGTTATAGCGGTATTAACTATCCTGATCTTCGCAAGTACCTCTTCTCCCCACTTGGAAGAGCCGTGCATGCCCGGCTTATATCCCTTCGGCACGGTATAAATAACCTCCGGCTCCGAGCCGTTTACGCCGACTCCCAATCTGAGCTTGGCATAAATAGCTACGGGATTGCGGTTTGAAAGATACATCGAAAGCTCGTATTTTCCGGCTTTTTTCGCGGCGAATTTATACTCCATGTACGGCGCGCCGTCGGAAATATATCTGTCGGTTTCAAGATCTATAAAGCGCGAATCAGCCGGGAATACCTTCATCGCCGGAGTATCGAGCCTTGAAAGATGATCTACATTCTTCCAGCCCGCGTTTTTACTGTCGCCAAGCGAAGCGTAGCCCGAAGCTTCCATAGAAATAAATCCTTCGGTATCGACGTATGTTCCTGCGGGATATTTATTATACACCCCGTCCGCTGCCGCGAATACCTTCATCTTTGCAAACGTGCGGCCTATAGGCTTATCGTACATCACGTCGTTATCCTTTTCGGCCATGTTCTCCGTCTTGAACACGCAGTTCACGGCGATATCCGCAACGTCCTCTCCCGAAAGCTTAGAGCGGTCGCAGTATACGTCCACCGAAGCTATCCCCTCGCTCGGAGTCAGTATCCCCTCGGCGCGCTCGAATTTCAGCCAGTCTTTATTGCACTTTATTACGTAGTGAAGCTCGGCCGAGGAACCGGTCTCGATATTTATGGTTATTTTTTCGGTATCAGGTCTTAAGAATTCCCTGTTTTCCAAAACCGGACTCGATACCCAGTATGTTCCTATAGAATAGGTCTCCCTGCCCGCAAAGGAAACGTACGACTTGCAGGAAGGCACCGGAACGACCTCGCTGACCGTAGGATATCTCCAGTCCTCGTTATTCCAGCTTCTGAAACCGTGATGCGCGGAATCGGCCATATGCGTCCACTTACCGTCAAGAATGCGGTCATATTCCTCCCTGAGCTTATAGTCGAGCGCGACTCGCTTTTTCACGCAGTCAAGATATCTGTTCGCGGCAAGACTTCCGTGCGAAGCATAAAAAGTATTAAGTCCCGCTTCCACCGACATCTGAACGAAATTCAAAGAAGCCACGGTCGGATAATATATCTCATAGAAAATCGAAGGCTTGATAGGCTCGGGGGCGTTCTCATAAAGCCGCGTCGCAGTCGAAATAAGCTTTTCGCACTCGGAATATACCCTCTCGCCCTCTCTGAAATTGATAGGCGCGTAGATATACTGGTTCATAGATTCCGGAGAGCGGGCGTTATTGAATTTTGTGTATCCGTTCAGGACTTCATATATATCCTCAAGCTCGGCGTCGTCGAACCAATCCCCGTACTGCTTTCTTACCCAGCTCTTTACATACCCCTCTACGGAGTTTCTTGCATTCGTTCCGTATTTATCAAAGTCGTATGCAAGGTCCATGAAATAGCAAAGAGGATATTCAAGCCCTTTAATATCTCCGAGGTTCACTATCCACAGATCACGAATGTTATATTCGTACGCCATCGACATCTGTTCCCAGGTCTTTGAAAGGCGGTTAGTATTCATCCACTCATAGGAAATAGAGGAGCCGTGGTAGTCGTAGTGGTAATACATCCCGAAGCCGCCGTTATGATCGCGGTCGGAATCGTCCGGGATAAAGCGCAGGTTTCCGTAGGTATCGTCGCAGAGCATAAGAATTACTCCGTCAAGAGCGTCCCAGTTTTTAAGACCCTTAGCCGTCTTGTCTCCGTGATAGAAGTCCTCCACCTCGTAATAAAGCGCGAGCATACGCGGAATTTCTTTAAGATCGGGATTTACAATCTCCTTCATCAGCTCGTTCTGAGTAAGTATAACGTTTCTTAAAACGTTTATATTATCCTCTAAAGTCGCGTTCTTTCCAAGCAAAAGGCTGTCGTTTTCGCCGCGCATCCCTATCGTTATGACGTTTTCAAAGTCCTTGTTTCGCTTAAGACCGTCGCGCCAGAATTCCGTTATAGCTTCCTTATTTGAGATAAAGCTCCATGTGTTGTCATCGCCGTAATTTTTATAAATCTTCTGCCACTCCGCTCCTGCGCGGCACATGGGTTCGTGGTGCGAAGCGCCCATAACTATTCCGTATGTATCTGCAAGCTGCGCGTTAAGAAGTCCCGGACCCTCTTCCGAGAATATCCCGGTCCACATCGCCGGCCAGAGATAGTTACCCTTGAGTCTTAAGATAAGCTGAAATACCGGCTCGTACGCTTTGGCGTTATATCCCCCGAAGCGCTCGTGGCACCAGCCCCCGAATGCCGGCCAGTCGTCGTTTATAAAAAGACCCCTGTATTTTACCGACGGCTCCTTAGATACAAACCCGCCCTCCGGGATATCGGCATAAACGCTGTCTCTTAACTTAGGAATAACGTCTCCCCAATATACCAAAGGAGAAACTCCGATCTTTTCCGATATATCAAAGATCCCGTAAATCGTTCCCCTCTTGTCGCTTCCTGCTATCAGAAGCGCTTCGTTGACGCCTTCAAACGGGTTCATGATATGTAAAAGTTTATAAACCTCGCGCTTTCCCTCTATGTCCGAGGTATCTATTCCGAGCGAACGTAATATATCGCTTTTACCTGCCGTGGCGGCGATAATAACGCTTTTCGCGGTTATGCTCTCGGGCTCCGAAACTATCTTCGGCATTTTCCCGCAGCAAAGCTTAATATCCTCGGCGTGAGCCTGAGCTACAAGCTTAACGCCCTCGTACGCAGATTTTTCAACCAAGATCTCACAGATCCCGCTGTCCGAATATATACTGAATTTTGACATATTATTCTCCTTTACATTTTTGTTTTAGTATATCACAGCTTTCCCACGATTTCCACTGTTTTTAGAAATTTTGGATTTATCGCAAGTAAAAAATGCTTTTTGCAAGAAAAGCGCCGGCTAAAAAGACAAAGCCCCGGAAAAAATTACGCCCCGGACCTGCCGGGGCTTTATTCTATTTAGCGATATGCTTGCTTTTTTTCGCTGATTTAAAGAGGTTTATTATTTTATCTCGGTACCATATGCATATAAGTCCTATTATCGCTACAATTATAAAAAGAATTATCGCTATCATCCTGTTTCCCTCGCTCAGGGAGGAGCCGAAGACGTTTGAGAGGATAAGTCCGGGAGAACGCGCAAGCATCGAAAGCAAAAAGAAGGTCGAGGGCTTAATTTTTGTGAGCGGCGCAAGATATGTCAGCGCGTCCTTCGGCATGACCGGAAGAAGAAAAAGTATAAATACCGCAAGCTCGCACTTTTTTTCGTCCTGTAAAAACGACAGCTTCTTTATCCCCTTCTGATCTACGACGGCTTCTACAAACGGCATCCCAAGAAGCCTAACTACATAAAATACCGCGATTTCACCCGCAAGAGTTCCTAAAAGGCAAAGGACGGCGCCCCAAAAACCTCCGAAAATAACGCCGCCGAGGATCTGGATAAGCCCGCCTGGAATAAGCGCTACTACCACCTGCAAAACCTGAAGCAGCAAAAAGGCTCCGACTCCTAAAATCAGATTTTCCTTAACTATCCCGCCCACTATCGCTTCAAGCTGCAGCCTACCCTCCTCGCTTGTCAGCATAGGTATCATCGGTATGCAGATAACGGTCAGCGCCGCGGTGACGACAAGAAAAATTATCAGCGCCGAAAGCCTTATTATTTTCTTTGTTTTTTCAGACATCCCTATTTTCTCCTGAAAAGCTTTTTTCTGTATACTTTAATATATTTTTCTGTCAGCTTTCTGAACATAAATTCATAAAGCACCAGCAAAACGTTTCCCATCGCAAGAAGTATGAGCATAGAATACTTGGTGAATTCCTCGCTGTCAACAGCCACAAGTACTTTCAGAAGGATATAATACGCCGCGGTCATCGAGGCGTTGAAGAGTAAAAACCTGAGTATCCATCTTACAGCTTTTGAGCGTATCCTGTCTATCGATACCGAAAAAATCGGATAGTAACCGAAGAAGAAAGCGAACATGAACGCCGACTCCTTTTCGGGAGACAGAATCAAAAGAAGCGCGGAAACGCTTATATAGGCCCCGATTCCGGTCTTTTTTCCGCATTCGTACCCGACGGCGTAAATCAAAAGCCCGGCTATCATCGGAGCGGCATAGGTAAGAAACGGTATTATCGCCGTCAGAAGCATTATAAGTACGCAAAGAGCCGAGGCGATCCCGCCGAAAGCAATTTTAAAACTCATCTTGCCCTGCATCTCACCGCCGCCTTAAAGTATAGTATAAAAAATATTAAGAATCAATATTAAAATTATTAAAAAATTATTAAGATTTCGCCGCCGTGAGCGTTTTCGGAAGCGGCAGAACTCTTACGCTCTCTCGCTCAGAAGCTTCTGCTTTATGTTCCAAAGCTTCTCGGAAAGATCGACATAGTATGTGTGCGGATTTTCAAATCTTGTCACCGAATCCCACATAGAAGCCACTTCTCTTAGGCAGTGCTCCTGAATTTCCTTGAGAGTCGGGCTTTCGTATACGCACTTTCCGTTTTTGAATATCGGGATAAGAAGCTCTCGGGCGGTGAAATTTTCTACCGTTCTTCGCTTCCAGGTGAAATCGGGATCAAACAGCTCCAGCGGCTCGGAATGATCGACCGTTTCGTCGTGAGTGCAAATAAGATCCGCGATCGCTACGAAGCGGGAATTGTCGTAAATTCTGTAAACCTTCTTGAAACAGGGATTTGTGATCTTAGCGACGTTTTCCGAGATCTTAATCTTCGGAGTGATCGTTCCGTCGTCGTTTTCCACAGCTACAAGCTTATAAACCCCGTCGAACACAGCGGAGGATTTCGACGTTATAAGCCTTTCCCCCACGCCGTAAAGATCAACTTTAGCGCCCTGCAAAAGCATATCGCGTATAAGATATTCGTCCAAAGAGTTTGAAGCTACGATCTTGCAGTCGGGATACCCAGCCGCGTCGAGCATTTCCCTCGCTTTTACAGAAAGATATGTTATATCGCCCGAGTCGAGCCTTATTCCGACCGGTCTGCACCCCTTAGGCTTCAAAACCTCGTCAAAGACTCTTATAGCGTTAGGTACGCCGCTTTTAAGTACGTTATAGGTATCGACAAGAAGAGTCGCGGAGTTGGGATATACCTCGCAGTATGCCTTGAAAGCTTCGTATTCCGAATCAAACATCTGGACCCACGAATGCGCCATGGTTCCTGTTGCGGGAACTCCGAAGTCCTCGTCGGTAATGGTGCAGGCTGTAGCCGAACAGCCGCCTATATATGCGGCTCTCGCGCCTAAAACAGCCGCGTCCGGTCCGTGAGCTCTTCTTGAGCCGAATTCGCTCACTGCTCTTCCGTTCGCCGCTCTGAATATCCTGTTCGCTTTGGTAGCGATAAGAGACTGGTGATTAAGCGTTAAAAGAACAAAGGTCTCGATAAGCTGCGCCTGTATCGCCGGAGCGCGCACTGTCATCATCGGCTCGTTCGGGAAAATCACCGTCCCCTCCGGGGCCGCCCAGATATCCCCCGTGAACCTGAACCCTTCAAGATATTTCAAAAAGCCGTCGGAAAAGATCCCCTTCGAGCGAAGGTATGTAATATCCTCTTCTGAAAAGCTGAGATTTTTAATATAGTCGATTACCTGCTCGAGACCGCACGCTATCGCGAAGCCGCCGTTATCGGGGACGTTTCTGTAAAAAACGTCAAAATAGCATATCCTGTCCTTATATCCCTTTTCAAAATAACCGTTGCCCATTGTAAGCTCATAAAAGTCGCAGAGCATTGTAAAGTTTTGCGAATCCTTATACATTTTATCCTCTTATCCTCCGAACGTCGAATAATTACTTATTTTTGCAGTCCTCGCAGCCGCCGAATATATCCGAGATTGGCTCGAGCACATTTCCGTCGCGTATAAGCTTAAGCCTTTTCGGAAGCTCGTCGCTTCCGTTTAAAAATTCCGCTTTCTCTATCCCCTTAAGCGCAGCAAGAAACAGCACGCTCCTTATTATCCCGTCGCCCAAGACAAGATCGTCTCCGTAGGAGAAGCTGTAAATTTTAATCTCCTCCGGCGTAATTTCATATATCCCGTACCCGTCGACCTTGTCTCCGTCTTTGGCTTCGGAGACGCTCGCTGCGGGATTATCCGTAAGACTCAGCGACTCAAATATCTCCTCATACCCTTCACGGCCGTCTTTTTTTATTATCTGAAGCATTGCTTTCTTCCTTTCTCAGCGCGTTTTTAAAAGCAGAGATCTCGGCCTGAGTCAGCTCTCGGTATTCCCCCGGCTTAAGCATTCCCAGCTTCAGCGGACCGATCGAAATTCTTTTCAGTCTCGCCACTTCAAGACCTACTGCTTCGCACATTTTTCTTATCTGTCTGTTTCTTCCTTCGCGTATCGTGAGCTGCAATACGACTCTTCCCTCTTCCTTAGTTAAGACCTGAGCCGTAGCCGGAAGAGTCTTGACTCCGTCAATAACTACGCCTGTTTCAAGCTCCAAAAGCTGCTTTTCGGTTATATCCGGGCGAACGGTCACGCGATATGTTTTCGCGATATGTCCGCTCGGATGCATAATTTTATTCGCAAAATCCCCGTCGTTTGTAAAGAGCAAAAGCCCCTCGGAATTCCTGTCGAGCCTGCCTACCGGAAAAACTCTTTCATTAACGCCGTCAAGAAGATCCATTACGCAGCGGCGGTCAAGCTCATCCGATACCGTGACGACGTATCCCCTCGGCTTATTGAGCATAATATAAATATGCTCCTTTTTTACCGGCGTATCGATATTCACCCCGTCTACGCTTATAACATCCTTTGAGATATCCGCTTTGTCGCCTAATTTGCAGCTTCTGCCGTTTACCTTCACGCGCCCGGAGGAAATAAGCTCCTCGGCCTTTCTCCGCGAGCAGTACCCGCATTCGCTCAAAATCTTCTGAAGTCTTGCTTCCATATATTCCGTCTCCCGCTCTTAAATTACGTCGTTTTTTGCAGTTTTTTATCTGTTATCTGACTTTAAGCTCCGATATCGCTATAACCCCGCCATCAAGATAATATATGACCTTACCGACGCTTTTTCCGCGCTCGTTTTCGTATACAAACTGCGGAATGATAACTCTTTTTTCGATCCTTTCCGCTTCTCCCTTTTCAAGAGTCACGCAGATATCTGACGAATACAGCTCCGCTTTGAGATCTCCTCCCGCCATGTCTACTTTGAAGCTCTCGCCGCCGAGTTCCACCCTTTCGAGCCTTGAATATCCGTACTCAATAAGCTTTTCATGGTCTATCCAGTCGGTAGAATCCCCGAGCGTGACGCAGATAAGAGTTATCCCTCCGCGCTCGCATGCGGATATTAAGCATCTTCCGGCTTTATCGGTAAAGCCCGTCTTAACCCCGAAAACGCCCTCGCAGGTCTTAAGGAGCTTGTTCGTATTATTAAGCCATACGCTCCTGCCGCCGAGATCAAGACTTATCGACTGAGCGGAGCATATGCTTTTAAACGTCTCGTTTTTGATTGCATACGCCGTGAGCTTCGCCATATCCGAAGCGGTAGAGTAGTGCCCGTCGGTAAAATCGTCGAGCCCTGACGGAGTAACAAAATGAGTAGCGCCGAGAGACAGCTCCTTTGCTTTAGCGTTCATTTTCTCCACAAAAGCTTCAACGCTTCCAGATACCGCGACTGCCGCGGCGTTTGCGGCGTCGTTTCCGCTCGGTAACAGCATCCCGTAGCAAAGCGCCCGTTTAGTCACAGTATCGCCCTCTAAAAGCCCCATAGACGAGCCTTCGACTTTAATGGCTTCGCTGTCAACCTCAAACGGCTTATCCAAATCCCCAGACTCTATCGTCAGTATCGCCGACATTATCTTAGTCGTGCTCGCCATCTGGAGCCTTCTGTCGGGATTTTTTGAGTATAATACCCTGCCGCTGTCGGCTTCTATAAGGATCGAAGCCTTGGCGTTTGTAACGATTTCCCCCGCAGGCTCGGCTGCATTTATTCTTATACAGATGACCGTCGCCATAACTGCGAAGCATATCAGGCAAACGACCATTTTTCTGATATATTCCATAAAACTATCCTCCGAAAAAGATTTCAGGGATAGTTTATGCCGCCGTCTCAGAAAAATACGCGGAATTATTCCTCAGCTTCCGCAGCGATCCCGTCGTCGGGTTCGGAAGCCGCTTTCTTACCGGAAATTACCGCCGTGACCTTATCTACAAGATCAGGAATTATCGCAAGCGCGGCGTTTTCCTTTGAAGCGTTCACGGTGAGCTGTAAAAGTTTTACGTTTCCGTCCGGCATTATTACTATAAACGCGATCGGCTGGATGGAAACGCCGCCGCCCGCGCCGCCGCCGAAGAAATTCGCGGCCTGCTTAGTGGGAAGATCCGAACCGCCCGAGCCGAATCCCACCGAAACCTTTGAAACAGGAATTATCGTGGTACCGTTTCCAGTAACTATCGGCTTGCCGATTATTGTCTCAACATCTACCATTTCCTTGATCTTTTCAATGGCAGTTTTTACTAAGATTTCCAGATTTGTGTTCTTCTCATTCATTGATATTCTCCTTTGCCTTTGCAATATTATCAAGCTTTTTCATGCTCTTGCGTATCTTTAAGTAGTATATCCCGATATATGCAGCCAATGCGACTACCGCGCTCGGGCGAACATATACGGCGGTTTTTAAATAAAAATCAAAGACCTTTTTCTCGTAATCGCATTTTATCTCGGTGTGATCGACTGTAACGGTGAACAACGTGCACAAAAGTCCTAAAATCGAATAAAACACCGCGTTTATTCTTCCGAAATTCAGTCCGGCTTTATACGGGTCGCTGTCGCCGAAGGTAAGGCTTATATTAAGATGATAGAACCTTATCAGCTTAAGAAGCTTCCTGAACGCCTTCTTTCCTGCGGGAATATATTTTTTATATTCGTTCCACATATCAAGTAAAGACGGCTTCGGCTCCTTTTGATCATCCGGTACATCGTCATTTTCTTCGCTGCCGTCCTGCTCCGGCTTCTTATCGTCCTTATCCTCGCTCGGCTCCTTTATTTCATCGCTTTGCGCGGATTCCGCGATTTTTTTATCTATTTCCTCCTGCTCCTCCGCGTCCGTAGAAGCTGTCGGCTGTATCTCGCTTATATATATCTTCGGGCTTTCATCCTTAAGCTCTTCGGTTTTTTCGGGTTCATCCGAAACGGTTTCGGGCGTTTCCTCTTTAGGGATCTTTAATCTGTACACCGTAAAGCCGAAATACTTTACGATTATATCCACACGCTTTTTATCCGCTTCTATATAAGCCTTGACCGAAAAGTGCAGGAGAACGGTTATAAGTATTATTATCCCGGCAAGTATGCCTAAAATGATAAGAAATACTTTCATTTCATTCTCCTTTCAGGATAAAGCGAGCGGTCGCCGAACGGTAATACGGCAATTTGATAATTCGGTAATTTTAAACTGCGCGATTTAATGAAAACTTTGATTTTTTACGAAAAATATAATCTATTCTTTATCGTCGGAAATATCTTCCTGCATCTCCGGCATGTCTTCAAAGGTCATTTGCGGGTTTTCGCTCGGAAGCGGCGGTAGGTCTTCTATTGAACTAAGCCTAAAGCATCTTAAGAAATTCGCAGTCGTTTTGAATGTCACCGGCCTTCCGGGAACGTCAAGCCGTCCCGCTTCCTCTATGAGCTCCTTTTCAAGAAGGTTTGTAATAACTCCGCTCGAGTCCACTCCCCTTACATCCTCTACAAATCCCCTTGTTACCGGCTGGTTATAGGCGATAACGGTAAGAGTCTCCATAGCCGCCGGAGAAAGAGTCGCCGAGCGCTTTGATTCAAGCGCGGCGCGGATATACGGCGCGTATTCCTCGCGAGTGGCCAACTGATAGGAATTTTCGAGCTTTATTACCTCAAGAGACGACGTCATGACGTTAAGATTGGAATTCAGCATCGAGACAAGCTTATGAAGGTCGGTAAGCTCTACTCCGGCTCCGTATGCGAGCCTGTCAAACTCCACCGGCTCGCCCGAAGCGAACAGTATAGCTTCTATTACCGCTATTTTTTCGTTAATCTGCATATTCTTCCTCTTCCTGCTTTCTGCGGCGTTTGACTGTCCTGTCAAAAGTTATTTCGGTGTTGTCGTCGTTAAGCCTTATCCTTCCGGACTTTGTAAGCTCTAATACAGCCAAAAAAGTCGCTATTTTTTCGGATCTGTCCGTCATTCCCTCATAAAGCTCGTTCATCCCGCAGCTTCCGCTCTTATAAAGTCTTCTTAAGACATAAAGTATCTTCGAGCCGACGGAGACTATTCTTTTTGAAACGATAGGTCTGAATACCGAAGCCTGTACCGGAGCGTTTCTCAGTCTCTGCGAGGATATCCCGAAATACGCCGAAATAAGATCCTCGGGGTCGTGGGTATGGGTATAGGTCTTTACTATCTGAATCTCCGACGGCTTTTTTACATAAATCACGTCGCCCTTATACATATCCCGAAGCTTCGCCGCCGCCTGCTTGCAAAGAGAATACTCGATAAGTCTTCCCTGCAGCTCCTTTTTCATCTCTAAAGCTTCCTCGTGCTTAGGAAGCAGCGAAAGAGTCTTTATCAGGATAAGCCTTGCGGCCATTTCAAGAAATTCGCCCGCATACTCAAAATCCTGCTCCTCCACGCCGTCGATATATTCAAGATACTGCTCCAAAAGAAGCGAGATCTGTATATCGTAGATGTTGAGCTTATGCTTGGTAATAAGAAACAGCAAAAGGTCGAGAGGTCCTTCAAAGCTGTCGAGCCGATAGGAATATGAATTCATTTTTACCTCAGAATTAACTTGAATATAATATCAACCCAGAAGAAGAGAAGATTGAACAGGCTGTAGAACTTATCTATAAGCCATGAAAGCGGTCCGCTTAAAATGCCTAAGAAGATGGCGAGATATAGAATTATCTGTATAACTCCCGTGTGCTTATAAAGAAACGCGTTAGCCTTCGCAGGGAGAAAATACGCTAAGATATTCGAGCCGTCAAGCGGACGTATCGGCAAAAGATTGAACACCGCAAGGTTCAGGTTTATAATCGAGAAGTAATAAACTGCAAGATAAGCAAAGCTTGCGGCGGTAAGCGCGGATTCCGGAAGAACAAGATTCCCGAGGATCTTGTTTATGAAAATTCCGACTATCGCGCAGATGAAATTTGATATAGGCCCCGCCGCAGATACGAGCGCGTTATCGCGCCTGAAGTTTGAAAAGTTTCTCGGGTTGACCGGCACCGGCTTCGCCCAGCCGAAGCCGAATATCAAAAGAAGTATAGCTCCTATCGGGGCTACATGAGCAAGAGGATTCAGAGTGAGCCGCCCCGCGATAAGCGCGGTATTGTCACCGAGCTTTCTTGCCGCCCAGGCGTGAGCGTATTCGTGGATCGGCAGAATAGTGAAAACGATAAGAAGCCTTATACATATAAGTATGACCGTTTCGGGTCCGAATGAGCGGAATAAGAACATATGATCACCTTTCAAATACAAAATCAAGCTCTCAGGCATATAAATGTAAGTATAATTATAGCATATATTTTCACAAATATCAAGTAACTTAGGAAAGAATTGAAAAAATCAAAACTTTTTTTCAAAAAACACTTGCATTTTGGAAAAGAATTTGTTATTATATATCTTGTGATTTCATGACATACTAAAAGGAGGTGCAGCCTCATGGCTAAATGCGAAGTTTGCGGTAAGGGCGTTACTTTCGGAATAAAGGTTTCTCATTCACACAGAAGAACAAACAGAACCTGGAAGCCCAACGTCAAGAGAGTCAAGGTCTTAAAGAACGGCACTCCCTGCCATATCTATGTATGCTCGAAATGCCTTCGCTCCGGCAAGGTAACAAGAGCGTAAGACCGCTTTTTATCAGCTATCAATAAAGAAACCCCGTCGTGGGGTTTTTTTATTTTGCATTTTTTACATACGAGCAGAAATATCGAGCGCAAGCTTTATCATTTCCCCGAATCCCCTCTCTCGCTCCTCAGGTTCAAGACTCTCGCCGGTAAAAATATGATCCGATACCGTGCATACGCTCAAAGCACGCTTTCCAGCCGCCGCGGCGTTTGCATAAAGAGCCGCAGTCTCCATCTCTACCGCTAACACTCCCATATCACGCCATTTCTCGTTTTTTTCATCCTCGCCGCCGTAAAAAAGATCCGTAGAAAGAACGTTTCCGACGTGATAACCGATCCCCGCGCTTTCCGCTTCGCTCACGGCGTATTTCAAAAGCTCAAAGTCGCATATCGGAGAATAGCTCCCGGAAAGCCCGAAAGAATTCAGGTAGTTTGAATCGGTGCATGCCGACGCAGCTATAACTATATCCCGAAGCTTTACGTCCGAAGAAAGCCCTCCGGCCGAGCCTATTCTTATAATATTTTCAACGCCGTAGAAATTATACAGCTCGTAGGAATATATCCCCATCGACGGCATACCCATGCCCGAAGCCATTACCGAGACCGGCTTTCCCTTATACGTCCCGGTATAGCCCTGAACACCGCGGACGTTATTCACAAGCCGTGGAGCTTCAAGATAATTTTTAGCGACAAATTCCGAGCGAAGCGGATCTCCCGGCATAAGCACGGTTTTCGCAAAATCGCCCTTTTTCGCGCTGTTGTGCGGAGTCATTATATCTTACCTGCCTTTTTTCGATTTTTGACCTGCCCGAAGCAGATGCAAATTTAATAGTGTTTTGCGTTTTCAAAGTACACCGTATCGGTGCAGCGATCAAATTTAATGTCCGCGCAGTCGTCGTCATATACGCAAACGGACGGAAGATGCCAAAGCGGGATGAAGTGATATCCCGACAGGATCTCGTTTTCGGCTTCGGAACAGGCATAGTCCAAAGACGCGAGCGTTTCAAACCTTCCGGAGCTAATTTCAAGCTCCTTAGCCTTATCAAATTCCATCCCGAAGCTTTTATCGCTCCCGAAAGGAAGCAGGAAATCCTGCGCGCAGCCGTCGGAGTCTATTACCGCAAGCGCCAGGTCGTATCTTCCGTTTGAGAGCCTTTCTTCATAGTCCCTTCTTGTGACGTTTTCTATGGAAATATGAGTTGCAAAGACCTTATACCAGCTGTCGGATACCGCTTCAAGATAATCTGCGTACCCAAAATCCTCCGGAACCATCAAAGTCATGCCGATAAGAGAGGACTGCTGCTTTTGCGTGAGAAGAAATCCCCACTTATATTCGGCCATCTTAAGATCTGTTTTTCCGACCTCCTCCGGAGTCCTCGGGGTATACCCCATAAACCCGTCGGGGATTATGCTCTTTGCTTCTATCGCGGTATCGGGTGAAGCTTCTTTAAGCGCTTCGCGGTCTATCGCCCAGGAAAATACCTGTCTTAGCTCCTCGGAGCCGAATATATCAATGTTTTCGTTAAAGATTATCCCGGCGGTTCCGGCGCTTTCGGAGATGTATTCCTCCCCGTCTGAAGCCGCAAGCTCCCCTGCGGGAAACACTATCATATCCACAGAGCCTTCGTTATAGTCGTTAAGCCTTTCTTCCGGATCCTTGGTTATAAGATAGTTCACGCCGCCCGCCGAAACAGGCGTTATATCGCTGTAGCCGGGATTTCTTCTTATTCTTATATAATTATTCTTCCCGTAAGGATCGTGTAGCCAGTATCTTACAAAGAACGGGCCGTTTGAACATACAGCTTCCGCTTCGAGCCCGTATTTTCCTCCTGCGGTTATGAAAAAGTCCTCGCAGCAGGGCGCCGCCGGAAGCTCGCTCAAAAGCCTTAAAAACTCTGCGTTAGGGTATTCGAGCTCAAATATCACAGTAAGGCTGTCCGGAGCCGATACTCCTATCTCCTCTACGCCTATCTCGCCTTTTCTTGCCTTTTCGGAATTTTTTATGCAAAAATATTTTTCGGAGTGCGGCGAAGCGGTTTTCGGGTCCATAAGCCTTCTGAACGCATAGACGAAATCGTCTGCCGTGACCGGATATTCATAGTTTCCGAGCGCGTGCCATTTATATCCTTCCCGAAGATAAAAGGTATACTTAAGCCCGTCTTCGGAGACGGTATAATCTTTCGCTACCTTCCCGCTCACTCTGCCGCTTCCGTCGTATTCAAGAAGCCCTGCATATAAATTTTTTGCCACCGTCACAGAAGAAGGATCGTCTGCAAGCTGAGGGTCGAGATTCTTCGGATCGCTTGAAAGCGCGATCTTGAATATATACCCAGTGCCGTCGTCAGAGAAAAAGGATATTACCTTTTCTATAGGTTCGCATGCGACAAAGGTAAGAGTTACGCATATTATAAAACAAATAAGCCTTAAAAATCTTCTTTTTATCATTTTATCATTTCGTAAATTCCGAATCTACTGTTTCCTCGGCGCTTTGGACGTCCGGAACTATCAGCAAAATCACATAGCTGTCATAAACCAAAACTTTTCCGTTTTCTACCTTCTCGGCTTCAAGCGGCGCATATCCCTTGAAGTCCTCATATCTTGCGTTTTTATAGTCGGAAAGGAGCTTTTCAAGCTCCCCGACTTTTCCGTCACCGGCTTCAAGTATCGCCACCATATCGGCGTATGCCCCTCGGGAGCTGTATTTAACGCAGTACTGCTTAAGCTCCGAAGCTTCCGTCTTAAAAAGTATCTCTATATCCTCCCCGCTCGCTTCGCTCATCTCTTCAAGACCCTGAGAGGATATTATAAGCTCCGCAAGCTCCGAAGCCGCCGGGTGGTTATATCCCCCGCAGGCGGTAAAAAGCGTCATCGCAGTTATTATTACCAAAATAATCCTTTTCATCTTCGTTTCGCTTTCCTATCCTGCGGTATGCGTGAGAATATAGTTTATGAACGTCTCGTAGGTGGATTTTTTAAAGTGAATACCGTCGTTTTCGGCGCTGTCTTTAGGCAGCCGTCCGTTTTCATCCTTAAGCGCGGAGCTGAGGTCGAGATAATATATTCCGTTTGAATTGCAGTATTCAAGAAGCTGAGCGTTTAAGTCGTCAAGATCGGAATTTTTTACCGGAGACTCTGCGGAATTCTCCTTTTCCTCCGTAACGGGAGGAGTTGAAACTACATATATTTTTGAATCCGGGCAGGCTATACGAAGCTTATTCACAAACGACGAGCATCCAAGATAAATTTCGGATGAAGACATATAAGCCGCGCCGTTTGAGCCGAGCATCACATATATATTCTCAGGCTTCATCTCGGTAACTGCTTCCAAAACCGTCATGGTTCCGTAGGCGGTATCGATCTGAGCGGAATCTATCTTTGAAACGCTCAAAGAAGCGCTCGCTAAGACGTTTGAGCCGGGAACGATTCCGTAAGAGCTGAGACCGTAGGTGATATTGTCGCCTATGAACGCGCAGCTGTCAAGATAAGAGCTGTCTACGGCTTCGCTTTCGGGTACGGGATTTATTATTCCCGCAGAATTTCCGGGCTCCGTCTGAGCGCCTTCCGCGCCGTCTTCGGAATCCTCTCCCTTTTGGGAGGTGTTTTCATGAAACACCGTAATGGTCCTTGATTCGGACAGAACGTCCTCAAGGGATGTATTTTTCATATATCGGTAAAACATAAGTCCGAAGATGAGCACAGTCCCGAAAAATACTATGCTCAGGCGGTATCTGACTTTTCTTATTTTCTTCTTTTCCATTATATCACCCTAAACCGAGACATTATAATAATTTTAATATACAGTATACAATAAAACTCCGACTTTTTCAAGAAGATATTCAAATTTTAATAATTTGTAACCTTTACGTAACCTTTTACTGTTCAAACTGCCGGAGATTTTTAAAAAAGGGTTGAATTCCGGGAAAAATTAGTTTATAATAAAGAAGCGGAATTTTATAGGCAGCTCCGATTTTTATCTTTAATATAATCACCATTACATACCAAGGAGAGATTTTTATGTGCGGAATTGTAGGTTTTACAAATAGGATCAGCGACGCGGACGGCGTAGTTGAAAGGATGATGGAAGCTATTCGCCACCGCGGGCCGGACTCGGGCGGGAAATATGTTGACGGCGATATAGCTATGGGATTCAGACGGCTTTCAATAATCGATCTTTCTAACGGCTCCCAGCCTCTCTTTAACGAGGACGCGTCGATGGTCCTTACTTTTAACGGGGAGATATATAACTATCAGTCTTTAAGAGAAGAGCTTATAAAGGCCGGGCACCGCTTCTCAACTGCCACCGATTCCGAGGTTTTGCTGCACGGTTATGAGGAGTGGGGAAAGGATATGCTCCCGAAGCTTCGCGGAATGTTTGCGTTCGTTATCTGGGACAAAAACAAAAAAGAACTTTTCGGCGCACGCGACTTTTTCGGAATAAAGCCGCTTTACTATGCCGAAATGGACGGGACGTTCATGTACGGCTCGGAAATAAAGAGCTTTCTTCTGCATCCGGCCTTCAAAAAAGAGCTTAATACTACCGCGCTTGAAAACTATCTGACATTTCAGTACTCGCCATGCGTTGAGACTTTTTTCAAGGGCGTATTCAAGCTTCTTCCGGCTCACTGGTTCGCCTATAAGGACGGAAAGCTCTCTACGGGCCGTTACTGGGATATAAACTTTGATCCGGACTGCGAGCCTACTCTCGATCAGTGGGTAGACAGTATCTCCGAAACCTTCAAAAATTCCGTGGAAGCGCATAAAATCGCCGACGTGGAGGTAGGGAGCTTTCTTTCGAGCGGCGTGGATTCAAGCTACGTCGCAGCCGTCGCCAACGTTGACAAGACCTTTACCGTGGGGTTCGGAGAGGATGAAAAATACAACGAGATAGGATACGCGAAGGAATTTTCAAAATATATCGGCAAAGAAAACATCTCTAAGATAATTACTCCCGAGGAGTACTGGGATAACTTCCCGAAAATACAGTACCACATGGACGAACCTCTCGCAGACCCTGCGGCTATCGCGCTTTATTTCGTTTGCAAGCTTGCTTCCGAGAGGGTGAAGGTAGTGCTTTCGGGAGAGGGCGCGGACGAGATATTCGGAGGATATAATATCTACAAAGAGCCGGACGACGTGGCGATATATAATCTTATCCCCCGCCCGATAAGGCGCTGCATTGGAAAATGCGCGGAAAAGCTGCCCGCGCATCGCGGTCTCAACTTCCTTATAAGGCGCGGAAAGGATCTTGAAGAGAGATTTATCGGTAACGCATATATATTCTCCGAAAAAGAGCGCAAAGCGCTTCTTAAAATAAAAACCGACGCGCCGGACGCTAAAGAGATCACCAAGCCGTTTTACGACAAGGTGAAGGACTGCGACAACGTGACTAAGATGCAATATCTCGATCTTAATATGTGGATGACCGGAGATATACTATTAAAAGCCGACAAAATGTCGATGTCAAATTCCTTGGAGCTAAGAGTCCCGTTTTTGGATAAGGAGGTCATGGCGCTCGCGGAGAGGATCCCGAAGAAATACCGCGTGAATAAAGAAAACACCAAATTTGCGATGCGTAAAGCCGCTCTCAGAGCATGTCCCCCGCTTACCGCCAATAAGAAAAAGCTCGGCTTCCCGGTGCCGATAAGAGTCTGGCTCAAAGAAGACGAGTATTATAACAGGGTCAAGAAGATGTTTTTAAGCGAAAGAGCCGAAAAATTCTTTAACACCGAAAGATTAGTCGCGCTTTTAGACGACCACAGAGTCGGAAAGCATGACGCTTCAAGAAAGATCTGGACCGTTTATACCTTCCTTGTCTGGCATGAGGTTTATTTTAAGGACGATTTGAAATAATTTATACAGCCGCAAAAAAATCCGCTCCCTCTGAAGGAGCGGACGGCGGTTACTTTTCTATGAATTTGTCTACGTCCTGTAAAAACTTCCCGCACTCGTCGGTGTGGATGATCATGTTTACCGGCTGAGTAAGATCAAGGCTGAAAATTCCCATTATCGACTTTGCGTCTATAACATATTTTCCCGATACGAGATCCACCTCGAAGTCGCAGAGCGTTACCGCGTTCACAAATTCCTTTACGTCGTTAATTGTTCCTAATTTTATTTTTACAGCAGTCATATCGACGCCTCCGTTTAATAATACTTTTCTTTATAGTATACCAGTGAGGTTACTGTCTGTCAAGCGGTTTTTGTCATTTTTAAGTAAAAATTTTTTCGGAAGATGTGAAGATATATGTTAATTTTTTACTATACCTTCGGCTGCAAGGTGAACCAGTACGAAACCGAGCTGATGAAGCAGTCTCTGAAAGCTAAAGGTCATACCGAAGCGCGCTCGGCTTCTCAGGCGGACTTTGCGGTAATAAACACCTGCACCGTGACAGCGCAGTCAGACCTTAAGCTGAGACAGCTGATACATAAAATAAGACGTGAAAATCCGTCGGCAAAAATCGTTCTCACAGGCTGCTACGCGCAGGTAGCTAAGGATCTTTTAGGCGCGGATATTATAATAGGCTCCGGACAGAAAGCGGATATTTCGGATATTATCGAAAATTACACCGATAATGGATCTACTCGGATTTTCAGGGAAAATAATAATATATATCCCGAAAACGAGCTTTTAAGCCGTTCGGGGAATAAAACACGCGGGATAATTAAGATCCAGGACGGCTGCGACAGGTTCTGCTCATACTGCATAATCCCCTACGCAAGAGGAAGATCGCGCTCAAAGCCTTTGGAAGCTGTAGAGCGGGAGGCAAAGACGCTCTCGGACGGCGGGAACAAGGAGCTTGTTCTTGTCGGGATAAATCTTTCCGACTACGGGAAGGGAACGGAATTTGACCTTTCTGACGCGGTAAGAGCGGCTTCAAAACACTCCGGAAGGATTCGGCTCGGCTCTCTTGAGCCGGAGGAATTCGGGGAGGATATTATAAAAAAGCTGTCGGAGATCCCGGAGCTTTGCCCGCATTTTCATCTTGCGCTTCAGTCCGGATGCGACAAAACGCTTAGGGAAATGCGCAGAAAATACAGCTTTTCGGAATACGCGGAAACTGTAAATTGCCTGAGAAAATATTTTAACGGCTGCGCTGTGACCACGGATATAATGGTCGGCTTCCCCGGAGAGTCGGATGAGGACTTTTCGGAATCCCTAAGAGCTGTAAAGGAAATAAGCTTTGCAGATATGCACGTCTTCCCCTATTCCGCAAGAGAAGGAACAGCAGCTGCAAAAAGATCCGATCAGATTCCGAAAAAGGTCAAAGAGGAGCGCGCGGAGATAATGGCGAAAGCGGCTGAGGAAGGGAAAAGCTCCTATCAGAGATCTCAGGTCGGAAGCGTTTTGGAGGTGCTTTTTGAAAGAGAAAAAAGCCCCGATTTTCATCAGGGGCATTCAAGAAATTATCAAGTAGTAAGGGTAAAGCGCTTTACAGATTCGCTTTTTCGCGAGATAAGAAATGTGATGATAGAAGAGGTCTCGGACGGAGTTTTATGGGGAAAAATCGTTTGAGCGCTCAGAGGAAATACATATAAAGATTGCATTTGATCATTCCGTTATAGAGCTTTCTCTTTTTATCGGCCTTTTTCCCGAAATATTTTTCAAATTCCTCGTCGGGTGAAATTATATAGCAGGGATTTGTCTTTGACGGCTTTAATACGTCCCCCATCTTTTTATACAGCTCCTCTGCCTGTCTAAGCTCTAAAAGCCTTTCGCCGTACGGCGGGTTGCAGATCGTAACGGAATTTTCTATTATAATATGTTCTTTTATATCACGATTTTTAACTTCGATATACTTATCGACTCCCGCGTTCCGGGAGTTTCTTTTTGAAAGCTCGACCGCTGAGATATCCGAATCGAAACCGTAGGCTTTGAATTCTCCGGTTCTTATTTCGCTTATCGCCGACTTGCGTTCTCTTCGCCATATTCCCTCTTCGATCTGCGGCCACGACTCCGCTGAGAAGCTTCTTTTAAGTCCGGGAGCTATATTAAGCGCTTTATATGCGCTCTCTATCAAAAACGTTCCGCTCCCGCACATCGGATCGCATACAACGCTGTTTTCTCTTACCCTCGCAAGATCTACTATCCCCGCCGCGAGAGTCTCTCTTATCGGCGCTTCGTTTGAAACCTTTCTGTATCCGCGCTTGTGAAGGCCTTCGCCCGACGTATCGAGATATATTACCGCCCTGTCTTTTAGGATATTGAAGGAAAGCTGACGCTTTATCCCGGTCTCCTCGAATCTTTCAATATGATAAACACTTTTAAGCCGTTCTACCGCGGCTTTTTTTATTATCGACTGGCAGTCGGGAATGGAATGAAGAGCGGATTTAAGGCTGTGACCCTTGACCGGAAAAGCGTCCTTTTTATCTATATATTCCTCGAGCGGAAGCGCTTTTACGCCTTCAAAGAGCTCGGTAAAGGTCTCGGCTCTGAAGCTTCCGAGCTCGATCAGAACTCTTTCCGCTGTCGCAAGCCGGATATTCGCACGGGCAAGAACGCTGTAATCTCCGTCAAAAGATATCCTTCCGTCGGTGACTTCAAGATTCTCCCCACCTATCTTTCTTATTTCATATCCGAGCACGCTTTCTATCCCGAAATGACATGGGCAGCAAAGCCGCATAATATCAAGCTCCTTCTCTTTAACGCTTTAATTTAAAAGCCGCCGGATGAAAATATCGCAGCGGCTTTATCTGTGCCGGTTTTAACTTGATCAGCTAAGAATTTCAAACCTGTAGTTATAGTGCTCGTGCGTAAGCTCCTCGTAGTAATCGGTATCTATCCCGTCGGTTACTATTACCGTCGTGCCGGACGGAATATCGTCTCCGAGATGTTCGCCGGAGCATACGCCGGGGATATTGGTTCGCTTATAGTATCCTATGTTTTTAGACGAGCAGTTATCCCCCGCTACAAGTCCGGTCACTGTGCAGTATTCTCTCGTAACGACCTGACTTGAAGGCTTAAAGGTCTTTATCTCCTCGTTTTCTGCTATGTCCTTGAAGATATTAGACCACATATCCGGAGAACCGTAGCAGTTGTCGGTATCTATCTCGGTCGGGGTATCGTGACCTATCCAAAGACCGGTCACATACTCCGGCGTGCAGCCCATGAACCAGAGGTCGTTCCAGTCCTGAGTCGTACCTGTTTTCGCGATAAGCTCGACTCCGTCAAGCTTCGCCTTTCTTGCGGTACCTCTCGAACCCGATACTACCGTCTCCATCATCCTGTTCATCACATAGGACGAGCCCTCGCTAATTACCATTTCGCCTGTATAGCGGTGGTTATATACTATCTCTCCGGTGTTGTCTATTATCCTTGAAATGAAGGTCGGTTCATAATAGTACCCGCCGTTTCCGAATATCTGATACGCCGCCGCCATATCAATAAGCCTTACGCCGTCGGTGAGCGCTCCTACGGACATAGGCGAGCGCGCAACGTCGGTGCTTCCGTCGCGATATAGTACAAGGCTGTCAAGATGAAGCTTATAATAGAGCTGCTCGAAGCACGCGGACGGCGTAAGAAGCTCCACTATCTGCGCGGCGGTGGTATTAAGAGAGCGCTGCAGGCACTGATAAGTGAAGTTGAATTCCTTGCTCCATGAAGTCCTGTACGCTCCGGTAGTCGAATAGTTTCTCGGCCATGGACCTCCGTAGCCGTTTTCAAGCGAACTGTCCTTTATAAGAAGCGGAACGTCAAGAAATCTTGAGGACCAGGTGATTATATCCTTATCGACTGCAAGAGAATAGGACGCGAGCGGCTTGATAGCCGAACCCGGCTGACGGGTGGACTGAGTAGCGCGGTTAAGGCAGAGCGGCGCTTCCTTCTCGCCTATTCCTCCTACGACTCCAAGGACGCGCCCGGAATAGTCCATTACTATAAACGCGCTCTGAGGCACCTCGTGGTTTCCGTCCTCGGAAAAAGTATAGTAATCGAGATATTTTTCCTCTATTTTCTTCTGTATATCGAGATCCACGCAGGTGTAGACCTCGTAACCTCCCGAGCGAAGCTTTTCATACGCGTCCTCCCAGGTAATTCCGTACTTGTCCATGAATATGTCGCAGCACTGATTTATTACCGAGTCGACATAATAGGACGATACGTCGTCGAAGTTTTCATACGCAGAAAGCTGAGAAGAATCGATCTTCTGATTATCCTCGGTCTTTGCATAGGACATGGAGCCGATAAGATTAAGCTCCTCGTTCATGGCTTCGTTATATTCGACCGTTGAAATAGCGCCGTTATCAAGCATAATATCAAGTATTATCTTGAATCTCTTGCGGTTGTTGTCGGGATGCTTTATAGGATCGTTATTGGTCGGGGATCTTGTTATAGCCGCTATGCTGACCGCTTCCGCAAGACTCAGCTCGTCGCAGTCCTTGTTGTAATAATAGTTAGCCGCCGCCTGAACCCCGTAGATATTGTTATTCAGCGGCACGATATTAAGATAAGTTTCAAGAATATCGTCCTTTGTGTATTTCTTTTCAAGCTGTACCGCGCGGTACAGCTCTCTTAACTTTCTTGCGATTCCTGCAAATCTGTCCGCTTCATTATCTCCGGTCAGATTTTTTACCGTCTGCTGAGTTATCGTCGAACCGCCGCGCTTGAAGCCGGTGAGAGTATCGCGGAGCGCTGAAAGTATTCCCTGATAGTCCACTCCGTCATGACTGTAAAAACGCTCGTCCTCGGAATATACAAACGCGTCCTGAACCATCTGAGGGATATCCTCAAGATTGCACCAGATTCTCTTTTCTCCTTCGCTTGTAAGGATATCGTAGGGTATCCACTCGTTTTTCTCGTTCTGGGCGTAGATATAAGTAGTATAGTTTGAAGAAACGTTATCAAGCACAACCTCCGAAGTTCCTTCCATCAGGTTGACGATATAAACCGTGAACGCCGAGCCGATTATCGTCACCGACAAAACGGCTACGAGAATAATGCAGAGAAGAGCCGTACAAACCGTTCCAATAGTTTTTTTGATCGGCCGCAATATTTTTCTTACCGTTCTGCGGATTTTTTTAAGAGTCTGTAAAAAATTCTGCAAAGCCAAATCTCCTTTCAGAAAAACCGAAATGTCATAAACCACCCTGTCGGCAAAGTCTCGCGCTTTTTTGAGCCTTCGCCGCAATAATTATAACATAATCCCCCGGCAAATTAAAGGGGAAAACGGAAACTGTAACTAAATTTTAATATTTTATCGCTCGGTATCTTTTCAGTGCGTCTTCTTAAGAAAGCTCTGCCTGTGCACGGGGCAGGGACCGTACTTTCTTATCATCTCGTAGTGAAGCGCGGTGCCGTAGCCCTTATGCTTTGAAAATCGGTACTCGGGATATTTTTCGTCAAGCTCTATCATGTATCTGTCCCTCGCCACCTTTGCAAGTATCGAAGCCGCGGCTACGCTCAAAGACGTGCCGTCGCCCTTAATTACCGCGCGGGGATTATAAATATCCGGAGTCTTATTTCCGTCTATCAAAGCTATGTCGTATCTTTTTCCGAGTCCCTCAGCCGCACGCTTCATAGCGAGCATAGCGGCGTTGAGAATATTTATTTCCTCTATCTCTTCTACCGTCGCAGTTGCGATACAGTAAGCCTCGGCGGTGTTTATGATAACGTCGAAAAGCTGCTCGCGCTTTTTTTCGCTGAGCTTTTTCGAGTCGTTTACTCCGGGTATATCCGCGTCCTTCGGAAGAATTACCGCCGCTGCGTAAACGTCTCCCGCAAGAGGTCCCCTACCCGCTTCATCAAGCCCGGCTATGACCGGAAAATCTTTCCGAAGCGCAAGATCGTATTCAAATAAAGTCATAAATTTATATCTTCAAGGCGCTTCAAGCGTTATCCTTCCTAATTTTCCCGCGCGGTATTCATCCAAAAGGATCGCCGCCGCGCGCTCGGTATCTATCTCGCCGCCGGAAATAAGAAATCCTCTTCTGCGCCCTATCCTTTCAAGTATATCAAGATCCAAGTCTTCATCCGTGAATTTAATTCCGTACCTCGTCTCCAATGCCCCCGGAGCGGAACGACGTAAAACGCTTATAAATGCAAGCGATAACGTCTCGGTATCAAGTATCTGGTCCTTGACCGCGCCGGTAACGGCAAGGGCGATCCCGACCGTTCGGTCCTCAAATTTCGGAGCGAGCACCCCGGGGGTATCCAAAAGCTCGAAATCTGATTCAAGCTTTATCCACTGCTTAGTTCTCGTAACGCCCGGCCTGTCCTCGACCTTAGCGCTTTTCGAGCCGCTTAAACGGTTTATGAGCGCGGATTTTCCTACGTTTGGTATCCCGACCGTCATAATTCTTGCCGAGCGGCCGACCATCCCCTTTTCGCGCCATTTCTCGGTTTCATCCTTTAAAAGCTCCCTTAACGCCGGAAGCACTCTCTTACAGCCCTTCCCGCTCTTGCAGTCTGTAGCGACCGCAGCGATCCCGTCGCTTTTATAATATCCTATCCACCTGTCGGTCATTTCCTCCGAAGCCGCGTCGGATTTATTCAAAACTATCAGTCTCGGCTTATTTCCCAAAAGCCCCGCTATCTCCGGATTTTTGGAAGAGCGGGGAATTCTTGCGTCTGTAACTTCTATAACCGCGTCCACAAGACTAAGGTTTTCGGATATGAGCCTTCTCGTTTTGGACATATGTCCCGGGAACCACTGTATATTAAGATTTTCGTAATTTTCTATCTCAGATCATTCCTTTTTTAAGCGTTACAGGGGCGCTCCCGTTACGCGCATATCATTTCAAATATTTAAATTCTTCGCCGAAAGTAAGCGCCTGAAATTCCGAGTCAGATTTCCGACTTCTTGTCCGGAACGTACGAGCGATCCTGCATTACAGCCTTCCGAATTTTTCAAGCGGCAAAATCCTGAAGACCGCCCTTCCGAGGATATCGTCCCTTGATACGAAGCCGACAAAGCTGCTTCTTGAATCGGTGGAGTGCTGACGGTTATCGCCAAGGACGAAATAATAACCCTGCGGCACCGTAAGGGGATATTCAAAACCGCTCTCAGAGTCGGTCGTTATATTCTCTATCCCGTCCACGGTAAATTCTTTCCCGTCTACATATACCTTCCCGGCTTCAAAATCTATATCTACCTGCTGTCCTCCGACCGCAGCAACTCTTTTTACAATTACCTCGCCCAGTCCCTCGCAGTTGCATGCTACCACGTCGCCCTGCGCAGGTTCCCTTCCTACGGACAGAAGTATCAGCATATCGTCCTCGTAAAGGGTGGATTCCATCGAGCGGCCGTTTACTATCGCAGTCCGTCCGACGTATGTAAAGCAGAGTATCACAAAAAGCATCGTTATACAGACCGTTTTGAGCCAGTCAAGCAGCTCGTCCCAGAAAGCGTCGTGATTTCTGTGAATTTTAAAATCGGAAAACATATATGCCTCCGTTTTATCAGAAGGTCCTTATACTCTTAAACGGATAAAGTCTGATTACCGCCTTCCCGAGAATGTCCTCGCGGTCGATGAGCCCTACTTCGGGGCTTCTTGAATCCTTTGAGTTCTGCCTGTTGTCGCCGAGCACCAGATATTTCCCCTCCGGTACGGTAAAGTTATCATAGGTAACTCCCTCGTAAAGAGTGGTTATGTTCTCTATGCCGTCGACGATAAATTCCTCGCCGTCTACATATACCTTCCCGGCTTCAAAATCTACCGTAACGGTCTGACCGCCCACGGCGGCGATCCTCTTTACGATAACCTTTCCAAGACTGTAGGCGTTGCAGGCGATTATATCCCCTTGCCTCGGCTTATAGAGGAAGGAGCGGAGTATCAGAAGATCTCCGTTCTGAAGCGTAGGCTGCATCGAAGGGCCGTTTACCCATGCGTCTCTTGCAACAAAGGTAAAAATGAGCAAAATTATAGCCATCGTGCAGCATATTACCTTCGCGTAGTCAAGAATTTCGTCGATAAGCGGCTGTTTTTTCTTTGGGGTTGTTTCTTTTTTCATCATATCACTTCTTTGGTCAATTTATAATAGATAGTATACCATAGCTTTACCAAAAAATCAAGAGGTTATAATACCATTTTTAGAAGCCGTCGAATACGCCGAAAAAGAAAAGAAGCCCGTCTAAAATCAGGACTTCTTTTTCGTTTTCAGGATCTTTCGGCCCGATTATCTCAGGGCGTCCTTGGTCTTGGCGGCCTTGCCGACGCGGTCTCTTAAGTAGTAGAGCTTTGCTCGTCTTACAGTGGCCTTTCTTACGACCTCTACCTTCTCAACTACGGGAGAATGAAGCGGGAATACTCTTTCGCAGCCGCAGCCGTGCGCGACTCTTCTGACGGTGAAGGTCTCGCTTACGCCGCCGTGCTTGCGTGCGATAACCGTTCCTTCAAACGCCTGTATTCTCGACTTGTCGCCTTCCTGGATCCTTACCGATACCCTTACGGTATCGCCGATGGAAAATTCAGGAACATTTTCCTTCAGAGAAGAATTGGAAATGATCTTTAAACCGTCCAATTTCAAAACCTCCTTTTTTCTTCAGACATTCATTCACCCCAGCCGGCCGCAACGGGGCCGCTTTATATAGAGCAATCCTGCTCAGTCGGGGTCAGCGGACTGTCAGCTTTAGCTTCGCAACTAAATCCTACCCCAAAACGGAAGTCATTTTCGGGCAGACTAAATGCTTTAATATTATAACATATTCCAGGCTCTGAATCAATAGTGGAAAACGTAAAATTTTAATTTAAAAACAGCGGCAAAAATGTAAAAAATGTACAATCAGCCGTCAAGAAAGCAGGACAGAGCCATGAAAAAGAAGGTCATGACCGACGACGGTGAAAAGACTTCCGAAGAAACCGCCGCATAATACGCCGCAGCCGATAATATCAGCATTACGGAAACGATAGATACCGTTCCCGAGATTTTTCTCCCGACTAAGGCTTCAAGGATCTTCCCGCCGTCGAAATACGATACCGGCAGAAGATTAAAAGCTCCGAGCGCAAGGTTTACGGCGCGAGCTTCGTTTTTTAACAGCGCCGCTAAAATAAAATTCACCGCCGGGCCGGAAAGATAAATAATTATCCCGGTAATCTTCGGCATAAAGTCAAGCCCGCGCGCGGATATTTTTATCCCGCCGCCGTAGAGCCTTATCCCCTCAAATCCTATCCCCGATATCTTCATCGCCGCTATATGCCCGAGCTCGTGCAAAATGCAGAAAATCAGCGACATGACTCCGAGATCGTTGTCTTTTAAAGACGTAAGCGCGAGGGTGAAAAAGAATCCGAAAGTGATTTCAAAATCAAAGCCCTTTATATCAATTTTAAGCATGATAAATTATATTTATCCGAAAATCAAAAAATTCCGGGTAATTTATGCGGGCAGGACCGGAAAAGATCCGATTCGCCCGCATACGGCGTTGAATTTAAAATAAACTACGCCTTATGTTCCTTAGATACGCCGAAAATAAGGCGCAACAATCCCGCGACAAGTCCGCAGGGCTTCTTAACGATTACCTTCATGGCTTCCTCCCGAATATGTAATATTGCGGCAATTTTCTCCGCTTCTATATTGTATTCCTATTCGGCAGTTTAGGTGAGAATAAAAAAGAGATGTTCGGGAATGCTTTGCAAAATATAAATAAAGGACTTCAGACAAATAAACGGCAATCTATCTTTTTCTTCCAAAATATCTGAAGACTTTTTTCTTGTATTCCGTATACTCGTCTCCGAATGTTTCAAGCAAAAATTCTTCCTCAACATATACTATCTGCAAATGATACATGATAACCGCAAAAGCGGTCAGAACGCAGAGTATCGGGTTAAAATACATCAACAACATCCCGATATCAAAAAGGTCAAATCCTAAAAAAGCAGGATTTCGGCTGAATCGGTAAATGCCGTTTGTTACAAGCTCGGTTTTATCGCTTTTGGAAACTCCCGCGCGCCGGTTGTCCCGCATAGTCAGCATTGCGATAATAAATATAATTATTCCCGCGGCGCACATCGCAGCTCCGATGATTCTGACGGCGAAAGGACTGTGATTTGCGTCGTGAATAATACTTATGATTTCCGCTGCTACAACAAGTATAGCAGCTATCTTCATGGCGACTTCCACAAATTTTGAAAATCCGGATTTGTCCTTGCCGATCTGGTCGGTCCGAATCCCCTGCATTTTTTGAGAAAGCATTTTTGCATAATAACAGACGTAGTGAACAATTAAAGCCGCCATGGATATTATTTTAAATACCAACGATTTTCTCCTTTTAGAAATCCTTCTTACACAATCCGTCCGTCAAGCGTCGAATCGCTTAATAACGTCACTTTTTAAAATTCCAAGGCTTAAGCTTTTCGGCTTCTGCGTACATCTCGACATAAGAGCGATGTCTTGACTCACAAATGATCCCCTCTCTGAGCGCTTCTAAAATCGCGCAGCCCTGCTCGGTCCTGTGGGAGCAGTCGTTGAATCTGCACTTACCGATAAACTGCTCAAATTCCGGGAAGCAGTCCTGCAAGCTGTCCTTATATATAACGTCGTAGCGATCTGTGGAGAAAGCCGCGAAGCCCGGCGTATCGGCCAAAAAACCGCCGCCGGGAAGCGGGAAGATATCCGTCCTTCGCGTGGTGTTTTTACCGCGCCGAAGCTTTCTGCTGATATCCCCGGTCTTAGCGCCCGCGCCGGGGATGAGATTGTTTAATAAAGATGATTTCCCTACTCCGGAATTTCCGCAAAGCGCGGAAAATTTCCCGCTGAGGGCTTTTTTCACATCCTCAGCGCCCTCTCCCGTGACGTTATCGACCGAGAAGGTCGGAAAGATATCGCGGTAAAGCCCGACGTATTTCTCAGCGTCGCCAAGGTCGGATTTTGTGAAAACCATTACCGGCAGTATCCCTTTAAATACCGATACCGCCGTGAATTTATCAAGATTTAATATATTCGGCGGCGGGGAGACGGCGGAGGATACGAACACTATCTGATCAAGATTTGCAAGCGGCGGGCGAACGATCTCGTTTTTACGCGGGAGTATGTCTTTGATCACATACTCCCCCGCCGCGATTTCCGTTTCGACCGTATCTCCGCAGTACGGCGACTTATCCTTTGCCCTAAGCGCTCCGCGCGCCGTGCAGGTAAATTCCTCGCCGCTCTCCGAAAGCACCTTGAAGCTCCCGCCGTATGCGCTTATTACCCTTCCTCTCATTACCACATCGAGAAGGTGTCGAGACTTCTTAAGGCTGAAGCCGAATAGTCGTCGGTCACATATGTCCCGTCCTCAAAGTTAAGAGTATATGTCGCAAACCTCATCTGCAAACCGTTGCATCTCGCCAAAACATCTATCTGGACCGTTCCGGAGCCCTCAAGCTCAAGAGCGTAGCTCTGTCCCGCCCACGACGGGCCGTTAAGGTTAAACTGCGGAACTAAAAGATCGTAGTTATCGTCAGAACGGCAGACAGTAATCAGATAAGTGTTTGCGGCGCTGCTCGGGATATCTATAAGAAGCGTGAGCTTTTTAACGCTCCCGTCGCCCTGGGTATTTGTCTCGGGCTCGTTGAATTCCGGCTCGTTGGGATTCTGCGGCGGGATATACCAATCCTCTGGATCGGTCGGGTCGTAGAAGTCGGGGATATTGGGATCTACTATTATATCGTCCGGGACCTCTTCTATTTCTCCCGAGCCGTCGGATACATATATGGTTATAGTAGTATCTCTTGATACCGACGAGCCGCCTTCGATATTCTGGCCTATTACTATATCCCTTTCCTCGTCGGAAGCTTCGTACTGTATCTTATACTGCAAATAAGCGTCTGTGATCTCGTTTCTTGCGGTGACTACGTCCTTTCCTACCACATACGGAACTATAGTATCCTCGGTCGTAGGTCCTAAGGAAACGAAGAGTCTTACGGTCGTTCCCTCCTCGACCTGAGTTCCTTCGGCGGGGTCTGTCCCTATTACAAAGTCCGCCGCTATCTCGTCGCTGTCCATCATTACCGGGATATAGCTCAGGTTCTGCTGTTCAAGAGCGACGCTCGCCGAGGAGACGTGATAATTCTTAAGCCCCGGGATAGTTACCATTCTTACTCCCTTAGAGACCGTGACCTTAATCGAATCCCCGATCTTAACTATTCTTCCTTCGCCCTTTTCCTGGTATATTATCTGTCCGGCGGGATATTCGTTATTATATTCCTCCGTCGCGACAAGCTGGATATCGGGATATTTTGATCTTGCGTCGTAAAAGCTCAGACCCACAAGGTTCGGCATTTCATAGTCGTTATTTGAAGAAGCGGTGGTCTTGAACGCGCTTAAGATGACGTTAGCGACAAAGAGCGTGGCTACGATTATTACCGTCACCGTCACCGCCGCAAGAATAGGCAGCGCGTAATTATGCCTTACCTCTATCTCATCTTCGTCGTCCTCGTCCTCGATATAATACTCCGGTCCCGACGTAAGAACTACCTCGCGCCTTGACGGGATCTCTTTTTCCTTCTTAGGCTTTTTTTCCTTAGGCTTAGGCTTGATAGCCGATATCGCAGCCGCAAGCTTCTCTTTTGTCGGATTAGTCTCCCGCCCGTCGTGAGAATATCCGGAGTCGGAATCAAAATACCCGAACGTTACGGACTGATCCTGCTTGAATGCTTCTATATCCCTTATCATCCCCGAAGCGGACTGATATCTCTTAGACGGCTCCTTTTCCATAGCGTGAAGAATGATTTCTTCAAGCCCGGGATAGATAGAGCTTACAAGCTCTGTCGGCGGGACCGGCTGGTCGTTCATATGCTTAAGCGCCACCGCAACCGGAGTATCTCCGTTAAAAGGCTTTCTTCCGGTCAGCATTTCATACATCATCACGCCTACGGAATATATATCCGATCTCTCGTCGGTCATTTTACCCGCCGCCTGCTCGGGAGAAACGTAGTGGACGGAGCCCATCGTCTTCTCGGAATCGGTGTTTTCGACCTCTCTTGAAAATCTCGCGATCCCGAAGTCCATCACCTTTATCGAACCGTCGGATAAAAGCATCACGTTCTGCGGCTTGATATCGCGGTGAACTATTCCCCTGTCGTGGGCGAGCTGCAGCGCGCGTAGGATCTGGATGGTGAAGTGAACGCAGTCCCGCCACTTAAGCATCCCCTGCTGCTCGATATATTCTTTGAGAGTTATTCCGTCGATGTACTCCATGACGATATACTGCATGCTGTTTTCATACCCGACGTCGTAGATCTTTACGATGTTCGGGTGCGAAAGGACCGCTATCGCCTTAGACTCGTTTCTGAAGCGCCTTACAAATTCCTCGTTTTCGGAAAACTCGCTTTTAAGGATCTTTACCGCGACGGTCCTTGACTCCATAATATCGATCCCCTTATAGACGTTAGCCATACCGCCCACGCCGATAAGCTCGGTTATTTCGTATCTCCCATCGATCTTCAGACCTATATATCTGTCGAATGTTTCCAAAATATAAAACCTCCTTCTTAAAGCGAAATTATCGCCACGGTTATATTATCCTTACCGCCCTTGCCGTTCGCATAGCCGATAAGCTCTGCGGCGGCGGATTCCGGGGCCGTCTTGTAAGCTTTTGCATATATCAGCTCGTCGGGACAGTAGTTTGTAAGCCCGTCGGTGCAGATAAGGACCGAATCGCCTTTTTCGGCTGTCAGCTCGAAATAATCCGCTTCGACTCTTTCCTCGACTCCCACCGCGCGGGTAATGACGTTTTTCATCCCACGGAGCCTAAGCTCCTCTTCGTCGACTATGCCGCGCTGCTTGAGAAGCTGCACCACGGTATGGTCGTTCGTTATCTGCCTTATGCCGGAAGCGCTTAAAAGATACGCTCTTGAATCCCCTACGCTCGCTATATGTATATCGGTACCCCGTATAAGCGCCGCGACGCAGGTGGTTCCCATTCCCGCATTCTCGGGCTCCTCGCGGCTTTTGGAATATACTATGGTATTCGCAGCGGAAACGGAGCTTATCAGGAGATTTTTAATGCTCTTAGGCTCCATATCCTCCCGGTAGCTTATAAATAACCGGTCATATATAGCGTTTATTGCTACCTCGCTCGCGATACCGCCGCCGTTAGTCCCGCCCATTCCGTCGCAGACGATCGCCACAGCGGAGTTTTCCGAGATCTCGGATACCCTGTAACGGTCCTGATTTTCGGATCTCTGCTTGCCGATGTCCGTCTTAGCGGCTATTATCAATTAAAACACCACCCTTTAGTTAATGAAAAAATATGTATATTCTGTAAAATTCGGTAATTTCTAAGTATTAGTATTTGTCCCATCCGCTTTTTCGTATTCCCTTCTCAGCTGTCCGCAGGCGGCGTTTATATCGCTTCCCAAGGTTCGCCTTACCGTCGCGTTCGCGCCCATACCGTTCAGGAGCTTGCAAAATCTCAGCGCGCTTTGTCTGTCGGAGCGGTAATTTCTCTCCGCTATCTTATTTACCGGGATAATATTTATATGCGACGGAGTCCCACGTAAAAGCTTAACAAGCGCAGCCGCATCCTCGCGGCTGTCGTTTTCGCCCTCTATCAGCGCGTACTCGAAGGATATCCTTCTTCCGGTCGCTTCAAAATAATCCCTGCACGCCTTCATCAGCTGATCTATATGAAATTTTCGGTTAATCGGCATAAGCTCGCTCCGTTTTTCGTCATAAGGGCTGTGGAGCGATATCGAAAGCGTAAGCCCGAAATTCAGCTTTGACAGCTCGTATATCTTATCAACAAGCCCGCAGGTCGAAAGACTTACATGCCTGAGACTGAGATTCGTCCCCTCCGGAGCTTCAAGAATTTTAAGAAACTTTACCACGTTGTCGTAATTGTCAAGCGGCTCCCCTATCCCCATCAGAACTATGCTCGAAACCTTTCTTCCGGTCGCTCGCTCGGTTTCATAAAGCTGTCCTAAGATCTCGCAGGGCTCAAGATTTCTCTTAAATCCTGCAATAGTCGACGCGCAGAACCTGCACCCCATCCGGCAGCCCGCCTGAGTCGATACGCAGAGCGAATCTCCGTGCTCGTAGCTCATTAAAACCGTCTCGACGTGGTTTCCGTCATAAAGCTCGAAAAGAAGCTTCACCGTACCGTCCCGCTCAGACTTCAAGATCCTGACCGGCTTCGGCCTTCTGAACGTATAGAGCGTTCCTAACTTTTCTCTGAGCGAGGCCGGAACGTCGGTCATTTCTCCAAAATCAGTTACCCTCTTTACGTGCAGCCATTTATATATCTGCCCCGCGCGGAACGGCTTCTCTCCGAGAGCCGAAAGCTCGCTTCGCAGTTCGTCATAAGTAAGCGACAGGATATCTATCGCGCTCACCGCTTTCTTCTGAATTTAGCTATGAAAAACCCGTCTCCCGGAGCTTCCCCGGGGAAAAGCGTTACCTTCCAATCTGTAAAGCTGTCAAGCTTTACAGGCTCGAAGTCCTGCCTTCTTCTCAAAAAATCCTCGGCTATAATGTCGTTTTCAGCTTTTCTGAGCGTGCAGGTCGAATATATAAGTATCCCGCCTGGCTTCAGATAGTCCGCGGAGGTATCCAATATTTCCTTTTGAACCTCAGGAAGCCCCTTTATTTCCTCCTCGGGACGGTATTTTATCTCCGGCTTTCGCCTTATCACACCGAGTCCCGAACATGGAACGTCAAGAAGAATTCTGTCGGCTTTAGGTATTGAACCGTTATGCCTTTTAGCGTCATTCGCCGAAGCCGTTATACAGTCTATCCCAAGCCTTTCGGCGCCGCTTTCTATCAGCTTTACGCGGTTTTTATGAAGATCGTACGCGTATATTTCAGCGCTGCCGCCGGCAATTTCCGCAAGCGTAAACGCCTTCCCTCCCGGCGCGGAGCAAAGATCAAGAATCACTTCGCCCGGTCTTGGGTCAAGCTCGCGGCAGCATATCTGGCAAGAATAGTCCTGGATGTGAAAAAATCCATCTTTATACGATTTGAGCTCTTCAACCGAACCGCAGCCCTTTAACTCGTAGCAGCAGTCCGGGCCGCTGAGCTTCTCATAAGTAACTCCTTCCGAAGAAAGCTCGGAAAGGATCTCTTCCTCGGAGCGGTGTAAAGTATTAAGCCTTGCCACATTTGGAGCCGGGCCGAGACTGTTTTTAAGAATACTCAGAGCTCTGTTTTCGCCGTAGTCCTTCTCCCAGAGTCTGATTATCCACTCCGGGACGGAATATTTTATTTCAAGATCCTTATATTTATTTCCACACTCCGGAAGTCTGCTCCCGTCGCGTATAAAGCTTCTTAAAAGCGCGTTTACAAATCCCGCCGAGAACGGGTTTTTATTTTTAAGACCTACGGCAAGCTTCACGCTCTCGTTTACCGCCGCGCTCTCTGGAACGGAATCCATATATAATATCTGATATATTCCCATTCTTAAGATCTGTCTCAGCTCGTCCCCGAGCCTGTCCGACGGGCGGGAGGAGTATTTTTTTATTACCGCGTCAAGAGTTATCCTTCTTTCGGTAACGCCGTAGTAAAGCGCTGAGACAAATCTTTTATCTATCGGACGAAGGGGATATTTTTTAAGCGCGGCGTCAAGCGCGATGTTTGAATATTCCTGTCCGCGCTCAGTGCCTACAAGAAGCTTCAGGCATACCGCTCTCGGGCTTATTTCGCTCATTTGCGCCGCCTTGTTCCGCTCATCGCGATAAGAAGAAGTCTCAGAATCTGCGCAAGAGACGATATAAGCGCCGCCACATATGTCAGAGCGGCAGCAGATAACACTTTTCTTGCATATGGGATCTCGTCTCCTTCAAGAATGAAGCTGTCCTCAAGAGTCTTAAGAGCTCTTGACGAAGCGTTGAATTCAACGGGAAGCGTTACCGCCTGAAAAACTGCTGTCGTAGAAAAGAGTATTACCCCTATCATCGCAAGGTTATAGCTTCCGAATATAAGTCCTACCGCGAATATTATCCAGCTCATGCTCGAGCCGATATTGGTTATAGGGATAAGCGCGGAGCGTATCGATATCGGAACGTATCCGGTCGCATGCTGCACGGCGTGACCGCACTCGTGCGCCGCTACCCCTACCGCGGCGACAGATGTTGAAGAATAGGTCGCGTCGGAGAGAGATACTGTGTTTGTTTTCGGGTTATAATTGTCTGTAAGGCTTCCCGCGATATGCGAGATCTTAGTATCGTAAAGTCCGTTCGCGTCAAGTATCCTCCTTGCGACTTCAGCGCCTGTCAGACCGCGCGAGTTCATGATTCCGGAATATTTTTTAAATGTCGAATTGACCTTCCACTGCGCGTAAAGTCCCAAAAGCAGCGCAGGGATAAGGATTATAAACGTCCAATCGTAATAGTACATAAAATCACTCCTTAAAGCGCCTTGGACTTTTTGACTTTATCCCGCTTCCATCACGTCGCTGCGGTTTACGCGTCTTCCGCGCAAAAAGTCCTCGGTCTTCATTCTTTTAGAGCCCTCGGCCTGTATTTCAAGTATCTTTACAGCTCCTTCGCCGCAGGCTATAATAAGCTCTTTTTCGTTTATTATCTCCCCCGGCTTTCCTAAAATTCCGTCCTCGCGCCAAACTGCCGCGCGGTAAAGCTTCAACCTTTTTCCGTTTAATATCGCAGTCGCGCATGGCCAGTCGGAAAGTCCGTTTATATGCGAATACACTTTTTTTGCAGATAAACCGAAATCCGTGGGGGACATATCCTTTGAAAGCATGGGCGCGGCCGAAGCTTCGGCTTCGTTCTGGGGCTTTGGAACGATCTCGGTAATATGTTCAAGCGTTTCGGCTAAAAGCTCCGCGCCGACATATGAAAGCCTGTCATAGTATTCCGCTGAGGTCTCGTTTTCATCCACCCCGACCTCTTTTTTTAATAGCATATCGCCGGTATCCATTCCCTCGGCCATAAGCATAGTAGTCACGCCGCCCGTCTTATCGCCGTTCAGCACGGTCCACTGTATCGGAGCCGCGCCTCGGTATTTCGGAAGAAGCGAGCCGTGAACGTTTATACAGCCGAATCTCGGGATCTTAAGTATCTCGGGCGGCAGAAGCTTTCCGTATGCGACTACGACTATGCAGTCGGGATGAAGAGCTTCTATTATTTCGGAATATCTTTCCGCTTCCTTTTTCAGCGACTGCGGCTGGTATACCGGGATATTCTCCTTTTCTGCAAGCTCCTTCACGGGCGGCGGCGTCAGCTTCATTCCCCTGCCCTTGGGTTTATCCGGCTGGGTGAAGACCGCGCCGACCTTATGTCCGCTTTCAAGAAGCTTTTCAAGAGTCGGGACCGCAAAATCCGGCGTTCCCATAAAAACTATGTTCATCTAATACCTCTTCGCGCCTTAAGCTTTAAAAATTATTCCTGCTCCTTCGGCTCAAACGGCGCTTCTATATTGTCCGGAAGCACCCTTCCGTCAAGATGGTCGAGCTCGTGGCAAACCGCTCTTGCGAAAAGCTCCGAGACCTCCATCTCATAAAATTCGCCGTTTCTGTCCTGGGCGCGGAATTTTACCGTCTTGGGTCTCGTTACATACCCGTAAAGCTCCGGGAAGCTGAGACAGCCTTCGGTTCCGTACTGCGTCTCCTCGCTTCTTTCTATGATCTCGGGATTCACAAGCTCCACAAGCCCCGATCTGTCGGCGGAAACGTCGATAACTACCGCCCTGCGTATGATCCCTACCTGCGGCGCGGCAAGTCCGAGACCTTCGGCGTTATACATAGTATCCGCCATATCGTCAAGAAGCTGCGCGAGTCTTGCGTCAAATTTTTCTACCGGCTTGCAGTGCTTGTAAAGCACAGGATCGCCGTCGGTAACTATGTTTCTGAGTGCCATTTTACATTTCCTTTCAGTTTATGCCGTCCGGATTGATATCGATAGCAATCCGGGTATTTGCAAACATCCTTCTCTTATATCCTTCAAGTATCAGAAGGTTCATGTATTCTCTGAACGCTTTGGTATTTTTGCATTTTAAAGTAAGACAGTAACGGTATCTGCGGTTCGCTCTTCCCTGTCCGGCCCTTGCGGGTCCCAAAACCCTTAAAGGAAGCTTTTCTTCGCGCTGCTTAAGGGACTGTCTCATAAGATCCAAAAAACCGTTCGCGCATCTTATCGCGTCTATTTCAAGCGCGGAGTAAAACGATATGAGCATTATATCGCAAAACGGCGGGTATATAAGCTCCCTTCTTAACGCTATCTCCTGCTCGTAAAAGCCTTTGTAGTCCTGCTTTGAGGCGAGCTCTATAACGTGATGATCCGGCAGGAAGGTCTGTATGTACGCCAGTCCCGGTTCCTTTCCTCTTCCTCCGCGCCCTATGACCTGAGTCAGCAGTGAAAAAGTCCTCTCGTAGCTTTTATAGCTACCCGCAAAAAGCGAGCTGTCAAGAGATATAACCCCGACAAGCGTTACCTTCGGAAAGTCAAGGCCCTTTGCAATCATCTGCGTCCCTATCATTATATCATACTTTCCGTCCTCAAAATCACGGAATTTTTCCTCGTACTGTATTCTTGACGAAGCGGTATCGGCGTCCATCCTTAAAATTCTTGCCTTGGGGAAAAATCTGTCAAGCTCCTCCTCTATAAACTGCGTTCCCGCGCCGGAAGTCCTGACTCGCGAGCCCTTGCACTGCGGGCATTTTCCGTCGAAGCTTACCGAATATCCGCACACATGGCACATAAGTCTTGAATTCTGCTTATGGTATGTAAGCGGGAGCAGACAGTTAGGACATTTTATCGCCCCGCGGCAGTTTTCGCATACGACGTATGTGTTATATCCTCGGCGGTTCAGAAGAAATATCGACTGATTCCCCTTTTCAAGATTCTCGTTCACCGCCCTGACAAGATCCTCGCAGAACATAGAACGGTTCCCCGCTTCCGCTTCTAAGGACATATCCGCGATCACTACCCGAGGAAGCGGCGAGGAATTAAATCTCTCGTTAAGCTCAAAAAGATGGAATCTGCCGCTTTTCGCGTAATAATAGGTCTCGAGCGACGGCGTCGCCGAAGCCATCAGAAGCACGCAGCTGTGATGGCCGCAGCGCTGTATCGCCGCGTCGCGAGCGTGATATCTCGGAGAGCGGTCGGATTTATAGCTCCCTTCGCCCTCCTCGTCCATTATGATTATCCCGATATCCTTGAGCGGCGCGAAGACCGCGCTTCGGGTGCCGATAACTATCTTTGCCTTTCCGGTCTTTGCGCGCTTAAACTCGTCGAGTCTCTGACCTACCGACAGCGCGGAATGTATGACCGCGACGGTATCTCCGAACGCGGCTTTGAATCTTCCGACGAGCTGCGGGGTAAGAGATATCTCCGGAACGAGCATTATCGCAGTTTTTCCGATTCCCGTTACATATTCTATAAGCTTTATGAAAACTGCGGTCTTGCCGCTTCCGGTCACTCCGTGAAGCAAAGCTCCCGCGGGCTTATTTTCATCTATCAGCGCTTTTATCCCTTCGTATACTCCGTACTGCTTATCGGAAAGAACTATCTCGTCGGCCCGAAGACCGCGCTCCTCGGTTTCGGGAGTCCTAAAGGTCTCGTACTTGTAAGAGCTGAGCATTTCCTTGTCGGCCATGCTTTTTATTACCGTTTTCGTCACGCCGACGTAATACATTATTTCCTTTAGAGAAGCGGCTCCGTTTTCGTCAAGAAACTGCTCTACAAGCTTCTGCCTGACGGTTTTCGCGTGTTCGGCTGTTCCGTCGAGCCATTTGTCCGAAAGCCTGTACATCGTCACAGTTTCGTCTCCGACTCGCCGCCTGATCTCGTCCTCGCGCTCTAAAAGTCCCTTATCCGCAAGAGATCTTAAGATCCCGATATCGGCAGTACCGGCTATTTCATCGAAGCTTTTTCGGTCGTTTGTCTCCAAAAGAGCGGAATACAGCTTTTCTTCATCCTCGGTAAGGCTTTCGGATTCCTCCGGCCTTTGGCTCGAAAGAACATATCTCTCGCTTACCGTTACCGAATACCCGGCCGGAACTACCGTTCTGAACGCTTCAAAATATGTGCAGAACGTAGTATCCTTGAGCCAGAATACCATATCGAGAGTCTCGCCGTCTATAAGCGGCTCGCGGTCGATGAGGGAAATGATAGGCTTTATCCCCTCTTCGTCCTCTCTGTCGTACAGACTTGCAATTACTCCGACCTGCCTGCGGTTTCCCCTTCCGAACGGAACGAGCACCCGAAGTCCCTCCATGGCAAGCGGAACGATCACCGACGGCACTCTGTATGTATACAGAGTATCGAAGCCGTAGGACGTTCCGGAGATGAAAACCTTCGCCGCGCGGATCATTTCTTTTTCAGAGACGGATCCTCGACCAGCCTGTATTCATTCCTTGCAAACTGCTCTACAGCCATCTTCACGGGGTTATCCTCCGTAGGGATCTTCTCAGCCGCCGCGGCGTCCATAATATCCCTTGCCCTTCTTGCAACGGCAATAACGAGAGAATATACGCTCTCTCCGTTCTTTAAAATCTGCGAGCTTGACGGTCTTAACATTTTTCCAATACTCCTTCAACTGTTTCTTTATTTACTTTTCTTAAAAATTTTGACGCTTTCATCACAAGGCTTATATCCTCTATAGCCTTTTCAAGATCGCCGTTTACAACGGTGTAATCGTATTTTCTGGATTTTTTTATTTCTCCCTCGGCTTCGGCTATCCTTCTTTCGATGACCTCCGAGGAATCGGTCCCGCGCTTTTCGAGCCTATGCCTTAAAGTCTCCAATGACGGCGGGAGAATGAAAATAGATACCGCCTCCGGAACGTTCAGCATTACCTTATACGCTCCGACAGTCTCTATCTCCAAAATCACGTCCCTGCCCTCCTCTAACCTGTCAAAAACAGCTTTCTTGGGCGTTCCGTACATATTCCCGCAGAACTCCGCGTGCTCGAGCATCCCTCCCGAAGCTATCATATCGTTAAACTCCTTGCGGGAGATGAAGTAATAATCTACGCCCTCGCGCTCTCCCTCTCTCGGCTCTCTTGTGGTCGCGGAAACCGAAAAGCAAATATTCGGATCGCGCTTCAAAAGCTCGCCCACTATGGTGCTCTTTCCCGTGCCAGACGGCGCGGAAATTATAAATAACGTTCCCTTTTGCATTTTCCTGCTCCTTTCTTCCCGGACGGCGCATTAAACAGCGCTGTATAAAGCTTAATTATCACTCAGTCCTCTTCTACATCCTCCAATATCCCGAGGACGTATTCCACGCTGCGCGAGGAAAGTATTACATGGTCGCTGTCCATAACAAGCACCGACTTTGTCTTTTTTCCGTATGTAGCGTCTATAAGCGTTCCTTTATCCCTCGCGTCCTGAATAAGCCGCTTTATCGGCGAGCTTGAAGGCTCGACCGCCGCGATTATCCTGCTTTTCAGAACGTAGCAGGAATACCCTATATTTAATATGTCGTTTTCCATCTTTTTCTACCCGGTCATTCAATATTCTGGATCTGTTCTCTTATCTTCTCAACGCAGTTTTTCATGTCAAGAACAGTCTTCGTGATCTCAAGATCGTTGCACTTCGATCCTATGGTATTTACCTCGCGGTTGAATTCCTGGATAAGAAAATCAAGTCGCTTTCCTATCGGCTCCTTCTCCTCAAGAAGACTTCTGTACTGCGAGATATGGCTCTTAAGCCTTACCGTCTCCTCGTCCACCGCGGTCTTATCAGCAAAAATCGCAGTCTCGGTGAGAATGCGCTGCTCGTCGATATCCTTTTCCTCTAAGATCTCGCTGAGCTTTCCGTAGAGCCTGTCGAAGTATTTCTTGGTGACTATAGGGGATCTCTCCTCGACCTTTTTCACATTTGATTCTATCTCCGAGATCTTGAGTAAAATGTCGTTTTTAAGCTTTTCGCCCTCGACCTGTCTCATCGCGACGAATTCTTTTAACGCCTCCTCGGCGGTCGATCTTACCTCTTCCCATACGGCTTCCTCGTCGGTCTCACGCTTTGTGACCGTAAACGCGTCGGGTATCCTCATGATGTGCGAAAGCGAAAGATCGTCCGTTACGCCTATTTTATCTTTTACCGACCTAAGCGCTCCGACGTAGCTTCTTATTATCTCTTCGTTCGCTTCGATCTGCTCCTCCGGCTCCGATATCGCCGTCAGCGATACGAACGCTTCGACCTTTCCTCTGTTGATCTCGGACGAAAATAGCTTCTTCAACCTGTCCTCCATAAAGGAATACTGTCTCGGAATTCTGGAGCTGAATTCAAAAAATCTGTGGTTTACCGAGCGGAGCTCAACCGTGACCTCGAAATCGTCGAAGGTCTTCACTGCCCGCCCGTAGCCAGTCATGCTTCTTGGCATAGCCCTTTCTCCTTAATTATTTTTGTCATACGGATCCACCTTACATCTCAGACTGCATAGTTATCCATATTCAGTACTTATTATACCACACTTAATTCCATAAAGCAAGGTTTTTTAAAAATTTAATGGTAACAAAACGGTTAAATATGAAAAAGCCAGTCCTAAGACTGACCTTTTCGGTAAAGATACGGAAATTATATCATCTCAAAATAAGTGTTTCGCTGCCGTCAAGACCGTTTACTATCTCTGCAAGGCCCTGATCCGTAACGGCGCCGACCTCGACCTGAGTCTGGACCTTTATACCGTTCATCAGAACGTTTACAAAGCTCGCGGTTTGGTTCGTAAGATCGTCCGTCGCTTCAAAAACGGCTTCAAACGGAATTATTACCGCGTCGTCGCGCCTGAGCGTCGTGAATATTACCTCTATGCCGCCGATATCCAAAAATTCAAGATCGTCGTCGTCAGGCTGTATTACATAGCTCGTGACTGTCGTAGGACCGTCGTCGCCGCCGAAGAACCCTCCCCAGCGCAATTCCTGAGTTACGGTATCGACTACCTTTCCCTCTGCTTCAAGAAGAGTCCCCTGCTTGATCTTCACCCTTGTTCCGAACGAAATATTGCTGAGCTGTCCGTTAAAGTCGCTTACAGTGAGCATCCTTCTTGAGCTGTCGGATATGGTGCATAAAGTCCTGTTCTTATCTATAGTAGAGCCTGCTCTGTAGTTTCCGACCGAAGTGATCCTACCCGAGAACGGAGCCTTAAGTACAAGATAGTCGCGCAGCTCTACTAAATTGTCGTACTCCATCTGCTCTAAGTCAAGAGCGATCTTTGCGAATTCTATATCGTCTGCGCTCGCGTGCTGAGCCTGAAGCGTTTCGTAGGTGGAACGTGCGCTGTTGAGCTTTATCTCCTGAACGGTGATATCCTCTTCAAGAGAGTCTGGCTTAAGAGTTGCGATAACCTCTCCCTCCTCGACCTCCTGGTCCTGGTGGACGTTCAAGGACTCTATCGTCCCTCCTATATGCGTAAACATCAGATCCACACGGTAGGGCTCGGTAAAGCTTCCTTCAAGAGATACCTCCTGCTTAAGGGTGCCTTTTGTCGCGTGGACGGTTTCATAGTTGATACCGTTTCCGGTCCTTATCGGGATGAAAATATTCCCGTCGTCGTCGGATTTACCGCATGAAGTCATAAGAGAAGCGGCAAGAGCAATACAAAGTAATAAAGAAATCGGTTTTTTCACAGTGCAGCCTCCAAGTGGTGAAAATACGAAAATACAAGATATAGATATTCTATCATATATCAACAGAAATTGCAAGTAGTTTTTTAAATTTTTGTAACTTTTTCTATAACGCTCGAAATAATGCCGTTAGAAACCAAAAATCCTTCGGGCGTAAGAGCGATCCTGTCCCCGCTTTTTATCATCAGCCCGCCGAAAATCATTCTTGAAATCAAAGACTCAATCCCGGAAATATCTCCTCCTAAGTCCGCAATTCTGTCAAGCGATATGCCTTTACAGAGTCTCAATCCGAGCAGGATGTATTCTTCAAGCGCGTCGGGTTCCGAATCCTCCGTCAAGGGCTCCGCGCAGGGATTTTTTATGAATTCTTCTATGTTATCGTCTGTATAAAATCTTTTGCCGCCGAAAAACGAGTGCGCCGAAGCTCCGAAGCCGATATACTCCTCTCCGGTCCAGTACTTTAAATTGTGCTTAGATTCATACCCCGGGACAGAAAAATTCGATATTTCGTACTGCTTAAAGCCGAGCCTGTCAAGCGCTTTCACGGCTTCAAGATAGATATCCGAAACGGTATCGTCGTCAGGGATGAGCGAGCGTATCTCTTCGCAGTCAAATCTTGTCCCGGGTTCAATCTTTAACATATACGCGGAGATATGCTTTACGCCTAAAGAAGCGATTTTTCTTACCGATTCAAGCGCGCTGTCTTTGGTTTGGTACGGTATCCCGAGCATTATGTCAGCGGAGATATTATCAATCCCGGCTTTTTTTGAAAGCTCAACCGCTTTACAGGCTTCCGAAAAGCTGTGGATTCGTCCGAGCGTGTAAAGCTCTTTTTCTTTACATGACTGGATACCGAAAGATATTCGGTTAAGTCCCATTTTTCGAAGCGACGAAAGATAATCCTCGCTGACGGTTCCGGGATTGGCTTCAGCAGTTATCTCTGAGCCGCGTCTAACGTCGAATTTTTTTACGACAGCGTTTAAAATTCTCTCAAACTGAACCTCGGAAAGAAGAGAAGGCGTTCCCCCGCCGAAATATATTGTATCGGATGGCACGCCGCCGACGGGAAAATTATCTATACTTTTAATAAGCGCGCTCGTATAGCTTTCTATCGCCCCTGCCTTAGGGACCGACGAGCAGAAATCGCAGTAGCTGCACCGCTTTATGCAAAAGGGTATATGGATATAAATTCCGTTCATTTTCTTTTCCTCCTTTGTATATTTTAGCATACCGAACGCCAAATTGCAACCGAAATATTCTCTTTTACAGCTTTCCGTCACAATTTTTTCATCTTAAAAGTGTTGCAATTTTTATTTAAAAGTTGTATAATACTTTAGATATATAGGATTTATAACGCTTTAATTATTTTTAGCGCAATATTTTTGATCTCTTGGGAGTATTTTATATGATCTATCTTGACAACGCCGCTACTACCGTCGTCTCCGAAAAATCGTCCGATGCGGTTTATTACGCCATGAGAAAATGCTTCGGAAATCCGTCCGCGCTTTATCGGTTCGGAATCGACGCGGAAAAGCTTCTTGACTTTTCCCGGGAAACCGTCGCCGGTGCGATAGGCGCTAAAGAAAATGAAATTATTTTCACATCCGGCGCTACCGAGTCAAACAATACCGCGATTTTCGGAGCTGCGGAGATATACGGAAAAAGAAAGAAAAAAATTGTAGTCACTGCAATCGAACACCCCTCCGTCTCGGAAGCAGTAAAAAAACTCGGCGAGCGCGGATTTGAGGTCGCGACTGTTTATCCCGACAAAAACGGCGAAATAACTTCGGATATGCTCTTTGACGCTGTAGACGGCAACACGTTCATGATAAGCGCTATGCTTGTAAATAACGAGACGGGATATATTTTGCCGATTGAAAGCGCTTTCGGAAGGATCAAGCGGGCATATCCTCGGTGTATCGCCCACTGCGACTGCGTTCAGGGGTTTATGAAGCTTCCGATTAACGTCAAAGCCCTCGGGGCCGATCTTATATCTTTGAGCGGACATAAAGTTCATGCTCCCAAGGGGATCGGAGCGCTCTATATTAAAAAGGGAATAAGGCTCGCTCCGCTTCTTTTTGGCGGCGGTCAGCAGGGCGGCCTTCGCTCGGGGACCGAAGCCACGCCGCTGATATTTGCTTTTGCAAAATCCGTCGAAGAGCTTTATCCTACTATAGACAAAAGATTTGAAAAGGCGACTGAGCTTAAAAATTACGCCGTGAAAAAGCTTGAAGAAATAGGCGCGAGGATAAATTCTTCTTCGGCGGCAAGTCCGTATATTTTAAGCGTATACGTCCCGGAAATTAAGAGCGAGACGGTTCTTCACTATCTTGAAAGCAAGGATATATGCGTATCAAGCGGCTCGGCATGCTCAAGGGGCAAAAAAAGCAGAGTTCTTGAAGCCTTCGGTTACGGAAGCGATATAACAGACTCCACGGTCAGATTAAGCTTCTCGCACGAAAACAGCTTTGAAGATATCGATCTTGCCGCCGAGGAAATCGGAAACGCTATGAATACGCTTGTAAAAATAAAAAGAGAGGTAAAAAGATGAACGAACTGATACTCTGCAAATACGGAGAGATCGTGCTCAAAGGATTGAACCGCGGGAGCTTTGAAAACGAGCTGATGAAAAACGTCAGGCGAAGACTTAAGCCGCTCGGAAAATTTGATCTTCGCTCCGCTCAGTCAACGCTTTATGTGAGATCTCTTGACGGAAACGCAGACATGGACGAGGTCATGGACCGTCTTAAGAAGGTATACGGGATAACTAAGCTCTGCAAAGCGATAGGCGTTGAAAAGGACGTTGAAAAGATCTATTCGGTCGCCAAGGAGCGCTATTCGGAAATATTAAAAAGCGCTAAGAGCTTCAAGGTCTCCTGCAAGCGCTCGGATAAAAAATTCCCGCTCACATCCCCTGAGCTCGCGGCCGAGCTTGGCGGCAGACTTTTGGAGGATTTTCCGGGTCTAAAAGTGGATCTGTTCGAGCCGGAGGTCACGATAGTCTGCGAAATTCGGGACGGCGGGGCTTATATCCACGATATCCCGATAGACGGCGCGGGAGGGATCCCGGTCGGAACTTCTGGCAGAGCCCTGCTTCTTCTTTCCGGGGGAATCGATTCCCCGGTAGCCGGATGTATGCTTGCAAAGCGCGGAGTCATGGTCTCGGCGATTCACTTCGAGTCCCCTCCTTATACCTCAGAAAGAGCGCTTATGAAGGTCGAAAGGCTCGCTAAGAAAATGTCGGAGTACTGCGGGATGATCAATTTCTTCACGGTACCGTTTACGAAGATCCAGGAGGAAATAAGAAACAACTGCCCGGAAGAATTCTTTACCCTTATAATGAGACGGCTTATGATGGAGATCGCTCAGAGAATAGCCGAGAAAAATTCCATCCAGGCAATAGCCACCGGTGAAAGTCTCGGCCAGGTCGCTTCTCAGACCATGGCGGCTATGGTTACTACCGACGCGGTTTGCAGGATGCCTGTGTTCAGACCCTGCATAGGTCTTGACAAAAAAGAGATAATCGATATTTCCTATAAGATCGGGACGTTTGAGATATCGATAGAACCGTATGAGGATTGCTGCACGGTATTCACGCCGAAGCACCCTAAAACAAAACCTGTTCTTTCGGACGTTGAAGCCGCTCAGGGTATGTTTGACTTCGAGCCGCTTATTCGGGAAGCGGTCGAGAATACCTCCGTTAAGACGATAAGGGCGTACTGATATAAAATGAGAAGATATATATATGAAGATCCGTCGAAAATAAGCGATTTTTCGGGCGACGAGCTTGACAAAATCCGCGCGGATATTGACAAAACCGCATACTTTGTGGTACAATATATGATTGAGAAGAATTTGAGCGTTTCAACTGCGGAAAGCTGCACGGGAGGAATGCTCGCTTCGGCTATAACATCAGTGCCGGGAGCTTCGGGAATTTTTGAGTGCGGGATAGTGAGCTATTCAAACCGTATCAAGGAAAAAATTCTCGGAGTTTCGGAGGAAACAATAAATAATTACGGCGTGGTGAGCGCCGAGACTTCAAGGGAAATGGCCGAGCGCGCTATGGCGCTTTCCGGAAGCGATATCTCGGTCGGAATAACCGGTCTTGCGGGACCCGGAGGAGACGGAAAGCTGCCGGAAGGAACAGTATATGTAACGGTGCTTTATGAGCGCGGGGATAAAGCCGTAACCGAAAATCTTGATCTCGGAAGCCGCGGAAGAAGATATATAAGAGCCGCGACGGTTCTTGACGTTTTGAAGAAGTTGGAGAATATTTTATCTGCGCTGTGAGCGCTTTGGGAGGTTTATGCAATGGCAATGCTCGACGAAGCAAGAAGGGGCTCCCTGACGGACGACCGTGACCGCTCCTTCAAGGGCAGAATAAAGGAGATAATCCCCTGGAAGGGCGATTCCTTGCAGGAGATCTTAAGAAAGATTATTTTCATCGTCGCTGTCGGAGTCCTTATTTACAGCGCCTACACCACCTATATCTACTTCTTCGGCTCGGATAAGATGAAGGATGATCAGAGAGAGCTTGCAAGCCTTCTCGTTCCCGGAAGCCCCGATTCCGAGGAGATCCCCGCTCCGAACGAACAGCCGGGTACGCCAGACGCTCCTAACAGTAATACCGATACCCCGTCAAGCGGCGAGCAGCCGGGCGCTCAGAATCCCGAGTTTCCTGTTGAAAATCTTGAGATGCTCCACGACTTTGACAAGCTTTATGAGATAAATCCCGATATAGTCGGCTGGATATCCATCGACGGGATCTATCTTGAGGATACCGATACGCTCGCTATAAACTATCCCGTAGTCCAGACCGACGACAACGACTATTATCTTGAGAGGGACTTTTACGGGGAAAAGCAGGACTACGGCGCATTATTTGCAGACTACAGGGCTTCGGTAAGCGGCGCCGCGCGCTCTTCTAACGTCACTATCTACGGGCATAACATGAAGACCGAATATTACTTCCATCACCTGCGCGACTATAACAGAAAGAGCCCCGATTTTATATCCGAGCACAGGCTCGTGAACTTCTGGTCGCTTTATTCAAAGGATAAATATATAATCTTCGCTTGCTTCCTGGTCTCCACCCACGAGGAGGACGACAACCAGCCGCTCTTTATGTACCACAACGTGGTCGATTTCAGATCGGACTCAGATTTTGATTACTGGTACAAAAACGTCATGTACAGAAACTATTATACCACCGATATAGACTGCAATATCGACGACGATTATCTCACGCTCTCCACCTGCGCTTACGATATCTCGGATTCAAGATTTGTGGTCGTAGCAAGAAAATTAAGACCCGGCGAGGATCCCGACTCTTATACTTACGGCTCCAACGAGGACAGACATATGCCGGAAAAGTGGTATCACGCGTACGGGATAAAGGTTCCTAAGGACGACGGACCGGATTATGATTCCTACGTTCCGGCGCAGTCTTGAAAACTGCGCGGCGCGGATTTTGCCGATACTGTATTTTATTATTTTATATTCTATATTTTATTACAGAAAGGACAGTAATATATGGAAACTTTTCTGAATAAACTTAAAAGAACGGCTGCGGCGATCACCGCGGCGGTGATTTTGGGATGCGCGCTCACCTCCTGCGGCGCTCACGAGATAGAAGAGTCGCCGATAACTACCGAAGCCCCGCAGACCGAACCGCCGATAACCACCGTTCCGGATACCACCACCGAAGCTGCCACTACCACCGAACCTCCTCCGGTAGAGCCTGATCCCTTGGAGAAATATCTTGACTATTACGAACAGAACAACGACTTCGTTGGATGGATAAGAATAGACGGCATCACCCACTCAAACGGCGATCCTTGGATAGATTATCCCGTAGTACAGGCCGAGGATAACAGCTATTATCTTGATAAGAACTTCGAGCAAAAAAAATCCGCGAAGGGTACTATCTACGCCGACTACAAGGTCCCGATAACCGGGCTTGATATGGCTGACAACGTGACTCTGTACGGCCACAGCAATAAGGACGGTTCCTTCTTCAGGCATGTTCTTGACTACAAAAAGCTCAGCACTTTAAAGGACGCTTACATAATCAATTTCGATACAAGGTGGGAGGAAGCTCAGTACATAGTCGTTTCCTGCTTCCTCATAGGGATTTACGAAAACCAGGACGATATTCCCCTCTTTGAATACTTCAAGTGCCGCAATTTCGATACCGAGGAAGATTATAACTACTTCATGGACAATATCATGCTGAGAAATTATTATACCTCCGGGATCGACTGCGAATACGGCGACCAGTTCCTCACTCTTTCCACCTGCTCCTATGAGTTCAGCGACTCAAGATTCGTGGTAGTGGCAAGAAAGGTCCGCGAGGGAGAAGACCCCACCGTTTACGAGGATACCTACGAAAAAAACCCGGACAAGCATATGCCGAAAAAAGCACGGTAATGAGAATAAAATGAAATTATTGTGACAATAATTACCTTCGGAAAACCCCATTTCGGTTTTCGACTTATGACATCTGAAAGGATATGGGCATTTGAAAAAGATAACTAAGCTGTTTACAATGAGAAGAATAATTATAGTAATGTCGCTGGCGCTGGTATACTCCGTTCTTTTCACATTCGCTAAGGTCTACGCCGGGCGCTCGTTCATAAGAGACGGCGAGCCGTCCGATAAAGCGCTCGTAAGAAGCGAAGCTCCTAAGGATAACTCTCAGGACGATATTTTAGCGGGAGTTGAAAGAAAACAGGACGTTACCGACGAGGACGATGAGGAAGAACCGATGGTAATAGAGCCCGTGACCGAAGCTTCGGCCGTCACGTCCGTTCCGGAAACATCCGACTCCCTGCCTACGGGCTCTTCTTCTCCCGAACAGCTTGTTGACAAAACTGCCGCAAACCGTTCAGTGATGAAGCTTGCGGCGGGAACAAAGGTCGCAGACATTATCGCGGAAGCCGTTAAAAAGGATGAAGCGGTCGCAGTTTCCGAGGATATTAAGAGCAGTATCCAGGATAACGCGGAAGCAAAGGTAACTCTTCCGGCTTCTGAAAGCGAAAGCAAGAAGGAAGAGACTAAGGCTTCAAAAGAAGACGGTAATAACAAAAAAAGCGAGACGTCCGAGGAGGATCTTGACGAGAGCGAATCGGTCGATGAGGACGAGAGCGAAAACGTTGACGACGATACCGAGGAGAGCGAACAGGTAGAGGATGAGAGCGAGCAGCTTGACGAGGACTCGGACGTTATTATCAGAGATACCGTTGAAGCGGACGACTCCGAGACCGAGGAAGGATATGGATTTAAAGAGCTTACCGATGAAGAGGTACAGGAGCTTTTAGAGCGTCTCGGGTTTTCATCCATGGAAGAGCTTATGACTCCGGACGGCGGCTCAGAGCCCGATCTTCCGGGCGCGGGAAACATAAGCGGCTCGGGAAGCTATAAAAACGAAAAGCTCACGATTTACGATACGTCAATCGGGGCCTTAAGAACAGACAACGCTTTTGATCTTGTATGCGAGATCGTAAACCAGGAGGTCGGAGATACCTTCGAGACCGAAGCTATCAAGGCTCAGGCTGTCGCCGCTTACACCTACTGCAAGTATTATGAACAAAAGGGAGAGTACGCGGAATTAGGAACGAAGTCCGATCCTTCCAACAAGATAATCAAAGCCGTGGAAGCGGTCGACGGACTCGCGCTTTACTATGACGGAAAATATATCATGACTCCGTTCTCCGCTTCTCAGGGAGGATTCTCAGCTTCTTCCAAAAACGTCTGGGGCGGCGATCTTCCGTATCTTCAGTCGGTGCAGAACGATTTCGACTGGCAGGATACTAAGTACTACGGAAAAGTTACCACCTATACCGTGGAGGAAGTGAGAGACAAGATAGAATCCAAGACTAATATCAAGCTTTCGGATAACTATTCGGAATGGATAAGGGTCTTAAGCAACAACGATCACATCTATGTCGGGCAGCTTTCTATCGACGGGCATACCTCCGCTTATATCGGCGGCAAGGAGAGGACCATCACAGGGCATATTTTCAGGACTTATATACTAAATATCAGATCGACCGCGTTCACGGTGAGCTATTCAAACGGCGTTTTCACATTCACCACCTACGGCTACGGTCACGGAGTCGGCCTGTCGCAGATAGGAGCTAATCTCTATGCTAAGAACGGCTACACCTATGATCAGATTCTTCTGCACTACTTTACCGGGGTGACTCTGAAGTGAAAAATATAAGCGCTAAAGCCGCAGCTAAAAGAGCCTTCGCCTGCGCGATTCTATGCCTTTCGCTGTTTGGGTGCGCGGATAATAAAGTCCCGGAAAACGGCGGCGCAACGTCCGGCACGGAAAAGACCGAGAGCGGAACGACCGCGGCGATAACTGACGGCGCGCAGACTGAGAAAAGCGAAGAAAACGAGGTCACGGAGCAGGAATTTCCGGCATATTCAAGTCTTGAAGAATTTTCAAAAGCTAAACTCGCCCCGCTTTATGACAGCGGCGCGGTGCTTGAAGCATACCGCTCGGGAGACGTATCGGAGTTATCCGAAAAGGATCTGGCGATATATGAAGCGGCGCTCGACGCTCTTTCTGAATTTTACCGCGAGGGAATGAGCGAGGTTGAAATCGTCACCGCCGCGCACGACTGGGTTACTACTCACCTCTTTTACGACGAAGGGATGATGCTTGCAATTCCTAAAAAGTCCCCCGATACCGAGAACCCGTACGGCGGTCTTGTTTTAAGGCGAGGAATATGCACGGGATATTCTACCACCTTCCAGCTTTTTATGGACATGCTCGGGATAGATTCTCAGATCGTTCGAGGGATAGCCTTCGGGACCGATATCTGGGAGGAGCACTCCTGGAACCTTGTATGTTTAAACGGCAAATATTATCACGTCGATACCACCTGGGACGACTTTGTTCCGGACGAGGAGGGACGTATCCCCTTCCACACATATCTTTTGGTTGACGATTCGGCGATGGAGACGCTTCATCAGTGGGATCACAGCGCTTGGCCGGCAGCGGAATATGACGATCTCAACTATTTTGTGAAAAACGGCCTTTACGCAAGCAAAAAAAGCGAGATAGAAGCCATCCAGGAGGACGCGTATTCTAAGGGCTGGACGTACTGCGAAGTCATGACCGACTCGGACAAGCTTATTTCATTTTCAAAGCACGCTTATGCGTACTGGACGACGGATCTCGGAGAATATTACGTCACGGTGTACTGGATAGAGCAGGACTGATATATCAAGCTTAAAATTAAATTTCGCCCGCCGACCAAAGCGGGCTTTTGAGGTGAAGGTTTTGACAGCGATCGTTACAGGCTCCTCTCGCGGCATAGGCCGGGCGACGGCTATTTCTCTTTCTCGGCTCGGGTATTTTGTGATCGTAAACTACCGTTCTTCAAAAGCCGAAGCGGAAAAAACCAAAGAAGAAATTATCCGCTTAGGAGGACGGGCGGTTACCTGCATGGCCGACGTTTCCTCGGAGGAGGACGTAAAAAAGCTTTTTGAGACCGCAAGATCCTACGGCGGGGCAGACGTTCTTGTAAATAACGCCGGAGTGAGTTATATCGGGCTTTTGCAGGACATGAGCGCTGATGAAATTAAAAGAGTTTTAGACATAAACCTCACCGGAGCGATACTTTGCTCCCGTGAAGCCGCAAAGCAAATGATCCCCAAAAAAAGCGGCTGCATTATTAACATAGCTTCGATGTGGGGAGAGGTGGGCGCGTCGTGCGAAGCGGTATATTCTGCTTCCAAGGCGGGGCTTATAGGCTTTACAAAAGCACTCGCTAAGGAGCTCGGACCTTCGGGGATAAGGGTGAACTGCGTATCCCCCGGGGTAATAAAAACGGATATGAACAAAGAGCTTACCGAAGAAACGCTTGCGGAGCTTTCGGAGGATACTCCCCTTTTGCGGCTCGGAAGTCCAGAGGAGGTCGCAAAGGCCGCAGCGTTTTTAGCAAGCGAGGAATCGTCGTTTATCACAGGTCAGGTGCTTTCGGTGAACGGCGGGATCACAGTCTGAGAGGTGCAAAAAATGGAAGGATTAAGGGAACAGTTAGTAAAAAGGCCGTCCTATCCCGAGGACATGATCAAAAAGATAATAATAATTCTGAGCTCGGTGACTCTCGCGATTGTAATTATCGGAGCGCTGAGATTTATAAGCGGGATATGGCTTCTGACAGAGCTCGGGATTTTAATCGGAATCGGGATAGTCTGGGGCGGCATATGGCTCGCCGGGCGGCTCAACGTCGAGTATGAATACATAATCGCGGACGGAGAGATGCAGATAGATAAGATCTATAACAAGCGCTCGCGTAAATCGCTTATCTCCTTCAAGCTTCGCTCCGCTGAAGCGTTTTCAAGAGGTCAGCGGGATGAAAGGGACGCTTCCGAGATAGACGTAAGAGGAGAAGGAGAATGCTATTCGATAGTTTTCAGCGACGCCGAGCTCGGAAAAGCGGTTTTATGGTTCACGCCCGACGAGCGCACGCTTGAAGCTATAACCCCCTACCTTCCTAAGCTGTCATGAGAGTCGGGATAGATTCGGTCGAGATAAAAAGAGTCGCTAAGGCTATTGAAAAACCCGCGTTTGTTAAAAGAGTCTATTCGGATGAGGAAATAGAGCTTTTAAACGGCAGGCGCGCGGAATCGTACGCCGGGAATTTTGCGGCGAAGGAAGCGTTTTCAAAGGCTTTGGGGACGGGTATGGCGGGACTTAAGTGGAACGATATCTCGGTTTTAAGGGATGAAAAGGGCGCGCCTTATCTTAAGCTTAAAGATACCGCCGAAAAGGCTGCAAAGGGATTAAACTTTACAGTCAGCATCACTCACACGGAATTTACTGCCACTGCGATCGTAATCGCATATTGAGAAAATGAAAAGATTTATCACCGAAGAAAGCTTTAAAAAGGCTGAAAAAACAGCATTTGATAAAAATATCCCGATCAGGCGCGAAGTAATTAAGCGAAGCTCGCCGAACGGGGATATGGAGATAATCGATCCGTGTAAAGTAATTAAGCTTGTCAGGCCCAGGGCTTATAACAGCCACAAGGGCGATTTCGGCAAGCTTATAATTATAGGCGGCTCGGACAGATATCCGGGAGCGTTGCAGCTTTCCGCGCTTTCCGCGCTTCGATGCGGAGCGGGAATCGTTACCGCTGTAACCACCAACGCGGCGGCTTTGGCGCTTTCTTCCTCAGTTCGAGAAGCGACGTTATATCCCCTGCCCTCCGACGGCTCGGGATTTATTTCCCCGGACGAACACACCGGCGAGATTGTAAGCATGATAAAATCGGCTTCTGCGGTTCTTATAGGAAGCGGTCTCGGACAGGGCGAGGGATGTAAAAGGCTCCTTGAATTAGTTCTGGAAAATTCGGAATGTCCTATAATTTTGGACGCGGACGGAATAAATATTGCAAGCTCCCGCATAGAATGTCTCAGAAAAAGAAAAGCCAAGGCGCTTATCTTAACTCCCCACGTCGGAGAACTTGCAAGGCTTTCCGGAGCTTCCGTAAGCGACGTAAAGTATGAACGCTTTACATATGCTAAAAAGATTCATCGGGAAACAGGGGCTGTAGTCGTTGCTAAATCTTCCTCCACCGTCGTCGCTTCCGACAGATTTTATCTTTCAGTGAGCGGAAACTGCGGGCTCGCGAGGGGCGGCAGCGGAGATATGCTTGCGGGAATAATTTCCTCCTTCGCGGCGCAGGGGTATTCGGCTGAAACAGCTTCGATCATAGGCGTGAGCGTTTCCGGGCTCGCCTGCGAAAGGGCGGTCAGAAAATTCGGTACGAGAGGAGTTTTGCCGAGCGATATCATCGCGGAGCTGCCGGGGCTTTTCAAGAAATATGGAGTGTGATATTCTTGAAAAAAATTTTAGCGTTTTTAATTGTCGCCCTGCTTCTTGTATCCTGCGCAAAATCTCCGTCCGGCGAGATAACTCTTCCGGGCTGTTTCAGCGCCGACGCGGATATTACCGTCGGTGAAACCGTTTACACAGTATGTCTCAACCGATTCTCAGAGGGCCGCTGGCAGGCCGAGGTCATGTCTCCCGCTGCTGTAAAGGGACTTACATTTACAATCGAAGGTGATACTGTCACTCCGGGATTTAAGGGGCTGAGCTTCTCTTTCGACCGGGACAAATTCCCTGCGGGATCGGTTATCAACATCGCTATCCGAGCTTTTGACAGGCTTGCCGCCGCGCCTTTAGGGGTGATAGTCGGGGATGAAAATCTTCTTGCTTCCGGGGATATCGACGGCGAAGCTTATGCTTTGACCGTATCTAAGTCCGGGATCCCGGAGCACCTTGAATACGGCGCTATGTCGGTATCATTCACAAGATTCGACGTTGCCGAAGAGGTTGAGGAATAATTTTTGGCATAAAAATCCGGAGCCAATTACGACTCCGGAAATTTTTGTCTTTAGATTTTATCTGTTCTTCTTTTTCGCTTCAAGCTCGGCAAGAGCGTCTTTTCTTGAAAGATTGATCCTGCCCTGATCGTCGATCTCAGTCACCTTGACTATGATCTCGTCGCCTATCGAGACTACGTCCTCTACCCTCTCGACGCGGTGGCTTTCAAGCTTGGAGATATGAACCATTCCGTCAACTCCGGGGACGATCTCTACGAACGCGCCGAAGCTCATGATCTTTACTACCTTTCCGCGATAAATGGCTCCGATCTCAGGCCCGTTCGCGATGGTATTCACGATATCGATAACAGCCTTGGCCTTTTCAGCGTTGAGACCGCTTACGAATACCGAGCCGTCCTCTTCTACGTCGATCTGGACCTCAAAGTCAGCCTGAAGCTTCTGGATAACCTTACCGGACTTTCCGATAACGTCTCCGATCTTATCCGTAGGAACCTTGGTGTTGAACATCTTCGGCGCCCACTTAGAAACCTCCGGTCTCGGCTCTGCGATCGCCTTCGCCATTATCTCGTCAAGGATGTAGTCGCGAGCCTTATGAGTCTTAGCGAACGCTTCCGCAATTATATCGTAAGTCAGACCGTCTACCTTTATATCTACCTGGATGGCGGTAATACCCTTGTGAGTGCCGCCCACCTTGAAGTCCATATCCCCGAAGAAGTCCTCAAGACCCTGGATATCTACCATCGTCTGGAAGGAACCGTCGTCGCGGGTTATAAGTCCGCAGGAGATTCCTGCTACGGGAGCCTTGATCGGAACGCCGGCATCCATAAGAGCAAGAGTCGAGCCGCAGATAGAGCCCTGAGACGTGGAACCGTTGGAGGAAAGAACCTCGGATACGACTCTTATCGCGTAGGGGAATTCCTCAACAGACGGAAGAACCGGAACGAGGGCCTTTTCCGCAAGAGCGCCGTGGCCTATTTCACGTCTTCCTGGGCCGCGTGAGGGCTTTGTCTCGCCGACGGAATAGCTCGGGAAGTTGTAGTGATGCATATAGCGCTTCTCTTCCTCGTCGTCGATGCCGTCAAGCTTCTGAGCTTCGCTCACGGAGGCGAGAGTCGCTATCGAAAGTACCTGAGTCTGTCCTCTTGTGAAGAGTCCGGAACCGTGTACGCGCGGCACTACTCCTACCTCGGCGGTGAGAGGTCTTATCTGATCGAGTCCTCTTCCGTCAACGCGCTTACCCTCATAGAGCCAGTTTCTTACTATCTTCTTCTGGAGCTTATAGATGCACTCGTCTATCATCGCGAGCTGCTCGGGATACTGCTCGTCGTACTTTTCATGAATAGCGTCCTTGATGGGCTGGAGTCTTGCTTCTCTTACGTTCTTATCATCCGTATCGAGAGCGGCCTTTACGTCCTCGGCGGCCATTTCTTCAATAGCGTCGAAGAGATCGTGATCCACGTCCATCGACTCAAATTCAAACTTAGGCTTTCCGACCTCGGACCTGATCTGATTGATGAATTCAACCATCTTTCTGATCTCCTGATGTCCGGTCTTGATAGCGTCGAGCATCTGATCGTCGGGAACCTCGTCGGCTCCGGCTTCTATCATTACTATCTTCTCCATGGTCCCGGCTACGGTAAGGTTAAGACGGCTTACCGCCTTCTGGGACTGGGAGGGATTGAGAACAAATTCTCCGTCAATAAGTCCTACGTTCACTCCGGCGATAGGACCCGCCCACGGGATATCCGAAATGGAAATCGCGATAGAGGTTCCGAGCATGCCCGCGATCTCGGGGCTGCATTCGGGATCTACCGACAAAACGGTCATGACAACCGATACGTCGTTACGCATGTCCTTCGGGAAGAGGGGTCTTATCGGACGGTCTACCATTCTTGAAGTGAGAATAGCCTTATCGGTAGGCTTGCCCTCGCGCTTGGTGAAGCTTCCCGGGATCTTTCCGACGGAATAAAGTCTTTCCTCAAAATCGACCGAAAGCGGGAAGAAATCAACTCCCTCTCTCGGCTTTACCGACGCCGTGACGTTGCACATCACTGTGGTCTCGCCGTAGCGTACCCAGCAGGAACCGTTTGAAAGCTCGCAGGTCTTTCCCGTCTCGACGACGAGCGGACGGCCCGCAAACACGGTTTCAAACTTTCTGTATCTGTCAAACTGCTTGATCTCTGACATTGCCATAAATTTACGTCCTCCTAAAAAATAAATTTTTAGGTATCTTCAAGCGCGTTTTAGCAATAAGTTCAGAAGCCGTATCCTGTACGGTTTTTCAGCTTATTACTAAAAAACGCCGCTTGAAAATACTTTAATACATTTTTGATACAGTTTTAATTTCGCCTAAAGCATCCGTCCGGCGATCGGCTGACGAAACCTCGCCGCCGATCACCGTAAAAACGTTTTGCCTTTGCTTTCTTACTTTCTTAAGCCGAGCTTTTCTACGATAGCTCTGTAGCGCTCGATATCGGTGCGCTGGAGGTAGTTAAGAAGGTTACGGCGGCGGCCTACCATCTTGAGAAGCCCGCGGCGGGAGTGATGGTCGTTCTTATGGAGCTTAAGATGCTCGGTAAGATCCGCGATCCTCTTGGAAAGAATCGCGATCTGGACCTCAGGAGAGCCGGTATCGTTCTCGCTCAGTCTGTTGGCTTCGATGATAGCTGTCTTTTCTTCCTTCAAAAGCATTACTCTGATCCCCTTTCGTTAAAATTATTCCTGCGATCATAGGCCGCGGCAGGATCTTTCCGGATGGCTTTACCCGCGGTCTGCGAGGGAGGTTTATATGAGACGGACTTCGCCGTGGCTCAACATTTTGTATTCTACCACAAATTTCGGTATTTGTAAAGTAGTTTTTTAAAATTTTTTATCCGTTTATTTAAATTTTCACAGCGGCCGCCGTCTTACTCTAATCCCATCGCAAGCTTATATGCGGTAAGGGTGTTCTGCATGAGCGTCGCTCGCGTCATAGGCCCTACTCCTCCGGGGACCGGGGTGATATACGAAGCCTTTTCCTTGACTTCCTCAAAATCAACGTCGCCGCAGAGCTTTCCGTTTTCGTCCCTGTTCATACCTACGTCTATTACCACCGCGCCTTCCTTTACCATATCCGCTTTTATCATCTTCGCTTTTCCTACCGCCGCTACCAAAATATCAGCCTGAAGCGTTTCGGCTTTAAGATCTACCGTTTTTGAATGGCAAACAGTGACCGTCCCGTTTTCATGCAAAAGAAGCATCGCCATAGGCTTTCCGACTATATTCGATCTGCCTATAACCACGCACTTTTTACCGCTTACGCTTACGCCCGAGGAGTGGATAAGCTCCATCACTCCGGCTGGGGTGCAGGGAAGAAAATCGTAGTTTCCTATCATTATCTTTCCTACGTTTGAGGGGTGGAACGCGTCCACGTCCTTTTTCGGCTCTATCGCGTTAATGATCTCACGCTCGTTAAGGCCCTTAGGAAGCGGAAGCTGGCATAAAATACCGTGTACCGCTGTGTCTTTATTAAGCTCTCCGACAAGAGACATAAGCTCTTCTTGGGTGGCAGAAGCCGGAAGAATATGCTCAAAAGAGCGGAAACCTACCTCCGCGCAGTCCTTGGTCTTGTTTTTTACATATACTGCGGACGCGGGATCGTCCCCTACGAGTATCACCGCAAGCCCGGGAGTTACTCCCGTCTTTTTTACAAGCTCCTCGGTCTCCGCTTTTATTCTTTCCCTCGTCTGCGCGGCTATTTTTTTACCGTCTATAAGATTCATGTTATTCCTCCCCCGAATTTTCGCCGGCTATATCCGTTATATCCGTTATATCTTTCTCTTCAGTCTCGGTATTTTCATCCGGCTCCGCAGGCTCGCCCTCTGATTCGGCTGCGGCTTCTTCGGATTCTTCCGGCTCTTCGGGATTCTCCGAAGCTTCGCTTTCCTCTGTCTCTTCCGAAAGGATATGCTCGCTCAGCTCGGCGTTTTTATCTACTTTCTTTTTCTTATCGTCCGCAGCCTTCAAAATCGCTATTGACTCCTCGGAATCACGGTACAGGCGTATACCGTTCTTTTTTATCTGGAGATAGTTTATTATCAAAAGCACTACCGCGAACAGCACGCAGGTCCCGGCGACAAGCTGAGAGACCTTGAACGGGGTGTTCGGGATATAGAGACTGTCGGTTCTTAAGTGTTCTATCCAGAATCTTCCCGCGCCGTACCAGCCGATATATAACAAAAAGATTTCGCCGTCAAATTTGCGGAATTTCTTGGAATAGAAGTGCAGGAAGATGAAGCCCGCAAGGCACCAGAGCGATTCGTATAAGAAGCAGGGGTGCGCTACCATCTCCGTCGCGCGGTTTGTGATTATGCTCGTGTTTTCGGGGTAGTAGAAGAAGTAGAGATCGTTAAGTATCGAGTTTGAAGTCATTCCCCAAGGAAGAGTAGTTTTTGAGCCGAAGGCTTCCTGGTTGAAGAAGTTCCCCCAGCGCCCAAGGCACTGCCCGATCAGAAGCCCGAGACCCGCTAAGTCAAGCATCGGCAAAAGCCGCACTTTTCTTATCTTCGCTACTATTGCTCCGAATATCAGCGCGCCTATAACGCCGCCGTAGATGGCGAGCCCTCCGTCGCGTATCCTCAGCACCGCCGCGATATCAAGCCCTCCCTCGTCGGTCATGTAGTGCGGAAGGCTGAATATTACATAATACGCCCTCGCGCCTAAGATGCCGCCGACAAGCCCCGAAAGAACAACGTCCAAAACGCTGTCGCCGTCAAGACCGAAGGATCGAGTCCTTCGTGAAGCGTATATTACAGCCAAAAGCATACCGAAAGCTATCAGAAAACCGTACCAGTATACGTCGATAGCTGTGCCGTTGAACCATGGGACGCTGAAAATTACGTTATTTATCTTTAGTCCGTTCGGAAACAACCAATCGCAGAACGGAAAATATATCACGTCCTGCGTATCGAGAATTTCTCTTACAAATTCCTGCGTCATAAAAATTCCTCCGAATATAAATTCTGAATTTTATTTTACCACATATCCTCAAAATATGCAAGAGAAAATTTTAAAGTGGAAGCCTTGATCTGATAATTTTATCCGTCTTAGAGAGCAGTATGAAAAATTTCTCTTCATTCCGTCATACCGTCGGCGCTTCGGTCACGGATATACTTCTTTTCTCGCAGTCAAGCTCGCACATAAGTCCGTAGGGTACGATCCCAATCGGGTATGCGTGTCCGAAGTTTACGTTATAAAAAATCGGGAGGTCCTTTCTTCCGGCTTCATCCGAAACAAAGTCATAAAGAAGCTTTTTGTAGTCCTCATACTTTTCCCGAAGCGGCGGCTTTCCCATGATTATCCCGTTGACAACGCCGAGGATACCCTGAGAGCATAGATTTCGCAGTATCCACACAAAAAGCGCTTCGGGGTATTCGTTTCCGCGCTCGGAGTCTGAGGTCTCGATAAATAAAATCTTCCCTCTCCACTCCTCCAAATCCGGCCAAAGTGACGTTCCGATTATATCCACGAAAGTTTCTATACAGCCGCCCAAGAGCCTTCCCGAAACCTTTCCCGCGCCCTGCAAGACCTCGTGACACTTAGTATCAGGGATCCTTTCGCGTATCACTCCGGAGCATTCCTTTTTCCACTGTACCTTCTGGTCGTCGTCAAAGCATTCAAATCCCGCGGGCAGGATCTCAAAGCTTGACGCAGGCTCAAAAAACGCCCTCTTAAACGCGCTCTCGGTGTAGGGATTTATCTCCACATACTCTCCCCAGTTGCACATCAGACTGCCGCCGTAGTAGCTTACAAGACCTGCTTTGTACATCATGAAGTGGTTGACGGTTGTATCGGAAAATCCCATGAATATTTTGGGATTATTCTTTATCGCTTCAAAATCTATATACGGCAAAAGACGAATCGTATCATCGCCGCCTATCGCGCAGATTATCGCCTTTACGGAGTTGTCTCGGAACGCTTCCATAAGATCCTCGGCGCGCGCTTCGGGGTGGTCAAACAGCCAAGATATACCCTTTAAGGCGTTAGGCATGACCTTGACCTCAAGTCCGAATTCGCTTTCAAGCCGCTCTCGGGCGATATCAAGAATATGAATAAATCTCTCTTCGCCGAGCATGCCTTTTGAAAGGCTTACGACCGCGACTTTATCGCCGCGTCTTAAACGCGCGGGTTTTAACATTCGATCATCTCTTTTCTCGGGTTTTGGGATATTATAACACGGAAGCCGCGCGGAGTCAAGTGTAGCGCGGACGGGCGTGATTTCAGGCATAATCATCCCCGGAAAACGTAAAAACGACCGTCCCGCTTATAAACAGGACGGTCGACGTCGGAATAAAATTGTCCGATACTGAATAAGATTAGTGAGTCGCGAAAACAGCTTCTTCCAAATCAGAAACTCTTGAGCTGATCAAGGCACTTTTTGCATACTATCTTGCCTTCATACCTGACGGCGTCCTCGTCCGAGCCGCAGAAGATGCAGCTGTCATTGAACTTACGAAGAACGATATTGTCGCCATCGGTAAAAATCTCGATAGGATCCTTCTCCTTGATGTCAAGCGTCTTACGAAGCTCCATAGGAACGACTATTCTCCCCAGTTCATCCACTTTTCTTACGATTCCGGTTGATTTCATGATTGTCCTCCTTTGATACATCGTGATGTTTGTTTGGTTGGCTGCAGTAAAAAATACTTCAGTATCGCCTTGGTAAAACAGGTACTCGGCGCCGGCCGGACATAATATGAGCATTTTTTTAAATGCTCAACATATTAAATATCTGTTTGAGATATATTAACATAAATCACATCGTTTGTCAATACATAAAAATATACAAAAAACGACTAAAAGTAGGTGAAAAAGTGGGGTTTTTGACAATTTTTCTTTTTTTGGTTTCAGCGCTATATTCTGTAAAAGCGGGCACTCTTTCCGCTGTTGCGAACGCTGTAACAGAGTGCGGAAGCAGCGCTGTAACACTTGTTATCGGCATGTGCGGAGCGATGGCGGTATGGGGAGGACTTGTAAACGTCGCTAACGAATCGGGGCTCTCAGAATTATTGACTAAAGCTATGAAACCTTTAATCAACAAAATTTTTAAAGGTTTAAACCGTGACAGCAAAGCGACGAACGCCATAGCATTAAATATCACTGCAAATCTCTTGGGGCTCGGAAACGCCGCCACGCCGCTCGGTCTCAGCGCGATGAAGCTGCTTGAGGAGGAAGAGCGCGCCGGGGATAAGCCCACGAAAAACATGACTCTTCTTGCGGTCATAAACGCCTGCTCGTTACAGATCATCCCGACCACCGTGGCTGCGCTTCGGCTTTCTTCCGGCAGCCGTTCGCCTATGGAGATACTCCCCTGCGTGATCTTGGTTTCGGCGGCTTCGCTTTTGGTCGCGCTCATTACTGCGGAGGTTTTGGAAGGTGGACGTTAGCTCCGTTATCGTAGTCGGGATCGTCTGCGGGATACTTATTTACGGGCTTATAAAGCGTACCGACGTAGCTTCGGCGTTTACTAAGGGCGCTGAGGACGGGCTCAGGACAGCATTCGGGCTTTTGCCGACGTTATGCTTTGTGACGCTGTCGGTAGCGGCGCTTCGGGCTTCGGGGATCTTGGAAATGATAACCGGGCTGTTAAGTCCTTTGGCGGGAAGGCTCGGGATACCTGTACAGTGCCTTCCGCTCGCGCTCTTAAGACCTATCTCCGGAAGCGGCGCTCTCACGCTTCTTGGAGAAATTCTAAAAGACTGCGGCCCGGACAGCTTTGCCGGGAGAACGGCTTCTGTGATGGCGGCTTCGACCGAAACTACGTTTTATACCGTAGCGATATATTTCGGGGCCGTGAAGGCAAAAAGATCCCGCAAGGCAGTTATAGCCGCGCTTGCGGGAGATATCACCGCTTTTTTCCTTTCGGTATTTGCAGTCAGGATCATTCTCGGATGAATTTTACCTTCTGAGATCCGCCGTACTCTTTTGAATATTCAAGCTCTCCGCTTCGGTTCAGTATCACCGTAAAGCCCTTTTCGTCGCATTTTGATCTGAGCCAGCCGTCGGTTCCGTTATCCGATCTTACGGTAAGCTCTCCGCGTGTGCTGTCGTATACGGAATAGATCTTATCCTCATAAATAAGCTCCGCTCTGCATTGCAGCTCGTTTTCGTCGTATTCATATACATTCAGAGTCAATTTTCCGTCCTCGGATCTCCAAACGCTGTTTTCGTACTGAGTCGGAGTCGGCATAAACGCCGTTCTAAGGCTCCCGATAAGAAGTATTACTATTATTATCGCCGCAAGCGCCGCTATTGCCGCCGCTGCGATCCCCGCCGCCTTTTTCATCTTTCACATATCCTTTCTATGCTTAAAGCCCTTCCCGTCTTTTCATCAAACTCAACTACCGCCCCGCAGATAAAGCAGGGCGTTTTCGCTTCATAAAACCTGACCGGAATCTGAAGTCTCATCTTTTCGATCGCAAGCTCCTTTGCGACTCCGAGAACCGATTCCTCCGGGCCGGTCATTCCTACGTCCGTAATATATGCGGTGCCGCCGTCAAGAATTTGTTCGTCCGCTGTCTGGACATGAGTATGCGTGCCGAAAAGAGCGGTTATTCTTCCCGCTAAATAATATCCCAGAGCTTTCTTTTCGGCCGTGGCTTCGGCGTGAAAGTCAAGAAAAATATTATCGGTATCTATTTCCGAAAGTATCCTGTCTATTGTCCTGAAGGGATTTTCAAGCGGCTCCATGAACGAAGTCCCTAAAAGATTTATCACCGCTATCTGCGTCCGTCCCATATCGAGTATGAAGTATCCCCTGCCGTACACCTCGTCGGAATAGTTCGCGGGACGGATAAGGTGCGGGACCTCGTCGTATACCGTGTGCGCTTCATGCCTTTTAAAGGCGTGATTTCCGGTTGTGATTACGTCCGCGCCGAGACGTGTGAGAGCCCCGACCGAAACGTTTGTAACGCCGTTTCCGGAAGCGGAATTCTCACCGTTTACCACTAAAACATCCGCGCCGTATCTTATCCTCAGCTCCTTTATCTTTGAAGCGAGAAACTGGCACCCGACCGCTCCGACTACGTCGCCTATGAACATCAGTTTCATATTCAGCCCTCCAAATAGTTCGCTCTTTAAGGCTATCTCTTATCCTCAGTACCGATTCCTTCCTCTTTGAATCCCCAGCCGTCTATCCCTGCTCTTCTCATCGCCCCGAAAATCCTGTCCGTAAAGCCGTGGTCGCGGCGCTCCATATCCGCAAGAAATTCCTTTATTTCCTCCCGCTTTGTATGCCCGTCAGCAGGGCATTTCGATTTTACTACCTCTATCCCCTCTCGCCTTAAAGCTCTTTTTATCTCAGATTCCGGCGCGAATACAAGCGGCCTTATAACCGTTATATCCCTGCGGTCAAGATGGCTTTTCGGCGCGAAACAGCCTATTCTTCCCTCTATGAACAGGTTCATCACAAACGTCTCCGCAGCGTCGTTAAAATGATGCCCGAGGGCGACTTTATTGCATCCCGCCTTCTTTGCGGCGTTATGAAGCGCTCCGCGCCTGAGCTTTGCGCATAATGAACATGGGTGCTCTTCCTTTCTTACGTCAAATACGATCTCCCCTATCCTCGTTCTTTCAAGAATATATTCCACCCCAAGCCTGTCGCAAAGCTCGCTTACAGCGGAATAGTCCCCCTCCGTCCCGCCGAAGCAGGGGTCGAGCGTTATCGCGACGACGTTATAATCGATCCCTATAAAGCTTCTGAGTCTTGCAAGACCGATAAGAAGCGCTAAACTGTCCTTTCCTCCGGAAACTCCTACCGCAACCCTGTCTCCGTCCTGCAAAAGATCAAACTCCGTTATCGCTCTTCTCATATATCCCAAAATTTTCTGCATGCTCTCACCTACTCCTTACAGATTACAGTATACTACACTTTTTTCGATTTGAAAAGACCCTTTTTGAAAATTTTTCGCGTAAAAATTCAACAAAAAGCCCTGCGGGAGAACGATCGCTCGCTCTCCCGCAGAACCATTTACTTGGAACATTATATTATGAAGAAGTCATAAAGAAAGTGTCGTATCAAACATAAACACAGTCGAATTAAATTTTCTATTTATATTATACTCAAAAGTTCGGATTTGTAAACAGGCAAAATATAAGAAAATATATCAATATATAAGGTCTTTACGTTAAGATTGCACAAATTTCATGATTTCCGCTGACCGACAGCACCTGTTTTATCCGAATTATTTCCATTTTCTAAGATCCTGCTAATGTTCTTAGAAAGATTTAAAATATGCATGAAAATGACGGCTCGGTGTTATCCGCGCCGCATTTCAGTCGGTCAGAATACTGTAAAGCTGTATGCCTTTACTTGTTCTTTTCCTGATATTCCTTGAGAGCCTTGGCGAGCTGGTCGGGGCAGGAAGTGTTTTTCATCCCGCACTTGGTATTCTCAAGCTTTGAAATTACGTCCTCTACCTTCATACCGGTCACAAGCTTTGAGATCCCCTTGAGGTTTCCGTTGCAGCCGCCGATGAATTCTACAGACCTGATAACTCCGTCCTCTATTTCAAGATTTATCTGACGCGAGCAGGTGCCTTTGGTGAGATATTGGTATTCCATTTTTTAACCGCCTTTCAGTTTTTGTTTTATTTTTTTAGCTGTTTAAATTATTGCTTATTACGAAAAATATTTTTTCACAAACTCCGGCTCGGGAGCCTTTACAGTGAGCCCGTCAAGATATCTTAGCGGCGAAGCGTTATCCGAAACTACGAATCTGAGCTTATACGCGCAAAGAGCCTGGGATTTGGCGCGATATTTTCTGTTCGGAACGTTTTTACCGTATTTTCCGTCCCCTAAAAGAGGACAGCCTATATACGCCATATGCGCCCTTATCTGATGAGTCCTTCCGGTGTGGAGCCTTACCTCGCAAAGCGCAAGGCTGTCGCGGGTATCGAGCACCTTATATTCCGTAACAGCCGACTTAGCTCCGGGAGTTTTTTCCTTTTTTACATATACCGTGTTTTCGCTTTCGGATTTTTCAAGATATGTTTTTATTATCCCCTCCGGCTCCCTCGGGATACCGGCAGTCACGCAAAGATATATCTTTTCTACGCTTCTTTGCCTGATGAGAAGATTCATCTCCCGAAGCGCGGAAGCGTTTTTAGCGCAAATAACAAGCCCTTCGGTGTTTCGGTCTATTCTGTTGCAGAGCGCCGGGGCGAAGCTGTGTTCGTTTTCGGGGACGTACTCCCCTTTTTTCTTTAAATATGCCGTTATCCTCGCTATAAGCGTATCGGGAGAATTCTCGTTATCCTCGTGAACCACAAGCCCCGCCTGCTTATATACGATCAGAATATTTTCATCCTCATAAACCGCCCGGATATCGCCCGCTTCTTCGGTCTCGGGCTTTTTCGGAGCTTCGGTGAAATACTCGTCCGGGATATAAAATCGCATCACGTCGCCGGCGTTTAATCGCGTTGAGATCTCAAGTCGCTTTCCGTTCAGCTTTATATCCTTGGAACGGATATATTTATACATCCTGCCGTCCGGCAGTGCGGGAAGCGCTTTTCTGATAAACCTGTCCGCACGCTGTCCCGCGTCGTTTTCGGTAATAATTATTTCGCGCATAATTCGCCCCCGCTCCGGAAGTAGGGCACCACCGCACAATTATTTTGGTGCAGATACGCAGTCAGATTTTTTGTCAGATGAAACAAAAACCGGAGCTAATACTTTGTGTATTAGCGAGGATTTTTGTGAAATATGACGAAAAATATGCAATAAAAGCTGGTTTTATTCCCAATCGGACTTCGTGGACATAAACGACCGCCCACTCGTCCTCTTGGATAAAACCCCGCGTTTATTCGCAGATGCGCCAAAAAGGCGTTAGCCGCTAATTGCGCGGTGGTGCCTTAGGATTTCATATCTCCCTATCCCCTTTTAAGTATTTCAAGGCACATCCTGCCGTTGTGATAGGGACATTTCCACGGCTCCACTATCGGCTTTCGGGACGGCGTGCCGTCCTCATATACCTCCGAGAACCATTCCGAACCCTCGCGCTTATCGGATATCACGTCGCGGATATATCTCCACTGGCTCAGGTAGGCGTTTCTGAATTTTATGTCCCCGGTCTTTTCGTATGCGTTAAGAAATCCCAAAAGCGCTTCGGCCTGCACCCACCATATCCTCACGGTATTTATCTTTCCGTTCTCGCTTTCGTTGCAAAAACCGTTCTCTGTAAACGCCGTCTCGAAAGTATGCTCAGCCATTTCAAGAAGCGCGGGACGGATCTCTTCGTTAAGCCTTTGATCGTTAAGAAGATCAAGAGTATGCCCAATAAGCCAGGAGGTTTCTATATCGTGGCCGAAGCTGTGAAGATCTATAAGCGAATTATAGTCTTTGTCAAAAAATACATCCTGCCTTCTGAGCTTTTTATTATAAATCTTCGTGTAAAAGATATCCTCGATATAAATAAGGCGTTCTCTTACTCTTTCGCTCCCCGAAGCTTCATAAAGCCCGGTATAGCCTTCCATAACGTGCAGGATAGTATTCATAGTTCTTCCGGCTTCAACGCCGTTTTCCGAAAGCTTATCGTTTCCCGCGGGCTTCCAGTCAACCGTAAAGGCTTCAAGATATCCCCCGCCGTCTCTGCATTTAGTCTCTATGACCTCAAAAATTTCGTTCGCTCTCTTAAGAGCTTCATTTTTCCCGCTTGCTCGGTAGTAAGCGGAGAGCGCATATATAGCAAACGCCTGATTATATGTGTGCTTAGTACCGTCTACTATCTTTCCGTCGGGGGCTATGGACCAGTATACCCCGCCGTTTTCGCTGTCGGTCATCCTTTTAAGCATTTCATACGCGTGATCCGCTTCGGAAAGAAGCTCGGGATCATTAAAATACATATAAGCTTCCGAGAAAAACCAGAGTATCCTGCTGTTTAATATACACCCTCGCTCCGCCATGGGATCGCGCTTAAGATCACAGTCCACAAATCCTATATAACCGCCGTTTTCATCGTCTCTTAAGCCGCGCCAGAACGGTATTATCTTCTCGGTCAGTTCTTTATAAACCTCCGCTCTGAAAATTCTGTCTTCCTCTGAAAGCTCGGTTACGCTCATATTCTACCTCCCCGCGCAGAAACCCGCGCGAACGAATTTATATTATTTATCCGTATTATCCTTTATTCCTCGGCCGCCGGCTCCGGTCTTTCAAGATCAAGTCGGCTGTATAAATCTCCTATCTCGGCATCAAGCTTATCTATCTCATCCTGCTGCGAGCTTATCTGCGACTTAAGATCCTTTATCTGGTCGCTGAGGTACTGCGCCGCGTACGCAAGGCTGCATACCACTACCATTATAAGAACCACGAGAGTTATCATCGCTTTTCCGGTGTTAGCGTCGCTGAATAAGAGCTTTTCATCCGTTACCCGCTTATTTCCGGGAACGGACAGCCATGCCTTCAAAATCAGAGGAAGGAGCAGCGAGAGGATTATGATATCTATAGGCAGCTGGACGAGATTTTTTATCGCCCTCGCCGGGAACATGGCTAAAAAGCCTTTGCCCGCTAAGGAAGCTACCGCCCATGTCGTCAGCCACAAATTACATACCGCCACGACTGTAGTCTTAGCAGCTATAACGCGCGGGACGAACCATTTGTCGTTTTTGGCGTTATATAAAAATATTCCGTAGATAAGAGCTCCGAGACCTTCTATCAGCGTGAAGCGGATATCAAAAGCTCCGGAGGGCTTGAGGATGAATCCGAGAAGGTCGGTAATTATCCCTGCGGTGAAGCCTACGGTCGGGCCGAAGAGCATCGAGATAGTCGAAAGCGCTACGAATGCGAAGGAAATATGAAGCGTTTCGCTCGTGTGGATATCCACCGTCAGCTTAATTACTATGTCGAGCGCTATCAGCATCGCGGTCGCAACAAGGCAGCGAATGTTTTTAAGCTCAAGCGCCGAGCGCCTGAAGAGATTGAAAAAGCCTTTCATAAGGCGTCCTCCTTACTTTAAAAACAGCGAGCCTGCTTAAAATGCGGAAAAAGCCCTTTGAAAGGCGCTATATGAGGCAAATCAAGCGGGATGCGAATACCGAACCGCAGCAGATCTAAACGATTATTTTCTCAATACGTTTTCCGCATTCGTTCAGGCGGCAACTCCCCGTCCGCCCAACACTCCGATCATGCCGACCGTTTTTTCACGCATTATCAACGCAGACTAAACGGCTCGGTTATGACTCTTACGCTCGGTATTCTACTCTTAATGTTTTTATTTTAATTTTTTATGCAAACTCAGATCGAAAGGATCCTTAAGACGGAGTGGAGCTTTTCGTCGTAGCCCTTCTGCATCTTAAGCGCTTCCTCTATATCGAAGTCCACAAGCTTATCGTTTCTTACCGCGACTATGCGGTTAGAGATACCGTTTGAAAGAAGCTCCACGGCGTAGTATCCCATCTTAAGCGCCATCACTCTGTCATAGCAGGTGGGAGAGCCGCCGCGCTGTACATGCCCTAAAACGGTCGCTCTTGACGTTACTCCGGTCTTTGCTTCTATGTATTTTGCTATATCGTCGGAGGTGAAGTCCTTGCTGACTACTCCCTCGGCGACAATAAGCTCGAAGTGAGATTTTCCGGCGTTTTTCTGCTCTATGATCTTTTGGCAGATCTCGTCGAGATCGTAAGGCCTTTCGACGGTAAGGCAGTCGATAGCGCCGGTCGCCGCCGCGACTCTTACGCCGATATGTCCGGCCTTCCTTCCCATGACCTCAACGACCGAGCAGCGATTATGCGACATCTCGGTGTCCTTAAGCTTATCAAGCATCTCAAGCGCGGTATTCTGCGCGGTATCGAATCCGATCGTATACTCCGTGCAGACGATATCGTTATCGATGGTACCCGGGATACCTATGCACCTAACGCCGAGCCTTGAAAGATCAAGAGCGCCGCGGTAGGTTCCGTCTCCTCCGATAACTATAAGCGAATCGATCCCAGCGCTGTCAAGGACCTCCTTGGCCTTTCTGACTCCGTCGGGGGTTGCGAATTCCTTGCTTCTTGCGGTGTAAAGCATAGTGCCGCCGCGGTGCAGGATATCCGAAACGTCTCTTGCGCCGAGCTCATACATATCGCCTTCCAGAAGACCCTGATAGCCTCTGCGGATACCTATGACCTTGAAGCCTCTTGCTATCGCCGATCTCGTTACGGAACGGATCGCCGCATTCATACCCGGAGCGTCTCCTCCGCTTGTCAATAAGCCGATTGTCATTTCAAAACTCCTCCATTTATCGGCAAGCGCCGAAGCCTTCCGACGCGCGCCGTTTAAATTTTACAGGATATACCGATTTGTTGTAAAGCGAGATAAATTGCTATTAAAAATAGAATATCACAGCTTTGACCTAAAGTCAAGATATCTTAAAACAAAGAGCCGCCGAAAATCGACGACTCTTTTGAAATTATTATGTGCAAATAGCCAATACCAAAAGCTCAAAATCGCTTCCGCGGCAAATTGACCCCGCAAAATGCAGTTTAAGCCGTTAAAGCGCCGCGCTCTTATCGGAAAACGCTATCCCGCGATTCCCATTTCCGGGGAAAATACCGAAACCTGGACGATAAGAGTATTCCCCTCCGCGACGTTGATATCTCCTCCTACCTCTCCCCCTGTCTCGGCGCAGTAAACTCCTAAAACAAGGTCAGAAAGCTCGTAGCTCTCCTGCATGCTGTATTCGTACTTTATATTCAGAGCGTCAAGCTCGGCCGCGTATTCTTCTTTGGTCATTCTCGTGCCGTCTTCTCTCATGAAGTCGGGGATCTTTACTACCGCAAGTCCCTTTGAGACCTTGACCTTTACCTTTGTAAGACCCGTGAGCTCGGTGCCCTTTTCGATATCCTGCTCGTAGATCATGCCGTTTTCGTATTCTTCGGTATAGTCGTATGTCGGCTCAAGCTCAAGCTTGCCCTGCCAGACCGAGTTGTTTACTACGCTGTCGTATCTCTTCCCTAAAAGATCCGGCATTGCAAATATCATTCCCGCCTGAGTCGCAGGTTCGGACTGCGCTTCGGTAGGCGGCGCTGTGGAAACCGTGGGAAGAGTCGCAGATTCCGTGGGAGAGGTCGGAGCGGAGCTTACGACGGGCGGCGTGGAGACCGTGACTCCAGGGATCGTCAGATCCGGAACGGTGTTATCGGGAAGAAGCATCCTTGCAAGCATTATAAACGCCGCGATCACTATCCCGACCAGCACCAGCGCTCCGATTATCATGAAGACGTTGGCGACGGCCTGAGCGCGCTTTCTGTTTTTCTTTTTCTTGGACGGCTTTGTCTGGGTCTTTTTCGGCGCCTGGATCGGTATCGTCTGCGTGGAGCCCGTCGGCGGGAGCTTTTGCATATAGCTCGGCTGGTCGAAAAGCTTTGTGACAAAATCCGTGACAGTTCTTATCCTCTGGTCGCAGTTAAGGCGCATGGCCTGCATTATGACCTTAGATACGTTCGCGGGAACGTTATAGTTTATCTTCGCGGGCTCCAGAAGATCGTCGTTTCCGACTCTTGCCATCGGCTCGGTCGGCATGCATCCCGTAAGAAGCCTGTACATTACCGCCGCCACCGCATAAACGTCGGTCCAGGTACCTATCCACTCCGAGCTCGAATACTGCTCCGGCGCGGAATATCCCATGAACAGCTCGGGCGCAAGATCGGTATTTACAGTTCTTACCGCCGCTATCGAAAAGCCTGTTAAAAGAAGCTCTCCCCTGTCGGTGACAAGAATATTCTCAAGGCTGATACCACGGTGCAGAAGTCCCGCGTTATGTATGCAGCTAAGAGTAGTGAGAAGCGGCGGGAAAAGCTTTTTTACCTGCTCCCAGGTCAGCTCCCCTGCGTTGTCGGCAAGATATTGCTTAAGCGTTACCGCTTCGGAGTACTGAGTTATCACATACGCGGTGTTGTTCTGGGAAAACATATCCTTCGGCGCGGTGATATGAGACATGGTGCGAAGTCTTGAAAGCTCCTTATTAAGCTCGATGTATTCCGACATATAGTTCTTATACTGTACCACGGAGCTCGGATTCACTATTATCTCGGAGGAATCCTTTTCTCTGGCGCAGAGCGCGTCCGGCATATATTCGCTGACCCAGACCTTTGTCTCGGTAGACCTGTCGTAACCGATATAGACTGCGGATTCGCCGTTTTTATGCAGAAGCTTTCCAACGATATATTTCCCGTCAAGCACGGTCTTGGGCTTAAGATATCCCGTCGGGGGCGGCGTTCCGTCCTCGTATCCGCAGTAGGGGCACTTCCCCGCCTGCTCAAGCGGCTCCATGCATCCCATACAGAGAGTTTTATGTTCGGTCATAAATTCATATACCCCTTTCGTGCCGCCTGCGCCGAATATAACGTCCGGTTTTCCTTCTCTTATGCCGCCTGCGGCTTCCCGTCCCTGTCATGCATAAAATTTCAAACTATATTTTATATCGAAATTGCAAAAATGTCAACCCAAAAAACCAAATCGTAATATTTGTTACCAACTTGTAACTATTTCCGACAGCAAGTTTTAACGCTCCCCCAAAAAATCCCGCCGCAATAATGAAAATATTTTTTGAGCGCCCATCCCGCGCACCGTTATAAAATCTTCCCTAAATCGAACCCCTTGCAATTCTGACTTCTGACCTCTGACTACTGATCGGGGGTCTTGACAAAAGGTGTATAATAGTATTAAAAGACTCAAAAATTCTTTCGGGAGGTGCAGTATATTGAAAAAAGTCGCTAAATTTTTACAGAGCAGACTCTTTATCACCGCGCTTCTTATGCTTATTCAGGTCGCGATATTTGTGGTGCTGCTCGGGATCTTAGCCGTTAATTTCAGCGTCTACTATATTTTATCGATGGCCGCGGCGGTAATAGTCGTCGTAGATATCGCTAACGACAAGATGAATCCTTCCTTCAAGCTTCCGTGGGTAATACTTGTGATGGCGCTTCCGGTCATAGGCGCGCCGCTTTATATTCTTTTCGCAAAATCAAAACAGAACCGCAGGATATCAAAGCGCTTTAAGAATTACCGCTCGTTTATGCGCAACACGCTTCCGTATCCCGAGGACGCGATATCGGAGATAGAAAAGGAAGATCCCGTCTTGGCAAGGCAGATGGAATACGTCAAAAAGACCGCCTACGCGCCGGTCTATAAAAACACCGAAGCCGTATTCTTAAACAGCGGCGAGGAGTATTTCTCGAACGTATTAAAAGAAATATCTAAGGCCGAAAAATTTGTCTTTATGGAATTTTTCATAATCGAGCCGGGAAAGATGCTCGATCCTATTCTTGATATTTTACGGAAAAAGGTCGCGGACGGAGTCGAAGTCAGGATCATGTACGACGATATCGGCTCTATAAACAAGCTTCCGAAGAAATATGACCGTTATCTTGAATCGCTGGGATTCAGGGTATCGGTCTTCAACAGGATGAAGCCCTCGCTCGACGCGTTTTTAAATTACAGAGACCACAGAAAGATCGTCGTGATAGACGGAAACGTTGGATTTACCGGAGGGATAAATCTTGCGGACGAGTATATCAACGAGGTTGAGAGGTTCGGGCACTGGAAGGATACGGGAATAATGCTTAGAGGTCAGGCGGTCACGAAGCTCACAGAGACGTTTTTACAGCTCTGGCATTTTTCTCGCGGCGAGACAAAAATCGACTACGGGGAATATATAAACAGCGCCCCATGCGATACCGACGGATATATCCAGCCGTTCGCGGACGGGCCTTCTACCGACGATCTGACGGCCGAGCTCTGCTATATGGGGCTTATCAACTCCGCGGTCGATCATTTTTACTTCACTACTCCGTATCTTATCTTAGACAACGAAATGACTACCGCGCTCTGTCATGCCGCGAAAAGCGGAGTGGACGTAAGGATAATCACCCCTCACATCCCGGACAAAAAAACGGTGATGGCGGTAACGCGCTCTAACTACCGCACGCTTCTTACAAGCGGCGTAAGGATTTTTGAATACACGCCGGGATTCATCCACGCGAAAGAGATCTGCATGGACGGGAAAGCCGCGGTGGTAGGGACCGCGAATTTTGATTTCAGAAGCCTTTATCTGCATTTTGAAAACTGCGTTTTATGCTACAAATCGAAATGCGTGTCAGACGTTGAGCGGGACTTTATCGAGACTCAGGAAAAATCTACCGAGATAACTCTTGAAGAGATAAAGAAAAAAGGCCCGCTGTATGGAATACTGCAGGCGATTTTGAAAGTGTTCAGTCCGTTGCTGTGAGAAGACAGAGGTCAGAAGTCAGATATCAGAAATTTTTAAAAAGAGATACGGGCGCATACCGCAGGAGGGTTTGTAAGAGTTTGAGGATAGGCAGGCGGCGTGAAGGTCTCGGATTTTTATCATCCGCACGGCTTTCATTTCGCCGCTTTGAATATTCCTCCGTTCCAAATATCTCTGTGCAAAATCTCCGTCGGTTCAAAGCCGCGCTCCTTCATAGCTTCAAGTATTTCTTCAAGTCTTCCGTCAATAATTCCGCTTAGGATAATAACTCCGTCGCGCTTGACAAGCTTAGGGAAAATATCCTTCATCCCTAAAAGAACGTCCGCGACTATATTAGCCGCGACTATATCGTACTCCGCTGCGACCTTTTCAAAAAGCTTTCCGTCGGTTGTGATATCGCCCTGAAAAACCGCGAAATCATTTTCAGGGATCCCGTTCTGAAGCGCGTTTTTGTGAGATATCTTTACTGCGTCCTCGGATATATCTACGCCCACGGCTTTTGAAGCCCCGAGCGCCATAGCTGAGATAAAAATTATACCGCTCCCGCAGCCGAGATCGATTATTTTCTCGCCGCCCGAGATATTTTTTTCAAGAAGTTCAAGACATATCTGCGTGGTGTAGTGCCTGCCGGTCCCGAAGCTTGATTCCGGGTCAAGCTCGATTATTTTTCTCTCGGTCGGCTTTAAGGTCTCCCACGTCGGCTTTATAATGAGCTTTTCGCCTATGGGCTGGGGCTTGAAATATTTTTTCCACTCGTTCGCCCAGTCCTCTTCTCTTATGCTCCCGGACTCGGTTCTTATCCCGATACCCATTCCGCGAAGTCTCTCAAGCGCTTCGCCCACGGCTTCCGCTAAAAGAGCGCCGTCTTCGTCTCCGGATATATACGCAATAACGTACGGCTCGCCGGAAGCGGCTTCCTTTAACAGCTCGTCGTCGATATAATCCCAAGCCGAGGTCTTTTCCGCTGCAAATTCCTTCACGTCCTCCGGGTCGTTTATAACAAGTCCGGATACTCCCGCGGAAATAAGCGCGGCAGACAGGTTCTCCATATTTTCGTGCGAGGTATAAATTTTAAGCTCTTTCCAGTCCATGGCTATTCTCCTTTCGATTTATTCTAACAATAGCATAATTTTTGAAAATAGTCAAGGGCGATTAGATTGCAAGACGTCAGACGTCAGAAATCGGATATCGGAATTTAAAATATGGAAATAATGTGCGGGAATGGGAGCACGCTGAGTGTAGATAATTATATTTGCCGCCTTGGGGGCGGCTTTTTAATTTGGCTATTGCTTAAGGATAAGTAATAGCGTAATGACAGGGCGCCGGTTGGATGCGTCGCACTTGGGCGGCGCGATTTTTTCACTTTGCGCCCTGCACCGCTGTAACCGCTCGTCACACGTCTTATTCCCCGCCCTATTACGTTAAAATATTAACATACTGTAAATTTTATGTTTCAAAAATGTAAATTCTACAGTTGTAGTATTGACTTTTTCGTACGACAATAGTAGTATATAATCGTGGCCACAAATAAACCGTGCGACTTGACACGGGAAATTGAAAGGAATGGTATTATGACTTCAAAGCTCGGCTCGTCGGAGATCAGGATCATGAATCTTCTCTGGAAAAACGGTGAAACGCCGGCTAAGGATATCGCTAAGGCGATGAAGAGCGAAACGGGGTGGAATGTAAATACTACTTATACCCTGATAAAGCGCTGCGTCGATAAAGGCGCGGTCGAAAGGACGGATCCCGGGTTTATCTGCAGAGCGACAGTATCCAAAGAATCGGTCGCAGACGCGGAGACCGACGAGCTGATAGAAAAGCTCTACGACGGCTCCGCTAATAAGCTCTTTGCGGCTTTGCTCGGCAAAAATAAACTCACCAAGGAGCAGATCGAAGAACTTAAGAGGATCGTATCGGAGATGGAATGACTATGGCTTATCTGTCGGGAATTTTAGAGCTGAGTATCCGCGGGTCGGTCTTGATAGTAGCGGCGATCATTCTCCGCGCGCTCTTTATCTCTAAGCTGCCTAAGTCCGCATTTATTTTAATGTGGATAACCGCAATCGCAGCGCTTTTGATTCCGGTAAATCTGACGAAGATCGGATCAACCGCCGATATGTCCGGAAAACGGTACGGCGTGATATTACCGGATTCCGGGTACCGGACAGAAAGCGAAGATAAATATGCCGTGACAGAAAATATCGCCGACGAAAAGACCGAGGATATGACCGGAGAAGCGCTTTTCGCGCTTTGGGCCGTCGGAGCGGCGGCCTGCTCGGGATATTTCATATTCAGCTGCATAAAGTGCCGCAGGGCGTTTTCATTCGCCGAAAGAGCGGACTCGGAATTTATCTCCGACTGGAAAAACTGCCACAGACTCAAAAGAACCGTCGAGGTAAAAATAAGCTCCCATATCGGCACTCCCCTCACCTACGGTATTATCAGGCCGGTGATACTCCTTCCGAAAAATCTTGACCTAAAAAACGAAAAACAGCTTCGTTTCATCCTCCTTCACGAATTCATCCATATCAGAAATTTTGACGGACTTATCAAGGGAGCGGCTTCGGCTGCGCTTTGCATACACTGGTTCAATCCGCTGGCGTGGGCTTTGCACCGCCTTTTAAGCTTCGACCTTGAACTGCGCTGCGACGAAAAAGTCCTCAGGGAGCTCGGGATAGATCTTCGCGCCGAGTATGCGCGAACACTTATTTCACTCGAAGAGCAAAGAAGCGGTTTTTTACCTGTCGGCTCGGGCTTTTTGGGAGAATGCAGCGCTAAAGAAAGGATAGTTGAGATCATGAAATTCAGTAAAAAATCAGTTCTTGCTTCCTGCGTGGCGATAGTATTATTCGCTTCCGCAGCTATCGGAGCATACGCTATATCCGCAAAATCAAAAACAGACAAAAATAACGCCGGAACAAATCCGGACGACTACAGCTTCTCTGTGGGATACGACAAGGTTGATCCCGAATTCGACCGGGAGGACTTCGAGAGCGGCGTAGACTATACTCTTTACAGCTCGGAAAACGGCGAACCGGTTTATATCCCGCTTAAAAAAATCTCTTCTTATATCGCGGAAAACGGTTGCGAGAGATATTCCTACGCGGCTGAGAATATCGCCGTCGCGGGAAAAGCGATATTTACGGACGAGGACGGGAATCCGTTCAGCGCCGACTTCGGCGGCTTTGACAGCTTCAGTCTCAAGATCAAAAGAAGCGAGGACTCTGTTTCGGTCGCCGGAGAGACTCTTGGGTATTTGGATGAAAGCGAAAACGTTATAAGATCGGCGACGGACGCAAATTATTCCTCCCCTACCTCGCTTGAAGCAGTCGCGATGTACGGACTTACAAACGAATTCGACAGGGACTGCGATTTTAACGTCTTTATCGAGACGGAAAGCATTATAAAATACGATAAGATCGAGCTTTATAACTCCCACGCAATCTACGGCAACAGCATAAAGGAATACACCCTCGGCGGGGAGACCGTAGACGCTTCCGAGCAGTGGAACGCAGATTCCGCTCCGAGCTTCGAGGTAGATATAAACGATCTTGACGGGCTCAGCTTCGGCGGCCTTACGGCGATTATAACCGGGGACGAGCTCGACGGGCTCTCGGCGGGAGATACGGTATCTCTTGATATCAATCTTGATTTTTCCGAAGAGGACGATATTAGGTGGGAGATATGCGTGATCGCGAAAAACGACGACGGGAGCTTTGATATCAACGACGGCTCGGACTGCGTTGACTTTTCAAGAAATGAGGATATCGTTTCTGAGATCACAATTCCGGAAGACGGAAGCTACGCTATAGGAATACGAAACGTAGGAAGAAGCAGGATCACCGTCGCTTCGGGAACGGTCTCGGTTAAGAAGTAAGCTTTGGGATTTCATATTATTGCCGCCGGGGATATCTTCGGCGGCGATTTTTTCTTGTCTTTCATACGGGTAAGAATGGCTGTAATATTTGCTCAGAGCGGGCGAGCTGTTCCGGTTTAGTGGGAGCGCCCATTCCGCGCACGCTATTTTTATATATTAAAATCCTCACCGAAGGCGAAACATTGAAATTCTGATATCTGACTTCTGATCTCTGTCTTCTTGACGCGGTCGTTTCGGCCGCGTCCGGAGCTTGACTTTATTACTAAAAGGTGGTATACTAAATCTCAATCAGCGCCGGTGGGCGCCGAATTCTGCTTATTGAAAGGAAAGACTTTTATGGATATGCTCATAAAGCTTTTAAGAACTAACGCCAGGATCTCCGACAGCGAGCTTGCGGTCATGCTCGGAACCACCGAAGAAGAGGTTCGCTCAAGAATAAAGGAGCTTGAAGATAAGGGTATAATCAAGGGCTACAGCACCGTTTTTGACGAGGAATTCGTCTCGCGTGACTATGTGCGCGCCATCATCGAGCTTAAAGTCACCCCGAAAGCTCAGGTCGGCTATGACGAGATAGCTAAGGAGATCGCTCAGTACAGCGAGGTCGAAAGCGTTTATCTTGTTTCGGGAGGCTATGATCTCTCGGTAATGCTCCGCTGCCACAGCCTTAAAGAAGTGTCCGACTATGTCGCGCAGCGGCTCGCTACTATCGACGGCGTGGTCTCGACTACCACCCACTTCTTCCTCCAGAAATACAAGGAGAGCGGGATAATGCTCATCGACGAGGACGAGGACGAAAGGGTCATGCAGTGATGGATTATTCTAAGATACTGAGCAAAAAGGCCGAGGGGCTTAAGCCCTCCGGGATAAGAAAATATTTTGATATCGCGGCGAAGATGGATAACGTGATTTCCCTCGGAGTCGGCGAGCCTGATTTCAGAACCCCTTGGGCTGTAAGACGCGAAGCGATCAAGACTCTCGAGAGAGGTAAGACTATTTATACCGCTAACCCGGGACTTATGTCCTTAAGAAAAGTTATTTCGGAATACACCGAGGAAAAAACCGGCGTAAAATACGATCCGGACGGGGAGATCATCGTCACCGTCGGCGGCTCGGAAGCTATCGATCTTACGGTAAGAGCAATAGTAGAACCCGGCGACGAGGTAATTATCCCCGAGCCGAGCTTTGTATGCTACAAACCGATCGTCGAGCTTACCGGAGGCGTTCCGGTCATTATTGAAACCCGCGAGGAGGATATGTTCAGACTTCGAGCTGAGGATCTTAAAAACGCGATAACAGATAAAACAAAGCTTCTTATCCTCCCCTATCCGAATAACCCTACAGGAGCGGTAATGCCGAAAAAAGAGCTTTCCGAGATAGCGGAAGTTTTAGAGAACACGAATATAATGATCCTCACCGACGAGATCTATTCCGAGCTCACCTACGGTCATAAGCACTTTTCCGTTATCTCCCTGCCCGGGATGAAGGAACGCTGCATATATGTAAACGGATTTTCCAAGACCTTTGCTATGACCGGATGGAGACTCGGGTATATGTGCGGACCGAGGGAGATCTTAAAGCACGCGCTTAAGATCCATCAGTTCGGGATAATGTCTTCGCCTACCGTAAGCCAGTACGCGGCGATAGAAGCGCTTAAGAGCTGCTCGGAGGACGTTGAGAACATGAGAGCGGAATACGATATGAGAAGAAGGCTTCTTGTAGACGGCTTCAACAAGCTCGGGCTGAGATGCTTTGAACCGGAGGGCGCGTTTTATGTTTTTCCATGCGTAAGCTCTACGGGGCTTTCAAGCGATGAATTCTGCGAAAAGCTTCTTTATTCAAAGAAGGTGGCTGTTGTACCCGGTACCGCCTTCGGCGACTGCGGCGAGGGTTACATAAGGGTCTCTTATGCGTATTCCAGAAAGCATCTTCTCACGGCGCTTGAAAAGATCGGGGAGTTTATCGAAGAAATAAGAACCGGGAAATAGTGCCGTTTGAATCGCAAAATCATTCAGATAAAGTAAAGGAGCCGATCAAATGCTCTCGCAAAAAGCCTACGCAAAAATAAATCTGACTCTTGACGTCGTCGGAAAACGCCCCGACGGTTATCACTTACTTGAAACGGCAATGAGCTCGGTATCGCTTTTTGATATCGTATCGGCTGAAAAAAGCGGCGATATTATTCTCTCTTGCTCCGCGCCGGGAATCCCTCTTGACGGGAAAAACACCTGCTATAAGTCCGCGGAGCTGTTTTTTTCTCATACCGGAATATCGGGCGGCGCAAAGATTCATATCGAAAAAAATATCCCCTCTCAGGCAGGTCTCGGAGGAGGTTCATCGGACGCTGCGGCCGTTTTAAGAATGCTTAACGAGCTCTACGGCGCGCAGCTGTCTTACGGAGAGCTTGAAAAATTGGCTTCTTATGTGGGCGCGGACGTTCCGTTTTGCATAAGGGGCGGCGCGGCCGTGTGCAGGGGGATAGGCGAAGATCTTAGCATGATAAGGCTTGAAAAGAGATACGTTCTTCTTGTAAAGCCGCGGTTCGGGATATCTACGCCCGAAGCTTACCGAAGCTTCGATGAAAAAAATCTTTCTTCGGGTCGTGGGACAGAGAGATTTCTTGAAGCGCTTTCGTCGGGTAACGATCCGTATCTTAAGCTTTCTAACGATCTTGAAGCCGCTATCGACAACGGATATATATCTTCGCTTGAAGAAAAATTGCTTAAGGCCGGAGCGGATTCGGCGCAGATGACGGGGAGCGGGTCCTGCGTTTTCGGGATATTCAGAAGCGGGGATTCGGCCGGGAATGCTATAAAACGCTTTGAAAACGAAGGATTTGTAACGCTATGCGAGACTATCTGAAATGCGAGCTCTGCCCAAGAAGGTGCGGCGTGAACAGGTCCGTTTCGGTCGGAGCCTGCGGCCAAAGCGACAGGATAAGAATTGCAAGGGTCGGGCTTCATATGTGGGAGGAGCCGCCTATATCCGGCGAACGCGGCTCGGGGACGGTTTTCTTCTCGGGCTGCCAGCTTCGCTGCGTTTTCTGTCAGAATTATGAAATATCTCAGCTCAGGCGTGGGTACGAAATAACCGAAGAGAAGCTTGCGGACCAATTTTTGCGGCTTCGGGACATGGGCGCGGAAAATATAAATCTTGTCTCCCCTACCCCGTTTCTGCCGTCGGTCATGAACGCTCTCAACTCCGTTAAGCCGCGCCTTGGGATACCGATAATAATGAATTCCGGAGGATATGAAAGAGTCGAAACAATCAAGGCGCTCAAGGGATATATAGACGTGTATTTACCCGATCTTAAATACTTTTCTTCCGAAACGTCCAAGAAGTATTCGGGAGCCGAGGATTATTTTGAATGCGCGATACATGCGATCGAAGAGATGTACGCTCAGGTCGGAAAGCCGGAGCTTGACCGGCGCGGAATGATAAAAAAAGGAGTTATCGTCAGGCATCTTATCCTTCCGGGAGGGAGGTTTGATTCCGAAAAAGCGATTCGGGCGCTCGGCGAAAGATTCTCTTCGGATGAGATACTTTTAAGCCTTATGCGGCAGTACACGCCGATGTATCGGGCGGGAGAATTCAAGGAGATAAACCGCAGGGTCTCTACGTTTGAGTATAATTACGTCCTTAAAGCCGCTGAGGAATACTGCTTCGACGGGTTTACTCAGTCCCTGGAAAGCTGCGGGGAGAATTATGTCCCTCAGTTTGAAGGGGATCCGAAATGATAGGAAAGAAGTAGATAAAAATGCTGACTAAGGTATATTTTGTAAGGCACGCGCAGCCGGAGCACGACCACCGCGACGACCGCACAAGACCGCTTACTGAAGAAGGAATTAAAGATTCGGAAGCGGTTTTTGATTTTTTTAAAAACAAAAATATAGATTCGGTATATTGCAGCCCTTATAAGCGGAGCATAGATACGATCAAGAAAACCGCCGAATATTTTGGGCGGGAAATTGTTTTGGATGAACGGCTCAGGGAACGTGAAAAGGGTGAAAACGGGAATAATTTCGGGATGTTTCAAAAGCGTTGGGAGGATCGCGACTATCACGAGGAAAACGGAGAATCTATCGCTCAGGTCCAAAGGCGAAATATCGAAGCGCTCACGGAGATTCTGGATAATAACTGCGGTAAGAATATTCTGATAGGCACGCACGGGACGGCTTTGAGCAGTATCGTCAATTACTATAAGCCGGAATTCGGCTGCGGGGATTTTCTGCGGATAATAGACTGGACTCCGTATGTTCTTGAGATGGATTTTGACCGACGGCGGCTCGTCGGCATGACCGAACGCTTACATATCGAAAAACCGTTTAACGGCTCGGTACGCGCCGATAAGAAATAAAGCAGTTTTTTCCATTATTCCGGATTTTATTTGATTACCGCTTTGTTCTTTTTTGCAAGTATTTGTGTACTTAATGCAAGGAAAAAGCAAAAAAAATGTGTTATTATAATTGTAAGCTTATGCTGAAATTTTAAGGAAAGGAACATTGCTTTATGAAAAGAATTTTCGCCATCATACTGGCAGTTCTGATGATTACGGCGCTTGTGGGCTGCGGCTCCAAAAAGCGTCAGCCTATCATACTCACGCTGTCCACCGAGGATTCCGAAGCGATCCTGAAGGCCGCCGGCATAACTCTGCCCGACGCTTCCGAAACCGCCGCTGCGAATTCTACGATAACCTTCTTCTCCTGGTTCGACCCGATCAACAACTACAGCGAGGCCGAGGTTATCAACACCGGTTACTGGACATTCCGTGAAAAATACGGCGGAACCGTCGAATATTATGAGTGCAGCTACGATACACGATACGACGAGCTCGCAAACCTCATAATGGCGGCTACTTCGCCCGACTTCTTCCCGGCCGGAGTTTCCTCCGAAGCCACATTCCCGATGTACTGCGTAAAGGGAACCTTCTCCCCCGTCGACGCTTATATCGATTACACCGAACCCCTTTGGGAGGAGATGGCCGAACCTGCTCAGGCGTTCACTCTCGCCGACAAGTGCTTCGCGTTCATCACAGATATCACCTTCCGCAACATCTGCCCTTACAACCGCAGAGTTGTCAACGAGTGGGGCTTTGACGATCCCGCGCAGCTCTATGCTAACGACGAGTGGACCTGGGACGTATTCTACGATATGTGCGTGGAATTCTCCGACCCCGACTCCAACCGCTACGCCATAGACGGTTACGCCTATAACGGCGCTCTCGTTCAGGAGGCTTCCGGTCATAAGTTCGTCGATAAGGACGAAAACGGCCACTACATCTCCAACCTTGACGACCCCGTTCTTGAGCAGGCTAACCAGCTCATCTACGACCTCGTTAAGAACGAATGCGTATATCACGAGGGCAGCTCCTACTGGGCCGGCAGAGACAACCATACCGACGGCGCAGGCGTTAAGGACGGCTTATGTCTCTTCTATATCACCTACTTCACCAGCATCCAGGGACCTGTAGACGAGATCTCGGCGGTTTGGGGCGACGTTACCGCTAACGAGCTTATGTACGTACCGCTCCCGAGGAACCCCAACGGCGACGGCGAATACTATCTCGCTTCTATCCCCTCCGGTTATATGCTCGTACAGGGCGCTAAGAACCCCGAGGGCGTTGCTCTCTTCTCCGCTTGCGAGAGATTCAAGATCATCGACCCGACAGTAGAAAGAATCGACCGCAGACAGCTCCAGGAAAAATATCTCTGGACCGAAGAGATGCTTGAAATGTACGACGAGTGCCGCAGACTCATCCTTAAGAACTCCTATATGTATCTCAACGGCAACTTTATCGACAACCTCAACACCGCTTATAACCACTTCCGCGATGATATCGCCAGAGGCGGCGCTTCCACCTCTTGGGCTCAGCTCAAGGAATCCTATGCCGAGAACTTCGAGTATTATCTTGAAGAGCAGAACGCGGTAATCGACGATTACATAGCCAATAATTAAATCGGCCGTATTATCCGAATGAAGCTTCCCCCGTCAGAGCTAAGGCTTTGGCGGGGGGATTTTATATAAGGCGACTCGCACAATTTAACGGCTTACGCCCTTTTGGCGCATGCGCGAATAAACGCGGGGATTTATCCAAGAGTTCGGGCGGGACATGCGGGATTTTGCCGAAGAGAGCGTCATGCGGATGGGCCGATTGCTGCAAAATCAGTCTGTCCTTAGGTCATTTATGGCCGCGAAGTCCGATTGGCAATAAAACCGGCTTTATAGTATCCGCAACAAAATAATTCTGCTGTGAAGCAATAAATATGCTCCCGTCGGATATCCGGACAGGAGCGTTATTTATTTATATCGTTTTATATGACTCGCTCCCCTGCTTTTATTGGCAGGAGAGCTAAATCTCAATCTTAAATCTTTAATCGGTAAAGTCTTCACCTGCGACGGCCCAGATCTCAAGCTCGTCGCTTTCCATATCCTCAGCGTCGAAGATATCATCCATAGAAAGGCTATCGCTTGTGTAGGTCTCAAATACCTTGCCGCCTCCGTATACGGTCACCACGGCTGTTTTAGATACGCTTATGGTCTGCGTTTCGCTGTAGTCGCCGTCGGTGATGTGGACCGTGAGCTCGCATACGTCTCCTTCCGAGAGCTCGGAATCTGTCGTAAGATCAAGAGTCCTGTCTGCTCCGTACTGCACGGAGTAGGTATCTATCGACATGACCGGCGCTGTATCTACGCCGTATGCAGTCTCGGGATCGGGAACCGCGTTTTCTGTGACGAGATACATTGTGACTTCCTTATATACGATCCTGCCGCTTTCGTCAAGATAGTAGAGCGAACGCTTATAGGTTTCACCGTATTCCTCGTCAAAATCAAAGGTCACGACAACCGTCGCGCCGTCCTGCTCCGAAACGTCTATCAGCGTTTCGTTCGGAAGGCTCGGGTACATCATCCCCCAAATAGCGTCGATCTGTTCTTCATAGCGGTTCTTCGGTATCACCGAAACAGAGCCGGAAAACCCGCGGTAGATATCGTATTCGGCTGCGAAGTCTTCATTCATCATGCACTTTATCTCGGAGGTCCCGACCTCTTCGCTCTCGTATAGTCCCTGCATTGCCGGAGAGCCGTCGTCAAGGCTGTAGAATTCAAGAAGGTTGTTTCCGTATACCGAGCCGTCGGAATTCATCGCGGTATAATTTACCGTTACCGTCCCGGCTTCATTGATAAGGTCGCAGACGCTGTTCTTTGCGGCTATGTCTTCAAGCGTTACCGCCGCGGCTTCGGAGTCTGTCGGGGCTTCCGATTCCGGCTCCGAGGGTTCTTCGGGTGTTGAAGAGCCGTCTTCCGCGTTTTCCGCGCCTAAAGTCTGTTCGGGCTCGGGAGTAGTATCAGGACAGGATTGGATCTCAATCTCGCCGCAGGCGCATAGTGAAATCGCAAGCGAAGCGGAAAGAATAATTGCTAAGAGTTTTTTTATCATTATTATAGTCTCCATTTTAGGTATATTCCGGGTTTCCGGAAAAATAATTATATCACATATTGTATGAAAAGTCAATTATCCGCCGGCGATCCGACAGGTCGTGTACGTATCAAAGTCCGACGTGATTTACAATGAAGAAGTGCCGGCGCTGTTTGAAGATACGGTCGCGACTTCTGAATTTGGATCGACTGTTTAGCACGCTGCCGAATGCGAAAGCTTGAAATCTTATAGTCCGATTTCAAGCTCTGACAACTTTTCAATTTTCTTACTTGACATATCCCATATTTTATGCTATAATATCTAACACCGTTAGATATTGAAGGAGTGGTTTTGATGAGCGCTCACGAGGACGCGCAGGAATTTCTTAACCGGCTCAGTCGCTGCATTCCGAGATCCTTCTACAGCCGGCTTGACGCTATGCAAAAAGGGTACTGCTTCGTTTTAGGCTATCTTATAAGGGCAAAAGACGACGTATGCGCGGGAGAGCTTTCCGAAAAGCTTAATGTCAGTTCCGCACGGATATCGGCTCTTTTGAACCGTATGGAGCAGTGCGGATATGTAAAGCGCTTCGCTTCCGAGTCGGACGGGCGGCGAACCGTGGTAAGGATCACACCGGAAGGTGAAAAATATATTACCGATCTGCGCGAACAGACTCTTAAAAGAATCGAAAAACTGCTCGATACTATGAGCAGGGAGGATCTTGAGACATATATCTCGCTCTCGGATAAGATCCGGGACGCGCTGGAAGAAGAGTAGGCTTTTTTCTTCGGAGTATCTTACGGGCGTAAAGAAGAACAGGGATGAGTATCGGACTTGGAACAGGAGGTATTTTATGGAATCAAACATCAGAACGCTGTCGAACGAGCTGACATATCAGGCGTATATCATGAATCGCGACCAGATCTGGAAGCGGCTTTCCGATCTCAGCGTCAGGGAATATGTCGCTCTGCACCGGATCACCGAGCTCGGACAGGCGACGGAGATATATTCCGGGAAAATTTATCTTAAAGAACTTGCGGAGAATATGCGGCTTACAATCAGGCAGACTTCTAAGCTTGCGGGCGAGCTCAGAGACAGAGGGCTGATAGAATGGTCCCACGACGGAAACGGAAACGACGGGACTTATGTTTCCATAACTCCGTCGGGTCGGAAGCTTTTAGAGGAAAATCAGGAGAGAATCATAAATTATTACGGACGGGTGATAGAGAAATTCGGAAAGGATAAACTGATAGAAATGCTTCAGATGATGAAGCAGCTCGATACCGTCATGCAGAGCGAGCTTGAAGAGAAAACGGAGGTTTCGGATGAAAGCGAATAATAACGAATATTTGAAAAAACAGGTCGAAATATGCATAGCTAACGATAAGATCTCGCCCCGGCTTTACAGCGAATACGGCGTTAATCTCGGTCTCAGAGACGAAAACGGTAACGGCGTTCTGACGGGGCTTACGAAGATATCCAAAATAGTATCCTCAAAAGTAATCGACGGTAAAAAGCAGTCCTGCGACGGCGAGCTTTGGTATCGCGGGTACAGGATAGAGGATATAATCAACTCTCTCGGCGAGGAAGAACTCGGATTTGAAAAGACCGCTTATCTGCTTCTGATGGGCAGCGCGCCGGATGAAAAGGAGCTTTCGGATTTCAAAAGTATAATCGGTCGGAGCCGCACGCTGCCTACTAATTTTACCCGGGACGTTATCATGAAAGCGCCGTCGGAGGATATAATGAACTCGATGACAAGGAGCATCCTCACGCTCGCTTCATATGATAATTCGATACGCGACGGCAGTCTTCCAAACGTTTTAAGGCAGTGCATACAGCTTATAAGCGTGTTCCCGCTTTTAGCGATCTACGGCTATAACGCCTATGTGCACTACGAAAAGCGCGAGAGCATGATAATACACTATCCAAAGCCGGAGCTTTCTACCGCTGAAAACATCTTGACTCTTCTGCGGCCGGATAAGTCGTATACGCCGCTTGAAGCTAAGGTCTTGGATACCGCGCTGATACTTCATATGGAGCACGGCGGCGGGAATAATTCCACATTCACCACCAGGGTCGTAACGTCCTCGGGCTCGGATACTTATTCTACGATCGCGGCCGCTATGTCGTCGCTGAAGGGCCCGAAGCACGGCGGGGCGAACGTTAAGGTCATGGAGATGATGGAGGATATACGTAAGCACGTCAGGGACTTCGGAGATAAGGACGAGGTTTCGGCATATCTTACTAAGCTTTTAGACGGCGAAGCGTTTGACGGCAAAAAGCTTATCTACGGGATGGGTCACGCGGTTTATTCTCTTTCGGATCCGAGGGAGAGGATATTCAGAAAATACGTCGAGGAGCTTGCGGAAAGCAAGGGCAGACAGGACGATCTTAAGCTTTACGAGAACGTCGAAGAGCTTGCTCCTAAGCTTATCGCGCAGAAAAGACGTATCTATAAGGGCGTTAGTCCGAATATAGACTTTTACAGCGGGTTCGTTTACGATATGCTCGGGATCCCGCAGGAGCTTTATACCGCGCTGTTCGCTGCCGCAAGAATTGTCGGCTGGAGCGCTCACAGGATGGAGGAGCTTATCTGCATGGATAAGATTATCAGGCCGGCTTATATGAGCGTCATGGAGGAGCTGGACTGAGTTAAAACTTAATTAAAAAATTTTCGGCGCGGATTGCAACCTTCGCGCCGATTTTTGCATCTATATTTACAGAACGTTCTATACGGCCGTGTCAAGCCGCCGTAATTATAATTTTTATCGCTTACATTGTAAGAAAGCAGGGTGAAAACGTGGACGAATGCGAGATCGTCAGGATGTATTTTTCGCGTGACGAGAATGCTCTGAGCGCGACCGAGAGACAGTACGGGGGATTGCTTAAAAGGCTTGTTTTCGGGATACTTCGCAGCGAAGAGGACTGCGAGGAATGCCTTTCGGACGTGTATTTTAAGCTCTGGAGCACCATACCTCCGCTTTCGCCGGATTCTTTGAAGGCGTACGCGCTTAAGGTCGCAAGAAGCGAAGCGCTTATGAAGCTCAGGAAGAAAACGGCGAAGAAAAGACGCTGCGAAGCGGAAATATCTCTTAGCGAGCTTGAAGATATCCTCCCGGACAAAAGCGCTCAAGACAGCTCCGAGAGCGAGATAAGGGAAATCCTGAACCGTTTTTTGGGAGAGCTCGATCGGGACGCAAGGATCATTTTCGTCAGAAGATACTGGTACTTTGACAGCGTTAAGGAGATCTCGCTGCGATTCGGTTTTACCCAGTCAAAGGTCAAATCGAGCCTAAGATATACCCGGGAAAGGCTCAGAAAATTTCTTATTAAAGAAGGAGTGGTTTTATGAATATACCGAAGCTTGCGGAATATCTCACGGATATAGACAGCGGGTATATCCTTGAAGCCGCGGAAAAGGAGGATAGTATGGCTAATTCTGGAAGAATAAAGCTCAGAAGAGCGGTTATAATCGCCGCGGCCTGCGTATGTCTGATACTTCTGATGGCGGCGGGGCGAACGCTCTTTGACTCCGAGAAGTATCTAAGGGAGTACGACGTCGACCCGAGCTATATGATACAGGACAAGATGATAACGAGCGACGGCGAAGGGCATTACTTCGGCGTGATAATGTGCGGAAACGGTTTCAGGCTGATGGGTTCGGACGGCTCGGACGGCGAAAACGCCTACAACATCTGCGACGTGCCGGGGTGCGATCACACCGATAACAAAATCTGTTTAGCTCTAAGCAGGCCGGAGTTCACAGGTCTTTCGGTCTATGACGGCAGGCTTTACTGGACTTCAAGACAGAAGGGAGTAGACTACGCAGAAGCGTTAGAGACCGTAAACATTATGTCGTCAAATCTTGACGGCAGCGACATTCGGCTTGAAAGAAAGGCACCGGGAGAGGTTTTTTCGGATACCGTGTACAACAAATACATCCGCGTTCACAGAGGGTATATGTATTTTATCGGCTTTAAAGAGCCTGAGACAGTCTTTGATCCCGATACTCTGACTTCTCATCAGAAGGACCCCGACGAAACGCCTTCTCTGAACGTTTACGCCGAGGAGCTAAGGGAAGACGGAACGAGTGAAAAGATCTTCGGCTACAGCTGCGAAAACGGAAGATTCTACAGCTACACCTCGCAGTTTTATGCAAACAACCTCTACATCATGATCCGAAGCGACTCCACAGACGGCTCGGGCTTCAGATTTGAGGTCTTTAAGGTCGATCTAAAGACAGGCGGCAGCAAGCGCGTTTACAGCACCGATAAATACGATATCAACGGCTGGTGGCTCGACGGTTCGGAAAATCTCTATTACACCGAGACCGATCCCGAGACAAATTCAACGTCGCTTATGCGGCTCGATATTAACAGGGGAAAGCCTAAGAAAACGCTTAAGCTGCCGGAAATGTCAATCTACAGAGTCATAAACGGCAGGGCGGTAGGACTTGACGGAAACGCTCATAAGCTCGATGTAGTTGAATTTGACGGAAGCGTGACCGAGCTTGATTTTGACGATTTAGCAAAGCTTGTGGAGGAAGAGTACGGTTATGCGGGGATCTCCTTATGCGGAGTCGATAACGAGAACGTGATCTTACAGATGTGCGACGACGAGTGCTTCGCGCTGATTCCCCTCGACGGCTCGGAACCGAGGATAATTATCGCTTCCTGTTATAGCGATACGGAATTTGAAAGGCTTTGGGGCGGGGAATAGATTTTTTAGCGCAAGTTTTCTTGAGCCTCGAAATGAAGTCCTGATTCGCAAAGCCGATCCCCCGTCAGTATAAATTCCGTCTTCCGTACGGCTTTGATTTTACTTTTCACAGCCCGAATTTGTATAATAATACTCCCCTGCTCCGAATTTGCCTTTTATGATTGACAAGAGCGCCGGTTTGTTGTATAATTATTTCATCATTTACCGTCAATTTAAAATTATTATCGGTTATTCAAAAATTTTAAAAATTTAAAAATCTATATTTTGACAGGAGGTAAATTATGAGATTTGTAAACGACAACGGCGCGCTGATCGCTAATACCGGCGGGGAAACGCTCAGGATCGAGCCTTGGGGCAGGGATTCCCTGAGAGTGCGCTCAACTATGCGCGGGAAATTTACCGGGAATCTTTGGGCTCTGACCGAAGAACCGGGAAGCTGCAAAGCCGAGATCAAAACCGAAAACGGCGGCGCGGAAATAACTAACGGCAGGATTAAGGCTACCGTCAATTTTGCGGGAGTCATATCTTTCTACCGCGACGAAAAGCTGATCCTAAGAGAATATTTTCGCTCATACGGCGGGACGCTTTCTAAGAGCAGCAGATGCTTAAAGATCGTAAACCGCGAGTGGAAGGGAATTATCGGCGGGTCGGAGTATTCTCTGAATATGAAGTTCGAGTCGAATCCCGGTGAAAAAATTTACGGAATGGGTCAGTATCAGGACGGGTGCTTCGATCTCAAGGGCTGCGTTTTAGAGCTCGCTCAGAGAAATTCCCAGATCTCCGTACCGTTTATGATATCCGACCGCGGCTATGGGTTCTTATGGAACAACCCCGCCGTGGGACGCGTGACTTTCGGAAACAACTACACCGAATGGATCGCAAGAGCGACCAAGGAGATGGACTACTATATCACGGTCGCGGATACCCCGAAGGATATAATTTATAACTATACGTCAGCTACCGGAAGAGCAGATATGTTCCCGGAGGACCTGATGGGGCTTTGGCAGTGCAAGCTGAGATACCGCACTCAGGACGAGGTTTTGACTGTCGCGCGCAGGTACCGCGAGGAAGGAATTAAGATAGATCAGATCGTTATCGACTTCTTCCACTGGACCGTTCAGGGCGACTGGAAATTCGATAAGAAATACTGGCCCGACCCGAAGGCGATGGTAGACGAGCTTCACAGCATGGGTATCAAGGTTATAGTTTCGGTATGGCCGTCGGTTGACAGAAAGAGCGAAAACTTCTACCCGATGATGGAGCGGGGGCTTCTTATCAGGACCGAACGCGGCGCGGCCCAGACCTACGACTATCAGGGCGACTGCGTTGAGATCGATCCGTTTAATCCCGAGACGAGAAAATACGTCTGGGAGGTCTGCAAGAGAAATTATTACGACTACGGAATAGACGCTTTCTGGCTTGACAACTCCGAGCCGGATTACGGAGTATACGATTTTGAAAATTACAGATACTCCGAGGGTCCCGCGCTTGAATGCAGCAATATGTATCCGCAGATGTACAGCAGAGTTTTCTATGACGAAATGAAAAAATCAGGTAAACCTGTGGTCAATCTTCTGAGATGCGCTTGGGCGGGGTCTCAGAAGTACGGAAACGTAGTATGGTCCGGCGACGTTCCCTCTACCTTTGAAGCTTTCCGGGATCAGCTGAAGTGCGGTCTTAATATGGGTCTTGCGGGTATCCCTTGGTGGACTACCGATATCGGCGGTTTCATGACCGACGACGTAAACGATCCCGATTTCAGGCAGCTTCTTATAAGATGGTATCAGTTCGCTGTTTATTCCGCAGTCCTTCGTATGCACGGAGACAGGGGGCCTTACGACATTCCTCCTCTTGACGATCGCGACTGGGGCGGCGGCTATCTCCACACCGGTCAGCCGAACGAGCTTTGGAGCTACGGCGAAGAGAATTATAAGATCATGCGAAAATATTACGACATAAGGATTTCCCTGCACGACTACATTAAAAAGCTCTACGAGGAAGCTCATGAAAACGGCTCCCCGCTTATCAGAACGATGTTCTACGAGTTCCCGGAGGATAAAATCTGTTGGGAGCTTTCGGATCAGTATATGTTCGGCGATAAGTATCTTGTCGCGCCGGTGACGGAGCTCAACTGCTTCGAGCGCGAGGTTTATCTGCCTAAGGGCGTATGGAAATTGACCTCGACCGGAGAAAACTTCGAGGGCGGCAGAACTGTCAAGGTCTCTGCGCCTATAGACTACATGCCGGTATTTGAAAGAATTTGAAACAGATAAAAAAATATCCCCCGGCGAACGGACTTCCGCTGCCGGGGGTATTATTATTTAAATGTAAATAACTATCAGCCCGACTATCATCCCTATCAGGATAGCAAACGCCGGCTTTTTTGAGCGCCACATCAGTATCGCTTCCGGGATCAGCTCGCCGAAGACTACGTATATCATAGCTCCTGCCGCAAACGAAAGCGCAAGGCAAAGCGCTACGGGTCCGAGTTCGCCTAAAGCGTATCCTATGAGCGCGCCTATTATCGTCGGAGCGCCGCTCAGAGCAGTTACCAATACCGCGCGCAGCTTCGGCATGCCGCCCGAAATAAGCGGAACGGATACTGCCATTCCCTCCGGAATATTATGTAAACCGATGACTATAGCCATGACAAGCCCGGCTCTATCCATTACGTTGACGGCTCCCGAGTATGATACGCCGATTACCATCCCCTCCGGAAGGTTATGAAGCGCGATAGCGCAGGCCATTATCACACCGGCGACAAACATCTCGCGCCAGTTTCCGGTCTCGCGGTGGTGGGAATAGTGGTCGCTGTGGATGAGCTCGTTAAGATCGTCAGCGGTCTCGGGGTGGCTTTTATCGATATGCTTGACCTCGTGGTTCGTATTCTGGTCGATAAGCCGGTTGAGGGCGTATACGGTCAGGTAGCCGATTATAAGCCCGGCAATGGTCAGAAAAAGATAGCTAAGGCTGTCCTCGCCGGATGGCTTGATAGCGTCCGCGATAAGATCAAAGCAAACGATAGAGAGCATTACCCCGCCGGCAAAGCTCAGAAACAGGCTTACTACTTTCGAGGAGTCTCTTTTAGCAATACTCCCGATAAGCCCGCCGAGACCTGTTCCGAGCACCCCGGATATAAACGTTACAATAATTATCCAACAATATACAGGCATAAAATTACTCCCAAGTATTATTCGACTTATTATAACACCCCGCGCGATTTTTATCAATAAGCAATAATAACAACATTGAGAAAATTTATCGGAAATATTGGGGGAGGTTGTACAAAAGGGAAGGATGCGATATAGATATTTTTATGGCTGGCCGGATTTAGAAGATAGAAATTATACGGCTGGAAGTCAGATAAACGCTGTATGGGAATTTATTCGACTGATGGCGATTTCATGTTATGGGGACTTAGCGAGAATTTTAGCATAAAAAACAGCCCTTGTCTTGGGGCTGTTTTTATCTTTTATTCCTGTCCTACCCCTTCTCCTCATCTTCCCCCTCTCCCTACCGTCTCTTCTCCCCTTCCCATTTATGCAGCGCGCTTGGGCAGCGATTTTTTGCCGTCGCTGCCCGCAGCTCTACAAAACATCCGCACTCGCGGCATATGCCGTTCTCAAGTCCGTCGCATTCCCGGCATATCCCGAGACGGCGATTATATTCCTCTTGGTCCGTCTTTACATCCTCCGGGATAACCGCTATAAGCTCGTTTACTTTCTTATAAAGCCCCTCTGGATCGATCTGCAAAAGCAAACATCTTTTACAGACCGGCCTGCCTTCGATCTCCATCAGCAGAGCTCGATCGCTACGACGGAACACTTCGGAAGCTTGAATCTAAGCTTCTCGCCGTCAAGCTTGATATCCTCAAACGCCTTCGGAGCTACAACGTCGGGATTTTCAAAATCGTTAAGCGCATTATACGCCCCCGTCAGGATCTTCGCGGTCGCGGTCTTGTATTCCGCTCTCGGCATAACGCAGTCAATATCAAAATCTTCATCCAAAGAAGCGTTCGAGATCGTAATATGCATTTTTCCTTCCGCGTCTACGGAAACCGACTGAGAAACAGCTCTTAAGCTGTCAACCTCCTGGCCGGGCCATCTGCGCTCGGGCTGGGGAAGAAGCTCTTTATTCTCGCAGTTTGAATATACAAGCTCCGCGTCCATGTGATCCTTATACATATCAAAGACGTGATATGTCGGAGTCTTTACCATCTTTTCTCCCTCGGTGAGAAGTATGGCCTGCAAAACGTTTATCATCTGCGCGATATTCGCCATCTTTACTCTTGCCGAATGCTCGTTGAAGAGATTCAGGTTGATGGAAGCAAGTATAGCGTCCCTCATCGTGTTCTGCTGATAGAGGAATCCGGGGTTGGTGCCCTCTAAAACGTCGGTCCAGATCCCCCACTCGTCTACGATAAGTCCGATCCTGTGATCGTTGTCGTATCTCTGCATTATCCCCTCCTGATCCTTGAGGATCCTCTCCATGAACCAGGTGTGGGAAAGAGTCTTATAGTATTCCTCCTCGGAGAAGTTTACGGAATCTCCTTTATGGAACCACTGATTCGTCGGGACGGTGTAATTATGCAAAGAAAGTCCCTGCATCTGATGCGCGCCTACGTTTTTCATCATACCGTCAGTCCAGTTCACGTCGTTTCCGTTGGGGCCGCATGCTATCTGCTGCTCCGCGCCGCGGACAAAGCAGTGGAATCTCTTATATACGCTCGAATAGTAATCGACGTTCATCTCGCCGCCGCAGCCCCAGTTCTCGTTGCCGATACCGACATATTTGACCTTCCAGGGCTTCTCGCGGCCGTTCTTCTTTCTGAGCTCTGTCATCGGGCTCTCGTTCGCGCTTGTCATATATTCCATCCACTCGGCGGCTTCCTCTACGGTGCCGGAGCCTACGTTTACGGATACGTACGCTTCGCAGCCGATAAGCTCGCAGAAGTCGAGGAATTCATGAGTACCGAAGGAATTGTCCTCGGTTATGCCGCCCCAGTGGATATTTACTATCTTTTTCCTTTCCTCCTGAGGACCTATTCCGTCGCGCCAGTGGTATGTATCGGCGAAGCAGCCGCCCGGCCAGCGGATAACCGGGATCTTTATTGCCTTGAGGGCTTCGACTACGTCCTTTCTGTAGCCGTTGATATTCGGGATCGGAGAATCCTTTCCCACGAATATCCCTCCGTAGATGCAGCGGCCGAGATGCTCGGCGAAGTGGCCGTAGATTTCCTTATTGATTTTTGATATTCTGTTTTCCTTGTCAACGGTCATTTTCAGTGTGCTCATGATTATTCCTCCTTGGTTTTTAATACCCTTATTTTACTACCTTTTCTAAGATAAGTCAACACCTTTTCGGAATTATTGCCGCAGTTTCATCTATCTTTCATATTTGATTTATCCTAAGATATGACTGCGATTTAATCTTTATCACAGTCCCTCGACTTTTATCTTTCCGTCCTCGGCTGTGACGTTTATCGAGCGAAGCTTTATCTCGCCGCTGTCTACTATCATCGAAGCTATTTTATCCTCCACTTCCTTCTGAAGGACCCTTCTTATATCTCTCGCGCCGTATTTTTCATCATACGCAAGCTCCGCGATCGCAAGCTCGGCCGCGCGATCAAAGGTGAACATAATAAGCTTCTCGGAAAGCGGGGCTTCCATCTCTTTAAGCATTATGTGGGCGATATCGGCGTAGTTATCCTTTGAGAGCGGGTTGAATACCACTATCTCGTCTACTCTGGAAATAAATTCCGGACGAAGGAATTCTCTTAAACCCTTTATCGCTCTGTCGCGGGAGACCTGAGCGTCGGTCTTTGAGAAGCCTATTCCCATGGACTTATCAGTAGAACCCGCGTTTGAGGTCATTATTATTACCGTGTTTTCAAAGTTTACGCTTCTGCCCTGGGCGTCGTTTACTCTGCCCTCGTCCAAGATCTGCAAGAGTATATTCATAACGTCGGGGTGAGCTTTTTCTATCTCGTCGAAGAGCACCACAGAATATGGCTTGCGGCGGATTTTCTCGGTGAGCTGTCCCGCTTCGTCGTATCCTACGTAGCCCGGAGGGGAACCTATGAGTCTTGAGACGGTGTGCTTTTCCATGTACTCAGACATATCTATCCTTACAAGCGGCTCGGTAGCGTCAAAGAGTTCCTTTGCAAGCGTTTTCGCAAGCTCCGTCTTTCCAACGCCGGTTGGTCCTACGAAGATGAACGACGCGGGGCGCTTATTTTCAGAGAGCTGCACCCTTGATCGCTTTATCGCGTTGCATACAAGCTCCACAGCTTCGGGCTGGCCGATTATTCTCTTTGAAAGGGCTTCCTTCAGATTTCTTATCTTCAGGTATTCGCTCTCGACTATCTTGTTTGCAGGTATTCCGGTCCAGAGCTCTATTACCTTTGAAAGATCGTCCTCGGTCACTTTTACAGATTCGACTATAGGCTTAAGCTCTTCCATGCGGCTGTCTATCCGCAACAGCTCGGCTCTTGCCTTCGCTATCTCCTCGTAGTCGGGATTCTCGGAATTTTCGCTGTCGGATATCCAGTTTCCGACGCTTTCGGATTTTCCTTTAAGATCCGCGTACTCCCCTATCTCCGGACATCTTATCGAAGCGGAGGCGCAGGCTTCGTCAAGAAGATCTATCGCCTTATCGGGCAGGAATCTGTCGGTTATATATCTTTCGGACAGCACCGCGCACATCCTGAGAGCCGCGTCTGATATCTTCACGCGGTGGAAGTCCTCGTAGTATCCCCTTATTCCCTTTAAGACCTCGAAAGTATCGTCTACCGTGGGTTCGGAGACGGTGACGGGCTGGAATCTTCTTTCGAGCGCGGAGTCCTTCTCGATGTACTTTCTGTACTCGTTGAAGGTCGTGGCGCCGATGACCTGGACTTCTCCTCTTGAAAGCGCCGGCTTAAGAATATTCGCCGCGTTCATCGAGCCTTCGCTGTCTCCGGTTCCCACCAGTCGGTGCACCTCGTCGATGAATAAAATTATATTCCCCTCGCGCTTTACCTCTTCTATCAGTCCCTTCATCCTCGACTCGAACTGCCCTCGGAACTGAGTTCCCGCGACGAGCGCGGTCATATCCAAAAGAAACAGCCTTTTGCCCCTGATATTATACGGGACTTCGCCGGAAACTATCTTCTGGGCGATGCCTTCCGCTATCGCAGTCTTTCCGACTCCCGGCTCTCCTATCAGACAGGGGTTATTCTTCTGCCGCCTTGAAAGGATCTGCATGACTCTCCCGATCTCGCGGTCTCTTCCGATTATCCTGTCAAGCTTTCCTTCTATCGCCCTCTGATTCAGATCGGTGCAGTAGGTCCCGAGGAATTTAAGCTCCGGCTTTCCGCGTTCCTTCTGATCCCCCGCCCTGCTCTTTCCGTTCTTTGTCTCCTGGCCGCCATCCTGATTACGGTTCTGCCGATCCTGCTGATTCGTCGGCGTCATCCTGTTGAAGAAATTAGATACGAAATTCGGAAGCGTTCCCGAACCGCCCGGCTCAAAGCTGTCGCCGTCGGGCGAAAAGCTCTCGGAAAACGCTTCAAGGTCCTCGTCGGTGATCCCCATCTGCTTCATATATTCATCGACCTGGGCTATGCCCGCTTCCTTGGCGCAGATAAGACAGAGCCCTTCGCTCTTCTTCTCGTTGCCGTTCATGGTGGTAATAAATACCACCGCCTGTCTCTTTTTGCATCTTGAACAAATCATAAACCTTTCCTCCTTAGTCTCAGCGCGAAGATAAAAACGCCGCTATATCAAAATCGTAGAAGTATCTGAAAACATAGGTCCTGGCGACCGTGGACGAATTAAGGAAAATAAGCGAATCGGTGGTGAAGATACAGATAAGCTTAACTATCTGAGCGGCGACATAGATTATAAGTATGCCCTCCGCGGCTCCGAATATCGCGCCCGCCAATACGTTCACGGGACCTATTATCGGGATCTTGTTAAGACTCTTGAAGGCGTTCGCGATGGCTCCCGAGATTACCGTTAATATCGCCATCGCGGCCACCCATATTATCGCTTTAAGCAAAAGCTTTACCGCAGGAGCTATCAGAAGCTCCTCGACCGTCTCGGCTGTGGAATTTCTGTCTCCCTTTAAAAATACGTTCACGGTATTTTTAAGATTATTCTCAGCGTCCGTCACCTGAGTCAGGATCTCTTTAAGAGTATCCGGCGAGACCACGTCTCCGACAAGCGCTTTAAGCATCCCTTCCGTGACGCTCGATTCCACTCCCGCTTCTATATCGCTCTGGGATTTCCCGGAACCGTTGTTTTTTATCTCCGAAGCTATATTTGTAAAGAAATCGCTCCCCGCCGAGCCTGCGATGACTCCTTCGATCTCGGGGTTAGTCATTTCTACTCCGTATCCCCCATCGGAAACCGCGGATGAAACTACGTTAAGGGGATTCGTTTTTTCCGAAGCGTCCGTAAGAGCGGTCATTATCGGACTGCGAAGCGCTTTTTCATATATGACCGGCGCTCCGACCGTAGAGAGAAGCCAGCTGCATACGACCGAAACCGCCATCATCGCGATCAGGACCACGCTTCTCATAAGCCCGCGTTTCGAGCCGCAGTACGCGGTCACAAGGATTATCCCCGCCGCGCATATATCATAAAACCAGAAAAGATCCTGTGCCATATTTATTCCACTCCTTTGTTTTAAATACTGAATTCTATTTTCTCTACCGAACGGTATCCCAAAAGGAATATCTCGTCGTCTATTACGGAAAATTCCCGGTATACCGTTCCGAGCGGAGCGGTGGCCAAAAGATCCCCGCCGCTTCCGTATGCTTCTACCGACGTATCGGTGAGTATGTATATCGCCTTATCGGCGCAATATACGTCCTTCACGGTTCCCGAGATCGGGACGTTTTTGACCTCTTCTCCCGAAAAGCTTATTATCGAAAGCATTCCTCCGCTTCCTCCCGCGCCCTCGAACACAAGCGCCGCTAAGGATTTCCCGACATAATAATTCAGAAGCTCGTAGTCGTAGCCGAAATTCATCTCAATGCTGCCTTCGGAATTAAGACGGTAGAACCTGTCTCTGCCGAGCAGGCAGCAGCCGTTCGGGGTATACGCGGCGCAAAAGCCGAGAGTTTCAAGAGCTGCGGTCTTCATCACTATCTCGGTGGAGCTAAAGCTCAGCTCGGTTACTACCGATTGAAAGGTTCCGCCCCTTGCGTATGAGCTCGATACAAGGCAGCCCTTTCCGTTCGGCTTAAGGGCTACAGCCGTTATCATCGACCCGTCGGCCCAGTGATAAATCTCCGAGCCGCCCTTATCGTACACCGTAAGATAGGCGAGATATTTTTCATTCGCGGTCACGATAGCTACGCTCCCGTCGTCTCCGACCGCTCCTAAGAGTATCTGGTCCGTGACCTTCTTTGAATATATCTTATCCCTCTGACCGGCAAGCATGAAATTATAGCCGCCCTGATCGTATACGAGAGTCCTCTTTTCGGATTCGGCAACGATGGGATTTGAATACGGCGCCTGCTCGGTGTACTTAAGATTTCCGGAGGAGTCGTATACGTAAAACGAAGTATCCGCAAAAAGCGTCCAGCTTCCAGCGACCTTTCCTATGCCGGTATGAGTCTTTTTCGAGATATCTATCGGATAGTTTCCTCCCGCCAGCGCGCCGTCGTTCTGAACTGCGGAGTCGGAATGCCGCTCAAGTATCCCGTCGAAGAAATTGAGCCACGCGTCGCGGCTTAGATATATCAGCCCCGCGATTATAAGCACCGCAAGTATGAAGGAAAAATTCTTTATATTTCTTTTCGCGCGCTTTTTTCTTCTTGCGCGCCGCATGTCTGTTTCAAACGATTTTACCGAAGGCAAAGCCATACCCCCAATCACTGTTTATTATTCAGTAGAAAACTCTGTTGAGATAGAGTCCCTGCGGCGGGACCGTCTTTCCGGCGAGCCGCCTGTCGCGGGAGGATAAGATCCCGGGGATGGAATCCTCGGAAAGCTTCCCGTCGTTTATAAAAAGCAGCGTTCCGACGGTTATCCTTACCATGTTATATAAAAATCCGTCCCCCGAGACCGTGAATTTCACCACGTCCCCGCTTCGCTCCACTTTATATTCGTATACCGTCCTCACCGTTACTTCCTTGTCGCAGGCCGAAGCGCAGAACGATTTGAAGTCGTGAGTCCCTATGAACGCCTTGCACGCGCGATCTAACTTCTTTTCGTCTATCGGATACCACGAGCGGTACATCCTGTCGGCGTAAAACGGGGATTTCGTCTCGCTGTTGTGTATCAAATATATATACTCCTTGCCGCGGCAGCAAAATCTCGCGTGAAAATCCGGCGGGGCTTCCTCGGCTGAGAGGACGGCTATATCCGGCGGCAGAACGCCGTTAAGTCCGTATTTTATTCCGCGGCAGTCGATCGGGCTTTCAAGCTCGGCGCTGAATACGAACTCGTTCGCGTGAACTCCCGCGTCGGTCCTTGAACAGCCGTTCACCGTAACCGTCTCTCCGAGAAGCTTTTTTATCGCTTTTTCTATCTCGCCCTGAACCGTCGGGAGATTTTCCTGTCTCTGGAAGCCGTGATATCCCGTCCCCGCGAACGCGCAGGTCACTTTGTAGTTTTTCATATCGGCAGGAACCTGTTGAGAAGTATCACCGCGACTATGAACAGTACCGTCACGGCGAGCGCGACATAATCTCTCGGCGCGGTTTTTAACTGTTTAAGTCTTGTTCTGCCCTCGCCGCCGTGGTAACAGCGGCATTCCATCGCAAGCGCGAGCTCCTCGGCTCTTCTGAACGCGGATACAAACAGCGGGATCAGTATCGGTATAAGCGCTTTTGCGCGCTTTATTACGTTTCCGCTCTCCATATCCGCTCCCCTCGCCTTCTGAGCGGACATTATCTTATCCGTCTCCTCTATAAGCGTGGGGATAAAGCGAAGCGCTATCGTCATCATCATCGCTATCTCATGCGCCGGGAACTTTATCACTTTAAGCGGCGACATCACTCGCTCTATGGCGTCGGTGAGGGTTATCGGGGAGGTGGTATAGGTGAGAAGAGAGGTCCCGAAAATCAGAAGAATTATCCTTGAGGCCATGAATACCATCGTCTTTAAGCCGCCGGTGGTTATTTTTATAAAATGCCATTCTACAAGCGGATCTCCGGTAGTTATGAAGAACAGGTTTAAAAATCCCGTGAAGACGATTATCGGCAGGATCGGTTTTACGGATTTTAACATCATCCTTATCGGTATCCCGGACATTAAAAACGCCGCGAGCATGTATATTATCCCCACCGCGAGCCCTAAAAAGCCCTTGGCTATAAAAAGCATCACTATATATAAAACGGTCAGAAGAAGCTTCATTCTCGGGTCTAATCTGTGGACCGCCGATTTTCCGGGGAAATACTGACCTATCGTTATATCCTTTATCAAAGCCTTCTATCTCCTTTTTTCAGCAAGAAGTCTAAGTACGAGATCCTTAGCGTAGTCTATGCTGAAAACCTCGTCGTCAAATTCTATCCCCATCGCCCTCAGTCTGTCGAAAACTCTCGTTACCTGCGGGACAGTCAGCCCCATCGCCGTCAGCTCGTCCGCTTTCGCGAACACGCTCGAACGGTCGGAATACATGAACACCTTTGCGTCGTTCATTACAAGTATCTTCGATACCGTCTTAGCTACGTCCTCCATGGAATGCGACACCAGCAAAACGGTCGTACCTTTCTCGGCGTGGTATTCCTTTATAAGCCCTAAGATACGGTCCCGTCCCCTCGGGTCGAGTCCCGCGGTCGGCTCGTCTAATATCAGGACCTTAGGCTCCATCGCCATTACTCCCGCGATCGCTACGCGGCGTTTCTGACCGCCCGAAAGCTCGAACGGGGATTTATCCAAAAGCTCCGGCTTTAATCCCACAAGCCTTGCGGTCTCCTTTATCCTCTTATCCGCTTCGCCGTCGGTAAGACCCATGTTCTTAGGCCCGAAGGCTATATCCTTATATACCGTCTCCTCGAAGAGCTGGTACTCGGGGTACTGGAATACCAGCCCGACCTTGAAACGGATCTCTTTAAGCCGTGATTTGTCGGCAAAAAGCTCCTCGCCGTCTATGAAAACCTTTCCGGAGGTCGGCTTCAGAAGTCCGTTGAAGTGCTGGATGAGCGTGGATTTTCCGGAACCCGTGTGCCCGATTATACCTACTATCTCCCCGGCTTCTATGTCAAGATTCACGCCGTCTACCGCCGTCTTGCGAAACGGCGTGCCCTCTCCGTATACGTAGGTGAGATCCTCAGTTCTTATTATTCCCAAAATCGATCATTCCTTCTTAAGCAGTTGATAAAGCCTTTCTACGCACTCGTCCTCCGAGATTATGTCGTCCGGAAGATCTATCCCCGCGCGTATTAAGCCGTGAGTCAGATCTGTCACGTCCGGAACGTCAAGTCCTACGGATTTTAACAGCTCGGCCTGTGAAAAGACCTTCTTCGGAGCGCCGTCTAACAGTATCTTACCGTCGTCCATAACCACTACTCTTCCCGCGCGTGCAGCTTCTTCCATGTAGTGGGTGATGAGCACCACTGTCACGCCTTCGGAATTTAGCTCGGTTATCGTCTGCATTATCTCGCGCCTTCCGATCGGGTCAAGCATCGCCGTCGGCTCGTCCATGACTATGCACTTGGGCTGCATCGCCAAAACTCCCGCTATCGCTATTCTCTGCTTCTGACCGCCGGAGAGCTTGTGGGGAGCGTGCTCGCGGTATTCATACATTCCGACCTTCTTGAGAGCCCAATCTACACGCTTTCTTATCTCGGACGGCTCTACGCCGATATTTTCAAGCGCGAACGCTACGTCCTCCTCAACTACCGTCGCTACGATCTGGTTGTCGGGGTTCTGAAATACCATCCCGACAGTCCTTCTTATATCGTAAAGCTTATCTTCGTCCCGGGTGTTCATCCCGTCCACAAAAACGTCTCCGCTCTCGGGGAGGTTTATTGAATTCAGAAGCTTTGCAAGCGTTGACTTTCCCGAACCGTTATGTCCGAGCACCGCCACAAATTCTCCCTTATTTATATCGAGCGTCACGCCCTTAAGAACCGTATTCTTTGTCGGAGGATCGTCGTAGTCGTTTATATAACTGAAGGATACGTCCTTGATTTCTATAAATTTTTCCATATCAAATTTTCTTTCCGTAAATTCATCGGTATTCCGTCCGCGTACTGCCGCCGGGGATTTATCCTCAGATTTCGCGCCATATCGCCGTGGAGCCCGCGGGAAGGCTCATGCCTTTTTCCTCTACGGGCAGCCCTATCTCGTCGGCGCTGACTTCGCCCCCGTATTTCGGCTTTATAAGCGCCCCGAGCATATAGCTCATCACCGAGGGAGAAAGTCCTGCGGTGTAGCTGTTAAGCATGAAGAAGAGCGGGCTGTCGCTTAAAAGCTTTACGCAGATCTCTAAGAGCGAATAAATGCTGTCCTCAAGCTTCCAGACCTCTCCCGAGGGTCCCCTTCCGTAGGACGGCGGATCCATTATTATAGCGTCGTAGGTCCTTCCGCGCCTTATCTCGCGTTCCGCAAACTTTAAGCAGTCGTCTACTATCCATCTTATCGGCTTATCCGAAAGTCCCGAAGCCGCAGCGTTATCTTTAGCCCACTGAACCATTCCCTTTGAAGCGTCCACATGGCACGCCGAAGCGCCCGCTTCCGCGCATGCAAGAGTCGCGCCGCCGGTGTATGCGAAAAGATTAAGAACGCTTATATTTCTTCCCGCGCCCTTTATCATCTTTCTTGCAAGATCCCAGTTTACCGCCTGCTCGGGAAAAAGCCCGGTGTGCTTGAATCCCGTCGGACGGATGATGAATTTAAGCCGGTCGTATTCTACGGTCCAGCTCTCGGGGAGCTTTTTTCTGAATTCCCAGCTTCCCCCGCCCCGCTCGGAGCGGTGATACACCGCGTCGCAGCTCTCCCAAAGCGGATTTTCCTTCGGCGTTTTCCATATGATCTGCGGATCCGGTCTTGAAAGCGAGATATCCCCCCACTTTTCAAGCCGCATCCCGTCCGACGCGTCTATTAAACGGTAGTCGCGCCACTTATCAGCCGTTCTCATCCGTTTCCCCCGTTCCAACATAGTCGGCGGCAGTCTTAGCGATTGCCTGCGCGTACTGCCATACAAGCTCCTTGTCTCTTCCCTCTGCGATTATCCTGAGTATCGGCGATGTTGATGATTCCCTCACGAGAACCCTTCCGTCGCCTTCAAGCTTTTGCTGGCAGTAAGATATCATTTCCTTGAGCGCCGGAACGTCCTGCCACCTCGTTCTGTATTCCGGACGGAGAGGGATATTGAGAGTGAATCTCGGATAAGGCTCGTAGAGCGCGCTGAGCTCGCTCATTCTCTTTTTGGATTTTGAAAGCACCTCCAAGATCCTTGCCGCCGTCAGCATGCCGTCCGCGGTCTTTTTCTTTCCGAATACGGTATGCCCCGAAGCGGATCCCCCTAAATTATAGTCCCCGGTCTCCATTCTTTCTATTATATATCTGAGTCCTACCTCCGGAGCCTGCGATACCACTATCCCGTTCTCCTTAGCCCATCTGAAAAATCCGAGGTTCACGGTCTGGGATACTACGCAGGTGTTCGCGGCGAGCTTCTGTTCCCGCTTCATGTAGTCCGCAAGTATCGCCGTTATTATATCCCCGCTTATGGGATTCCCCTTTTCGTCCACCATAAGGCATCTCCCGCCGTCTCCGTCGAGCGCGACTCCCGCATGCGCGCGGTTTTCAATTACCGCTTTTGACAAGGACGAAAGATCGGTCGTTCCGCAGGAAAGATTTATATTCTTCCCATCGGGAGCGTTATTTATAAGGGTTATCCCCGCTCCTATCCCCCGGAAGAATTTCTCCGCTGCGGTATATGCCGCGCCGTTCGCGCAGTCTATGACCACTCTCATCCTTGCAAGATCAGCTTCCGTCTCCTTTAAAAGTCCTCTTACATAATCCCACTCGGCGTTTTTTTCATGCGTTATCGTTCCTATGTTATCCCCGCCCGAGCAGAGCGTTTCCGCTTTATCAGAAAAGGTCAGCCGCTCTACTTCGGAAAGGATCTCTCCCCGAAGCTCTCCCCCGTCGGGGCCGAAAAATACTATGCCGTTGAATTCAAAGGAATTATGAGCCGCGGTTATCATCACGCCCGCGTCGGCTCCGTATCTTTTAGTGAGCTCTGAAACTCCCGCAGTCGGCAATACTCCGAGTATATGCGCGTCGGCTCCCGCCGAACAGCAGCCCGCCGAAAACGCCGCGCAGAAAATATCGCTTGATATTCTCGTATCCCTTCCGATAAGTATCTTCGGCTTTCTTGCAAGACGGTTTGAAAGTATAAGCGCAAGCGCCCGGCCCGCTCTTAATATCATCTCGCAGGAAATTTCGGTTATCGCCCTTCCGCTCACGCCGTCGGGGGTAAAAGCTTTCTTGGTTGACATATTATGTCCTCCGCTCAATTTAATATAAAGTCGTCTGCTCCGAAGCTTCGCCGCCCGGCTTTTTTATGCCGAGGTGCTTATACGCAAGCTCGGTGGCGCATCTTCCTCTCGGAGTTCTTGCCAAAAATCCGAGCTGCATAAGAAACGGCTCGCATACGTCCTCCAAAGTAACCGCTTCCTCTCCTATCGCCGAGGCGAGCGTTTCAAGCCCTACCGGACCGCCGTTATAACCGTTTATTATCATCGAAAGCATTCTCTTATCAAGAGAATCGAGACCGAGATTGTCTACCTCCATGCGGTCGAGCGCTATTTTCGCTATGTCCTTTGTAATCCTTCCGTCGCTCATCACGTCCGCATAGTCCCTGACTCTTTTGAGAAATCTGTTCGCGATACGCGGAGTGCCCCTGCTTCGCGAAGCCATCTCGTAAGCGGCTTCCCGGTCTATCGCTACGCCTAAGATAACTGCGGAACGGGTTATTATCTCCGCAAGATCCTCAGTCGAATAAAGCTCGAGTCTCTGGATTATTCCGAAACGGTCGCGAAGCGGCGCGGAGAGCTGCCCGGAACGGGTGGTCGCGCCTATTAAAGTGAATCTTTGAAGATCTATCCTTATTGATCTTGCGGCCGGGCCGTTTCCTATCATAAAGTCTATCGCGAAATCCTCAAGCGCGGGATAGAGTATCTCCTCTATGGCGCGGCTCAGGCGGTGTATCTCGTCTATAAAAAGCACGTCTCCTTGCTGAAGGCTCGTTAAAAGCGCCGCAAGATCCCCGGTTTTTTCTATCGCGGGGCCGGACGTCACCCTTATATTTACTCCCATCTCGTGGGCGATTATATTTGAAAGGGTGGTCTTTCCGAGCCCGGGAGGACCGTAAAGCAGAACATGATCGAGCGGTTCTCCGCGCTTCTTCGCCGCTTCTATGTACACCGACATATTTTCCTTTACCTTGTCCTGACCGATATATTCGCTCAGAGTCTTAGGTCTTAAGGAATAATCCGTATCAGAATCGTCGTCCTTTATAACCTGCGGCGCGACAAGTCTGTTTTCAAAATCAAATTCGCCCGTTTCAATCATCTTATTTAACGCTCCGTTATTTATAATCTATTTAAAACTTACCGCTTGAAAGCTCTTTAAGCGCCCTTCTTATCATATCGTCAACCGAAAGACCGGGATCCATCCTTCCTATGCATGAAGCGGCTTCGGACTGGGAATACCCTAATACCGCCAGCGCCATTATCGCGTCGTGAGCGTTTGAGGAGGGATTCGCTGCGCTATGTATGTCGGAACCTGTCGGGGATATCCTTGAATAGTCCTTTGCTATCTTGTCCTTAAGCTCCATCACTATCCTCTGGGCGATCTTCGATCCCACTCCCTTGACCTTCGTAAACGCCTTTACATCCTCGGAAGCTATCGCAAGCGCGGTCTGGTCGGGAGTCATTCCGGAAAGAATCGCCAAGGCGTATTTAGCTCCAACTCCGCTCACCGTCGTTAAAAGCTTGAAGCATTCAAGCTCCTCCGTGGACGCGAACCCGAAAAGCTCTACCGCGTCCTCCCTGACGGCAAGATACGTATAAAGCGTAGCGGTCTCGCGGCCCTGTATCTCTCCTACGGTGTAAAGAGTCGTTTTACACGCATACCCTACTCCCGCGCATTCTATCACTATCATCTCCGGGGTAACTGCCGCCACCCTTCCGGTAAGGCTGTATATCATCCTGAAAATCTCCTCTTAATAAATTATATCAGTGTTCCCCGCCCTTCGGAGCGTTTCGGTATTTCTGATAATCTCCGCTTTTATAGGCTACTTTTGAATACTCGTCAAAGAACGCCGAGCCGGAATAGTGGCCGTGGGTTATTGCGAGCGCGAGAGCGTCCGCAGCGTCGTCGGGCTGTGGGACGTCCTTTAGCCCTAAAATAGAGCGAGTCATCTCCTGAACTTGGTGCTTTTCGGCTCTTCCGTATCCCACAACGGAGCTTTTGACCTGGAGCGGGGTATACTCAAAGATCTTGACTCCGCACTGCGCCGCCGAAAGAAGTATAACTCCCCTCGCCTGCGCCACGTCTATACCGGTGGTGTGGTTAGTATTGAAAAAAAGTTTTTCTACCGAGATGGAATCCGGCTCATAGAGCTTGATGAGGTCGGTCATATCGCGGTGGATAGTTAAAAGGCGCTCCGGAAATTCAGAGTCTGCGGGAGTAGTGATAGCGCCGAAGGATATAACGCGAAACCGTCTTCCGTCATAATCCAACGCTCCGAAGCCCACCGTCGCATACCCCGGGTCGATCCCGATAATTCTCAAAGCTATGACCTCCCCATTTTCATATTCGGTTTATTATAACATACTTTTCAGAAATAATCAAGAGGTTTTTTAAAGCGGGAGCTTCTAAATCGCATTATTAATTATTTTTAAAATCGTCGCCATAGGCGACGCCTTGAAGTTCTGACGTCTGACTTCTGACATCTGTATTCTTGATGTGGCCGCCTTGGCCACATCTTCCGAAGCGGGGACCGCTCTTCTTTTGCAACGGATCTATTTTAACATAACAAAAGAAGAAAAATGCTTCAAATATCTAAGGCATCACCGCGCAATTAGCGGCTAACGCCTTTTTGGCGCATCTACTTGCATATTTTTCGTCATATTTCACAAAAATCCTCGCGAATACACAAAGTATTAGCTCCGGTTTTTGTTTCATCTGACAAAAAATCTGACTGCGTATCTGCACCAAAATAATTGTGCGGTGACGCCCTAAAAAAATCAGCAGCACGGATATTTCCGTACTGCCGAATGTTTTTTATGCCTCGGGCTTGCCAGAATCTTCGGAAGGCTCGGCGTATTCGTTGCTCGCTTCGCTTTCCGGCGGTAATTTCTCGGCGTGCTCCGCTGCATTATCGCCGAGCGTGCCCTCATCCTTGATCTCGGGCGCTATGACCGCGCCGTCGGTCGGAGTCCCGTTCTTTTCGGGCTTATTATCGTGTCCATCCGGATTATCCGGATCCTCGCCCGCCATCAGCTTATAGAACTGCTCGCCGTTTATCTTCTCATGCTTTATAAGATACTCCGCTACGCGCGTAAGCTGGTCTTTATGCGCAGAAAGTATCTCCTGCGCTCTGTCGTATGCCGAGTGTATTATCGCGCGCATCTCAGAATCTATCTCGCTCGCTATGACCTCCGAATAGGTCTTTGAGGAGTTGTAATCCCTTCCCAAAAATACCTCGTTATCGTCGTGACCGTATACCACGGGTCCGAGCTTATCCGAGAATCCGTACCGCATTACCATATTCCTTGCGGTATCCGTCGCCCTCTCGATATCGTTTGAAGCGCCTGTCGAGATATCGTCAAGAATAAGCTTTTCAGCCGCTCTGCCGCCTAAGAGCACAACTATATTCTCGTTCATCTCGGTCTTTGAGATATAGGATTTGTCATGCTCGGGAAGAGCCATGGTGTACCCTCCCGCGGAACCTCTCGGTATTATCGATACCTCCGATACTTTATCCTGAGTCGGGCAGTAGTAGTGGCAGACCGCGTGGCCGGCTTCGTGATACGCGGTGAGTCTCTTTTCCTCCGGCAAAACTACCCGCGACTTCTTTTCGGGACCTGCGATAACCTTTATCGACGCGTCGTTCAGATCCTGCATCGTTATCGCTTTTCTTCCCTTCTTTACGGCCAAAAGCGCGGCTTCGTTTATAAGATTCGCAAGATCCGCTCCGGTAAAGCCTACCGTCGCCGCGGCTACCTGCTTAAGATCTACGTCCGGAGCGAGCGGCTTATTCTTTGAATGGACTTTAAGGATCGCTTCTCTTCCCGCTATATCGGGATAATTTACATACACCTGTCTGTCAAAACGTCCCGGTCTTAAAAGAGCGGGGTCCAAAACGTCACGGCGGTTCGTCGCAGCCATGACTATCACCGACTCGTTTATGTCAAAACCGTCCATCTCTACAAGAAGCTGGTTCAGAGTCTGCTCGCGCTCGTCATGCCCGCCGCCTAATCCTGCTCCTCTGCGACGGCCTACAGCGTCTATTTCGTCTATGAATATTATCGACGGAGCGGCTTTCTTAGCCTGATCGAACAGATCCCTGACTCTTGCGGCTCCAACGCCGACGTAAAGCTCCAGAAAATCAGATCCCGAGATCGAGAAGAACGGAACTCCCGCTTCGCCGGCGACCGCTTTAGCTAAAAGCGTCTTACCGTTGCCGGGAGGGCCTACAAGAAGCACCCCTTTAGGAATCTTCGCGCCTATCTGCTGATATTTTCCGGGATCCTTCAAAAGCTCCACTATCTCTTCAAGCTCCGCTTTTTCCTCATCCGCTCCCGCTACGTCGTCAAACGTCACCTTATTCTTATCGTTAGCCCCGTCAACTCTCACGTTGGCCTTTCCGACCGAATTTATCTTTCCGGCCGAAGATATGCTCTTTGACATAGATATCGCTAAAAATACCATCACGCCTATCATCAGAAGCGTCGGTATAAGATTCAGCCAGATAGAGCTGTCAGACGCGGGTATAGGATTATATACCAGCGGACTCTCGGGGTATTTATTGTTATATGCCGCGCGGTAGCTGCCGCCCTCAAAATCGTTTTCCTCGCCGAAGAGCTCGTTATAGAAAAGCCCTACGTTCGGCACCTTGTACTTGTATACCGTATCCCCTCCGCGCAGCTTATACTGCAGCGCTCCGGAGCCGAGATCAAGACTGAACTCCGATACCTCAAGATTGTCAAAGTGCGCGATAACATCCGAGTAGTTTTCTGTCGAGTCGGGAGTCATCAGCCCCCGAAGCCCTACTACAAGAATGATTATTATGAGGGCGGCAAAAATTATATATGAAACCAGCCCTCTTGACGCTTTGCGGTTCATCAAATGAAATTCCCCATTTCTTTTCGCTTTTTATTATTTGCTGTTTTTATATTTATTCTGCATGACTCTGCTTTTAAAGAATTACTTCTCCCACATAGTCGAGATTTCTGTATTTCTCGTCGTAGTCGAGCCCGTATCCGACTACGAATCTGTCCTCTATCGTATAGCAGCTGTAGTCGGCGCTTATATCAATCTTTCGCCTTGCGGGCTTATCCAAAAACGTAACTATCTTTACATCCGAAGCCCCTCTTGACAGAAGAGTCTCCCGAAGCGCTGAGAGAGTTTTTCCGGTATCAAGTATGTCCTCTACAAGTATCACCGACTTCCCTTCGATATCGAGGATAGTATCCATCTTTACGTTCACGACTCCTGTGGATGTGGTTCCCTGGTAGGATTTCGCGCATATAAAATCGATCTCGACCGGAAGATCTATCGCTCTCACAAGATCTGACAGAAAAATAAACGAGCCTTTAAGAACGCCTATAAGCGTAAGCTCTTTTCCCGCATAGTCCCTGCTTATCCTCTTGCCGAGCTCTTTGACCTTGCTTTCGATCTCTTCTTTCGTGATCATCACCTTGACGTTGTCATAAGTCATTTTTCTCTCTCCTTTATGTCTGTTGATTTGATTATCTCAATTTTTAAAGCTTCCGACGTGTTTTCATCGCAGGCGGCTCTCTCGCTCACGCCCGCTCCCTCTACAAAAATCACGCCCTCGCCGTCGCTTATGACGAGATTGTCTCTTCTTTCCTCCGCGGATAAAAGCTTTTTGACCGTGGATGTGAATCCCCTGCCCGCAAGCCTTATCTTCTCGTTCCCTTTCGTATGCCTTACGGTATATTCCTCCGACATTTTATAACAGTCGATAAAACATCTTAACTCTTTTTTTTGATAACAAGACATATCAAAGGGTGAAATTTTTGTGACAACTATTTTTTTATCTCCTACCTCGGCGTTTTCGCGAAGAGTTACCTTATATTCCCTTACGTCCTTATTATCGCCGCGCTCGATCCTTATTCTTCCCCCTATTGAACGGATGTAAACGTCCTTCGCGGGATTTATTCTCCCGCCCTCGAAGATTATCTTCTTTAAGGACGCTATGCGTTCGTATGAAGGCTCGATATTGTTTTCGCGCAGATACATCCCGAGCGCTCTTGACAGCGCCGCGCCGTCGCTTATCCCGGAAAAATCCGGAGCGCGTAAAAGGATCCTTTCGGCTTCGGCAGTTATATAGCCGTCCGCTTCCCGAAGCGCATTCACGGTGTTGTAAAACGACTGCATAAGTCCCGGATTTATCTTTTTAAGCTCCGGGATTATATTAAGTCTTATTATGTTTCTTGAACAGTCCGGAAGAAGATTCGTTGAGTCGGTCATAAAGCTCTGACCTTTTTCGCTCAGGTATTTTTCTATCTCCTCGCGGGTGCAGTCTATAAGCGGGCGTATAAGCCTTCCGCGCACAGGCGGCACCGAAGCTATGCCGTGGACTCCCGAGCCGCGGGAAAGATTAAAAATCGCAGTCTCAAGACAGTCCGAAAGCGTATGCGCAGTCGCGATCTTTCGGTCTCCGGCGCGTCTGTATACGGCTTCGTATCTTAACTGCCGCGCGCCAAGCTCTGTCGAGACCTTATTTTCAACGCAGTATTTTTTAACGTCCACGCTCTCGACGTAAAGCTCAACGCCAAGGCCCTTACAAAGCTCCCGGCAGAATTTTTCATCCCGCTCCGACTCTTCTCCCCTGAGATTGTGGTTCACATGTATCGCCGAGACCTTATAGCCGAGCTCCCCGAGCGCTAAAAGCATAGCGGTGCTGTCGGCTCCTCCGGAAAGCGCGCAGAGCGCTTCCTCGCCTTTTTCAAGCATTCCGTATTTTTCTATCGCGGCTCTGATCTTTTCAATCATATTACTTGAATTTCCGTTCTCCGTCTTATCCCGGCTCGTTTCTTGAATCGACTCCCCGGAAGAGATAATACTCCCCGAGATACGCAAGATTAACCGTTCCGGTGGTTCCGTGGCGGTTCTTTGCGACTATGCACTCCGCTGCCGACTGATTGGGGCTCTGCTTGTCATACATAGCTTCCCGGTAGATAAATAAAATTATATCCGCGTCCTGCTCGATGGAACCCGATTCCCTGAGATCCGACGGCATAGGCCTGTGGTCGGTTCTTGATTCCACCGAACGGTTTAGCTGCGAAAGCAGTATGACCGGAACGTTCAGCTCCTTCGCCATAAGCTTCACCTGTCTTGTTATCTCCGAGACCTCGGTGACGCGGTTATTATGAAACGACGGCGACTCCATGAGCTGGAGATAGTCTATGACCACCAGCCCGAGGTTTCTCATCCTTCTGAGCTTCGCCTTGATCTGCGGGACGGTTATTCCCGCCGTATCGTCGATATATATATTCATCTGCGAAAGAAGATCCGCAGCTTCCGCAAGCTTTATCCACTCGTCCGAGGATATCATCCCGGAGCTTAAAGAGCCGTTCGGCACAAGAGCTTCAGCGGATAACATTCTTGAAGCTATCTGCTCCTTTGACATTTCGAGCGAGAATATTACTATCTCCTGATCCTTCGCCCTTTTCGCCACGTTCGCGGCGATATTTACCGCAAAAGTCGTCTTACCCGAGCCGGGTCTTCCCGCTACGACTATCATATCCGACTTATTAAGCCCCGCGATATAGGTATCGAGCATGGAATACCCCGACCGAAGTCCTTGGTACTGCTCCTTATCCTCTCCCGAGAGCTTCTGGATCCTGTCGTAGGCTGTGACAATTATCTCGCTTAAGCGCGTAAGACCTTCGACTTCTCTTCCCTGTCTTATGTCGTAGATCTTCTGCTCGGCGAGGTCAAGAAGATTCTTAGCGCTCTCCCCGCCTTCGCTCGCGGCTTTTATTATCTCCGCGGAAGCGTTAATAAGCGATCTTAATAAATATTTATCCTCTACTATCCTGCAGTAGCTTTCAAGATTCGCTACCGTCGGAACGCTGTCCACTATCCCTTTGAGATATGTCCTCGCCATCGCCGGAGTCTCGAATATCCCCGCCGCCACAGACTCGTTTATAACCGTAACTATGTCGGTCGGGACGTTATTTGAAAACATCCGGAGAATGATCGAATATATCTCCCTGTGCTGCTCGCGGTAAAAGCTCTCCGGCTTGATATGCGCTATAACCGTCGGCATCGACTCCGGACTTATAAGAAGCGCTCCGAGCACCGTCTGCTCGGCTTCTATGCTGTACGGCGGCTCCCTTCCGATGAGCTCGGAAATTTCGTATGCCGCTAATCTTTCAGGCATTTTTTACTCCTCCGGCTCTACCTTTACCGTCATCTTCGCCGATATCCCCTGCGTGAATTTGACCTCGCAGCCGTATTCTCCGTACGCCTTGATATCCGACTGCAGGCTGACCTTTTTCTTATCCACCGCTTCCCCGAACTGCTTCTCGATATATTCCGCTACCGTCGCGGAGGTTATAGCTCCGAAGAGCTTTCCGCTCGCGCCGGCCTTCGTCTTTATCGTAACGGTATGCCCGTTAAGATTTCTTGCGGCGTTCTCGGCTTCGGTCTTTGCTACGTCGAGCCTGTGCTGTTCGGCGGCCTTCTTGCCGGCAAGATCGTTCACGTTCTTAGCCGTCGCTTCGATAGCGTATCCTCTTGCAAGAAGAAAGTTTCTTGCGTATCCGTCCGCTACGTTCAGAGTATCCCCGGCCTTGCCGGAGCCCTTTACATCCTTGATCAAAATTACCTTCATTTTTCTTTCCTCCTATAGTTCAGACTATGATTTTATCAAAAAGTCCTCGATGGCGTTTCTTACCATTTCTTCCGCTTCCTCAAGCGTCGCTTCTATCTGAGCGCCCGCCATGGTCTGGTGCCCTCCCCCGCCTATCGCTTCCATTATAAGCTGCACGTTGAAGCTGTCCATCGACCTTGCGGAGATATACGCGATATTATCTATCCGATAAATCACAAACGAAGCCTTGACTCCGATTATCCCCAAAAGCTCGTCGGCAGCCTGCGGGGCCGCAAGCCTTAGCTCCGGCGAAGCCGAATCCGTAACCGCTATCGCGCAGCCGTGGAAGAGCTTCGCGGACTGTATAAGGACGCTCTTTTCACGGTATGTCTCCAAGGAATCCGCAAACAGTCTCTTTACCGTCACGGTATCCGCTCCTAACTTTCTTAAGTAAGCCGCGGCTTCAAACGTCCTCGCGCCGGAGCGCATGACGAAGTTTTTAGTATCGAGCATTATCCCGCACATCAGAGCTTCCGCTTCGGCTATGGATATCTTGCAGTCGGGCCCGAAGTACTGTATCAGCTCGGTGCACATCTCGCACGCCGAGGACGCGAACGGTTCATGGAAGAATACCACCGCGTTCGCGATATGATCTACCATCATCCTGTGGTGGTCTATCACCACTACCTGCTTCGCTTGCTCGTAAAGCTCCTTCGAGTCGAGCATAGAAGCCTTATGCGTATCGCAGATAATCAAAAGATCCCGATCCCCCATCTCGAGCCTTGCGTCCCCTATCGGCTTGAAGTAGTCCTTCCCGCAGCGCTCCGAGATATGCTCCACAAGCGACTTCGAGAGATTTTTTTCCATATCTATCACGCAGTACGCGTTCTTTCCCATGCTCCGAAAAGCTCCGCAGAGTCCCGCCGCCGCTCCCACGGCGTCGAAGTCGGCAAAGCGGTGCCCCATTATGTAGATGTTCTGGCACCCGGAAGCAAGCTCCAAAAGCGCCGTCGCTATTACTCTCGTTCTGACCTTGGTTGATTTCTCTATGCCCTTTGAGACTCCTCCGTAGAAATCAAAGCCGTTCTCGGTCTTAACCGCCGCCTGATCTCCTCCGCGCCCTAAGCACATATCAAGAGCCTGGCGCGCGAATTTCTCGCTCTCCGCAAGATCTCTTCCCCCGCGTCCCACTCCTATCGAGAGCGATACCGAGGATCTCTCGCCGAGACTTATGGATCTCGCTTCGTCCAAAATATCAAACTTTCTCTCTATTATCGGACCCAAGTGCCGCTCCTCGATTATGCAGTAGAACCTGTCGGTGGAAAGCCGGTGCAAAATGCCGTTGGTGTTTTCTATGAAGTGCTCGAAAAGCTTCTCTATCTGCACCCTGAAACCCGCTTTATCCGATTCCTTGGAATTCTGAAGCACCTCTTCGTAGTTGTCCACCGCAATCAAAAGGACCGTCTTTCTGCTCGCGCGGTACTCCCGCTCAAGCTCCACCTGCTGAGTGCAGTCGTTGAAGCTCACTATCGAAAGCCCGCTTTCATGCTCCTTCGCCTTAACTCGGTAGTGCCGATCGAGTATCTTTACCACCGCTCCCGAATCGCTGTAGAATTTCGAGATATTATTCCCCAAAAGCTCCTCGAGCGGTATCCCGTACACCCTGTCGCCGCCGAAGATATGCTCCTCAAAGCTCCTGTTATACCATATTATCGCCTTTGAGGGATCGGATATTATTATCGGCGAGGGATAGTCGTAGAACTCCTCCCGGCAGATCTTGAGTATGTTCTTATCCATCCCGGTGACGTATCTTGCGACGTTTTGAAGGGTGAGAACTGTTATCGCTATCACCGCAAGGTCGCATATTACCGTAAGCGCCGCCGCCGCGGCCGCATAGTGCAGCCCCGAGAGATAAAGCACGACGGCGCTTGCTCCCGATACCGCCATCAGAAGAAGAAGCGGGATTATAAGAATACTGAGACGTTTTTTCATTTTTATCTATCACCGAAACTCTTTTTTAGTCGCAGCGGCGTATGCGGCCGCTTATATTACCTATAAATTATATATCCATTATGTCCGGAATAACCATCGGGCGGCGCTTGGTCTTCTGGAAGAAGAAGTCTCCGAGCTCGTCCCTGAGCCTGTTTTTTATTGCCGCATAGTCGTGGCGGGTTCTCAGCTCGTCTGCAAGGACCTTTTTCGCGAGCTCCCTCGCTTTATCCATAAGCTCCTCGCTCTCTTTTTCATACACAAAGCCCCTTGATATCACGTCGGGTCCCGAAAGAAGCCTTCTGTCCATCTTATCGACGGTGAGAGTGACGACTATAACGCCGTCCTGAGCTAAGTGCTTGCGGTCCTTTAATACGATCGCTCCCACGTCCCCGACTCCGTATCCGTCTACCATCACCTTTCCGGACGGGACGTTTCCGGTTATTCTTATCTTTTCGCCGTCGGTCTCGATAACGTTTCCTATGTCGGCGATAACGATATTTTCCTCCGGAATACCCAATTCCCTCGCTGTGCGCGCATGACGGCTCAAATGCTTATACTCGCCGTGTACGGGGATGAAGAACTTCGGCCTTGTGAGCGCTAAGATAAGCTTCTGCTCCTCCTGGCATGCATGACCCGAGACGTGGACTTCATACATCTCCTCGTATACTACCTCCGCTCCGAGCTTCAGAAGCTCGTTCACCACTCTTCCGACAAACTTCTCGTTTCCCGGTATCGGACGCGCGGAGATTATAATATAGTCGTTTGAAGTCACGCTCACCTGTCTGTGGTCGTTAAGCGCCATTCGGGTAAGCGCGCTCATGGGTTCGCCCTGGCTTCCGGTGGTTATAAGAACTATCTTATCGTCGCTGTAGCTCCTCATCTTGTCGATATCTATAAGCACCCCGTCCGGGATCCTGAGATATCCGAGGTCTACTCCGAGCTTCATCACGTTTACCATCGATCTTCCGAACACCGTGACTTTTCTTCCGTACTTCGCCGCGCAGTCTATTATCTGCTGGATCCTGTGGACGTTTGAAGAGAAGGTCGCGATAATGATACGCTTCTTTCCGGCCTTATTGAATAAGTTGTCAAAGGTCCCTCCGACCTTTCTTTCGGACGGCGTGAAGCTCTGGCGTTCGGAGTTGGTGGAATCCGACATAAGCGCCAGAACGCCTTCTGTTCCGAGAGCCGCAAATCTCGGAAGATCTATTATCCCGCCCTCTATCGGCGTATAATCGACCTTAAAGTCTCCGGTGTGGATCACCGTCCCGGCGGGGGTTCTTACCGCCACCGCCACAGCGTCGGGGATGGAATGATTAACTCTTATAAACTCAGCCGTCATGCCGCCGAGTCTCACGGTCTGCCCGGGGGCTACCGTCAGAAGCTTCACCGCGCCGAGATTATGCTCTTTGAGCTTTGATTCGATAAGTCCGAGGGTGAGCTTGGTCCCGTAGATAGGAACGCTGAACTTCTTAAGAAGATAGGGTATGCCGCCGATGTGGTCTTCATGACCGTGGGTGACTATAACGCCCCTCACGCGGTCCTTATTCTTTTCCACGTAGCTGAAATCGGGTATTACTATATCAACCCCCGGCATCTCAGCGTCCGGGAAGGTCATTCCGCAGTCGATAATAATAATATCCTGCGCGGTCTCGATAAGATACATATTCTTACCGACCTCGTTAAGGCCGCCGAGCGCCATGATCTTCACGGGCTGCTTATTACCGCCGGCGCTTTGAAGATTCGTAACTGCGCTCACAGACGGCGCGGGCTCGAAGGAATGCTGCTCGGGAGCTTTTTTAGCGCTGTTCTTACCGCGGCTATTACTGTTATTATTATTTCCGCCGCCGCTCTTGCTGTTTTTGGAGCTCTGCTTCGACTTATTTGTCACGGATTTAGCGGCGGAGTTTTTCCGGGACTGATTAAGCTCGCTTTTATCAAGCTGAGCTTTTTTCTGCTCGTTATTTTTCTTTCTTAAACCTCTCCCGGTCTGATTTCTTGAAGCCTTCTTAGAGAGCGGCGGGGCCGAGATCGCCGCCGCAATAGCCTGGTCAAGCGCGGAGATATCCGACTTGCGCGGCTTTTTTCTTTCTTTCGTGTTGTTGTTCGCCATAATTACCTTTCTTTTTAATAATATATTTTTATGTAATTTATATAACCGCGCTCAACGCGTCCTAAGCGTTCGGGCGGGCAAAGCTCATGCATAGTATGACATAATATGAGATGGTACTATTGTACTACATTTTTTTTGAAATGTCAAGCGTTTATATGCGCGAAGATGTGGCCAAGGCGGCCACATCAAGAATACAGATGTCAGAATTTTTTTGGGGGACGGCGGCGGGAGGAGCGGGGGAGGGCGGGAAAACATTGCCGGTTTTGTTCCCGTTCGACTGCCCTCGACAAAAACGACAGTCTCGGTTGTCTCACGGACAAAACTCGGCAAGTTTGGCGGGAGCAGTCGGTAGTAATAAAGCAGAAACGTAGCTCCTCCCGCCGCCGCTCCCTCCTAACCTCCCATCCCCAACCGCCTTCTCATTTCCTCCGTTATGCTCGCCGCGGCTTCCGTCGATAACGCTTCGATATATAACCTTACCGCTTTTCCCGATCTCTGCGGCCTTATATATGCCTTCGCGCCTTCGGATTCGATACTTATCTCCTCCCCTGCCCTCGCGCCCGTAAACGCGCTTCCCAACAGCTTCGGTATGCTCTTTCGGTCCGCTTCTATCACCTGACGGCGGTATATTATCTCCGGGATCTCTCCTGCGGCTTCCGACAGACTTTTCCCGTGCTTTTTAAGATACCCTGCCGCGAGCGCGATAAGATACATAGGATCGAATGTGAACTCCGATACGCGTCTTTCATGCGAAGGCTCTCTTGACGTGACCGCGTACCTGTCGCAAAGCGCCGGAGCCCAATGCGGAACCGTTATCTTTATCCCGCGCTCCCCGCATGCCTTCGCGCAGAGTATCAATAGCTTTTCATACGGTACAGACTCCCCGTTTTCTATTGCCGATACGCTCATCCCGTCCGGAGCTTCTGTAAATATCATCCCGCCGGAAACGTCTCCGAAAATTTTTCCGAATATCTCCCTCTCCCGCTCCGAATCGGTCCTTATCTCCGCTGCGGGAATCATTCCGTCTTCGCCATCCCCTATAAGCTCTTTGAGACTTTTTATATATTCTTCACGCTCCGCTTCGCGCCTGCGCTCCCTGCCTGTTTTTGCGGGCGTGAATTCAAATCTGTTGTACGCGCTCGCTATCTTTCTCTCGTCGCTTCTTGAAAGCTCGTATCTGTAAGAATCAATAAGCCTTATTTTTTCATCCGAAATAAATAATATATATCCCGTTTCGGTTTTTCGCGATACATATATCCCCTCTCCCAAACTCCCGCCGTCTATGATATCCGCGTCCGCTCCCGCCGATCTTGCTCCGAGCGATAACGCTTCCGCGTATCCCCCGCTTCCGCATACGGTTATGTTTTTAAGCCCGAGAGCCGTCGCTATCGCAGACCCGCACTTCATCGCTTCATGCGGGCTTGATATCCCTGTAATTATCCCGCCGTCGTCAAATCCGAATTCCTCTTTTTTCCTGCGATTTATATCCGTCCTGACATATGCGTTGTCCTGTATCCTCGTCCCTCCCGCTATTCTCACTCCCTCGGCCACCGTAACGTTCTTCCCTACAACGCACCCGTCCCCTATGACCGAATTTTTCATCATTATAAGCCCCTCCCCGACGGTGCAGGATTCCCCTATCACCGCTTCCGAAAGATCCGCTCCCGAGGATATCCGAGAATTTTTCATGATAAGCGAAGATACCGCGCGCGAACCCTTTCCGAGCGTTGCGCCCTCCTCCAAAACGCTCGAGCTTATACTCAGCCCGTTCATGTCAAAGCCTTCCGGAACAAAATTCCCATTCCCCAAAAGCTCCCTCTGGCATTCAAGAAGCGACGGTATATCCCCTATGTCAAACCAGTACCCCGTCTCTTTGTAAGCGAAAATCCTCCCGCCGCGCTCAAGTATCGCGGGAAAGATATCCTTAGCGAAATCAAGCTTCTCCCCCTCCGGGATCTCCTTAATTATTTCGCCCGAGATCACATAACACCCCGTGTTTGCAAGATCGGTTATGCATTTATCGTATCCCGGTTTTTCGATAAAGCCGGTGACTCTTCCGTTTCTTTCAGTCACCAGCCCGTACTCCCTCGGATCCTCCACGCGAGCCGTCACGATAGTTATATCCGCGGAGTTTTTGGCATGAAAATCAGCGATCTTTCTATAGTCAAATCCCGTAACGCCGTCTCCGCTCAGGATCAAAAGATCCTCTCCCCCGAAAGCCTTTCTTACGCATCCCGCCGTCCCCAAAGGATACTCCTCGCGGCAGCAGCGGATCTTCATCCCCAAAAACTCCTCCCCGAAGCTCTTCTCAATCATCTCCGACTTATAAAAAGTACAGAGCGAAGCTTCGGTGAAACCCGCGTCGGAAAGCGCGCGAAGGCACCTTTCAAGAGCGGAAACGCCGAGTATTCTCACAAGCGGCTTCGGGATATTTTCGGTAAGCGGCCTAAGCCTTACGCCCTCCCCGCCGCAGAGTATCACAGCTTGCATATAATTTCTCCTTCCAGGCGCGCCCGCCGTTTTGGAGTTATGTTATGCGGGGAGGAGGGCAAATATGCGCGATTAGAGGTTAGAGAGTTAGAGATTAGAGGGTTAGAAAGTTAGAAGATAGAGAGCGGAGTCGGAGATTTATCGGATTAAAGCAGTAGAAAGTGTGGAAAATCCGGAAAGTGCAGGGTAGGTGGGATTTATTTTTTGAGCCGGGAGGATTGTGGATAATCCGGATTTCCCACACTATTAGCCTTATTATGCTTAAAATCCATAAAATCCATAAGAATTTGAGATAAAAATTCTATGATTTAATTTTGCACTGTGGTGTATTAAAGCGATTTTTGCCTTTATAGTTTCATGAACTTTCAGCACTTTCAGCACTTTCTGTTAGATTAAAGTGCTAAAGCTCCGTCCCCGACCTCTATCTTCTAACCGTCTAACATTCTATCCTCTATCATGAACTTTCTGCACTTTCCGCACTTTCTGTTGGGCTAAAGCGTTAAAGCTCCGTCCCCGACCTCTATCTTCTATCCTCTATCTTCTATCCTCTATCCTCTATCTTCTAACTCTCTATCCCCTGAACTCGCTCAAAAAAATTTTGCTTACCCCCTTGACATCCTGCGCGAGGTGTGATATTATATTACCAACCTATTTGGTAGGTAATTATTCTTCGGACGGCTCTGGGCTTGATTTTACTGCTTTTTCTGTTATTTCTTACTTTTTCTGTTTCATGCCCTGAAATCAAGCCCTACCCCCGAAAGCGTAAAGGACGGTGTTCGGAATATGAGCGGAAGACTGTTTATTCGGCTTCTTCGTGAAAATTTTCGGTTCGGACGAATGCGCGCTCTGAGAGTCACGGCTGAGAATACGGATAATAAATAACAAATAATAAATAGCAAATAGCAAATAATAAATAACATATATGAAAGGAAATTAAATTATGAGCAACTATAAATTTGAAACTCTTCAGCTTCATGTCGGCCAGGAAAACGCGGATCCCGCTACCGATGCGCGCGCTGTTCCCATCTACGCGACCACTTCATACGTCTTTCACAACTGCGAACACGCCGCGGACAGATTCGGACTTCGCGACGCGGGGAACATCTACGGACGGCTTACAAATTCCACTCAGGACGTTTTGGAAAAGAGGATAGCGGCTCTTGAAGGCGGCGTGGGAGCGCTTGCTCTCGCTTCGGGGGCGGCGGCAATCACCTACGTCTTGGAAGCTTTGGGACAGAACGGCGGGCATTTCGTATCCCAGAAAACGATCTACGGGGGAAGCTATAATCTTCTTGCGCATACGCTTCCGGGGCTCGGTATAACCGCGGATTTTGTGAACATTCACGATCTTAAAGAGACCGAAGCCGCGATAAAGCCGGAGACGAGAGCGATATATATTGAGACTCTCGGAAACCCGAACAGCGATATTCCGGACATTGACGCGCTTGCAGAGCTCGCTCACAGGCACGGGCTTCCGCTCGTAGTAGACAACACCTTCGGCACTCCATACCTCATCAGACCGATAGAGCACGGCGCGGACATAGTGGTTCATTCCGCTACAAAGTTCTTAGGCGGTCACGGGACTACGCTCGGCGGGATAATCGTGGATTCCGGGAAATTCGACTGGGCGGCGAGCGGGAAATATCCTGCGATAGCGGCTCCGAATCCGAGCTACCACGGCGTTACCTTCACGGAAGCGGCAGGTCCCGCGGCGTTTGTCACATACATAAGAGCGGTGATTTTAAGAGATACCGGCGCGACGATCTCTCCGTTTGCGGCGTTTCTGCTTTTGCAGGGCATAGAGACTCTTTCTTTGCGCGTAGAACGTCATGCGAAAAACACCGAAAAAGTTATCGAATATCTTTCAAACCATCCGCTTGTGGAAAAGGTCAATCACCCGTCGCTTCCGGATCATCCGGATCACGATCTGTATCTGAAATACTTCCCGAACGGCGGCGGCTCGATCTTCACTTTTGATATCAAGGGCGGTCAGAAGGAAGCTCACAAATTCATAGACAGTCTTGAAATCTTCTCGCTTCTTGCAAACGTCGCGGACGTAAAGAGTCTTGTTATACATCCCGCGACGACTACTCACAGTCAGCTCAGCGAAGAGGAGCTTAAGGATCAGGGCATAGGTCCGAACACGGTAAGGCTTTCGATTGGTACCGAGCACATCGACGATATTATTGCGGATCTTGAGAAAGGCTTCAAGGCGGTAGAGGAGTTGAAGTAATCCTTCGCCAAAACCCAAAATCTATCCGGAGGTAATCAAAATGAAAATCTACAAATCATCAGCCGAACTCGTTGGGAGAACTCCCCTTCTTGAGCTCGCTCACATAGAAAACGCATACTCTCTTCAGGCTAAAATCTACGCAAAGCTTGAATACTTAAATCCGGCGGGATCAGTCAAGGACAGAGTTGCTAAGGCTATGATCGAGGACGCGGAAGCTCGCGGAATTCTTAAGCCCGGCTCCGTTATTATCGAACCTACGAGCGGTAATACCGGTATCGGCCTTGCTTCTATCGCCGCCGCTAAGGGCTATAGGATTATTATCGTCATGCCGGATTCCATGTCGGAGGAAAGACGGCTGATTATGAAAGCATACGGCGCGGAGCTGGTTCTTACCGAGGGCGCTAAGGGGATGAAGGGAGCTATCGCCAAGGCCGACGAGCTTGCTGAAGAGATCCCGGACAGCTTTATAGCGGGGCAGTTCGTAAATCCCGCTAACCCGAAGGCTCACCGCGAAACCACCGGTCCCGAGATTTATGAGGATACCGACGGAACGGTTGATATCTTCGTCGCGGGAGTAGGCACGGGCGGCACAGTCACCGGAGTCGGCGAATACCTTAAATCCAAAAAGCCGGACGTTAAGATAGTCGCGGTGGAACCGAAAAGCTCCGCTGTTCTCTCAACCGGTATCGCAGGTTCCCACAAGATCCAGGGGATAGGCGCGGGATTCGTTCCGGAAGTCCTTAATACAAAGATCTACGATGAAATAATCGCCGTAGATAACGACGACGCATTCAGCATAGGAAAAGAGATAGGCCGCCGCGAAGGCGTTCTTGTCGGGATATCCTCGGGAGCCGCGGTATGGGCCGCGATTGAGCTTGCAAAGAGACCGGAAAATAAGGGCAAAAATATAGTGGTTCTTCTTCCCGATACCGGCGACAGATATCTCTCCACTCCCCTTTTCAGAGACTGAGTCATGATAATTTCAACTCGCGGAAGATACGCTTTAAGGGTCATGCTCGATTTAGCGGAGCACATGGGCGAAGGATTTGTTCCGATGAAGACGGTCGCCGAGCGCCAGGGGATCTCTTTAAAGTACGTTGAGAGAATTGTGCCTGTGCTCACCAAAAACGGACTTATAGAGGGCGTTCAGGGCAAAAACGGCGGTTACAGGCTGGTAAGGGCACCGAGCGAGTATCGCGTAGGGGAGATTCTCCGTCTGACAGAAGGCGACCTCGCCCCGGTAGCATGTCTTGAAGCCGGCGCCGGGGAATGCCCGAGGGCGGGAAAATGTCCCACCCTGCCGATGTGGAAGGAGCTTTACGGACTGATAAACGGGTTCTTTGACGGCAAAACGCTCGAGGATCTGCGGGGAAAATAAAAAGATTCCCCGGACTATGCCGTCTCTTATAATATTTAAAATATTTAATTATTGAACGAAACTTCAAACCTATACTGTTACGCCGAATTGATCCGAATCTGTTCTTGCTTTCCGAAAAAGGCAGGAGCAGATTTTTTTATGCTCCCGGCATGAAATTTCGCTTTTTCTTAATAAATTCTTAATAAATTTCCCCTTGCGCCTTAAGAATTTCCGTGCTATACTGAGAAAAACTTGTCTCAAAGGAGTTAATCATGTTAAGATCATTAGTCGAATTTTCCCCTGCGATCGTCCTGCTTCAGGTCGTGATCGCGGCACTTGCCTTGGCGCTCAGCTTAAAGCGCCGCTCGCTTTTTTATTCGCTGACAGTATTTTTCGCAGCGTACGCAGTCGCAAATTTTATTTTCCTTATCATCCTTCCGCTCCCGCTGAAATTCGACGGCCCGCGACCGGAATTTATATTCGCTTCGCAGTTCGAGGGTTTTGATATAGGAGTATTTTTCATGCATTTTTCCGAAGTTTTAGCGCGGGACAAAAGGTATCTAACAGCGCCGTTTTTGATGGCTTTTTTCTGTCCGTTTGTAATGCCGCGGCTCAGAAAACCGTTAGGCGGGCTTTATATTCTCGCCGCCGCGGAGACGTTTTACCTGTCCGCAAACCTTTTGATTAACACCGTATCGCGCCGAGTCATGACGCCGGTTTCCGCAGGGAAAATGATCTTTATAGCGTTATCGGTCTGCGCGGGGGTGGGGATATATTCTATTGTCGCTTTTGCGAAAGATAAACGTAATATGAATAATTAGGAATTGCTGTTTATACCCACTCGCTTACCGATTCTTGAAATCCTCGGAAGTAAATTCCTTGCCGAGCTCCCAGCCGATTCCGTATATGTCTCGGCATGGCAGCTCGCGGCTATCGCTATATATATTTTCCCGTCGTACATTTCAGGGCGCTCAGGGATATCGCCGTCAAAAAGCTGAAGTCCCACGTGCAGAAGATCGAATATTTCAGACGGCTCGATTTTAAGAGCGCTCCGGCTGTCCGGAACCGTAACCGAAAATGATAACCCGTCAAAATCTTCGGCGTAGGTTTTTAGGGACGGCGGCGTATCTTACTCCTCGGCCGAGCTTTCCGCACGGCTTGCTACCGTTTCATAGAGCTCTCGCGCTTTATCGGAATCTTCTAATCGGTATATCCGCGACGGTGCGGGTGAGTTTGAGACGAATACCGACTTGAAGCCGCTTATGAACGTCACCGTCGTTTCTTTACCGTCTTCGGCGCTTTGAAGCGTCAGACTGCGAATGTCGCTAAGATCAGGCTCTTTTGATTCTTCGGCATAGATTCTGAGCTCCGAAAGCTCGCGGAGCGTTTTGCCGTCTATCTCCCCTGCCGATAGGATCTCCCTCCCCTCTTCGCCTGAGCTTACATACGCTCTGACAGGCTCCGAAGCTTCGTCTATGCTCCATCCCTCCGCTTCCTTAAGACTTATATATACCTTCGGGTCGGTGAGAATGCATACCGCCGCGGCTATGCAGATAACTACGGCCGCGCATACCGTCAAAAAGGCCGGCTTTTTATATTTTAACACTGATTTTATCCTGCTTTTTACATTTTCTTCACCGAAAGCAAGCGGGCATACCTGCGGTCTTATAGTCTTGGAGCCGAAGCTTAATAACGCCTGAGCATAGTCTGCGCGCGAAGTCTTATCCATCTTTTTTATCGCTTTTTCATCGCACGCCGATTCTATATCCCTGCAAAACATCGCATATCCGATCCATACGAGCGGGTTGAACCAGTGAAACGAAAGAAGCAGGAATCCGAGCGGCTTTATTATATGATCCCCGCGGCTGATATGAGCGTTTTCGTGCGCTGCGATCAGCCTAAGCTCCCTCTCGGAAACCTCCGGCGGGATATAGATCCTCGGACGGATAATGCCGAAAAGAAACGGCGCGCAGATTTTTGAAGATACGAAAATATTATCCCTCAAAAGAACCGCTTCGGCGGTATTTCTTTTTATTTTGATACAGCTTATAACTGCATATAAAATCGCCGCCGCGACGCCGACGATCCAAATTGCCGAAAGAACCGGGAGTATAATTTGAACCGGACCAGCGCTGTAAGACGGATCAAACGCCGACGGGCCGGTTATTGCCGCGGGGATAATGCTCTCGGCGGGCGGTGATGATAATGACAATGCTTCGGGCGCTGTGAACGTTGCGGGTACGGCGCTTGCGGGCGGGATGATACTCAGTCTGCTCTTAAGCGAAAACGGAACGGCAAGCCGAAGCGCCGCTATCCCCCAAAGAAGAACCGAGATCCACTTGGGAGCTTTTCTTAATACGAGCCTGAGAAGCAGTACGGCAAAAACCGCCCGGCTTGCCGAAGCGCTCATCTTTAATATAGCCGTGAATATTTCAGTCACCGTTTTTATCCCCTTTCCTGTAGCGGTCTATCATGTCTTGGATGGCTTTAATATCCTCGTCGGAGATTTTACGCCGCTTAGTGAATGCTGCGATAAACGCGGGCAGGGATCCCTCAAAGGTCTTCTCTACCATCTCGTCAAGCTCAGCTTCCTGGATCTCGCCCTTGCTGACCAAAGAAGTTACCACCGTGTTTTCGTTTTTTAGCACTCCCCTCTCGGAGAGCCTTTTTATCACGGTGTAGGTCGTAGTAGGCTTCCAGCCGAGCTGCTCTCGGCAGAGCTCCACGAGCTTCGAGCTCTTTACCGGCTCGTTCTCCCAGAGTATCAGGCAAAAACGGTATTCGCTTTCAAATACCTTCGGCGTGCTCATATAAATTCCTCCTCTAATGCGTTAGATTGATTATAGTCTAACACATTAGAGTAACTTTGTCAAGGGGTAAAAGAAAAAAATTTTAGGTAAAAAAATAAAAGCCGGAAGCAGAAGCCCTCTCCCCCCAAAGCACTTCTAACTTCTGACTTCTAATTTCTAATCTCTAATCTCTAACTTCTGTCTTCTACTCCAGTTGGCCGTTGGCGTTATAGTCCATTAAAAGCTCAACTACCCGGTTATATGCGTTTATACCGTCCTTGACTCCGTTCATGGTAAGATTAGCGTTGGTAAGAGCGTCCGAAATCGCGCTCACCGTCTCTGTCGGGATTATCTCCTTTTCCTTGTTCTTTTCCCAGTAGTCCGCGCGGTATGAACCTATATCGTAGTCCCAGACGTTCTTCGGCACGCACGCCACCGCTTCCCAGAGTCTGTCCTCATAGTCGGTGCCTTTAAGCTCCAAAGCGTTCTTATAAAGATAGTAAAACCCGTCAAGAAGCGCCGAATATTTCATCTCGTCGGTGCCGTATTTCAAACACGCCACTATCGCCGTAAAGCTCGCTTCGTTTTCCTGGATTATCCCTTTAAGGTGCGAAAGCTCGTGACAGACCGTCGCGGGAACAGCTATGGGCTGTATGTCGCGGTTATATGTAGCTTCGTACGCGAACGGGATATAAAGCCCTATTATCCCCTCCTGCGACATGAAGAAGGAATTTATTATCTTCTTCGGCTTCGGATAATAGCCCTTAAGCTGCGAATATTCGTTTCCTAACTGCTTCATCGCCCTGCGGCAGTCGTCGGACGTATCCTCGCTTAAAACTATATATCCGTCAGAGTCTCTATGCATCTTTGGCTCAAGCTCCGCTATGCGCTCGGAAAATTTGGAAAGCGTATCGAGCAAAAGCTCTTCGTTATGCTCGGCAGGCTCGAAATATCTGTCGGAGAAGGTCGTGCAGTGATACATCACAAAACAGCCGAGAGTCTCAGCGGCGAAGATAAAGACAAGGACCCAGCATAAGAACCTTAGCGCCCTGACAAGAGTTCTGCGCGTTTTCTCAGAATCCTTTCGCTTCACGATCACATATATTATCACCCACGGTATACCTATTATCGCCATCAGCGCGAATATTATTATCATAATCTCCCCGAGCGAAAACGGCAAAAGCCCCGCAAGAAACACGGGTATAGCGCTGTAGACGGGGTAGATCTTCCGGACATAGAAATCCGAAAAGCCGACGGAGAGCCATGAAAGAGCGTTTATCGCTATGAGTATTATGTATATCGCCGAAAGGATGATATCGCTTTTCTTGAATTTCCTGTTTTTAATTTCCATCTTTATCCTCAGTCCCCTGATTTTTTTCGGCTTCCACGGGGTCGGTATGTATGGTTATCACTACCCCGAGCCGCTCAAGTATCTCTTTTTCTATGCCGTCCAGAATATCGTGGACCTCCTTTATCCTGCGGTCTCCGTCTACCTCGCAGTGGACCGAGCCGAAATTATGCCCGCTGCCGTAGTTATGGATGACAAGATCGTGATATCCCAAAACGTCGGGACGGCTTTTTATTATCTTCTCAACCTCGCGTATAAGCTCCTCCGACGGGGGAGAGCCGAGCATAGGACTTACCGCGCTCTTAAGAGTCAGAGCCGACGAGCGGATTATAAACAGCGATACCAAAAGCCCCGCCCAGCCGTCTATATTTATCCTGAATATCTGCATTACAGTCATGCTCAGAAGCACCGACAGAGTTATTACCGCGTCGTTTCTTGAATCCTCGGCGGCGGCACGAAGAGCTATCGAATTTATCTTTTTCGCAAGCCTGCGGTTCACCGCCGCCTGAGCTGTCTTAAGTAAGATCGCCAAAACGAGCGAGACGTATGTAACAGTCCCTATCGCAAGCTCGGAGGGCGTTATTATCTTCTCTATGGAGCTCTTTGCGAACAGAATCCCTACAAGAAGCATTATTATCGATATAAATACCGCGGTTATATCCTCGTACCTTGCATGGCCGTAGGGGTGCTCGCGGTCGGCGGGCTTTGAAGCCAACTTGAAGCCGATAAGAGTCAGAACCGACGAACCCGCGTCGGTAAAACTGTTTACAGCGTCGGCGGCGATAGTTACGCTCCCGGTCAGAGTTCCGGCGGCTATCTTTATTATAAACGCAAGAAGATTTGTCAGTATGCCGAAAACCCCGGCGAAGAGTCCCGTTCGCTCGCGGGCGGCGTTGTCGGAAGAAATAATCAAGAGTAAACACGTTCCCCTTTTGTATTAAGCTGCGGCTCAGGGCCGGCGTTATATATTATATTATACCAAAGCGCGAGATATTTTGCAAGTCCGAGATTATGGAAATTTATTTTTATACGGAATAAGCATGCGAGAGGGCTTTTCCGGTCTATCGTGCAGCCTTTCCGAAAGCCGGGATACCGCTTTTTCGCTTTCAAAATATCGGTCCCTTAAATATTCTTCAAGACGCTTTAGATCTTTATCTATTCCGAATTTCACAGTCCGCATAACTTATCCACTATCATTTTTACGGGAAATAACCAACAAGAGGGACCCGCTTGAGTCCCTCTTGCATTTTAGATCGAATTTTTACCCGGAGCGATTAGTCGTTCAGGGACTTGTCAAGCTCGGCGAAGTACTTGATGGTGCGTACCATCTGAGTGGTGTAGCTGTTCTCGTTGTCGTACCAGGAAACTACCTGTACCTCATAGAGATCGTCGGCGATATTCGCAACCATGGTCTGGGTAGCGTCGAAGAGGGAGCCGTATCTCATGCCGATAACGTCGGAGGAAACGATAGGATCCTCGTTGTAGCCGTAGGAAGCCGAAGCGGCTGCCTTCATAGCGGCGTTGATCCCTTCCTTGGTAAGGCCGGCCTTCTTAACGACGGCGGTGAGGATGGTGGTGGAGCCTGTCGGAACGGGAACTCTCTGAGCGGAGCCGATGAGCTTGCCGTTGAGCTCGGGAATTACAAGACCGATAGCCTTAGCTGCGCCGGTGGAGTTAGGAACGATATTAGCGGCGCCGGCGCGGGCTCTTCTGAGATCGCCCTTGCGGTGCGGGCCGTCAAGTATCATCTGGTCGCCGGTGTAGGCGTGGATGGTGGACATGATACCGCTCTGGATAGGAGCGTAATCGTTAAGAGCCTTAGCCATAGGAGCTAAGCAGTTAGTGGTGCAGGAAGCCGCGGAGATAATGGTATCGTCCTTGGTGAGGGTGTTCTCGTTTACGCCGTAAACGATAGTGGGAAGATCGTTTCCGGCAGGAGCGGAGATAACGACCTTCTTAGCGCCGGCGTCGATATGAGCCTGGCTCTTAGCCTTAGAGGTGTAGAATCCCGTGCACTCCAAAACTACGTCTACTCCGAGCTTGCCCCACGGGAGCTTCTCGGCCTTTGGCTCGGCATAGATGGTGATCTCCTTGCCGTCAACGATGATAGCTCCGGGAACGGTAACGGTCTTGCCGTCCTCCGCATACTCGGCGGGCTTTACGTCTACGGTATGAAGGCCTTCGCCTATTCTTCCGCAGTAGCCGCCCTGAGCGGTATCGTACTTAAGAAGATGAGCGAGCATTTCGGGCTTGGTGAGGTCGTTGATAGCGACGATCTCATACCCTTCCGCGCCGAACATCTGTCTGAATGCGAGACGGCCTATTCTGCCGAATCCGTTGATTGCAACTTTTACTGACATTTTGAATTTACCTCCTGTAAAATAATTGCGTTAAATTGCACTTTCTATCTTACACCAAATCAAATGAGTTTTCAAGTAGTTTCTGAAAAAAATCTTAAAATATTTTTAATTTTCGGAAAAATTTCCGGCGCGGACTGTAATTTACAGTATATTTTGTAAATTATTTGCGGGATAGAAGCCTTGCCCGCGACCTTATCCTGCCGACATTTAAACGCGCAAACCCATAGTTACGACTTACGACCTCCGATTTCTCAATTCTGTCTTACGCCTATCCCAAATCCTTACTTGCCGGCATACTATAAAACAGTCGGTAAGGTATGCGCGCCAAAGCCCCGAATACCCTGCCGCTCAGAAATCATCAAGGGAGTGCATCGGAATTGACATATACATTGATAAACGTTTCATCAGTCACCTACGCCATGAAATCCAAAAATATCCTGAATAATTCGGGATACTACTGCGAAATAGAGCGCGAGGAGAGAAATAAGCGCTCGGGTTGCGGCTACGCTATCAGGATAAAGGACGATCCCGCGGTTATATGCGGAATACTTGAGCGCAACGGGATAACGACCGGCGAGAGAAGAACCGCAGAACGGGGGAACCGCCGATGAGACATGTTTATTTTGACAACGCCGCGACTACTTATCCAAAGCCCCCGTCCGTCGCGGAAGCGGTCAGGACGGCTGTGGAGAAATACGGCGGGAATCCCGGGCGCGGAGGACATTTTTATTCCATGAACGCTTCGGCGGCGGTATATAAGGTCAGAGAACAGGCTGCGGAATTCTTCGGCGCGGAGCCCGAAAACGTCGCTTTTACTCTTAACTGCACCCACAGCCTTAATCTTGCGATAAAAGGATTAGTAAAGCCCGGGGATAAAATCGTCATATCCTCTATGGAGCATAATTCCGTCGCCCGTCCCGCATACGCGCTTTCTAAGATCGGGGTGAGCGCAAGAGTCGCTAAAATCGGCGGGACGGATGAGGAGACCGTGGAAAATTTCAGAAGGCTTCTTTCACCGGAAGTCAGGCTCGCGGTATGCTCGGCGGCTTCTAACGTCACGGGAAGGGCGAACCCGATAGATAAGATCGCGGAAATCTGCCGGGAAAACGGTATCTGCTTTATCGTAGACGGCGCTCAGGCCTGCGGGATCCTGCCTATAAGCCTTCGCGACGGGATGAATTTTATCTGCACGGCGGGTCATAAGGGACTTTACGGCCCTACCGGGACCGGGCTTTTGATCTCGGACGGAAAATTTACGCTCGATACCGTTATCGAGGGCGGTACCGGTGCTACGTCCTCGGAGCTTTCTCAGACCGGGTTCATGCCGGAAAGATTAGAGAGCGGGACTCTGAACACCGTCGGGATCTTGGGTCTCGGCGCGGGAATTTCTTATGTCAAGAGCATGGGTACCGAGAAGCTTTTCAGGCATGAAAGCGGGCTTTGCGATATCCTGATAGACGGGATAAAGGGCGAGCAAGGGGTGAAAATATACAGAAAAGGAGAAAAATTCGTGCCGATAGTTTCCTTTAATATAGACGGTATCCCCGCTCCGAAGCTCTCCTCGGCGCTTTCAGATTCGGGATACGCTCTGCGCGGCGGGCTTCACTGCTCTTTACTCGCTCACCGTACTCTCGGCGCCCTCCCGGACGGAACGGTCAGATTCTCCCCGTCCGCTTTCAGCTCCGAAAAGGACGTAGCAGGACTTGTAAATAATCTGAAAAAAATTTGCAAAACAGGGCTTTAACCTATTGAAATTCTCTGTAAAATCTGCTATTATAATATAGTCGGGTCCTAAGCCCGGCGGCGCTGAGATCTTTTCCTGTCGTTAATCGCCCGAAAAGGTCGGAACCGGGCGATTTAAAGATATAGTCCGATATTATTTTTAATTTCTCCGTCTTAGGCGGCTTATAACGCTTGCAGTGTGGACCTTCCGATTCCACACTGCAAAAACGGGATTTAATTATTACTGCTTTTTGCGGGACTTAATATATTTTTGAGAGTGAATTTTACGAATTTTATTTTTACCGGTACTTCGTCCGAAAAACTTTTCGGTTCTTTTCGGCGGGAAGCGGTTTTAAAATTCTCATAAGGGGGCTTTTTGCTTTGCAGAATTACATAACCCTCGCGACGGAATATCTTAACAGCCTGTCGTCGAGACTCCTTAGCGTCGTCGCTTCCATCCAGATAATAGATATTATCGACATGGTCCTGATGACCTATATCATCTATAAGGGACTTAAGATAATACGCGAAACAAAGGCTCAGCAGCTTATCACGGGTATCTTTATCATGCTCGTGGTCTACGGCGTTTCGGTCGCTCTGAAGCTTAAAGTCATGACGTTTTTATTCGGCAACTTCTTCCAGGTCGGCTTGATCGCTATCGTAGTCGTTTTCCAGCCCGAGCTCAGAAGAGTATTGGAGAGGGTCGGACGTACGAACGTAAAAACCGTATTCAACCCCGGCGGCAGAGACGAGGACATAGACGCGAAGTGGGAAAAAACGATAGATATTATCTCCGACGCGGCTATGCAGCTTTCCGATACCGCTACCGGAGCGCTTATAGTTATTGAGCGAACGAATAAGCTCGGAGAGCAGGTCGAGACCGGCACTGTTATGGACTGCGTGCCGTCGGTGGCGACGTTCGGGACCATCTTCTTCCCGAAAACTCCCCTTCACGACGGAGCGGTAATTATTCGCGACGCTGTGATTCACGCCGCGGGCTGCTTCCTGCCGACTCCGCAAAAAGAGGACCGCATAAACAAACAGCTCGGCTCCCGTCACCGCGCGGCGATAGGGATGAGCGAAACCTCGGACGCTATTATCATAGTCGTCTCGGAAGAAACCGGTACCGTATCGATAGCCGAAAACGGCGAGCTTACAAGGGGCTACTCCAAGGAACGGCTCAGCGAGTATCTTAAATCCAAGATAATCCGCGAGAGCAGCAGAGAGGTAAATATCACCGGCATCCTGAAGTACGGAAAGGAGTTAATCAATGGCAGAAAAAAGAGCGAAAAGGACAAGCAGTAATTCTAAGTCCCGCAGGGAAAATCTTATTACCCTTATCGTCTCGGTCATTATCGCCGTGGTAGCGTGGGTTATCCTCTCTATCACCGCCTTTTCGGATATCACCGTCACGCTGAGGGACGTGCCGATAGATTTCTCTCTTGAAGGGTATTACGCGGATATATCCGGGCTTTCGGTAGTCGATAAGGACATAGATAAGGTAAACGTTTCCTTTGTCGGTCAGCGCGACAGCGTGGGAAACTATACGAGCGACGACATCAAGGTCAGCCTTGATCTTAACAGCGTAAGAACCTCGGGAAGCTACGACATCCCGATAATCGTTACGAGCGTTCACGGGGATCAGCTTGAAAACATCGAGATCGGCCCGCAGAAGACCGTTCATATCGAATTCGACAGGTTTGCTTCCAAACAGCTCACTCTTGACAGCAGGACTTTAAGATTCGATACCGGAAATATCACCGCCGCGATGGGATGCGTTATAGACGAGGAGGAGATAACCGTCACCCCGTCTCAGATCACCGTCTCGGGACCGCAGGACTACATAGATCAGGTTACGTCCTGCGTTTTGGAGCTCGACCAGCCGATGAGACTCACCGAGTCTACAAGCGTTTCAAACGCGAGCGTAAAGCTCTATTCCGGAGACGCTGTGTTTGAAAATCCGAAGGTCAGTATCGATACCGAATCCTTCAACGTCTATATCCCGGTCTACTATACAAGACAGCTCCCTATCGATATAACGCTCCAGAGCTATTCCGACAAGATAGACGTTTCTACCATCCCCTACTCCCTCTCGGAAAGCTCGATACTTGTAAGAAGCCAGAACAGCGATATAGATAAGATTGCGAACCTGAATCTCGGCTACATCGAAGTGAGATATATCCGTCCCGGGACAGCGCAGTCTTATGAGATCCTGCAAAATACCAACTACGAAAATATTTCCGGCATAGAAAACGTGCAGGTCAGATTCGAGCTCGAGGGGTATGCGGAGAAGAATATAAATATTCCCAATTCGCAGATCTACGCGATTAACGGAACAAGCGATTTTAACGTTACGGTCGATACCGACAGGATAAACGTCACGGTGGTCGGTCCGCAGGAGGTTTTGGATACGCTTGACGCTTCAAGCTTTGTCGCGGAGATAGATCTTATGGATTATAACCTGTACGACGGTTCGAGATTCTTCACCGCGGCTATCTACGCCCCCGGTCATCCCGACGTGTGGGCTCTGGGAGTTAATCAGGTGCTTTTGCAGATATCTCCGATAGAGCAGGTCGAAGCGCCCGCCGAGACAGACGGCGCTGAGGAAGCGGAATAAATAATTTTAAATAATCAAAGAGGTCGGATCTCGGATATCGGATTTTAAAAGAAGCTCCGATTCCGTCTTCCGGCTTCGGGTTTTTAACGAGGAAAAATGCCTATAATTGTTTCTGACATAAAATGCCCCGTGAATTCGCCTAAAGAAGAGATAATCAAGCTTGCGATAAGCTCTCTTAAGCTTAAGCGGTCGGATATTTTAGGCGCGGGGATCTATAAAATATCACTTGACGCAAGAAAGCGCGAGGATATTCACAGAGTCTGCTCGGCGGTTTTAAGGCTCAGATCCCCGGAGCGCGAGAAGGCTCTCGCCCGTAAGACCGGGTGCAGATATTTTGAAGAAAAAGAACCCGAGATGATCCGCTCCGGCGTTAAAAGAGACGGAAGGACCGTTATCGCAGGCTTCGGACCCGCGGGGATGTTCTGCGCGCTGACTCTTGCGGAAAACGGCTACAGGCCGATAGTTTTGGAGCGCGGCGCGGACGTAGATTCAAGAACAAAAGCCGTAGAGAGATTTTGGAGCGGCGGGGAGCTCGATCCCGAAACGAACGTGCAGTTCGGAGAGGGCGGCGCGGGGACCTTCTCGGACGGAAAGCTTACTACAAGAATAGGCGATCCGCTTTGCAGGTATGTCCTTAAGCGCTTTCACGAGATGGGAGCGCCGGAGGAGATCTTATATCTTGCAAAGCCCCATATCGGCACCGACAGGTTAAGAGAGATCGTAAAAAACATAAGAAAAAGAATAATCTCCTTGGGAGGAGAGGTAAGGTTTTTAACGAAGCTTGACGGGATAAATATTAAAAACGGAAGCGCGGTCTCGGTAAGCGCAGGCGGCGTTGAGATTCCGACGGCTTCGCTGACGCTTGCGATAGGGCATTCTTCCCGGGATACGTTCGAGCTTCTTTTAAAACGCGGGCTTACGCTTGAGCCGAAGGCTTTTTCCGTCGGAGCGAGGATAGAGCATCTTCAGAGAGATGTTGACATATCGCTTTACGGCGCGGAGTCCGAAAGCTTGGGGCTTCCGAAGGGAGAATACCAGCTCTCACACCGAAGGCCGGACGGCAGAGGGGCGTATACCTTCTGCATGTGCCCCGGAGGAGAAGTGGTCGCGGCCGCGAGCGAGCCCGGCGGCGTAGTTACTAACGGGATGAGCAGGTACTTAAGAGACGGCAAAAACGCAAACGCCGCGCTTGTCGTTTCCGTTGGGAAAGAGGATTTTCCCGCCGGAGCTCTCGGGGGCGTTATGTTTGCAAGAGCTATCGAGCAAAAGGCTTATTCCTGCACCGGGTCCTTTTACGCTCCATGCGAGACCGTCGGGGCGTTTTTGGATGATATTTCTCCCGAGCGGATAGTGACTCCGAGCTATCTTCCCGGCACCCGTGAAGCGCCGCTTGATAAATTTCTTCCCGGTTTTGTGACCGAGATGATGAAGGAGGGCTTAAGAAAATTTTCTCGTGAAATGCCCTGCTTCGGATTGCCTTCCGCTGTTCTTACCGCTCCCGAGACGAGAACCTCCTCGCCGGTTAGGATAACGAGAGGCGAAAATGGCGTCTCTCTCGGCACGGATAATATCTATCCCTGCGGCGAGGGCGCGGGATATGCGGGAGGGATAATGTCCGCGGCCGTGGACGGGATAAGAACGGCGAGGAAAATTATGGAGGAATACGGCGCGGGGGATTAGAAGAAAAAGATTCAAACAGTTTAATATTAAAAAAAGGAGAATCAAAATGAGAAAGACAAAAATTATCTGCACCATCGGACCGTCCTGCTCGGACGAAAACACTCTTCGGGAGATGATGCTCGCGGGGATGAACGTCGCAAGGCTCAACTTCTCTCACGGCACTCACGAGGATCACAAGGAAAAGATAGATCTTATAAAAAAGCTCCGGGACGAGCTCGATCTTCCGGTCGCTATTATGCTCGATACCAAGGGGCCGGAGTACAGGATAAAAAAATTCGCTAAGGATAAGGTCTTTCTGAATTCCGGGGATGAATTCACCTTTACCACCGAAGAGGTCGTCGGCGACGAAAAAAGCGTCTCGGTCAGCTATAAAAATCTTGCGGAAGAGCTTGAGATCGGCGATACCATACTCTTGAACAACGGGCTTCTGTCTTTTGAAGTTACCGAGATCTCCGGCGGGGATATCAAAACCGTAGTGCGCGACGGCGGCGAGCTTTCAAACAACAAGTCGATGGCGTTTCCCGGGAAGGTGCTTAAGCAGGTTTATCTCAGCGAACAGGACAAGTCGGATATGCTCTTCGGGATCGAAAACGACGTGGACTTCATCGCCTGCTCCTTCGTTTCAAGAAGACAGGACCTTATCGACGTGCACGAGTTTTTAAACGCGAACGGCGGCGAGGATATAGATCTCATCGCTAAGGTCGAAAACCAGACCGGCGTTGACAATATCGAGGAGATCTGCGAGGAGTGCGGCGGGATAATGATCGGCAGGGGCGATATGGGCGTTGAGATCGCTTTCGAGAAGCTCCCTGCGATCCAGAAAAATATCATAACAAAGTGCCGGCTTCTCGGCAAAAGAGTTATCACCGCGACGGAAATGCTCGAATCTATGATACATAATCCCCGCCCGACTCGCGCCGAGACCTCCGACGTTGCGAACGCCATCTACGACGGGACTTCGGCTATCATGCTCTCCGGCGAGACCGCAGCGGGACAGTACCCGGTCCTTGCTCTTAAGACTATGGCGAAAATCGCAGAGGAGACCGAGCGCGGGATCGATTACGCTTCGCTTTTCAAGATTCACGATTTCAGGATCCACAACACCGTAGACGCTATCTCCCACGCCACCTGCGGAATGGCGATAGACGTGGGCGCAAAGGCGCTCGCGGTATGCTCGCTCTCCGGCGCTACCGTGAGAATGGTTTCACGCTTCAGAGCGCCGGTGGACATTTTAGGACTTACGACGAGCGAGAAGACAAGGCGAAAGCTTGCACTTTCCTGGGGAGTTACGCCGAAGATCTGCGAAAAATTTGATTCCACCGACGTTTTGTTCTACGCCGCGAAGCTTAACGCTAAGGCGACGTTTGATCTTAAGCCCGGGGATACGATTGTCACGACCGGAGGGATGACGAACGGAACTTCGGGGAATACAAACCTTATTAAAATCGACAGGATTTAAAAATAAAAAATATAAAAAACTTTGTCCCCGGAGGGCTTCCGGGGACTTTTTTCTATTTATTATTCATAATATTCAAGCTCCGAAAGCCCGAAGCGGACCGCCGAAGCTTAATTTATTCTGCAAAACTGTTATCTCTATTTATTGAATCTCACTACCGCTCTGAGCTCTTCACGGTCTTCGGATAAAAACGCCACGGTGCGAGCGGATTCGTCCTCGCCGTAGCGCAGCACTCCCCTCTCGCCGTATGCGAAGGCTTTACGGTATGTGATCTCAAAATCGTCCGCGCCGCCGGATTCGTATACCTCCTCCGGAAGCGTTTCAACCGCAAGATCAAGATATTTTACGTTATTCATGTGACGGTTCGGGTCGATAAGATTTCTTCCGACCGTGAATTCCTTTTCCGAAATCGCTTCGGGAACGGATCTTAGCTTCGGAAGCCAAAGCTCGTCGAAATTATGGCGCTCCGGCTCGCTTTCATATCTTTCAAAGGCTTCGTCGCTCATTCGTTCAAGCTTTCCCGTGGCGCTGTTAAATCTCGCCCAGTTTGAAAGCGCGGTTATTACCGTTCTTCCGTCCTTTTCGATCTCAAATTCGCGTGAAGCCGCCACGCCCTTCATTCCCCTGCTCCAGGTCTTAGCCGTCACCCAGTCGCCGTACCTCGGGCGCTCAGCGACCTTAACTCTGTACGCCGTAAGAAACCACCTTCCCGGCGTATCGTTAAACCCGTCGCCTACGGCTTCGCCCTGCAAGCAGCAGACGTTTTCAAAGAGCTTTAAGATAGAAGAATCAAGGATCCTCATGTCTAAGGAAACGTCGGAAAATCCGACATAAAATTTTTCACTGTATACCATTTTCCAGATTCCCGTATCAAAGAAGGGGTATTCCCGCCTTCCCGCATTCCCTGAGCGTATCGCCGTCCCAGACCGAAACCTGCACCTCGCCGATATGAGCCTTTCCCAAAAGCAGCATGCAAAGTCTCGACTGACCGATACCGCCGCCTATGGTGAGCGGAAGCTCTCCGTCAAGAAGCATCCTATGGAATTCAAGTCCCGAGCGCCATTCGCATTCCGCTTTTTTAAGCTGCGCCCTTAAAGAATTTGCGTCTACGCGTATCCCCATCGAGCTGAGCTCAAACGCGCAGCCGAGCGTTTCATTCCACATAAGTATATCGCCGTTAAGCGTCCAGTCGTCGTAGTCCGGCGCGCGGCCGTCATGCTTCTGACCGGATTTCAATACGTCGCCGATCCCGATTATAAACGCGGTCCTGTTTTTTCTTAAATATGCGTTCTCGCGCTCCTTCGGCGTGAGTCCGGGATACATATCCTCAAGCTCCTGAGCGGTGACGAAGCTGACGTTTCTTTCAAGCGTGCAGCAGACGTTAGGATATATCCTCGTAACGGTATCGGAGGTATCGCAGACCGCGTTCACTATCTTTATAACCGTCTGCTTAAGAAAATCAAGATTTCTCTCGGCGGGAGTGATGATCCTCTCCCAGTCCCACTGATCGACATAAACGGAGTGAAGATTGTCGAGCTCCTCGTCTCTTCTTATCGCGTTCATGTCGGTATAAAGTCCTTCGCCCTCGTGAAATCCGTACTCTTTGAGCGCCATTCTCTTCCACTTTGCGAGCGAATGAACGACCTCGGCGTTTTCCTCCGTCTCCCTGATCTCGAATATCACCGGGCGCTCGACGCCGTTAAGATCGTCGTTAAGACCTCTGCCGCCGTCCACAAAAAGCGGAGCGGAAGCGCGTTTGAGATTAAGCGCGCGGCAGAGATTAAGTTCAAAAGTGTGTTTGATAAGACCGATCGCGGTCTGCGTTTCATAAGCGTTGAGCCGCGGAACATAGCCGGCCGGAATATAAACCTTGCTCATATAAACTCCTCCTGTCATTTTCATGGAAATTACGAGTAATTATATCACTTTTGAAGCGGATTGTCAAGGTGTGGATTTTTGTGGGGAATGTTGTTTGCGCTGTTAAAATACAGCGGTCAGCGTACAGAAGACAGAAGCGCTAATAGAAGGCAGAAGACAGAAGACAGAAGTCAGAGTTGATAAGCGGAGGGTTCAATCGTCCCCGGCTTTCCCCTGCGTCAAAATAAAATCTGTCACGGGAAGCCGTAGTCTCGCTAATCCCGGCATTCCCGACGCGCAAAATAAAAATCAGAAGCAGCGTCTACCTATCCCCGCCACAAAATAATAGTCATCTCCCCATCCTCCCAAATCCTCCATCAAAAAACGGGGAGAAAACTCTCCCCGCCTTTCGCCGTTTACTTCCCTATCCCCTCTGCTCCTCATCCGTCCCCGACTACTTTCCGTATTTCCTAAGATTCGGAAGCTCGCTCAACGTCAGCGTGTGCTCGCTTGAATATGCCTTCTCAAGCATACTCTTCTCGGTATATCTCTCGCTCAGCGCGCCGTTTTCAACGCAGTACTCCCCGCTCCATGTCCCCCAGAACAGCCACCTCGCATTGTCGCGCCAGGTAAGCTCGGGATCCATCACGCAGCCGTTTTCCGAAAGCGCTGTGAGCTTATTCTCCCCTGCGCACTCGGCGCATTCCGCAAACGTCGAAGAATAGCTTCCGTATTCGCGCTCGCCGGGGTATATGTCCCAAGCGACTATGTCCACAACGTCGTCTCCGGGATACCAGTCCTTGCTCTGGCCGTTCCACATCCAGATAAGATTGTTAAGTCCGTAGGTGTTTGTCAGTTCGTCATAGAGACGCCGCCAGAGCTTTATATAACTCTCCGGCTTGCAGTTTCCCCACCAGAACCAGCCGCCCGAAGCTTCATGGAGTGGTCTGAAGATTATCGGCACTCCGTCGTCTTCAAGTCTTTGGAGCTGCTCCGCGATATCCTCTATATCCTCTTCAAGCTTCTCAAGGCACCTGTCGTCCTCGCCGTTCATCACCGCGTCAAGATCTATCTTTGAAGACTCCGGCCTGAAGGAATCCCACCACTCCTTTCCGTCCTCAACGTACATAAGCGGCGAGAGCCAGTGCCAGCACATCTGCACGATCCCTCCGGCGTTATAATACCAGTCGTGCGCGTATTCTACCGCGTTACACTCTGCGCCGTTCACGACCGCGGAATGAGTGTAATTCCCTATGTCGAGACCTAATACCGCAAAGCTGTCGCCTACGGCTTCGGTCACGGCTTTATATTCGTCGGATTCTCTCCCCTTTTCCGCAAACTGCCCCGAAAGGGAATATTTTCCGTATATATCCTTAAGAAAACTGTAAAGCGCTTTAGTATGCTCGTCGGCGTTGGGATTTAAAAGCTCTGCGGTGACGTTATAAGCTTCGGAAAAGTCAAACTCGGTCGGCGAAAGCTTAAGACCGCCGAAGTCTACCCATCCCCAGCTCGGCGTAAGAGTTACCTCGTGATCGCCCTCTGAGAAGTATACAAACTTAGCAGTCGGGCTGTCGGGAGTTATATCCGCGATCTTATAACCGTCAACCGATACGCTGTTCACACGGTTTCCGTCTCCGGTCTGTTCAAAGGTCAGATCATACCACCCCGCCGAAGTCGCGGATACGTTATAAGTAATTGAGTCCCCGGCTTCGTTCATACCGGTAATCCTGTCTCCGGAAAGCTTTGCGTTGCCGCCGAGAATCGCTTCGGAAGCGGGGATATCCTGCTCTGTCAATTCCCCGGACTGCCGGTTCAGCGAAAGCTCTCCCGCTTCAAATTCCGGAAAGTCCGTCTTCTTATCCCCGTACCTCGCGTCGATCGTGGTCTTTTCACAGGACGAAAGAAGCATTACCGCCGCAGTTATCACCGCTGCAAATTTCATTATTCTTTTCATTTGATACATCTCCTTGGTAAACCGTTAAAGAATAAAATGTAATTAACTTCCCGCCGCAAAACTGCGGCCCTTTACTTCTGTCTTCCGACTTGTGATTTCTGTCCTCTGTCAGCCTCCGTTTCTGAGTCTTACGTTCTGAGCGCCGAAGGCTTTAATAAGCTCGCTCAGGACTCTTGCGGAAAGCTCTATGCTTGAAGCTCCTTTAAGCGCCTTGACCGTTCCCATGCCGTTAGCGCTTTTAACGCCGTTAAGATATACCTGCAAGCGGTTTCCTCCGGGGTAGGTCTTGCAAAGCTCCCGCAAAAAGCTCTTTTTCTCCTCATCATCCGGATCTATCCTCACCCTCACGGCCATCTCGCGGAATCCTTCTATTTTTCTTCCGATCTCGGTGATTTCATCCGCTAAAACCGATATCCTTTCCTCGTCTCTTATCGAAAGCTTCCCTCTTACATATACCGCCGTCCCCTCTTTGAGTATTTCCTTGACGTTTTGATATACGCTTGAAAATACCACGCATTCAATTGCCCCGGAAATATCTTCAAGAGTCAAAAAGCACATTTCCTGACCGTTTTTAGCGACGTAATTCTTAACGCTGTTTATTATCGCGACAAGAGAGATCTCTCTTCTGTCGGAATATTCCCTTTCGCCGGCTTCCACTCCCTCGGCTATCTCCCGGACGGTATCCGCTCCCGCAGCCGTCGCCCAGGGCGTATATTCGCTCAGCGGGTGGCCGGATATATATATCCCGAGGACCTCTTTTTCATATTCAAGAAGCTGCGGAAGCCTGAATTCCTCGACGGTTTTCATTTCCGGCTCGGAGCTCTCCCCGACGCTTCCGAACAGATCGAGCTGGCCCTCGATATTATCTCTTTTTTCCTCCGAGACCGCTTCCATCAGCCACTCGAGATTAAAAAGCATCTCCCTGCGGTTATTTTTGAAGCCGTCGAATGCTCCGGACTTTATAAGGCTCTCGACCGCCTTTGAATTAAGCTCTCGGCCGTACATCCTTGAAAGAAAATCGTAAAGGGATTTGAATTTTCCGTTCTCGGCTCTTTCCTTCTTAAGATTCTCTATGAAGCCCCCGCCTAAATTCTTGATCGCTAAAAGTCCGTATCTTATCCCGTCGCTGCAGACCGTAAAGCCTTCGTCGGACAGATTCACGTCGGGTCCCAGGATCTTAACTCCGCTCTGCGCGCAGACCTCGGTGTATTCCGAGATCTTCCCGGCGGCTCCCAAAAAGCTCGTCATAAGCGCAGCCATGTATTCACGGAAGTAGCGGCATTTTAAATACGCGGTTTGATACGCTACCGTCGCGTATGCGGCGGCGTGGGATTTGTTGAAAGCGTAGCTCGCAAAGCTCAGCATCTCGTCAAAAAGCTCGCTCGCCGTCTCCTCCGGTACTCCGTTCTTTACGCATCCCGGGACGTTCTCATCCCCGTAAACAAACGCCCTGCGCTCCGCTTCGAGCGCGCCGAGCTTCTTCTTCGCCATCGCCCTTCTCACTACGTCCGCGCGGCCGTAGGAATACCCCGCAAGCTCGCGGAATATCTGCATAACTTGCTCCTGATATACGATACAGCCGTATGTTACGTCAAGTATCGGCTTCAGAAGCGGAGTCTTATACTTTATCAGCCCGGGGTTGTGACGGTTTCTTATATATGTCGGGATGGAATCCATCGGCCCCGGACGGTAGAGCGATATGACCGCGATTATGTCCTCCAAGGCTTCCGGTACAAGCCGCATAATCGTGTTGGTCATGCCGCCCGACTCGAGCTGAAATACGCCTGCGGTATCTCCGCGAGCGAGCATTTTATAGACCTCGGGATCTTCGTAGGATATCTTTTCTATGCTGAAACCGGGCTCTTTTTTCCTTATCATTTCCTCAGCGTCGCGTATTACCGTCAGGTTTCGGAGCCCCAGAAAATCTATTTTAAGAAGTCCCAGCCTTTCAAGCACCGTCATCGTATACTGCGTGACTACCTGACCGTCTGCGGACTGAAGCGGAACGTAGTCCGAAACAGGACGGTCGGTTATCACCACCCCGGCGGCGTGCGTGGAAGCGTGTCGGGGCATGCCTTCGACCTTCATCGCAAGATCTATAAGCTCTTTATTCTTGGGATCGGAACGGTACAGCGCCCTGAAATCCGAATTTTTTTCTATCGCTTCCGAAAGGCTCCGGCCGAACGGCACGGCCTTCGCAAGAGTATCCGCAACCCTCAGCGGAACGTCCATCGCCCTCGCTACGTCTCTTATGGCGTTTTTCGCCGCCATCGTACCGAAGGTTATTATCTGCGCCACGCGGTCGTATCCGTAGCGGCGCTTTACGTATTCTATTACCTCCTGCCGCCTTACTACGCAGAAATCGATATCGAAATCCGGCATTGATACCCGCTCCGGGTTTAAAAATCTCTCGAAAAGAAGACTGTATTTAAGCGGGTCTATTCCTGTGATCCCTATGCAGTACGCGGCAAGGCTTCCCGCGCCGGAACCTCTCCCCGGACCTACGGGGATATTTTGGGAACGCGCGTAGTGGATGAAGTCCCAGACTATAAGGTAATAATTTACAAACCCCATCCGGGATATGACCGAAAGCTCGTATTCAAGCCTCTCCCTCGCTCCCTCGGGAGGATTTTCGCCGTATCTGTCTTTCAGACCCTCCGCGCAGAGCGAACGGAGAAATTTTTCGTTATCCTCAACGCCCTCAAGCTTAAACGCCGGGAGCTTCGTCTTTCCGAACTCAAATTCAAGATTGCATTTATCCGCGATCTCAAGAGTATTTGAAACAGCGTCCGGTCTTTGAACGAAGAGCTTTTTCATCTCCTCGGGGGATTTGAAATAAAACTCCTCCGAGCCCATATCCATAGCGTCCGGATCGGATTCTCTCGCCGCGGTGGCTATGCACATCAGGATCTTCTGCATTCTTGAATCGGTCTTGTCGATGTAGTGGCAGTCGTTCGTCGCGACGAGCTTTATTCCGGTCTCCTTTGACAGCCGGTACTGATAGGGTAAGATTCTCGTCTGGTCCTCGAGCCCGTGATTCTGGACCTCGATATAATAGTCCTCGCCGAAAAGTTCTTTATATTTTAACGCCGTCTCCTTCGCGGCTTCGTAATCCCCCGCGGCGAGCTTTCTTGCTATCTCTCCCGCCAAACACGCGGAAAGGCATACGAGCCCGGAGCTGTGCTCCTTCAAGAGTCCGAAATCTATCCTCGGCTTGCCGTAAAAGCCTTCGGTATAGGACGCGGATACCAGCTTGCAGAGATTTTTATATCCTTCGCCGTTTTTGCATAAGAGTATAAGATGATATGGCTTCCCCGCTCTTTCAAACCTCGAGCCTTCGGCCATATACATCTCGCACCCTATGATTGGCTTTATACCCTGCGCTTTGCATTCGTCGTAAAATTCTATAGCCGCATATATATTTCCGTGATCCGTTACCGCTACGGACTCCATCCCGTATTCCTTCGCCCGCTTCACAAGCTGTTTGAGCCTGCAAGCGCCGTCAAGAAGAGAATATTCTGAATGAAGATGAAGGTGTACAAAATCAGACATTTTAATTCCTCGCCGCTCTTATTCTTCCTGCTTCATCCGTTCCGCTATCGCCATTATCCTCTGAAGCCTGTGGTTTACTCCCGAGCGCGAAAGCGGAGTGTCTAAGGCGTTCATCAGCTCGGAAAGGCTCATCTCCGGGTATTTTAATCTTACCTCCGCTATCTCCCTGAGCTCCTCCGGAAGCTTTTCGATCCCGCCGTGAGAGGATATTATCCCGATAGCTTCTATCTGTCTGCTCGCCGAACGGCTCTGCTTCTCAAGATTCGCAGTATCGCAGTTGGTCGCGCGGTTCGCTCTGTTTCTTATATCCTTGTAAATTTTTACGTTCATAAGCTCCATGCTCGATCTCGGCGCGCCGATAAGCGTGAGGATATCCTCTATGTGCTCGCTCTCTTTAAAGTATAACACATAGCTCGTCCTTCTCTTTACCGTACCGCCGTCAAGCGCAAGGCGCTCGTAAAACATCCCCGAAAGCTCCCGGCAGAGATTTTCCCGAGGGGTGACAAATTCAAGATGATACCCCTTTGAAGGCTCCACTACGCTCCCGCACGCCAAAAAAACCCCGGCGCAGAACGCGCCGAAATTCTTTTCCGAAAGCTCTTTAAGCCTGCCGTGAGACCTTTCCTCCGAAGCATTAACCCCCGTCTCGGCGCAGAGCCTTTTTATTTTATCAGCATCAGTTATCCTGAGCGAATAGAGCGTCGGTCGGCTGCTTCGCTTTTTTCTGCTCAAAGATACCGTCCCGCCGCCGCAGATATGCTCCGAAAGCTTTATGAACAGATCCCTGACCGTTCGGCTCTCGGTCTGGAAATGAATAAGCCCGGGACCGAGCTCCTTCGAGTACAGTATCATTCCCGCCAAACACGCGTCGCAGCGCTTTTTGCCTGTGAGATTTTCAGCGGCCTCGGACTTGACTCTGTGAGAAAAAAGTTCGTCCTTCGCATTCATATCTCAACGCACCTGTGCTCCACGCGGACCTTCTTGCCGTCCTTGGAAAAGTCCTCAGAAAGCCTTCTTGCAAAGCTGACCGAGCGGTGCTTTCCTCCCGTGCAGCCAAACGCGATCACAAGTCTCGGCTTTTCCTTTGAATAGAGCGGGATCAGGTATTCCACCAGATCCTTTATCCGCTTATAGGTCTCCTTTGAATCCTCAAAACTGAAGACGTAATCGTAAACCTCGCTGTCAAGCCCTGTTTTAAGTCTCAGCTCCGGGATATAGTATGGATTTGAAAAACACCTTACGTCAAAGACGAGATCCGCGTCCTTCGGGATCCCGTACATATATCCGAAGGAAATTATATCTATAAGAAGCTCGCCGTTGTTTTCGGAGAATATCCCCTTTAGTCTCTCGCGGAATTTTCCTATGCTCGTGTGGGAGCTGTCAAGATAAAAGTCCGCAAGAGTCCTTGCTCCCTCGGTCTCCTTTCTCTCCATCTCTATGGCGCGCATGAGATTCCCCGAGGCTTCCATTTCAAGCGGGTGCCGCCTTCTCGTCTCCTTATACCTGTTTATCAGCACCCCGTCGTCGCAGTCAACAAAAACTACCGTCACGTCTACTCCCGATTCCCGAAGCGCAAGAACGCATTCCCGAAATCTTGAAAACAGCCCGCCGGATCGAACGTCCACCGCAAAACAGATCTTCTCGGTTTTAGGCGCGGAGTTTCTTATAAGCTCGGTAAAGCTCCCCAAAAGCTCCGGCGGCATATTGTCTATGCAGTAATATCCGAGATCCTCGAAAACGTCGAGAGCCGTGGATTTTCCCGCTCCGGACATTCCCGTCACAACCACTATCTTCATCTTTCGCGCTCCTTTATCTTAAATTATCCTGATTCATCGATCCTCTTCCTGCGATACCGGTATCAGCCTTACCTCCGGTTCGAGCGAATAGCCCGTCTTTTCAAGAACCTCTTTTTGCGCCATGGTGATAAGCCCCATTATATCCGAAGCGCTCGCGCCGCCTAAGTTCACTATGAAATTTGCGTGCTTCGGAGATATCTGCGCGCCGCCGAATTTTCTTCCTTTAAGACCGCTCTGCTCTATGACCAGACCCGCGTATGTCCCCTCGGGTCTTTTGAACGCCGAGCCGAACGACGGAAATTCGAGCGGCTGGCGGGATTTTCTTCTTTGGATCAGCTCCTCCATTTTTTCAAGTATTTCATCCCTGCTCCCGCTCTTAAGACCGAACGTCGCGGATATGATTATCTCCCCGCTTCGCTCAAATCTTGAAGTCCTGTAGCCGAATGAAAGCTCATCTGCCGTAAAGGTCCTTACCTTTCCATCCGCTTCCATCGCTTCCACGCCGACCGTGATATTTTTTATCTCTCCCCCGTACGCTCCGGCGTTCATATATACCGCCCCGCCTACCGTCCCGGGGATACCGTAAAGGCATTCCATACCGCTTAAACCCGCTTGCTGAGCGGCTTTGCACACATTCATAAGCAGCGCTCCGGCAGGGGCCTTTATAAGCGTTCCTTCTATCTCGATCTCCGATTTCGAGTCGGATGAAACTATCGCCGCGCCGCGAAATCCTCCGTCCGAAAACAGACAGTTTGAACCGTTTCCGAGGACCATGCTGTAAAGCCTTATATCTTTACACGCAAAATATATCCTTGCCGCGGTCTTTGAGTCGGGAGCTTTTATAAACAGGTCGCAGTTCCCGCCCACTTTGACCGTGGTATGCCTTGAAAGCGGCTCGTTATATATGATTTCCGCGCCGAGACTCTCGCCGAGCGCCGCTATCTTTTCAATTTTTTCCCTATATTCCAATTTCAAAACGTTACCTCCGCTGTTTGATGACAGAATTGAGACGTAAGAGACAGAAATTTTATTCCGGAGTATTTATATTACCGGATACTTTTTTATATGCGTTATATTTGGGAGTCGGGATGTTTTTTCTGGATTTTTTCGCGTATCCTTTCCCAGTCGGCGTTTGCTATCAGTTCCGTGGGAAAACCGTTTTCTTTAAGCGCTTTCTCGCACAGAGACGTTTCCCCTATCTGCGACCAGAAGTGCGCGTCGGTATCTACCGTTATCTCGCAGGAGTATTTCTTGCACGTCTCAAGCATCCCCCTGACCGATTCCGGGGTGCTTTTTCCTGTTCTTATCGAGCTTTCGTTAAGCTCCAAAAGCACTCCCGCTTCCTTAGCCGCAGGAACTAATTTCTCCCAATCTACCGGAAATTTAATCGCGGTGGGATGGCCTATCATATCTACCCGGGGATTATTAAGCGCTTTTATATATCCTTTTGTCACCGTCTTCGCGTCCGCGGGAGTGAAATTTCTGAAGTAGTGGCTGTGATAGGATATTACCGTCCATTCGAGCCAGTCAAGATCGGAATCAATCAGATCAAGCGCGCCGGAATAATCGGCAATATTGACCTCCGCGCCCCTGATGACCGTTACGCCGTAAATCTCCCTCGGAAGCACCCTCTTCGCGTTTCTGAAATGCCAGATATGAGCGGAATCCGGCATTATGTCGGTGTGGTCTGTCATCGCTATCGCCTTAAGACCTATCTCCTGCGCGTACCTTGCGTTCTCGGTGACAGTTGAAAACGCATGAGTGGAAGCGAGGGTATGGGTGTGCATATCAGCTTGGATTATCATAGGTCGGTCCAGTTCTGCACCGTCTCGGTGCCTTCCATCTCAAGACCGAGATTCCCTAAAAGCTCCTGAGCGGCGTTATATCCCATCTTCTTCTCGCGGTTATTCATCGCCGCGACCTCAAGTATTACCGCAAGGTTGCGGCCCGGCTTTACCGGGATGGTTATCGACGGCACGTTTACGCCGAGAATATTCGTGTATTCGCTGTCTACTCCCATTCTGTCATAGAAGCGCTCGGGATCCCACTGCTCAAGCTTTACCACCAGATCTATCCTCTCGGTGTTCTTGATAGCGCCCATTCCGTAAAGCCTTCTTACGTTCACGATGCCTATTCCGCGCAGCTCGATGAAGTGACGGATATTCTCGGGAGAAGATCCGACGAGCGATATCGCGGAAACGCGCTTTATCTCCACCGCGTCGTCCGCTACCAGCCTATGGCCGCGCTTTACAAGCTCGATCGCGGTCTCGGATTTACCTACTCCGCTCTCCCCTACTATCAGAACGCCTTCGCCGTAGATCTCTATCAAAACGCCGTGACGTGTGATCCTCTGCGCGAGCTCGACGTTAAGGTACGCCACGCCCCTCGCTAAAAGCTCCGAGGAGCCGTACTCGGTCTTGAAGATCGGCACCCCGTACTTCTTCGCCGCTTCAAGCATCTCCGGGAACGGGTCGCGGTTCATGCATATTATCATCGCGGGAAAACGGTATGAAAACAGCTTGTCAAGCCGTTCCGAACGCGTTTTGCTGTCAAGTCCTTCAAGATATGCGTACTCGGTATTGCCGATAGCCTGTATCTTCTCGGTGTTGAAATACTCATAGAACCCCGCTAAAAGCAGCGCGGGACGGTTTATATCGTTGTTGTGTACAAACATCTCCTCTAACTTGCCGGGATTGTATACGACCTCAAGTCCGATCTCTTTTACAAAATTTGCAAGCGATACCTTATAAGCTTCAGCCATTTCAAACGCTCCTTACTTATTTATTCTTTTTTACGCCTTACGGCTAAATCTATTTTAATTTCACTTTAATTCCGCCGTCTTCTCGTCGAGCATGTTCTGGACCGCAAGAAGGATCCCCATTCTTCCCGTGGGGTATGTAAGCCCGCCCTGGAGCCATGCGGCGTAAGGCGGTCTTATCGGCGCGTCGGCTGAGAATTCAATAGATGATCCCATCGTGAAGGCTCCCGCTCCCATTATTATCTTTGAGTCATAGCCCGGAGTCTCGATAGGCTCGGGGGTGAGATAGCTGTCTATCGGCGCGCCGCGCTGGACTCCCCTTATGAACGAACAAAGCCGCTCTTCGGTCTCAAGCTGTATCGAAGCGATTATATCCGCGCGAGTCTCGTCCGGCTTCGGAAGGCTCTCGAATCCCATCAGCTCAAACAGCCTGCATGCAAACACCGAAGTCTTAACCGCGCTCATGACCGTCTGAGGGGCGAGGAAGAATCCGAGATACATCTCGCGGTTCTGCTGGAGGGTGCAGCCTATCTCCTTTCCCATCCCCACGCAGGTGAGTCTGTAGGCGCAGAGCTCGATAAGATCCTTTCTTCCCGCGATATATCCTCCGGTCCTTGCGATACCGCCGCCGGGATTTTTAATAAGCGATCCCATCATTATATCCGCGCCCACGTCGGTGGGTTCGATCTCCTCTACGAATTCTCCGTAGCAGTTGTCTACCATTATTATCGCGTTCGGATCGTTTTCTTTTACCGTCTTAATTATTTTCTCTATGTCCGAGACGGAATACGACGGGCGTGTGGAATATCCCCTCGAGCGCTGGATGTACGCTATCTTAGCTCCTTTGACGCGCTCGGCTATTCTTTCAAGATCCGGCATTCCGTCCTCTTTAAGCTCTACCTCTTCATACTCCACCCGATAATCCTTTAAGCTTCCGTTTCCCGGCTTTCCCCTCTTTCCGACTATCTCTTCAAGAGTATCATAAGGCGCTCCCGTGCACATCAAAAGCCTGTCGCCGGGTCTTAAAATGCCGAAAAGAGCGGTGGAGATGGTGTGGGTGCCGTTCACAAAATTGAACCGTACGATCGCGTCCTCTGTCCCGAACGCCGAAGCGTATACCTTATCGAGAGTATCTCTTCCCATGTCGTCGTATCCGTAGCCTGTGGTGCCGTGAAGAAAGGTCTCGGAGACGTTATTATTTATAAACGACCATAAAACCTTTTCACCGTTGTGTTTTGCGATCCTCTCGGCCCTTGCAAACTGCTCCCGGCACTGCTCTTCGGCAATTTCCGAAAGCTCGCGGAGCTTAGGATCTATCCTGAAAAATTCCTTCATCTTTCTTCTCCTGTTTTATTTATTTTAATCATTTATTTTCATCCGAAGCCGTAAAAACTATATCCTCTCCGACCGCCTTGCAGCCCGCTTCTTCATAAAACCCCGCGGTCTCCTCAAGCGCCCCGAGGTAGCTTATATACCCTTCGTCGCCGAGCTTTTTCGCCGTTCTCCAGATAAGCTGCCTTGCGTATCCCTTCCCTCGGTCCTTAGGCGGCGTAGCTACGTCGGATATATATGCGAGCCTGCCGTCTTTAAATCTTACGCTCAATACCGCCGAGCCGTATCCGTAAAGCTCCTCAAGCCCTCGGTTGATTCTTCTCAAGGTATCGGTAAGCCACGCGGGATAGCTCTCGCGGGGAAGACCAAGAGTTTCAAATACCTTCTCGGGCTCCGGCGTAAAGATCCCCTCTGAGCTGTCAAACTGAGGTATCTCATAGAATTTTCTCTTCGCGGCCTTATATCCGGAAAAGCCGTTTTTCGGAATAAGCTCGGCGGGAAGCTCGAACGAATAGGGAGCCTGAAAATCTATGAACTCTGATATCTCGCGCTTAAGCGTTCCGGACGGCTTTACGCCGTTTAACAGATCAATAGTGACCGCGCCGTTAAGCACGCAGATTATCCCTACTCTCGTCTTATAGAATATCTCGTAAAAGCGGCAGAAGCCGTATTCAAGCCCGTAGGCGTTAAGATGCGATCTTATCACTCTTGAATAGTGAGTATCGCCTAACTCTTCGCCGCCGCAGCTTTCAAGAAGTCTTATCATTTAAGCGCGTTCACCCGGTTCTTGAAATCCTTTCCGCGCACAAGGCAGTTAGGATACATATCAAAGCTCGCGCAGGCGGGAGACATCGCAACCACGTCTCCCGGAGCGGCTTCACGTCTTGAAATCTCCACCGCTTCGGCCATATCCCGGGCGCGGACTATCTTAAGCTTTTCGGGATCATACCCTTTATATTCCGTCACGGCCTTTTCTATCTTCGGAGCGGTAGCGCCGATAAGTATCAAAAGCTTAGCATACTCGTTCACGGGCTCCGCGAGCGGCTCGAAGGGTATCATTTTGTCATAACCTCCGGCTATAAGTATGATCCTCTTTCCGAAGGATCTTAAGCACACGGCTGTGCTGAGCGGAGTAGTCGCTTCGGAGTCGTTATAGTATCTTACGCCGTCAAGCTCTCTTACGAATTCTATCCTGTGCTCCACCCCGCCGAAGCTCTTAGCGACCTTGCATATCGTCTCCGCGGAAACGTCTCCCCACACCGCGCAGATAGCGGCGAGGAAGTTTTCGATATTATGATCTCCCGGTATCCTTATATCCGACGCGGGAAGTATCTTTACCGACTTTCTTCCGTCGCGGTAGCAAAGAATGCGGTTTGAATCGAGATACGCTCCGACGGTGGGCTTCGTCTTAAGCGAGAACAGGTTAAGGCTTCCCCTGACTCTGTCCCGAAGCTCGAGAGTAGCCGGGCAGTCGGCGTTAAGTATAGCCTTTGAGAACGCGGACTGATGGTCAAGAATATTGCGCTTCGCGCTTACGTATTCCTCCATGTCCTTATGAACGTCAAGGTGATTGGGAGAAATATTGGTTATCACCGCCACGTCGGGAGACTGCCGCATGGAGATAAGCTGAAAGCTTGAAAGCTCCACCACCGCGTAGTCGTCCTCTGAGATCGATTCTATCCTCGGCAAAAGCGCGTTTCCGATATTTCCTCCGAGCCACACTGTGTAACCTTCGGCCTTTAAAAATTCGGAAATGAGAGTCGTGGTTGTAGTCTTCCCGTTTGAGCCCGTGACCGCGAATATCCTGCACGGACAGAGCTCGAAAAAGCTCTCCATCTCGCTCGTTATAACTACTCCCTTTTCCCTCGCTTCCAAAAGCTTCGGGTTGTTGTAATACATCCCCGGGGTGCGGTAAACTACGTCGAAGCTCTCAAGACTGTCAAGATATCCCTCCCCGGTTATGAACTTCACCCCCAAGGATCTGAACTCGTTAAGAAGCTCTTTATCGTACTGTTCCTCGGTTTTTCTGTCTAAAACCGTCACGTCTATATTCTTCCCGACAAAAAGGCGTATCAGCTCGTTATGACTTACTCCCGTGCCGATAAACGCCACCTTTTTATCCTTAAGTCCTTCAAAAAAACGCGTTGTCTTGCTCATCTTTATCTCCCTCCGAAGCGTTTGATTTTTAAATTTTCATTCTCTTAGTATTATACACTATTCCTTCCGAAATTTCAACCGTTTTTATAAGGATTTTTTATTGCCCGTGCAATACGCGCTTATTACGGGCCGCGCATTGAATTTACGCTTTGATTTCGTCTTAAAAATGCATAAAGAATCCCTCGCCGGGACGCGATTTTTGTTGAAAACGAAAAACTTGAAAAATCCTATTGTAAAATATGAAATTTCGTATTATAATGATTTTGGCTGACCGCGTCCAATTACGGCCGGCCGAAGGCTAATCTATCTGTAAAGGAGACAAAGAAAGTAATTGGAAAATACTATCATCAGTTTACGCAACGCTGTCGTTGAGTATGACGGAGAACAGATCCTGAAATCCATCAGTCTCGATATCATCGACAAACAGTTCGTAACTCTTCTGGGGCCGTCGGGTTGCGGCAAGACTACAACCCTGCGTATCATCGGGGGCTTTGCCGAAATGGCAAGCGGTGAACTATTTTTTAACGGTGTTAATATCAAAAATCTTCCTCCCCATAAGCGGCAGGTCAACACCGTATTTCAGAAGTATGCGCTTTTCCCGCATCTCAACATCTATGAAAATATCGCGTTCGGTCTTAGGATCCAAAAGCTCCCCGAAGGCGAAATAAAAACGAGAGTTGAGGAAATGCTGGAGCTCGTAAACATGCGCGGATACGAAAAGCGCTCGATCAATTCGCTGTCGGGCGGACAGCAGCAGAGAATCGCTATCGCAAGAGCTCTGGTAAACCGTCCGAAGGTCCTTTTACTTGACGAACCGCTCGGAGCTTTAGACCTTAAGCTCCGTAAGGATATGCAGATCGAGCTAAAGCGCATGCAGCAGGATCTGGAAATTACTTTCATTTATGTTACGCACGATCAGGAGGAAGCCCTTACCATGTCGGATACCGTCGTAGTTATGCGCGACGGGATGATCCAGCAGATAGGCACTCCTCAGGACATCTACAACGAGCCTAAAAACGCCTTTGTCGCGGACTTCATCGGCGAATCGAACATCATCGACGGCATAATGCGCCGCGATTTTCTTGTAGAATTCGCCGGAAGAGAATTTGTCTGCGTAGACAAGGGCTTTGAAAAGGACGAGCTGGTTGACGTGGTCATAAGACCCGAAGACATCAAGGTCGTCTCTCAGGACAAGGGCGCTATAGTCGGAGTAGTGGAAAACGTCGTCTTCAAGGGCGTTCACTACGAGATAACCGTGGACGCGCTCGGATATAAGTGGATAATCCAATCGACCATGAGCGAGGAGGTCGGTTCTATAATCGGGATGAACGTTACTCCCGAGGACATCCATATCATGCATAAGTCGGAGGAAAGCAGATGAAGGTCTCCCGCACTCTTGCAATACCTTATGTAGTCTGGGTCCTCATCTTCACCGTCGTCCCGCTCGGACTTGTCATAGGCTTCGCCTTTACGAATCCCGACGGAAAGATCACCCTTGAGAATATCTTCGAGATGTCGGACTACATGGCGGTCTTATTCCGCTCCATACTCTTCGCCATCGCCGCCACCGTCATCTGCCTTATAATCGCGTTCCCCGCGGCGTACATAATCTCCCGCGCTAACGCTATAAATCAGTCCACGCTGATAGTTTTGCTTATGGTCCCGATGTGGATAAACTTCCTCTTAAGGACCTACGCCTGGATGACTCTTTTAGAGCAGAACGGCGTTATAAACCGTATCTTAGGCGCTATAGGTCTCGGGCCGTATCAGCTTATAAACAATTCCGGAGCCGTTATCTTAGGCATGGTATACAACTACCTGCCGTTCATGATCCTGCCGCTCTATTCGGTCATGGTAAAGATAGATCAGTCGGTAATAGAAGCCGCTCAGGACCTCGGTTCAAACAAGATAAGGCTCGTAAGAAAAATATTGCTGCCGCTTTCCATGCCGGGAATTTCTACCGGCGTTATCGCGGTGTTCGTCCCGTCCGTCTCCACCTTCGTCATTTCAAGAATGCTGGGCGGCGGCACCAACGACCTTATCGGCGATATAATTGAAATGCAGTTCTCGGGGAATTCCTATAACCCGCACCTCGGCTCGGCGATGGCGCTGGTCTTAATGATCATCGTCCTCTTTATGATGAGCCTGTTCAACCAGTTCGGTACGGAGGAGGATGTTGCGCTGTGAAAAGTATTTCTTCCAAGGTCTATATGTATATCCTCTACGCGTTTTTGTATCTTCCGATACTGGTTCTTATCGTGTTTTCCTTCAACCAGTCGAAATCGAGAGCTAACTGGACCGGCTTCACGCTTCACTGGTACGCGGATCTTTTCCGCGACGAGAGGATTCTTACCTCGCTTCTTAACACCGTAATAGTCGCGCTCGCGGCTTCGGTTCTCGCGACCGTGCTCGGCACCATGGCCGCGCTCGGAATACATTCCATGGGGAAATTCGGTAAAAGCGTTCTTATGGGCGCTACCTACATCCCGGTAATAAATCCCGAGATAATCATGGGTATCTCGCTCATGATACTCTTTAGGTTCTTCGTCGCTCACTTCAACTTCCAATTCGGCTTCGCGACGCTGATTTTAGCCCATATAAGCTTCGACGTGCCTTACGTTATCTATAACGTCCTGCCTAAGCTTAGGGCGATGAATCCGAACCTCGTCGAAGCGGCTCAGGACCTCGGCTGCAATCCGAGACAGGCTTTCTTCAAAGCCGTCATCCCCGAAATCATGCCCGGCATTTTCTCGGGATTCCTGATGGCTCTCACATACTCTGTGGACGACTTCGTGGTATCCTATTTCACCTCCGGAACGACGGTGGAAACGCTTTCGGTCACTATCGAGTCTATGACGAGAGTAAAGGTTTCGCCGAAGATCAACGCGCTTTCCGCTATCATCTTCGTCGTTATCACCGCGATCCTAATTATCAAAAACGTTCTTGAAAACCGTCGGCTCCGCAGGGATATGGCGCTTTCCCGCGCGGCTCTTAAGGAGGCGAGAGGGAAATGAAAAGACTTATTTGCATAATTCTTTCTCTGAGCGTTTTATTATACCTTACCGCCTGCGGAGGAACCGCCGAGACCGAAGAGATTGACAGAGAAGCCGTGCTTGAGGAATTCGGGCTCGATCCCGAGCTGTTTTCGGACTACGACTATTCCCGCCTCAAGGACGAGGATATCACCCTAAACGTAGCTAACTGGGGAGAATACATGTCTATAAACGACGACGAATCGGTAGACGTGAACGAAGCCTTTGAAGCGCTTACGGGTATCACCGTGAACTATAAGACGGTCGCTTCAAACGAAACGCTCTATTCTAAGCTTCTTTCCGGCGGCGCGACCTATGATATAGTCATACCCTCCGACTATATGATATCTAAGATGATGAAGGAGGGAATGCTTCAGAAGCTCGATTTTGATAACATCCCTAACGTCAACAACGTCATGCCGAGCTTTTTAAACCCTCAGTACGACCCGTATAACGAGTATTCCGTCCCCTATCTCTGGGGGATGGTCGCCATCATCTATAATACCACGATGGTGGACGAGGAGATCACCTCCTGGGCTTCTCTTTGGGATGAAAAATACGCCGGGAACATTCTGATGTTCAACAATCCCCGGGACGCTTTCGGGATCGCTCAGGCTTATCTCGGCTACAGCCTGAACACCGAGAACAAAGCCGAGCTTGACGCATGCTCGGAGCTTCTTAAAGAGCAGAAGGAGATCGTTCAGGGGTATGTAATGGACGAGATCTTCGACAAGATGGAGGGCGGTTCGGCGGCGATAGCTCCTTACTATGTCGGCGACGCGGTGACGATGTGCGACGACAATCCCGATCTTGCTTACGTCATTCCCGAAGAGGGCACCAACTGGTTCGTGGACGCGATGTGCATTCCGACTACAGCCGAAAACAAAGAAGCCGCGGAGATGTATATAAACTTTCTCTGCGAAGCCGAGATAGCTCTTGCAAACTGCGAGTACGTGGGATATTCCACCCCGAACGCAAAGGCTTACGAGCTTTTGGACGAGGATGTAAGAGAGGACGAAAAGAGATATCCGAGCGACGAGTTTCTGGCGGAGCACACCGAGGTGTTCGTAAATATGTCGGATGAAGCGAACGCTTATATGCAGTCGCTCTGGAATCAGCTTAAAATCGATAACTCCAACGTATGGTTCGTACCGATATTCCTTATCTGCCTTGTAGCGGCTACAGTCGCCGTAAACGTATGGCGCGCGCTTAAGAAGAAACGGGAACAGTACTGAGAGATTAAATTTAAATCATCGGAAAAGACTTCGGGGCGAAAACGCCGAAATTCCGGGATAGAGACTTGATCTTAAGTATTGGCAGCTTAGTTTTGGGTTCTTTCCCTGCTATATAAACGCAGGAAAAATATAAAAACGCGGAGGTAGTTATGACAAAAAGAAGAAAGACCGCACAGGTATTCAACCCCAACGTCAGCGTGGCGCCGCTCGGGATTATCGCCATGGACGGCGCTAAAGAGCTCGGAGCGAAGATAAACGATTATCTCGTGACCTGGGCAAGACAGTCGGGGCAGGACGTGGATACCTTCCTTATCACCTGCAAATGTCCGAGATTCCAGTCCGGAGACGCAAAGGCGCTTATCGAAAGCACAGTGAGGGGTCTTGACCTGTTCATCATCTGCGATACCGGAAATTACAGCTGCACCTATCCCCTCTTCGGCCACGAAAACCATATGTCCCCCGACGACCACTATCAGGACCTTAAGAGAATCATCCAGGCCGCCGGAGGAAAGGCTCACAGAATTAACGTCATTATGCCTATCCTCTACGGCGGCAGACAGCACCGCCGCAACTACCGCGAATCACTTGACTGCGCTTGGATGCTCCAGGAGCTCCAGCAGATGGGAGTGGAAAATATCCTCACCTTCGACGCGCACGACCCGAGAGTCCAGAACGCCGTGCCGCTGATGGGATTCGATAACATCATCCCCTCCTATCAGGTCCTTAAGACTCTTATCCACACCGTAGAAGGTCTCAACGTCTCTAAGGACAGCTTCATGGTAGTCTCCCCCGACGAGGGAGCCATGTCAAGAAATATGTATTATGCTTCCGTTTTGGGAGTGGATCTCGGGATGTTCTATAAGAGAAGAGACTATTCCGTCGTCGTGAACGGCAGAAACCCGATAGTCGCCCATGAATATCTCGGAAACGACGTCAAGGGTAAGGATATCTTTATCGCAGACGATATTATTTCCTCCGGCGACTCGGTTCTTGATATCGCGGACGAGCTTAAGGCCAGAGACGCGGGAAGGATCTTCGCGTACGCTACCTATCCCATCTTCACAAACGGCCTTAAGCCCTTCGACGACGCTTATGAAGCCGGCAAGCTCAGCGGAGTCTTCGGAACTAACCTCAGCTACCTCAACCCCGAGCTCTATGAGCGCCCCTGGTTCCATAAAGTGGACTGCTCGAAATACGTATCGTATTTCGTCGCGGCTCTTAATCACGATATGTCTGTCAGCGATATTCTTGATCCTCATGAAAAGATCCGCGCGCTTCTTGAAGAACACAGGCATATTCTCTGACGTTTTTCTCAAAGAACCCGCGTAGTAATTAGTAGTTAGTAGTTAGTAATTAGTAATTAGCAATAGCCGGTTTGTTTTTTGCATATAAATTATTAAATACGATAAGAGGAGGATCTTATATGAAAGAATTTGACGTTTCTGAGCTGAGCTTCAATCCGTTCGGGAGAATAGGTAAGGACTGGTGCCTTATCTCGGCGGGAACCGAAAAGAGCTTTAATACCATGACCGCTTCCTGGGGAGGAGTCGGAATATTATGGAACAAGCCGGTCGCGACCTGCTATATCAGGCCGCAGAGATTCACAAAAGAATTTGTGGACCGCGAGGAGCTCTTCACCCTGACTTTCTTCCCGGACGGCTACAGAAACGCCCTTTCCCTCTGCGGAAGCGTTTCGGGACGCGAGCACGATAAGCCGAAGGAAACCGGAATAACTCCCCTCTTTATTGACGGAACGGTCAGCTTTGAGGAAGCGGATCTTGTTTTGGTATGCAGAAAGCTCTACGCGCAGCCGATGAGCGAAGAATGCTTTACCGACAGGAGCGTTTTTGAGAAGAATTATCCGATGAAGGATCTGCACACAATTTATGTTGGGGAGATCGTCAGGGCTTATAAGAAGTAAGGGTAAAAGGGAAACGGGATGGGACGGATTAAGCTGCGGATTGCTGCTTTCGGGGTTCATTCGGCGCGGGATCCGGGGCGCGGCATAGCGGCGGCGAGATTCGCTGCCTTTGATATTTTCGCTGCAGACTGCGCCCGCCCTCCCGCCCTTCCCCGCGAATCTCCCCGCCGCATTCCCCTGCCATGTTTTACATTTAATGCTATTAAATATTCCTTTTTCAGGATCTCCATGCAGAAATTTGTTTTCGGAAGGAGAAATAAAAAAATTTTTGAAAAAAGTTTTTAAAAAACTCTTGACAAATCGGTTTGTATGGTGTATAATATCAAATCGTGGCGCGGAGATCGCGCACAGGCGCTGATATAGCTCAGCCGGTAGAGCGCATCCTTGGTAAGGATGAGGTCCCCGGTCCGAATCCGGGTATCAGCTCCATAGCTCCCGAAGTTCTTCGGGAGCTTTTTCTGTCTTCAAACAAAAAGAAAGGACGAAACCATGCCAATAACCCAGGAATATCTTGATCTGAAAAAATGGTACGAGGAGACTGCTGATGAGCGGTGCGAGGAGATGGGCGCGTTTTTTGACCGCAGGATCGCGACTTACGAGGAACATATGAGCTTCTGGCAGGAGCACTACGGGCGCGTGGCCGAGCTTTTGCCGAGCGGCGTCGGGACGCTTTTGGACCTCGGCTGCGGCACCGGGCTTGAGCTTGACCGCATCTTCCGGCGTTTCCCGAATATCAGCGTACACGCGGTCGATCTCTCCGAGGAGATGACTAAGGAACTCCTCAAAAAGCACGGCGGCAGGGATCTAAAAATTATCCTCGACGACTATTTTCTCCACGATTTCGGGGAGTGCCGGTATGATGCCGCGGTCTCGGTCGAGACGCTTCATCACTTCACTGCCGAGAAGAAAACGGGGCTGTTTGCGAAGATCAACCGCGCGCTTAAGCCGGGCGGGATCTACATCGAATGCGACTACATTGCCTCGACGCCCGAGATCGAGGAACTCGCCTTTTCGGAGTGCCAACGCCGCAGAAAGCGCGACGGGGTCCCTGACGGGCAGTATATCCACTTCGACACCCCGCTGACGCTTGAACACGAGCTTTCAGCGATGCTTGCGGGAGGTTTTGGGAGCGCGGAGATGGTTGAGAACCTCAAAGGTACGCCGATTATTATTGCAAAGAAAGGAAATTGAGATGAAAATTTCCATTATGGGGTACAGCGGGTCGGGGAAATCAACCCTCGCACGGTTTTTGGGCGAAAAATATCACGCCGAGGTGCTGCACTTCGACGCTATTCATTGGCTGCCCGGCTGGGTTCAGAATACCAAAGAAGAAAAAACAAGGCTCACCGAAGAATTTCTTGAAAAAAATTCCTCATGGATTATCGACGGGAACTATTCAAAATATTTTCTTGAACGAAGGCTCGAGGAATCTGACAGGATAATACTTATGCTCTTTAACCGTTTTTCCTGTCTTGTAAGAGTGATTAAAAGATACTTAAAATATAAAGGCTCCTGCCGCCCGGACATGGGAAAAGGGTGCGAGGAGAAGATTGATCCTGAATTTGTGAAGTGGGTGCTCTGGGAAGGAAGAAGCAAGAAAACAAGAGCGATGCTTCGCGGGATACGGGAAAAATATCCCGAAAAGACCGTTGTGATCAAGAATCAGCGGCAGCTTGACAGGTTCATGAAGGAGATCGAAAAGAGCGAAGATTAGCTCTCCGCTTTTTTCTTATTTTTCTTAATTTTTTCTTAAATTTTTTATTTGTTACCCTTTTGTTATTGCAATTTTATTTTTCGGTGATATAATAAAATAGAAGACAGAAATCAGACGTCAAATTTCTGATATCAGAATTTGACAGTAATTAGAATATATTATCCGGAGGAATAAAATGCGCGGAAAATTCAGAATTCTTCCCGTCGCGACGGCTTGCGTTATGCTTTTAAGCTCCTGCTCGTCGCTTTATTCGCATGAGGAGGAAATCGAAAAGCCGGTTAATACCGAAAGCAATATAAATATAGAAACGTCCCCCGCCCCGAATTCCGAGCCGCAGGACCCTAACGTTCCGTCTTTTGTCGGCGAAGGAAATAAAGAAAATATTTCAGCTCCCGAAGTTACGTCGGAGCAGTCAGAGACAGACGTTGAAACATCCGAAACCGCTCCGGAGACGGCTCCGGCTTCGGATAGCGGCGGGTATATAGTTGACGATTGGAAGAGCGGTCTTGATATCAAAAGTCCCGAAGACATATCCTCTCTTTATGAGTCTTTCAGGATCGATAAGGCCGCAAGAGAAGGCTATTACAGAATGATCTGCTCGGAATGCGAGCTTCCGATTATCCACATCTCCACCGAGGGCGAAAAGGAAATTCTTTCAAGAGACGAGTATGTAAACTGTCTTGTGGAAACCATGAACACCGACGGGATATATCAGTTCGCCGCGACGGGCGGGATAAGAGTCCGGGGAAACGCCAGCGCAGACTACGGAAACGTCGATTTTATCCGAAACAACATCGTCTCCTACAGGATCAAATTCAACGAAGCTCAGTCCATGCTCGGGCTTAATAATTTCGCTCGGTGCAAGTCCTGGATACTCTTAAAGGCCTATGATACCGGCGTAAGGAATCTTCTTGCTTTTAAGCTTGCAAAGGCCGTCAACGAGGAAAAATATTACGTCACAGATTCTAAGCCGGTGCAGGTATATGTGAACGAAAAGTACGCGGGGATGTATATACTCTGCGAACAGACTCAGGAAAATTCTCAGCGTATCGACATAAACGAAGCCGCGGAGGGGTATGAGGGAACCGACATAGGATATCTTGTAGAGCTTGACAACTACGCTTCTTCGGACAGCGATCCGTTCTTTCTTTTAAATTACGATCTTGAAGAAATCACCGACGCTTACGGCGTGACGAGGGTACCGAGAAAATATACCTACTCGGTGAAAAACGATCTCTACAGCAAGGATCAGCTCAAATTCATCGAGCGGCGGTTTGAGATATACTGGGAGATCGCGATGAGGGCGATTAAGTACGGAGAATTTTACAGGATGGATGAAAATTACGAGATAGTTCCCGCGCAGGATGAATTTTCCTCTGCCTACGACTGCATAAACGCCGCCATAGACGTTGAATCGGTGATAGATATGTATATTACCTACGAGACGGTAAACGATCAGGACTTAGGCGGCGGGTCGTTCTTCTTCGCGGTAGACTACGGTTCCGACTCAAAATATCCCCGCCTTACGATGGTCGCGCCATGGGACTTCGACTGGGGGTATTCCGACTACGGCTGCACTCCGGACGGCGGTCTTTATGCCGCAAGATTCAAGGACGACTATTTTGTGGAGCACTGGGGCGACCGCTCGAATCCGTGGCTGATACTATTTTATTCCGCGGACTGGTTCAAGGAGCTGGTGAAGGAAAAGTGGGCGCAGAGAAAGGCTGCTATGCTTGAAGTCTGCGACGAGGTAGAAAATACAGCGATAGAATTTTCGGAGGACTTCGACAAGGACGGCATACGCCGCTCCGCGAAGTCGAAAACGACGGTGGATTGGGTGCGGGACAGGATAGATTATCTCTGCACGTTGTGGGGATGAGGTAAAGCGGATAAGTAATAAGCAATAAGTAATAATTAAGCCCCCGGGTGAGCGCCCGGGGGCGCGAACGCTTTTTTGGCGGAAAGACCCGGCGGGATGAGCGAGATTTCAGAGGTCAGAAATCAGATCTCGGAATTTCAAGGTTTCGCCTTCGGCGAGGAATCAAGGCACCACCGCGCAATTAGCGGCTAACGCCTTTTTGGCGCATCTACTTGCATATTTTTCGTCATATTTCACAAAAATCCTCGCTAATACACAAAGTATTAGCTCCGGTTTTTGTTTCATCTGACAAAAAATCTGACTGCGTATCTGCACCAAAATAATTGTGCGGTGGCACCTTAAAAATACGACGATAGTGTGTGCGGAATAGGCGCTCCCGTATGAGCGATAAAATTTGACAACCGCACGCAAATGTGATATAATGTATCCCGTTCGTTAAATTAAATGAAAGCGAGGAATTTTTTTGGAAAAAACCGCGCCGGGGCGTTTAAGCAAGTACATAGTTACCGACGGCTCCTTCTATAAAAGAGCTATGCTCTTAATCATCCCCGTGCTCTTCCAGAACCTTATTAACCAGGGCGTTAATATGATGGATACCATTATGGTCGGAAACCTTGGAGAAGTCTCGATCTCCGCTTCCTCCCTTGCTAATCAGTACTACGCTATCTATAATATCATGTGCATGGGCATAAGCGCCGCGGGTCTTGTTTTGGCTTCTCAGTACTGGGGCGCAGGCGAGCCTAAGACGGTCAGAAGAACCTTCGATCTCGTTATGCAGATCGTTATGATTATGGGCCTCGTTTTCGCAGTCCTTACCGCGCTCTTCCCGGAAACGATAATGTCTCTCTATACCCCCGACCGCGACGTTATCCTGGAAGGCGCGAAATATCTTAGAGTTACCGCGTTCATCTTCCTCCCGCACGGGATAAGTCTTGTAATGTCAAACGTCATCCGCGCCGTCGGAAACGCAAGGCTCGGGCTTGTCATCTCCTGCGTATCGTTCGTCGTGAATATCGGCTGCAACTACGTCTTCATCTTCGGCGTGCCGGCTCTCGGGATCCCCGCTCTCGGCGTAATGGGAGCCGCCGTGGGAACTCTTTGCGCAAGAATAGTCGAGCTTTTGGTCTGCGTTATCTATATGTTCAGATTCGAGAACCGACTTATCTACCGACCGAACGGTCTTATCAAGCCACCGACTAAAAATCTCTTCTCGGAATTTATCCGTCTCGGGCTTCCCGCGATAATCTCCGATACTCTCCTCGGAGTCGCCGCCACAGTTATCTCAATGATCCTCGGAAGAATGGGAAAGGAAGCTACAAGCGCTTACGCGATAGTGGTGGTGCTCGAACGTCTCTGCACGGTCGCTACGGGAGGTATAGCAAGCGCTTCGGGAGTTATGATCGGCCAGACAGTCGGTCAGGGAGACTACGAACGCGCGCATAAAGAAGGCCGCTCCTTCCTGATAATAAGCGTGGGGATAGGAATAGTCGCTTCGATCTTGGTGAGATTTGCGGGAGTCTGGTCGATAGGGATGTATAAGATCACCGACGAGACAAAAGCTATCGCGGTCTCAATGATGGGTTCGAGCGCTGTGATAGTATTCTTCCAGGCAGTCCAGAGCGCTCTCAAAAGGCATTCTCCGCGGCGGCGGCGATACGAGATTTCTCATGATAGCGGACGTAATCTTCCAGTGGGCGGCTTCCATCCCGCTCGGCTACGCGATGGGTCTCGTCTTTAAAGCCCCGGCGTTCTGGGTACTTATCGCCCTGCGTATAGACTACATAATCAAGTCCGTCTGGCTGACAATACGTCTTGGCGGCGCCAAGTGGATTCATAAAGCCAAATCGGTTTGAGATAAATAAAATAGATAAAATAAAAACCCCCGGCGCGCCCGCATTCTAAAGCAAGCTGCGCCGGGAATATTTTTTATTCGGAAATCAATCCCCATCCTCAAAATTCCGACTTCCGACTTCTGATTTCTGTCCTCTTATTGCACCGTGACTCTCCAGCCGTAGGGATCGGCTTTCTTGCCCCACTGAATGCCCGTAAGCTCGTCGTAAAGCTTCTGGGTGAGCTCTCCTATCTTTCCCCCGCCGATATCTATAACTTCATCCTTATATCTGAGCTTTCCTACCGGCGATACGACTGCTGCGGTGCCGGTTCCGAAGACCTCTTCAAGAGCGCCGGTTCTTGCCGCTTCTATAAGCTCGTCTACCGAGATCCTTCTCTCTTCGGTCTCATATCCCCAGTCGCGGCAGAGATGCAAAATGGAGTCGCGGGTGATTCCGGGAAGTATAGAGCCGTTTAACATAGGCGTTACAACCTTGCCGGAGATCTTGAACATTATGTTCATCGATCCCACTTCTTCTATATACTTTCTCTCAACTCCGTCGAGCCAGAGCGCCTGGGAATATCCGCTGTCATGCGCTTTGACCTGGGCGGCAAGAGAAGCCGCATAGTTTCCTCCGGTCTTTGCGTATCCCATTCCTCCGCGCACCGCTCTTACATACTCGTCCTCGATCCAGATCCCTACCGGGGCAAGTCCGCTCTCGTAATAAGCTCCGGACGGTGAGAGAATGATTATGAAAAGATAGGTCTTAGAGGGAGCTACGCCGAGATGGGGGTCGGTAGAAATGATGAACGGACGGATATAAAGCGAAGTGCCTTCCTCGTAGGGAACCCAGTCGCGATCGACGTTCACCAACGTCTTAACCGCCTGTACGAAGTCCTCCTCCGGCAGTCTCGGAATGCAGAGACGGTCGTTTGAATTGTTTGCGCGCTTCGCGTTCATGTCGGGTCTGAAGAGATAGACTTCGCCGTTATCTCCCCTGTAGGCCTTGAGTCCCTCAAACATCTCCTGACCGTAGTGAAGAACCATCGCCGCCGGGCTGAGAGTGATATCTCCGAACGGAACGACTCTCGGGTCGTGCCAGCCCTTTCCCTCGGTGTAGTTCATGATAAACATATGGTCTGTAAAAATGTGCCCGAACCCTAAAGGCTCTCCCTTAGCCGGGATCTTCTTAGGATTCTTGGTCTTTTCGATTTTGACGTCGAGCATAGATTAAACCCTCCAAAAAAAGAAATTATACTTTATAACGCACCTGCTATTATACTACGTTAAACCGGAAAATTCAAGCCCCTTTCGGGATTTTATTCCGAAAATCCGTATCCCGCTTCTATCGCCTTCATATTGAGCTCGATAAGATCGCGGTGCTTAGCCGATACGGTCTTTGAAAGCGCTTCTTTGAGTCCTTCCATCGATACCGCTCCGGTCTCCCTTATGACCTTTCCCAAAATGATCATATTCGCAAGAGTCGGCGTCCCGAGATCTCTCGCTATCTTTGTGGCGGGGATGTAAAACGCTTCGATATCGCTTCTTTTAACCTTTCTGTCGATAAGAAAGCTGTCTATAAACACCTTCGCCCCCGGAACCGCCGCGCTCTCGTATTTATCCAGGGACGGGAGATTCATAGCGATAAGAATGTCCGGATTTGAAACTATCGGAGACCCGACCGGGGTATCCGAAATTATAACCGAGCAGTTCGCCGTGCCGCCGCGCATCTCGGGGCCGTAGGACGGAAGCCACGATATCTGCTTCTGTTCTTCAAGCCCTTTGTATGCCAGCACCTTCCCCGCGAACAAAATCCCCTGACCGCCGAAGCCGGCTATAAGTATCTGCGTGTAAGCCATTTCAGTTCTCCTCCTTAGATTTATCGCGGTAAACTCCTAAAGGATAGTAGGGTATCATATCCGTCTCAATCCACTTAAGAGCGTTATCAGGAGTCATTCCCCAGTTGGTGGGGCAGCTTGAAATGACCTCGATAAGCGAAAAGCCCCTGTTCTCGATCTGATTTCTGAACGCGCGGTTAATAGCCTTCTTCGCCGCCAGCACGTTCTTAACGTTATTTACCGCCACGCGCTCGATATAATACGGCGCGTCAAGCGCTGAGAGAAGCTCGCAGACCTTTATCGGATATCCCACCGTCTTAACGTCTCTTCCGTAAGGCGAGGTCTGAGTTACCTGTCCGGGGAGAGAGGTCGGAGCCATCTGTCCTCCGGTCATTCCGTATATCGCGTTGTTTACGAATATAACGGTAACATTTTCATTTCTTGTAGCGGCGTGGACCGTCTCGGCCATTCCTATGGACGCAAGATCTCCGTCGCCCTGGTATGTAAATATTATCCTGTCCGGCATAGCTCTCTTAAGACCCGTCGCGACTGCGGGAGCGCGTCCGTGAGCGGCTTCGACCATGTCGCAGGAGAAATAGTCGTACGACATAACCGCGCAGCCTACGGGAGCAACGCCTACGGTCTTTCCGAGAATACCGAGATCGTCAATAGCTTCGGCGACAAGGCGGTGGATAATGCCGTGAGTGCAGCCGGGGCAGTAGTGAAGCGGAGCGTCGGTAAGCGCTTCGGGTTTTTTGAATACTGTCGCCATCAGATTTTTCCTCCTTCCATGTCCTTTATCGCCTTAAGCACCTCTTCCGGAGACGGGATCATTCCCCCGACTCTGCAGCAAAGGCTTACGGGCTTTTTGCAGTCCTCCGCAAGACGAATATCCTCTATCATCTGTCCCATCGAAAGCTCGACCGAGACAAATCCCTTTACCTTATCCGCGGCCTTTCTGATTGCTTCCTTCGGGAACGGCCAGAGCGTGATCGGCCTTATAAGTCCTGCTTTAATTCCCTGTTTTCTCGCTTCGGTTATCGCGTTTTTGGATACCCTCGCCGCTATCCCGAACGCTACCACGCATACGTCCGCGTCCTCCGTCATGTACTCCTCGCACATCGCTTCGTTTTCGGCTACGGTCCTGTATTTTTCATATCTCTCGATATTTTTCTGCTCAAGCTGCTCCGGAACAAGATAAAGCGAGTTGACTATATTATGCTCTCTCTTATTCTCCGTTCCCGTGACCGCCCAGGGCTTTTCGGGCTTATATTCCACGGCTTCCGGAAGCTCTACCGGCTCCATCATCTGTCCCATCGTTCCGTCCGCTAAAAGCATAGCGGGCATGCGGTACTTATCCGCAAGGTCGAAGGCCTTTACCGTCAGATCAGCCATCTCCTGGACCGAAGCCGGAGCCAAGACTATAAGATGATAATCTCCGTGACCGCCGCCCTTGGTCGCCTGGAAGTAATCCGACTGCGAGGGCTGGATACCTCCGAGACCGGGGCCTCCGCGCTGGACGTTTACTATAAGCGCCGGAAGATCGCACCCGGCAAGATATGAGATCCCCTCCTGCTTAAGGGAAACTCCGGGGCTTGACGAGCTCGTCATAGCCCTAAGCCCGGCCGACGCTACTCCGTAAACCATATTTATCGCGGAGATCTCGCTCTCGGCCTGCAAAAAAGTCCCGCCTATCTTCGGCATTCTCTTGGACATATATGCGGCGATTTCGGTCTGCGGGGTGATCGGGTAGCCGAAATAGTGGCGGCAGCCCGCTCTTATCGCGGCTTCGGCAATCGCTTCGTTGCCCTTCATTAAAACCTTTTCCATACTTTCCTCCTTACTTCTCCACCGTTATAACGCAGTCGGGGCACATCGTCGCGCAGAACGCGCAGCCTATGCATTTTTCCTGATCGGTTATCTCGGCGGGCGAATGGCCTTTTTTGTTGATTTTGTCCTTGGCGATCACAATGAGCTTCTTCGGGCACGCGCTTACGCAGAGTCCGCAGCCCTTGCATACGTCGGTATTGAACGTCAGCTTCGGCATAAGTTACCTCCTTGTAGTTGTTAGTTATTAGTTATTAGTTGTTAGTATAGATCGTAATACCTCTTTTGGACGTCGAGCTCGAATACATTATTAAGTTTTACTGCTTTTGAAAGCTCTCTTTCCACTGCGGTGAATTTCAGCGGCAGACCGCTCATTTTACTGAGCTTCAGGCTTTTTTCCTGCCCGTCGTAAACCGTCTTAGGGGTAGTAAGCGCCGCAAGATTCGTGTTATTGACTATCCCGTTGAACTTTATCCCTCCCGCGCTCTCTATCTCCCTCATTACCTCCAAAGCGTCCTCGGGAGTGAGCGTAAGCGGGCGGCAGAAATTCGCGACGAAGAGCATGTCGTAGTCGTTCTCCTCGATTATATACGGCGCGAACCTCCCAAGAGCATACGCCCCGCGGTCGTCGCCGCCTATATCCAAAACCGCGTGACGAGAGCGGTTCTGGACTACTCCGTACATCTCTGAAGGAAGCGCCGGAAAATCTACGTTTGAATTCGCGTACTCCGAAGAAATTATCTCTATACCCCTTGATCTTAAGAGCTCCTCCGAATCCTTTGTGCGAAAATACGGATTAACTATATCAAGGTCCGCGATCACCACGCTCTCAAAGCTCTCTCTGAGCTTAAGCGCATAATTCACCGCAAGATTTGTCTTGCCGGAGCCGTAGTGCCCGGCGAAAAGAGTCGTTCGCCTGAATTCTATTTCAATCAAACCTCCGTATAAAAATTCAAATCCGAATATGTATCTTTTTTACAGCTTGTTTCTCTGGATCTTTCCGGATATCGTCTTCGGAAGCTCGTCCCTGAACGCTATCACTCTCGGATATTTATACGGCGCGGTGTGGCTCTTGACATAGTTCTGGATCTCTTTTTTAAGCTCCTCGGAAGCTACCGTTCCCTTTGTCAGCACTATGCTCGCTTTTACTATCTGCCCTCTTATCTCGTCCGGCACCGCCGAAACTCCGCATTCCAAAACATACGGCAGCTCCATAATCACGCTCTCTATCTCGAACGGCCCGATACGGTATCCCGAGGACTTGATAACGTCGTCTATTCTCGATACGTACCAGAAGTATCCGTCCTCGTCGCGCCATGCGGTATCGCCGGTGTGGTAATAACCGTCGTGCCAGGCCTCGCGTGTGAGATTTTCGTCAAGATAGTATTCCTTATAAAGCCCTATCGGAACCTCCTCCGAGGTCTTTATGCAGATCTCTCCGACTTCGCCGTTCTGAACCGGGTTCCCGTCGGGATCAAGAATGTCGATATCGTACTGCGGCGAAGCCTTGCCCATGGAGCCGTACTTCGGTATGTCGCCGTAGAGGTTTCCTATGACGAGAGTGGTCTCGGTTTGGCCGAAGCCCTCCATTATCTCAAGCCCGGTCGCCTGCTTGAACTGCTTCGCGACCTCGGGATTAAGAGCTTCTCCGGCAGTAGTCATGTGATGGATGGAGCTGAGATCGAATACCGAGAGATCCTCCTTGATCATCATCCTGAGCATTGTCGGCGGGGCGCAGAATGTGGTTATATTATACTTTGCAAACATCGGCAGAATATCCGCGGCGTCGAATTTGTCAAAGTCGTAGACGAATACCGCTCCCTCGCAGAGCCATTGCCCGTAGAGCTTTCCCCAGAGGGATTTTCCCCACCCGGTATCGGATATCGTGAGATGAAGCCCGTCGCGCTCGCAGCAGTGCCAGTACTTCGCGGTGACGAAATGCCCGAGGGCGTAGGTGTGAGCGTGAGCCGCCATCTTAGGATTCCCGGTAGTGCCGGACGTGAAGAACATGAGCGCGGTATCGGATCCCGCAGAGCAGCCTTCCGGGCGCTCGAATTTACCGGTGTAAAGCTGGTACTCGTTATCAAAATCGTGCCAGCCCTCTCTTGCGCCGCCTACAAGTATCTTCATCTTAACGCTCGGACAGTTAAGAGCCGCTTTCTCAGCTATCTCAGCTACGTCTCCGTCGGCAGTGCAGAGTATTGCGGAAACTCCCGCGCGGTCGTAGCGGTATTCAAAATCGTGCTGCTTGAGCTGATTTGTAGCCGGGATTGCGATAGCTCCGAGCTTATGAAGCGCCACCATCGCAAACCAGAACTGATAGTGCCGCTTAAGAACCAGCATTACCCTGTCCCCGCGCTTTATCCCGAGACTCTTAAGATAATTCGCGGTCTGGTTTGAAGCTCTCTTTATATCTTTAAAAGTAAATCTTCTCTCGACCTTATGCTTATCGACGTGTATCATCGCAAGCTTATCCGGGAACTTATCCGCAATAGCGTCAACGCAGTCGAAGCCGAAGTTAAACGTCTCGGTATCGTGGAACTTCATGTCGGTAAGCTTGCCGTTTTCATCCTCGACAAAGTCCACGAACTTCTCCGTAAGAAGTCGCTCTTTTTTCGGCCTGTTCGCCTGGATAAGAGAAGTGCGTGCGGTCTCTTCGCTCTCGTTCTCGCCGGGAAGGACTACCGCCACAAACGTGCAGTCCCTGCCGTTTACTGCTATCATGCCGTGAGGAGTCGAGGAGTTATAATAAATGCTGTCGCCCTCGTTCAGTATCTCCACATGGCTTCCGACCTGCACCTTTAAGCTTCCCGAGATGATTATATCGAACTCCTGGCCGCTGTGCTTAGTCAGGTGTATCGGGACGTTCTGCTGAGATTCTATATAATCGTATGTCACCCAGTAGGGCTCCGCGATCTTATCCCTGAACTTAGGAGCGAGATTCGCGATATCGATCCCCTTCTCGTGCGCAGTGACCTGTCCCTGACCTCTTCTGGTGAGGGTATAGCTTGAAAGTCTCGCCGCGGTCCTTCCCTCCAAAAGATCGGTAAGATCCACGTCGAACGCGAGCGCGCACTTGTGGATAAACGTGAACGGAAGGTCGGCCTGAGCGCTCTCGTATTCAAGATAATCCTGTTCCGAGACCTCGGTCTTTTCAGCCATTTCGGCAGTCGTCCAGCCCATTATCTCCCGCATTTCACGGATACGGGCCGCCATATCGCGGAGCTGAGTTGATGAGTTGTTGGCCATTTGATCTTCTCCTTTAAAATAAAAAGTGTTGATTTGGGACATTAAAAAACCGTCCCAAAGAAAACTTTGAGACGGGAATTCCCGCGGTACCACTCAAATTGCAGAAAACTCTGCCGCTTAGCGGCTTGCATTTTGATATACAAAAATACAAAATATGTAAGCCTGCCGCTGTAACGCGCGGACGCGAGCAGTCCTAATTAACTTCAGACCGCCGGCTCGGAAGTGATACGAGCGGCACTGCCCCAACCGGATTTCAGCGTTCCCGGCTCTCTGAATGGCGCAAATAAAGCGGCTCCGTCTTCGTCATCGCCTTTATCGGTTATAACTTTAAAGTATATAATACCACGCCGCAAAGCCGCTGTCAATCGGTAAATTAAATAAAATTGGGACAACCGAAAAGGCGGCTGATTGGCAGAATGTCGAAATAAAAAACGCTATTAGAGGGCAGAGGTCAGAGGTCAGAAATCAGAGGTTGGTAGGCTGGGGTTTCGGGGGGAGATGTAGTTTTATGGATTTTGTGAACTTTGCGCATTTTGAGGGACAAAGTGTGCAAAATGTGCAAAATGTGCAAAATTCATGTTTTGAGGGTTGGGGGATGAGAGGGAGTCGCTTGTGAATAATACGCATTTTAAACATTATTGGGGCAATTAAGCGTATAGTTCATAGTTATTAGTTGTTAGTAGTTAGTAATTTCTTACAGCGCTTTGAAATATAAGTTGCAGGGCGGCACATTGAAACTAACTACTAACTACTATTCTCTAACAACTATCAGCCCGAAAATGTTGATAATGTCGATAATTCATGCAGAGTGAGTTTGACTTTTACGTTTCAAAATATTGCCAAAATGCTGATTGTACATACGTCTTAAAGGCAAAATTACGCTTTAATAATTTAAAGTATCAGTTATTTTTATATATATTGTATATAGTGTGAGCACAAGGCAAGCCCATTTTCGTGATATTACACATTTTTCATTCAAAAAACAAAATCATACTTTCATGAATTTTAAGCATTTTCCGCACAGTTAAAGGGGTTACATATCTTGAACCCATGCCTTAAACCCCGTCGCGGGGAAGGATATTCTCTAATTTCTAATCTCTAACTTCTAACCCTCTAACTCTCTATCCTCTAAACGCGCAAAATTCATCCCTTCAATATATATCTTCTCAAGCTCGTCGTGAGTTTGCTTTGCTTCTTTGAGGGCTTCTACCGCCGCGCCGCTCAGCTCTTCTTTTAGCGCCGCGTTGAAGCTCAGCTTCTTCTTACTTTCTCTGAGCTTATTTCGGTCGTAGAATCTCATCCCGTTTATCTTCTTGAACGCCCCGGGATCATCCCCCGAAACAAACGCCGCGCCTGCGGATTCTATCACCACCTCGCCGTATACGCTGCCGGGCGTTCTCGGGTCCTTGGAAGCGGTTACGTCATACCCCGCGGCCGCCGCAGCAAGCGATATCCCCTTGAGCAAAAAGTCCGAAACCGCCGCGCAGGGATCATTCACCGAAAAGATCCTGCAATCCCCGAGCGCGCCGTCAATTCTCAGTATTCCCTTCGGCGTGACGGAGGAGATCTGTTTTAGGGATATTTTCCCGCGCTCGCCGCCGGTCTTAGGGAAAAGCCGCTGTGAGAGCCGTTTTATGTAGCCTTCGGCCTTTTCGCGGAGCATGGCGCTTTCGCCTATCGATAACATCTCCCCGCTTAAGCTGTGGATGGCTGCGAGGTATCTTCTTACGCTTGCGTGGAGTTCTGCGCAGCGGTCGCTCAGGGCGACGATATCCTCAGTCCGCGATCTGAGAAAGCTTTCATCCCAGAATTTTCCGAGATTGATTATCGACTGTTTTGCGCCGGGGTAGATCGGTTCAAAGACGTGCGGGGAAGTTCCGTCGACGATTATCACGCCGGTTTTTCTGAAAATCACCGCGTCGAGCGAGTCCGGGTCCGACGAGCAGTAATAAAGCTCCGGTTCGTCGTCGCGGCGGTCGGCTGCGGCGCGCTTCATAAGAGTTGATTTTCCGGTTCCGGGACCGCCTTTGAGGATGTAAGTGTAAGCCGCGGTGCGGATCTCCTCGCCGAACGAAGTTTCAAAGCCCGTGGGAGTCGGGATCCCTAAAAAATATTTTTTTATCATAGCTGCCTCCATGGTTGGTTTTTATATTATTTTATGCGGAGGACGGAGGGAGTGATAATAGAGGATAGATGGTTAGAGAGTTAGAGGATTAGAATTGCGGGAGGGTGGGAGAAGTTGGCAGTGATTCGGAGGATATGGCGCGAATCGCTGCGCTTGCGAGCGCTGAGTCGGCAGGAATGAATAGATGGGAGAAAAAGGATTTGAATGCCGCGCGGGGAGCTGTGATAAATTATAGATAGAAGCAGGGAGCTGCAGGTCAATTTCATGCTTGCCACGACTAAGGCGGGGCTTTTGAGACCGTACTCTCTGCTTCTTTTTTTCATATTGCTGCCGAACGGTTTGCCTACGGCTTTCCGCCGCTGATTTTTATTTGGCGCTTGAAATACGCTGAGCTGTCCGAAACTGCAACCTCCTGCTTCTGTCTTTTATCTTTCGCTTAGGCGAATCGCGAGGCGGGAGGAAGCTGCCTTTGCTGTAGCCGTTACCGTCTGCGCCCACCCGCCGGCCCTTCCCCGCTTCTCCCGCCGCCGTTCGCTCATTCCCCTCCCCTCCCCAAAAAATCGCCCCGTTCACATCGCTGAAACGACATGCCCGGGGGTTGATTCCAAAATATTTACTTCTCTTAACTGCTTATCCTTACTTATCCTCAGCTTGCGGAGCTGACCGAAACGATATGCGGGTTCACGCCCTCGTACCAGTAGAGGAAGCCCTCCATATCGATCGTGTCTCCGATATTAAGCGCCTTAACAGCGCTGTAAACCTCGGTCGTGCTGTCGCAAAGATAGGATTCCACTACGAAAGTATAGGTCTCTCCGTTGAAGGAAACGTTGAAGTAGAGATCGTCTCCATCCTGCCCGGAGCCGTCGTAGTTATAAAGAAACGCTACGTCGTTTCCGTCCGCGTCCTTGGAAGCTTCCACAGTCATACCCTTGAAGCTTACATATTCGTTCTGGTGATCGATAAGCTCGTCGGTCCCTAAGAGCGAAGTCACGTCAAGAGCTTCCGCTACATAGCTTCCGTCGATGATCTCAAAGCTTGCGTCGATGATCTCAACCTCGCCGGACCACTCCGACTTGAAGCCTGTGACTCTTATCTTAGTTCCCTTTTCAAGCTTAGCATAATCCTCCTCGGAGCAAGCCATGTTGTAGAGGAAGTAAGCGCCGTCCTCAGCCTGAGTGTATACCGTCGCGGTATCCTCCCACCAGGACTGCTTAGCCTGGACGTAGGTCTCGACCGTCACCTCGGTATCAACCGCCGCGGCAATGTATTCGTCGTGAGTCATAACGTTTACGCCCTCAGCGTCCGCGCCGTTTTCGTCCTCGGAATTCTCGGGAGCGGCGTCATTGTTCTCAACGACTTCGCCGTTGCCGTTATTGCCGTCGTTGCCGTCGTTTTGGGGCTCAGAGCCGCACGCGGCTAACGAAAGAGTCATGACCGCGGCAAGAAGAACCGCTAAAAATTTCTTCATTTTAAATTATCTCCTTTCAGTATCCAAAGGCTTCCCGCGCTCCCCGGACAGGTCTGCGATCCCGGATATCCCGCGATTCGGAATTCAAACGCCGTACAAAGCGTCCGGCATATTCCAAAAAGAGGGAATACAGCCAAAAACCGCAAGCAAGTCAAAAAGCAAGGCCGCCTTTATTCATTTGATACAAAAACATTATACTCTTTTTCAGCATTATGTCAAGAGGATTCGAAAAATTTTTGGTCTGTGAAATAAATCTTTTACAAAAGTCGCCCGAACGCTTTAAAAAATGTTATGATGAAATACCCGCAAATACACATCGCGAAAGAAGCGCCGGAAGAATGACCGGGAGGTTTCTTTTTTTTGAAGCGATTGCAGCGAAGCGTTGGCAAAGAGCCGCACAAATTCAATTATATTCCCGAAATACTCTTGCCAAGCCCCAAAATCTGTGGTATAATATTTAAAACGCCATCCGGTTTATCTCATCAGGAGGTTTATTATGAAAAAGTATTCTAAAATTCTTTTATCGCTTTTTGCGGCGGTCGCTGCAATTGTTATTTTTGCCGGGAACGTCTTTGCCGCCGATTTCTTCTTTGACGGCGAGGGGCTTTCGGACTTCGCCGCGCCTTCTGCCGCTTCCGGAACAGACCTTGGAAGCGCGTTTATGGCTCCGCACGATTATAATACTCCGAACACCGTCGTCTGGGAGCTTCCCACAATAGACGGAAATACCGTCAACAATAATTCCTTCCTCGGAAAGATCCAAGTATTTATTTTTTATAGACTTGACGGAACCTGCTACAACTCAAATAACACCATTTCTTCTATCGCAAACAGCGAATGGGTTAAAAGCGACAAGGTGAAGGTTATCGCGATAGGGTTAAATTACTCTGACGACGTTGAGGAAGCAAGACAAGCGACAGTAGACTATAAGAACAAATACGCTCCGGACTGCGACGATATTGTTTTTGCATACGGAACAACTTATGACCAGACTTATTGGACATGGATAGATTTTGAAAGGCTCACAGGTAAGGTCGTCGGGCATACATTTGCGATGAATTACGTTATAGATAAAGATAATAATTTCAGATTCACCTGGGACGGAAACTATCATTCTACATACTACGAGAGCGTTCTTTCGCTTCTTGACAACGATTTTAAATCATACGGAGTATATAAAACCGCAGTCGAGGGGTATGAAGAATATTCGGAAGCGGAGACGGTGCTGAGACTTTTGAACGAATACAGAGTAAGCAAAGGACTTAATGAGCTTAAAACCAATCCGGAGCTGAGCAGGGCGGCTATGCAGCGCGCCGCGGAAAACTCGCTGTATTTTTCACATACAAGACCGAACGGCCTGCCTTGTAACTCGGTTCTGAGCGGAAGCGGTATGTCTTATATCGGTGAAAATATTGCAAACGGGTCGATTTCTCCGGAGATGGTTATGACAGCATGGAAACGTTCTTCGGGGCATAACAGAAATATGCTTGAACCAGACCACAGTTCGGTCGGCATAGGCTGCTTCACCGATTTAAACGGGGTAAAGTACTGGGTGCAGCTCTTCAGCGGCACCGAGGTCGAGCAGTCCGATCTGAATATGCCGGAGCGCCTTAAGACGTGCGCGGACGTAGATATAAATTCCGGGATCGTAAGCACTGATATCTCCCCTGCCGAGCTTAAGATATCCGAGGGACAGAGCGGAAGCGTTACGCTGAGTCACGCCGCAAAAAAATTCCCGCTTCATTTCACCTTCGTCTCGTCGGAAGATCCCGAAACCGCCGAAGTCGTCATCGATGAAAACGGTAACGCGGCGGTAAATGCAAAACGTGTGGGAAATACGTTTATTAACGTCGGTCTTGAGTCCGCCTACGACGGCGCTCCTCTCATATTCAGAGTCCCTGTGACGGTAATCGACTATTCGCCCGGCGACGTGAATATGGACGGGAAAGTTTCTTCTCTTGACGCGGTACTTGTTCTTCGCTACCTTGCGGGGTTCAGCGATCCGGTCTTTAATATCGCCGCGGCCGACTATAACGGCGCCGGCGGCATAACAAGTCTTGACGCTGTTCTTATTCTCAGAAAGATCGCGGGGCTTGAATAATAAGATTACTAAGATAATTAAAATTACTAAAATCACTAATCTTTTTCGGGAAGTGTTGATATGGCCGGGTACAAGCTTACGCGCCAAAAAGTTGAAAGGCTCAGAAAGTACAATATTTCTTTGGAGGAAAAGCTTGATATTGCCGCCGAGGCCGGGAATATCCCCGAAGCGAAAAGGCTCAGAGGTCTTATCGTCGAAAACGAAAGGATGATAGAAGAGCTCTGGGAGGATTGCACGTGGCAGGAGCAATAGCGCGGCCGTGACTTGCGATTCCTTCTTGCGAAACTGAATCTTTGAAGCGGCAGGGAGCTTTTGCACGTTTTTTGTGCGCTTAGCACTACCCTGCCGATCTTTTCTTCGGAGACGGCGTTCGCGGGCGCAGAGCTCGGGGATTTATCTTTTTTTAAAGGCTGGTATTGGTCTTAGTAAAAAAGCTTCGCAAAAAATTGAAAACGGGGTTGACAACGGCGGGATTTCGTGATAAAATATAATTCGCTTGATGATCGCGCCGAATGAACCCGCGCGTGAAGCCGAGAGCGGTATTGCCGCCGGGACTTAGTATGTCTGCGTAGCTCAGATGGATAGAGCGACCGCCTCCTAAGCGGTAGGTCGGGTGTTCGAATCACCTCGCGGACGCCATTAAATAATGTCGCAAGCCTTTTTTCCCAAGGGCTTGCGACTTTTTTATTATTCTTAAAATACTATCGTTTTGAATCGAGATACCGCCTAAAATTCTTATGCATACTTTTAAAACAAACAGAATAACAGCAAAAGCGGCGGTAAGACCTGCTCATAAGTAAAAAATAGGTTATCGAACCGTAATTGACAGTACCGCGGCCGCGTGGATTTAATCTTTCCCGAACATCTCAAAATACGATATCATATTATACCCCGCGTGCGCGGCTATACAGCATATAACCGAGTCGGTCTGAAGATATAACAGTCCGAGTATCAGGCCGCAGATCATAGCCGAGAGCGTTTGGACCATGTTGAAGTGCATAAGCGCAAAGAGCGCGGACGATATAAGAAGCGCGGTACCGCTGAACGAAGCGCTGAAAAACGCGGAATAGATTTTAGTAAAGTGTCGGAGATAATGAAAAAAGCCCGGAACCCCGGGCTTTAATTGTTATTCCTGCGTAAGTTCTCTCAGCATATCCATGCCCTTTTCTCCCATGAACGGCAGGTGTGAGGCATACTGTTCATAGCTCACAAACGGAGCTGAAATAAGAGTAAACGGCGATTTTACGCACCTTTGAAGCTCTTCGCTTCCAAAAAATGCACAGTCGCTTAAGGACTTAAACAAATCTATCCGTTCCTTTTCGCTTTCGATATATTCGACTTGCGGGTCGGGATTCTTGACTGCCTTGAGAGAGTGGCTGCAAACCATTTTTGTGACATTAAACCCAAGTTCTGAGAGGGCGGTTCTGAATCCTAAAAGCGTATCATAATCGCCCTGCAAAACTGCATTTTTCTTCGGCATTCCCGCAAATCCCATCATCATCGGCCCACCCATAGGCATCAGCGACATCTGCTTTTCGCGCAGTCTTTTTACAAGCGTAGGATTTATCTGACGGTTAATGACAGTTGAAATGCTCTCCAACCATTCAAGCGTGCCTTTGTAGCCGTAAGGCGCGACTTTTATGTAAGGTGTGCCGCATTTTTCTTCGATTATCTGCGCTGCCTCTTCGGCCTCTTCTCTTATTACCAAATTCAAAGCCGCTGCTCCCGCTTTTTCTATATCCTCTACCGTACAGTCAAGGCCCATTGTATAGCGGCATTCAATATTAAACGCCTCTCGCAGGAGGTTTTTTATCTCCCACACGTCGCTCCTTATTCTGTATGACCCCGCCGACGCGCCTAAAATGCAACAGGTGTTTTTTTCTTCTTTTGGCTGAGGTTTGATTATTTCCCGTGCAAGCATTCTGTAAACAGAGCGCAGGCCAAAAGTGTAATCTCCGCGAAAGCCGCCCTCTTCAAAGGAAATGAGCCGAGCGTTTACGCGCTCCTGCATATAGTTGCAAACCCCTGCAATGTCGGTGCCTATTACCGCTATAACTGCGGATGCAACAACAAATATTATCTTCGGGCGATAGTTTTTGTCCACCTCTGAAATCGCATTTTCAAGCCGGCTCACATCGCCCATAACAATGTCGTCCTCGCTGATGTGAGTAGTAAACAGCGTTTTTCCGAGCTTAATACCCAGTGAAGAATAAAACCCGCCGCCGAAGTGGGTGGTGCCGGCGGGACCGTATTCCAGAACGACTGCGTCCGAAATCGGCATCAGCGACCAGATTATTGCCATTCGATCCGACGGCGCGGGATAAAATCTTGTCAGACCCATTATCTTACCTCCTTCATCATTTTACGCTCTGCTTCTGCCTGCAAAACGGCGGTAAGAACCATATCCGCAACCTCAAAGCCGAGGGTGTTATAGGCGTTTACAAAGCGCAAAGTCGCGATTTTTTGTGCCATAAGCTCCCTCGTATCCCCGGCACCGATATTGAAATCCGGCTTAAGGGCAGGATAAATACTGCGCATTGCTCCGATATTGGCAGAACGCGTAACATATGGATCGGCGTGCTGTAAAAGCTCCTCGCGAAAGCTCTCGCCCTCGGGATCTAAATCCGAGATCTGCAAAAGAAGAGGCCGCATTCCGAGAGCCCCGGCCAAGAATGCGTGAAGCTCATATCCCGCAAGCGCGGTATTCCCGCTGATATATGTCTTTCCTTCTGCAAGTTTTCTTATTTCCGGAATTTTTCTTTTGAGAGCGTCCTTGTTGTCATAAATAGGCGCGGGAAGCTCTTTTTTAAGAACTTTAAACAGCCTTTCATACGCCGAAAAAATTCTGTCGGTGTCGCTGTATCGCTCGAATATCACATACGGCGTGCCAAATTTTTCCTGCATTTTTACAGCAAGCGGCAGACCGACCGGGTGTACCACAATGTTGCACTTAGCGCATGGCGCGCGGCGAATCTTTTCCACCGATGTTTTGCCCGGCAGCATAAGATGCGGCTCTATGCCCTGGGAGTGCAGCACTCTGTAAAGCTCGGTTTTTGTGAAATCCCCAAGGCGCATTCCTAAGACGTTTACACACTCGCTGATTTCCTGCCGCTCCATTATTGCAAGACTTGCGTCGAGGGTATTTGCGATTCCGGGAAGATGATCATCTGTCTTGAAGTTCTCGGCATGAACGACCATGACCGGCAGCTTATATTTTTCCGAATATCCTGCCGCCATAGCTTCAATATCGTCGCCTGTAACTTCGACTACGCAGGTCGTGACAAGATAAACCGCCTCGGGGCAATATTCTTCCATCAGTTCTGAAAATGCCTCGTCCATTTTTTCCTGACACCCAAACGTTACGTCATGCTGATCCAAAACCACAGAAACAATCTTACAGCCATGCGCCTTCATACTACCGCCCGACGTCGCCATCTGAATATAATACGCACATTCGTCAGGGCCTATAACTGCCATCACTGCGTTTTCCGTTTCTTTCACAGTCAGCATAGCACCCATCAGCGGGCAGTGATAACCCGGGAAAAGCGCATAGGAAAGCGGTTTTACCTGCTTCATTCCGCTGACCTCGCTGAGCCTTGATAATCCGCTCAGCATTTCAAATCCGTCTGAACCCATAATTATGCTCCTATCTGTTTATATGCTATCAGCGGCTTGTCTCGCCCTGCGATTTTTATAATGTCGCAATCGACATTATAAACCTCGCGCATCATTTTTTCGGTGATGACTTCCTCCGGTACGCCCTCGCTGTATTTTTTTCCGTCCTTGATGACGATTATATGGTCGCTGACTTCAAGTGCCTGCGTCAGATCGTGCAGCACCATCACCACACCGATCCCTGTTTCTTTATTCAGTTTTTTTACAAGCTGCATCGTTTCAAGCTGATGGGAAATGTCAAGATAAGTCGTAGGTTCGTCTAAAAACAACATTTCAGGCTTTTGCGCCAAAACCGTGGCTATCCAAACGCGCTGCGTTTCGCCGCCCGAGATTTCATAAATTGATTTATCCCGAAGCTGCCATGTTCCCGTTTCCGTCATCGCCCAGCGGATAATCCTTTCGTCCTCCTCGGATTTTTTGGAAAACGGTTTCTGATGCGGCGTCCTGCCATAGCTTACAAGCTCTCTGACGCGAAAATCCGACGGTGCGGAATGGATCTGCGGCAAGACGCCGAGCGTTCTTGCGAGCTCCTTCGGCTTCATCTCGGATATTTCCCTGCCATTTAAATAAACGACTCCACCCTGATATTTTATAAGCCGTGTGACAGCCTTTAAAACGGTAGATTTTCCTGAGCCGTTCGGTCCGATTATCGTCGTTATCTTTCCGCGTTCTATGTTCATTGAGAATCCGTTTACTATCACTTTGTCACCGTAGCCTATTTCTAAGTTTTCGGCTTTAAGCTCCATGGAAATTACCTCTCTTTCTTAACATATAAAGGAAGAACGGTCCTCCGAAAACGCTCATCATTACCCCGACCGGAATCTCCGTGCCGGGGAGAATACTCCTGCCTACCGTGTCTGCTAAAAGAACGGTCAGAGAACCGGTGAGAATTGCAGTCGGCGCCATAACTTTATAGTCGGAGCCGGAAAGCATTCTTGCAATATGCGGAGCGACAAGCCCCACAAAGCCTATCATTCCTATCTGTGATACCGTGGCGGCAGACAGGAAAGCTGCGACAGCCGAAAGAGCTATCCTGCTCAAATTCACTCTCACTCCTAAATTTTTCGCCATTTCATCTCCAAGCTGCAAGGCGTTCGCGCTTTTTATGCATAAAAC
>CANPYR010000002.1 GCA_947588805.1 uncultured Clostridia bacterium
TTCATTCTACCAGAAGTGCGGGGACATGTCTATATTTTTGTCCTTTTTCTTTTTGCGAAAGATATTGTACCTTATCGGAATCCCACTTCGGTGTTTCTATCCCGAAAAATCCCGCCGCGTCTTTTACAAACTGCCAACTTGTTTTTGAATATTCCTCGACCTTTTTCATGAATTCCTCTCTTGACGGAGCGCCGGGGGTTTCAAGAACGGCTTCTATTCTTGCCTTAACGCAATCAGACTCGTCGATAAGCGTTGAGCCGAGGTCGAAGAAAATATATTTAATCCTCAAAGTAAAACAACTCCTCAAATTTTTTGTCGAGCGCTATGCAGATAACAAGCGCAAGCTTCGCCGTCGGGTTAAACTGCCCGGTCTCGATAGAGCTTATCGTGTTCCGCGATACGCCTACCATCTCGGAAAGCTGCTGCTGAGATAATCCTCTCTCGGTACGCGCTTCTTTAAGGCGGTTTTTAAGTATCAGCCTGTCGTCCAAAATCTTCACCGCCTTTTATTGAATCAGGCTGTAGATATGATATCCCGCCAGCGCTGCAACGACTACAGTATAGAAGATCGCCAGAACAAGATCAAGTCTGCTGTGAAGCTTTATAAATCTTACCCAGCGCAGCGCCATATCGGAGCTGAAAACTATCGCCCATATCCCGTAGTTGAGCCCGCCGCCGGCAGATAACTGAACGATGAAGAACACCGCGGCGACGATGAGCATTACGGTGACGGCGACCGAATTTGCAAGCTTTGCGACCTCAAGCTCAAACATATCTTTATTCTTGTTTTCCGCTCTGCTTTTTGCCAAAATTTTTTCTTTATCCATATTATTACCTCACAAAGAGCGATATCATATATCCCGCGGCGGAGACGATTACGCCGGTGAAAGCGATTATCGCGACGATAAGGGTTGATTTTTTCGGATGCAGCTTATACTCGGCCCAACAGTTCACGGCGTTGCTAACGCAGTTTATCGCCAAAAAGCCGAGGTGCAGGTTATGATTTATCAAAAGCTCGGTGAAAAAGAAGAGCAGCGACATCAAAAGGACTATAACCATACCGCGCTGCATACAGGTCTTTCTGACCTCCGTGGCGTAGGGATCGCTGTTTTTATACTCGTACTTGCTTTTCTCTAAGACGTCTTTTTTATTCATAACTTTCCTCCTTAATTAACAAAGTTTGTGACGAACGTAACGGCGAAGAAGATGAAAAATCCCGTAAAAGCGACCGCAAGAGCGATATCGGAAAGTTTTCCGAGCTTTATCGATTTAAAGACGGATACTGCCGCCAGCATTCCGAAATAGATCATCAGATTATCCGCGCCGTATTTTATCGGCGAATCGCTGAAGAATCCGAGCAGGAGCATGGCGAGCCCGCAGATTATAATTCCTGTCGCTCCGCCGAACTGCCACGCCTTCGCGATTATCTGAAGCTCCCGCTCGTCATAGCCCTTGTTTTCCTTCTTGCTTTTTTCGAGTACTGTTTTCTTGTCCATGGTAATACCTCCCTGATCTTTGACAAGTTTTCTTGTCAAAATCATTATATCACTGCCAAGTTTTCTTGTCAAGATGTTTTTGAAAAAAATTTTTGGGAGTGTCTAAATCGCCCGTATTATTCATTATTTTTAAAATCGTCGCCATAGGCGACCACCTTGAAGTTCTGACATCTGACATCTGACATCTGACTTCTGTATTCTTGATGTGGCCGCCTTGGCCACATCTAAATTTTTTCGGCGCTTGCACTTTAAGCTTTTATTTGATATAATATCTGTAAACGATAAAACTAATCATAATTTTTTATGGCTTTGCCGCTTATAAACACTGCGAGAGGATGAATACCCGTAATGCTTAACGATCTGAAATATATATTTTTCTTTTCCGCGCTTTTTGCCTTTCCGGCATGTATTATCCAATACCGTATATGCATAAGATGCAAAATAATTGCGGTAAAACTGATCCCCGCGTTTATCAGCCTGATAGGAGGTATCGGCTGCATACTTCTTTTTTGGTATGTGAATTCTCCGGGCGTAGTCGATCTGATGTTCTATACTATAGTTGCGATTATATCAGCGATAATAGCGGGCGGTTCATTAGTGGGCGAGCTGATAGCTTGGATTTATTACATACTTGAAACCAAACTTTCCGATGTATAACAATATGAAACGACAATTTTAACTAATATAAAACCCGAGCCGGACGACGATTCATCCGGCTCGGATATTTATTTTATAGGATGCCTTATCACTGTCTTAAGCTTTTCAGGCGCGCATTTTCTCGGATCGCTGAGATATATTTCATGATATAGATCTTTTATACTCGCCGTCCTCTTCATTCGGATCTCCCTTGCCCCTGACCGCGACGTAATTCATCTTCGGAACGTCGATCACGGTAGGATTTTTGGGCGGCATATAAAACTCTTTATATTCCTTCTTATAGTCAAACGCCATCGCGCGTTACCTCATAAGCTTATCCAGCCGCTCGGCGATACCCGCCAAAAATTCCTCGGAATTTACAGCCTTCTTGTTCGGAAGCTTAGAAAGCGCCGCCATATCTCCGGTCATTATCCCGTCCTCCATGGTTTGGATAGAAGCCTTTTCGAGGTTGTCGGCGTATCTCATAAGCTCCGGGATCCCGTCAAGCTCTCCGCGTTTTCTGAGCGCTCCGCTCCAGGCAAAAATCGTAGCTATCGGGTTGGTAGAGGTCTTTTCGCCTTTAAGCCATTTATAGTAGTGACGTGTAACTGTCCCGTGCGCGGCTTCGTACTCATAATTCCCGTCGGGGGAGACAAGCACCGAGGTCATAAGTCCCAAAGAGCCGTAAGCAGTCGCGAGCATATCGCTCATAACGTCTCCGTCGTAGTTCTTGCAGGCCCAGATAAACCCGCCATCGCTCTTTACGACTCTTGCGACTGCGTCGTCTATAAGAGTATAGAAATATTCTATCCCCGCGGCTTCAAACCTGTCCTTATACTCTTTTTCATATATCTCCGCAAAGATATCCTTGAACCTGTGGTCGTATGTTTTGGAGATGGTATCCTTAGCTGCGAACCAGAGCGATTCCTTAGCGTCGAGCGCGAAGTTGAAGCATGATCTTGCAAAGCTCTCTATAGATTTGTCAAGATTGTGAACGCCCTGAACGATCCCGGCGCTGTTTTTAAAGTCATGAATCAGCGCTCTCGTCTCATTTCCGTCCTTATCGGTAACTACTATCTCGGCCTTAGCTCCCTCGGGGACCTTCAGCTCGGTATTTTTATATATATCCCCGTAAGCGTGACGGGCGATAGTTATCGGCTTGGTCCAGGTCGGGATAAACGGGGTGACGCCCTTGACTATTATCGGCTTGCGAAAGACGGTTCCGTCTAAAATCGCTCTGATCGTTCCGTTCGGTGATTTCCACATCTCCTTGAGCTTATATTCCTCGACTCTCTGAGCGTTCGGGGTGATAGTAGCGCATTTTACAGCAACGCCGTATTTTTTTGTAGCTTCCGCTGAATCGACCGTAACCTGATCGTCGGTATCGTTTCTGTGAACAAGCCCTAAGTCGTAGTATTCGGTCTTAAGCTCGACATAAGGCTCGATCAGCTGCTCTTTTATCATCTTCCAGATGACTCTCGTCATTTCGTCGCCGTCCATCTCGACAAGCGGAGTTTTCATAACAATTTTTGACATTTTCATTATCCTTTCTATACCAAAATTCTAATAATTCCTAAAACAAGCAGATGCGCGGGGTAATATATGTAGAAAAACCATTTATGAAACGGCTTTTTCGAGCCGGGCTCGCCGTTGTAGAAGAAGTAGATGATAATAGGCGCAAAGACGACGGCGATCTGAAACCACTGATTGAATACCGAAGACAGAGCGACAAGGCAGGTCCATATTTCATATGCGATAAAGCGCTTTTTCCTGTCGTCCCTGAAAGCGTGGAGCAATAGGCAGGAGCCTATAGGAAATACATACCAGTCGCCGATGAGCGAAATAAGGCAAAGCCCTGTGATAATGATTATCTTTTGCCACTTTCTCATATCGCTGTCATATACTCTTAAAGCGATAAGCGCCAAAAGCAGCGTGAAGATCATGCTCTGCTCGGGGTGAAATATTATCCCGCCGTCCGAGAACCAGATCGGCGGCTCGGATTTTTGAGTTAGAGTAAAGGGGATCCACGATACAGCGGCAAAAACAGCAAGCCGTTCGGTGTATTTTTTAACGTCGCGGGTGTGCTCATACCCCTCCGCGATAAAGAAAGCCATAATAGGCGCTGTGAACCGCCCGAAGAAATGCATTATCCCGCCTATAGCCGGGCTTACCGCGTCTGCAAAAAGCCAAGCGATATGATCAAGCGTCATGCATACTATCGCAAAATATTTAAGCTGATTTCTGTTCAAATATGACGCCCTCCCCGAAACGCAAGCCATATTACCGCGTAAGGCGATAACCATGCCGCCCCGGCATTTATCCAAAGCGCCGCTATAAGGAATATCCTCCCGCCGCGATTCAGCTTTTCATACGCCCTAAGCACCGCGAAAAACCATATCGCCGCCGCTATGACCGCAAACGCAGAAACCGTCGCGATACCGACATACCATACCGAAATCGCCAGCGCGGTCAGAATCATCGGCAGGGCGGTAAACACGCCGTACAGCGCCTTTTTCATTTACCGAGGTTCTCGCGGGTATAATCCAAAAGTCCTCCGGCAAGAAGTATCTCCCTGTCTCTTTCCGAGATATCAAGACAAAGCGGGATATTTTCTCCGTTTACCTTCATAACTATCTCCCCGCCGTTTTTAACGGTATCGCGGAGTCCTGCAAATTCGACGTTATCGCCCTGCGAGATCTTACCGTAGTCCTCGGGATTTTTAAAGGTAAGCGGCAGGATACCCGCGTTAATAAGGTTAGCCTTGTGTATTCTTGCAAAGCTCTTTACGATCACTGCTTTAACGCCCAGATATAAAGGCGCAAGCGCCGCGTGCTCTCTTGAAGAGCCCTGCCCGTAGTTTTCGCCGCCTACTACCACCGAAGCCCCTAACTCCTTAGCGCGCGCAGGGAAGGTCTCGTCGCATACCGTGAAGCAGTGCTTGGAAATTTCGGGGATGTTAGATCTGAGCGGAAGGATCTTCGCGCCCGCAGGCATAATATGATCGGTTGTGATATTGTCGCCGACTTTCAGCGAGCAGGGGATACTAAGCTCATCCGCAAGGGGCTTTGTTTCGGGGTATCCCGCGATATTAGGTCCTCTTAAAATCTCGACCGAATCCATTTCCTCCACAGGAGCGGGAGCTTCTATCATATTGTCGTTCACATAGAACTTCTCTGGCATACTGAACAAAGGCATATCTCCCAACGTCCTCGGGTCGGTCATAACCCCCGTAAGAGCCGAAGCAGCGGCTGTTTCCGGGGATACAAGATATACTCCCGCGTCGCGTGTGCCGCTTCTTCCCTCAAAGTTTCTGTTGAAGGTGCGAAGAGATATCCCCTTAGAGTTAGGAGACTGTCCCATACCTATGCAAGGTCCGCAAGCGGATTCCAAAATCCTTGCTCCCGCGTCGATCATCTTAGTGAGCGCGCCGTTTTGAGAGATCATCGAAAGCACCTGCTTCGATCCCGGAGCGATAGAAAGCGAAACCGACGGACAGCAGGTCTTGCCGTCAAGAATATACGCGACCTTCATCATATCTATATATGAAGAGTTGGTGCAGGACCCTATGCAGCACTGATCAATCTTCATCCCCGCAAGCTCTCTTACAGGCTTTACGTTGTCCGGAGAATGCGGGCAGGCCGCCAGCGGCTCAAGCTCCGAAAGATCGATAACAAGCTCCTTATCGTAGACCGCGTCCGGATCGGCCGAGAGGGGAACATATACGTCCTCTCTGCCCTGAGCTTTGAGGAAAGCGAGGGTGTTTTCATCCGAGGGGAAGATAGAAGTAGTAGCGCCCAATTCCGCGCCCATGTTTGTAATAGTCGCGCGCTCCGGAACGGTAAGCGTCCCGACTCCTTCGCCGCAGTATTCAACTATCGAACCCACGCCGCCCTTGACGCTGAGTCTTCTTAATACCTCCAAGATAACGTCTTTAGCCGAAACCCAAGGGCTGAGCTTGCCTTTGAGCTCAACTTTAATTATGTTCGGGTATGTGATATAATAAGCACCGCCGCCCATAGCTACCGCAACGTCGAGTCCTCCCGCGCCGATAGCGATCATTCCGAGACCGCCGCCCGTCGGAGTGTGGCTGTCCGAGCCGATAAGAGTCTTTCCGGGAGCTCCGAAGCGTTCAAGATGGATCTGGTGGCAGATCCCGTTACCGGGTCTGGAAAAGCTTATACCGTGTTTTTTTGCGACAGAACCGATAAAGCGGTGATCGTCGGCGTTTTCAAAGCCGGACTGCAGAGTATTGTGATCGATATACGCAACGCTCTTTTCGGTCCTTACTCTCGGAACGCCCATCGCGCAGTATTCGATATAGGCCATAGTCCCGGTAGCGTCCTGAGTGAGCGTCTGGTCCATCCGAATTGCAATCTGACTTCCCTTTTTGAATTCTCCTTCGACAAGATGCGCCTTAAGGATCTTTTCGGCAAGTGTTAATCCCATTTTTATTACCTCCGTATTTTCCGTTGAAATATGATATCGTTATACTATATATAGTATAATAAAGCGTTACTCTTGTCAAGAGCTTATAATATAAAGACGGCAAAATGACAAAATAATTTTTTGTAAAATGAATTTTTTTGAACAAATTCCTGCAAGATTTAATAAAAACAAGCTTGACTTATCAAAAGCTTTGGAGTATAATAGAATATGTAATATTCTGGCCGTATGAATATAGAGGGGACAAAGGAGCATAATATTTCAAAACAGGGGACAGGAGAAATATTATGTGTGAGGAATATCCCGAGCGGCAGGAAATAACCGAGGAGCAAAGCGAGGAATCGGAGAAATACCGGGACGTAGCGATCCCCGGAGCGAAGCATCTTATACACTGCCTGTCGGTAATAGGGCAGATAGAGGGTCACTACATCCTCCCGCCACAGAATAAGACCACGAAATACGAGCATATAATGCCGGCGCTTGTAGCGATAGAGCAGGACCGTTCGATAGAAGGGCTTATCATAATAATAAACACCGTAGGCGGCGACGTTGAAGCCGGGCTTGCTCTTGCGGAGCTCATTTCGTCGATGAAGACTCCGACGGTATCGATAGTAGTCGGCGGGGGACATTCTATAGGGGTTCCCTTGGCGGTAAGCGCAAAGCGCTCCTTCATAGTAAGATCCGCGACCATGACCGTTCACCCGGTAAGAATGACCGGGCTTGTCTTAGGGGTCCCTCAGACTCTTTCCTACTTTGAGAAAATGCAGGAAAGGATAGTGAGATTTGTCTCCGACAACTCCGGGATATCCCCCGAGCGCTTCAAAGAGCTGATGCTGAGGACCGGAGAGCTTGTTATGGACGTAGGGAGCGTTCTGACGGGCGAGGACGCCGTAAAAGAGGGGATAATAGATCAGGTCGGCGGGCTTTCGGAAGCGATAGAATGCCTTTATCGGATGATAGAGGAGAAATAGGATGTTATATGCTTTATACGGTAGTGAGCGAATACGATATTTTTCTTTCAGGCTCGGCAAGAAGGCTTTATAAGGACGTGCCGGGCGGGAAGATAGAATATACCGGGAAGGGAAAAGGACGAAGGATAGTAGGGCTTTTTTCTACTGACCCTAAGATGTATCTTCGGCGCGAGTATCTCCCCGGGCAAAAATTATGACATAACGGAGGAATAACCATGACGGTTTTGGACGCTATTTTTCAGGCGATAATACAGGGGCTTACCGAGTTTCTGCCGGTATCCTCGTCCGGACATTTATCTTTGTACCAGCATTTTTCCGGCAACAGCGGCGAGGGAGCGCTGATGTTCTCGGCGCTTTTGCACCTCGGCACGCTCGCCGCGGTGGTTGCGGTATTCTGGCGGCGAATATTAGCTCTTGTCACCGAATTCATCGCGATGGTAAAGGACATATTCACCGCGAAGTTTTCGATAAAAAACGCGAATCCCGAGCGTAGGCTGATATTCATGTTCATAATCTCAACCGCCGTTCTGATCCCGTTCTACATATTCAAGGGCTTCTTTGAAGGCTTCGCCGAGGACTCCTCGATTCTTGCGGAAGGAATATGCTTCCTTTACACTGCGGCGATCCTTATAATGGCCGACCGCACCGATAAAGGCTCGAAGAGAATGACCGATCTTCGTACCCCCGACGCGGTAAGGATAGGATTCTTCCAGGCGGTAGCCCTTCTTCCCGGCGTAAGCCGTTCCGGTTCTACAATCTCCGCCGGGATCTTCTCGGGACTTCGTCGCGACGAAGCGATAAGCTACAGCTTCATCTTAGGCATCCCCGCGATCTTAGGCGGCGGTCTCACCGAGCTTATAGGCGGCATAAAGCAGGAAAACAAGCCCGGATTTCTCCCCTGCATTATAGGCGTGATACTTGCGGCTATCGTAGGATTCTGCGCGATAAAGCTTGTGCAGTGGCTGATGAAGACGGATAAATTCAAGTATTTCGCATACTATACCGCCGCTCTCGGCGTAATCGTAATAGTAATAGCGATAATCGAAGCCGCGATGGGAAAGCCTATAGCTTTCGTTAAATAATGCTGAATAAATTCTCGCCGTAGGGCGAAACTAACCCCAAGACTTAAGCTTTCATGGCAGGAAGGGAAAGTGCGGAAATGCCGTCAAGAAGTGCAAAAACGACAAAAAAATCTTCAAAAAAGACCAAGGAGCTTTCCGAAGCCGCAAGACGCCGCAAGAACGGTATGTGGAGTTCTGTAATATTCGTGCTCGGGATATTCGTGATCTTTCTTACATATATAGAGGGCCAGGCGGTCTGGCTCTTTATGCATAACGTTATCTGGGGACTTATGGGAGTGGCGACGGTGCTTTTAGCGCCGATAATGCTTTACGTCGCGGTCATGCTCGCGCTTGACCGCTCAAAGAGCGCGGTTATAACAAAGGTTATTCAGGGCGCGGTGCTTCTGCTTTTGGTAAGCCCTGCGTTCGAGATCGTTTATTGCTTCGTAAAAAAGCTCCCGGTCTATGAAGGCGAAAACGTTTCGGATATTATTTCATATCTTTACGAAAACGGAAAGAACATGAAGGGCGGGGGAGCGCTTTCCGTAGTTATAGGCGGCACCCTTTCAAAGCTCTGCGGAGCCGTCGGAGCGCTTATAATCATAATCCTTTTGATACTTCTTTTCACGATGCTCCTTACAAATCTCACCTTTGTAGATTTTTGGAATTTCTTTACGGGAATATTCAAAAAAGCGGGTACTGCTATACGTGAAAACGGCGAGGAGCGGGATCTTTTGGAAGCGCAAAGGATCGCGGAGAGCAAAAAAGCCGAGGAGAAGCGAAACAAAGAGAGAAGGATCGACGTTGCGAAATTCATCCCCGACGACGACGTAAAAGTCCCGGAACAGTTTCCGCAGCATCCTATCACGGCCGATCATCCGGTAGTCGCGGATATAGAGATCCCGGACAAAAAGGAAAAGAAGAAGAAAAAATCGATATTCGACCGCTTCGACGAACCGAACGAGCCGCTTGAACCGATAATCCCTTCGCCTCAGCCCGCTGCGGTACAGCCGGACCCGGTGATAGAGCCGATTAAGCTTGATAAGCTTGATAATCCCGATAATAACGATACTCCTAAAAAATCCGAGGAAGATACCGACCGGGACGAAAGAGTGATAACTCCGGACCCCGAGGACATGGTAAATCCGATATATGTGACCGAGGACGGCCAGACGTCGCTTCTTGAGACCGAAGAGTCGGTAAAATCATCCTACGACTTCCCGCCCATCGATCTGCTTAATCCCAACCGAAGCGCCGCGTCTACGGAAGAAATACGCGCGGAGATCCAGCAAAACTCCGAGACTCTTGTCGAGACTCTTCGCAGCTTCGGAGTCACGACTCGCCTTATCGATACCCACCGCGGCCCGTCGGTAACAAGATACGAGCTTCAGCCGGCGGCGGGAGTGAAGGTATCCAAGATAACGAATCTTGCCGACGACATAGCGCTTAATCTTGCCGCGGAGGGCGTAAGAATAGAAGCGCCGATCCCGGGAAAAGCCGCAGTAGGAATAGAGCTTGCGAATAAAGTCCGGGATACGGTATATATCCGGGAGCTTATAGATTCAAAGGAATTCAGGGGCTTAAAATCAAAGCTCGGGTTCCCTGTCGGAAAGAATATCGAAGGAAATATCGTCTGCGGGGATATCGCGAAGATGCCGCACCTTCTTATCGCCGGTACCACCGGCTCCGGTAAATCGGTATTTACGAACTCTATAATAATGTCGATACTCTATAACGCAACCCCCGACGAGGTGAAGCTGATACTTGTAGACCCGAAGCAGGTAGAATTCCCGGTCTATAACGGTATCCCGCACCTTCTTATCCCTGTCGTCACCGACGCTAAGAAGGCAGCCGGAGCGCTCGGGTGGGCGGTAACAGAGATGATGAAGCGCTATAAGATCTTTGCCGACAACGGCGTTCGCGATCTCGGGGACTATAACGATTATGTAAAGGACAAAGAGGGAATGCTTCCTCTTCCGAAGATTGTTATCGTGGTGGACGAGCTTGCGGACCTTATGATGGCAGCGCCTAAAGAGGTAGAGGAATCCATCTGCCGGATAGCTCAGCTTGCAAGAGCCGCCGGTATGCACCTTGTTATCGCGACTCAGAGCCCGAGAGCGGATATAGTCACAGGACTTATCAAAGCAAACATTCCGAGCCGCGCGGCACTTAAAGTTTCAAACCAGATAGATTCAAGAGTCATACTTGACGAAGGCGGCGCGGAAAAGCTCTTAGGAAACGGCGATCTTCTCTATAAACCGGTCGGCCTTGGAAAGCCCGTGAGGATCCAGGGAAGCTTTGTCGCGACTGAAGAAATAAGAAGAGTAGTAGAGTTTCTCAAAGCCCAGACCGCTTCGCAGTACGACGACGAGATCGCGGAGGAGATCGAAAAGCACATCCCCGTTCCGAAGGGCGAAAAGAATTCACAGTCCCAGGACGGCGATTCACCGTCCGACAACGGTCAGGGCGATATGATAGAGCGCGCAATTGAATGCATAGTAAGAGAAAACACCGCTTCCACGACATTCTTGCAGAAAAGACTCAAGCTCGGCTATGCGAGAGCTTCAAGAATAATGGACGAGCTTGAAGAGATGGGGATCGTAGGACCCGCGGACGGCGCAAAACCGAGAGAAATCAAGATGACGAAGGAGCAGTGGCTCGAGCGGCGCACGCAGATGGGCGCAGACCCGGGACTGCCGCTCGGCGAACCGTAATGTAATATGACCTCAACAAAAAATAACCGCGCGCCGCGCAGAATATCCAAGAATAAAGTTTTCAGGGTTTTGATAATATTTCTCATCGCCCTATATGTAATATTCCGCTTGCTTGAAAGGGCGGGATATTTCGGAGAAACAAATTCTCTTAAATATCTTCCGGACGCCGGAGAATCAAGCGTGATATTTATGGACGTAGGTCAGGGAGACTGCATACTCGCATTATCCGACGACGGAAGCGCGGCGCTCATAGACTGCGGCGAGGTCGACTATGCCCCGGACGTGATATCGCTGATAAAAAGTATCGGGATCAGTAAGCTCGACTATGTATTCGTATCCCACCCTCACTCCGACCACATGGGAGGTATGGGGAAAATAATAAGGGCGTTTGATATCGGCACGGTGATAATGCCGGAGCTCCCGGAAGAATATATCCCCGCGACGGCGGCGTTCGATCATCTTATAGACGCGTTTGAGAGAAAGAACTGCGACGTAAGATACGCCGAGGACGGGATCTTGGAATTCGGTTCGGGAAACTTTGAGATAACGACCTCCGGTTATAGCGGGGAGTCTCTTAACGACTATTCGTATGTGATAAAGTATACCTACGGCGAGAAATCCTTCCTGTTTGCGGGGGATCTTGAAACGGATATGGAATACGTGATTTTAGAGCGCGGAACCGATCTGAGCGCTGACGTATATAAGCTTTCGCATCACGGGAGCAGCACTTCAAACTGTTCGCTATGGCTTTCGGCTATAGATCCCGAGTATATAGTATGCGAATGCGGAGAGGGAAATCCCTACGGACATCCCCACCGCGAGATAGTAGCGGCAGTCTCGGATTATACCGACAGGCTCTACAGAACCGATCTTGACGGGGATATAATATTCATAACTGACGGAAAAAGCATATCGGTATCGACAGAAAAATAAAGCTGAGGATGAGTATGAGGGCAGTGATCGACCGTTTTGAAGGCGAAAACGCAGTGATTGAGACTTACGAAGGAAATCACGTTATTATTCCGAAAAAGGATATCGCCCCCTGCGCCAAAGAGGGGGATATTATCGAGAACGCCGATGAAAAGTGGTATGTTCTGGAAAAAGAGAGCGCTATAAAGAGAAAAGATATGGCGAAGCGCCTTAAAAGACTGATTGGAGGAGAAGAGGAATGAATGAGAATCTCTTCGCGACGCTCGGGTCAAAGCTTCCCGAGTTTTCTAAGGGACACCGGAGGATCGCAGAGTTCATCCTTTCGCACTACGATAAAGCCGCGTTTATGACCGCGTCTAAGCTCGGGGAATGCGTAGGAGTCAGCGAATCGACTGTAGTAAGATTCGCTTCAGAGCTCGGATACGACGGATATCCCGAGCTTCAGAAGGCGCTCCAGGAGGAAATGAGGACGCGTCTTACCGCCGTCCAGAGAATAGAGGTCAGCTACGACCGCTTCGGGCATGAAGAGATCTTCAAAAGCGTACTTTTGCACGATATAGACCGAATACGCCGCACTCTTGAGGAGACGACTCCCGAGACCTTCAGTTCGGCAGTCGATATGATAATCCGCGCTTCAAGAATATATATAATGGGTATACGAAGCTCCGCTTCACTCGCTTCATTTTTGGGATATTATTTCAAGCTCATGCTCCCGAACGTAACGGTAATAGAGACCGGAAGCCGAAGCGAGCTCTACGAGCAGCTTATGCATATGGAGAGCTCCGACGTTCTGATAGGGATCTCCTTCCCGAGATACTCAAAACAGACCGTACACGCGCTGACGTATGCCAAAAACATCGGGGCCAAGTCGATAGCGATCACCGACCGAACCGACAGCCCGATAGCGCAGAAAGCGGATATGGCGCTTTTAGCAAAGAGCGATATGGTATCTTTTGTGGATTCTCTCGTAGCGCCGCTGAGCCTTATAAACGCGCTTATAGTCGCGGTATCTATTCAGAATAAGGAGATCGTATCGAAGAATTTTGAGATACTTGACAGAATCTGGGAAGAATACGAGGTTTATGAAAAAAACGCAGACTCAACCGATAGATCGAAAAATATATGATTCAATAATAATCGGCGGGGGAGCTTCGGGACTTTTCTGCGCGGCGCAGCTTTTAAAGGCGGGAAAAAAGGTCCTGATATTAGAGCCAAACAGGTTTTTAGGACGAAAGCTCAGGATCACCGGCAAGGGAAGATGCAATATCACAAATAATTGCAGCGCCGGGGAAGCGATGAAAAACGTATTGAGAAATCCGAAATTTTTATTTTCATCTCTCGCTTCATTCCCGCCCGAAAAGATAATGGAATTTTTTGAAAGCGCCGGACTGCAGCTCAAAACCGAGAGGGGCAGGAGGGTATTTCCGGAAAGCGACAGCGCAAACGACGTTGCGGACGCGCTTGTAAGGCTTTGCGGTAAAGCGGATATAGTCCATGAAAAGGCGCGGGAGATAATTACCGAGGACGGAGCTGCGAAGGGAGTAAGAACCTCGGGCGGGGTATATTACGGAAAAAGCGTAGTTTTGGCAGCCGGCGGGAAGTCATACCCGAAAACCGGTTCCGACGGGAACGGATACACGCTCGCTGAGTCTCTCGGCCACAGCATAATTGAGCCGAGACCGTCGCTCGTTCCGATCGAGACTAAAGAGACATATCCCGAGCTTGCAGGGCTTGAACTGAAAAATATCGCTCTTTCGCTTTTTGACGAAAAGAATCCGCATAAGCCGGTATATAAAGAGCTCGGGCAGCTAAACTTCGAGCCGTACGGAATCTCTGGTCCGCTTGCTTTGACCGCTTCATGCTATATGGATACCTGTAAAGGCTATAAGCTTGTCATAGATTTTAAACCCGCCCTGAGCTTACAGCAACTTGACCAAAGGCTGGTACGGGATATATCCGAAGATCCTTCTAAGCCCTCGGAAGCGATTTTCAGGGGACTTCTTCCGAGACCTCTCGATCTTATATTTGCAAAAGAGCTTGGAATCGGTATAAACGAAGCCTGCGGGAATATAACTAAGGAAAAAAGGAAAAATATCGCCGAAAGGCTGAAAAGCTTTACGCTTACGCCGGTATCTCTTCGCGGCTTCGGAGAAGCTATAGTCACCTGCGGCGGGATATCGGTAAAGGAGATAGACCCCTCGTCGATGGAGTCGAAGCTTGTAAAGGATTTATACTTTGCAGGTGAAATAATAGACTGCGACGGTTTTACCGGGGGATACAATCTCACCATCGCGTTTTCAACGGCGCACGCAGCGTCGGAAAGCATAATTAAATCAAAGGAGACGTTCAAATGGGAATAAACTGTGCGCTTGACGGACCGAGCGGAGCCGGAAAATCAACAATTGCAAAAACTCTTGCTAAGCGTTTGGGGTATGTGTATGTCGATACAGGCGCTATGTATCGCGCGATAGGGCTTTACGCCGTCCGCGCTGGCGCAGATACATCCGACAAGGGGCGGATAGTACCGCTTCTTGAAAACATTTCGGTGGAGCTTTGTTATGTTGACGGCTCCCAGAGGGTGATTCTTAACGGCGAGGACGTATCCGATCTTATCCGCACTCCGGAGATATCTATGGCGGCTTCCGCGATTTCGGCGATCCCTGAGGTCAGGACATTTCTTTTGGAGCTTCAGCGCTCTATCGCAAGAAAGAATAATATAATAATGGACGGAAGGGATATCGGAACGGTAATTCTTCCGAATGCAGACGTCAAGGTGTTCATGACCGCTTCCGCGGAAGAAAGGGCGAGAAGAAGGTATGAAGAGCTCAAGGAAAAGGGCCAGGATGTAAACTACGACGATATTTTAAAGGATATAAATCAGCGCGACTATAACGATTCCCACCGCGAGACCGCTCCTCTAAAGAAAGCCGACGACGCGGTTGAGATCGATACCACGAACATGAGCGCCGAAGAGGTCGCGGACAGGATAGAGGAGCTTATCGACAGCGCGATAAGAAAGGATTTCAAGGTCATTCCGGCCTGGAGAAGGGGATTTTATTCGATAATAAGATTCATAGCGAGCATACCGTTTTATATCGCGTTCAGTATCAAATACGATGGACTTGAAAACGTCCCGGATCACGGCTCGGTAATACTTGCGGGAAATCACCAGACATGGTTCGACCCGATACTTATCGCCATCAAGGTAAAATATATTTCAAGTTATATGGCGAAAGCTGAGCTTTTTAAGATCCCGATCCTCAGCCAGATTATTTCTCTCGTACACGGCTTCCCGACGCGTCGTTCCTCTAACGACGTATCGTCGCTCACACGCGCGGAGAGCTTTATAAGAAAGGGGTATAACCTGACTATCTTCCCGGAGGGAACTCGTTCCAAGGACGGAAAGATAGGAAGGGCTAAGAGCGGCGTAGCGCTCGTAGCGTCAAGATGCGGCGTGCCGGTATATCCCGTCGGGATCTCATATAAAAGACCGCTAAGATTCAGAAGAAGGATCACCGTGCGGTTCGGAAAGCCCTTAAGTCCGGAGGAATTAAAGATAATGTCGATGTCAAAAACCGATCTCAGGATGGCCGGGGAGCTTATCATGGAGAGGATAGGGGAGCTGGTCAAAGATAATGGCTAAGGTCACGGTGGCAAAGACCGCAGGATTCTGCTTCGGCGTTGACAGGGCGGTAAAGCTTGCATATGAAGCGGTCGAAAGATACGGGAAAATTTATACCTTGGGGGAGATAATACATAACCCCGACGTGGTTAAGGATCTCGAAAGCAAGGGCGCGAGGGTGATAGATTCCCTCGAAGGAGTTACGGCAGCCGATACCGTGGTTATCCGCTCGCACGGCGTAGGGCCGGACGTATATGAAAAGCTTATGGAGATCGGCGCTCGTGTGATAGATACCACCTGTCCGTTCGTAAAGAAGATCCACGAGATCGTAAAAGAGCGCTCAGAGGCCGGAGACGTCATTCTTATAGCGGGAGATCCCGGGCATCCGGAGGTTAAAGGTATTGTCGGATATGCCAAAAACGAATGCTATGTTTTCGCGGATACTGACGAGTTGATGAAACTTATAAGAAAAATATATGAAAAAATTAAAAAACCCCTTGCAATTTTGTCACAAACGACTTATAATATTTCTATGTGGGAAAATTGTAAGCGGGCGGTATGCGATATGCCCGGCGTTACGGTTTACAACACCGTCTGTACCGCTACGGATAAGCGGCAGTCAGAAGCGAGGGCGCTTTCCTCGGAAAACGATGTGATGATAATAGTAGGCGGGTGCAACAGCTCTAACACCAAAAAGCTGTATGACATATGCAGCGAAGCGACCGAATGTCATCTTATCGAAAACGCTGAAGACCTTGACGGCTGTGATTTTTCCCGCGTAAGATCCGCAGGGATCTCTGCCGGCGCGTCAACTCCGGCGTATATTATTAAGGAGGTACAAAAAACCATGACTGAAATTCTGACAAAGGAAGAGGAGTTCAACTTCGAAGAAGCTATTGAGCAGACCTTCAAAAAAATATATACCGGAAAGAGAGTAAGCGGCGTCGTCACTGCGGTCAACCCCACTGAAGTTATAGTCGATATCGGAACCAAGCAAACCGGATATATACCACAGTCTGAGCTTTCTTCAGATCCTTCCGTCAAGCCTTCCGACGTCGTATCGGTAGGCGATGAGATCGACGTTATCGTAACAAAGATAAACGACGTCGAGGGTATAGTCTATCTCTCAAAGAAGCAGGTAGACGCTCAGAAGGGCTACGATGAGGTGAAGGAAGCGGCCGATACCGGCGCTACCGTATCCGGCGTAGTCACAAACGTAATCAAGGGCGGCGTTATAGTCGTCGTATCGGGGATGAGAGTATTCGTTCCCGCTTCCCAGACCGGCATAAGAGCTGAAGCCAGTCTCGACCAGCTTTTAAAGCAGACAGTAAATCTTAAGATCATCGAGCTCAACGAGCAGCGCAAGCGCGCCGTAGGCTCTATCCGCAGAGTCGCTGCGGAGGAAAGAGCGGCAAAGCGCGCCGCGTTCTTCGAGACCGCCGAGGTCGGCCAGACCGTCGAAGGTGAGGTCAAATCCATCACCGACTACGGAGTATTCGTAGATGTCGGAGGAGTAGACGGACTTGTAAGAAAGGCCGATCTTACCTGGGCAAGGATCAAGCATCCGTCCGAGGTCGTATCGGTAGGAGACCATATCGAAGTCACCATCAAGGACGTTGACAAGGAGACCGGAAAGATCTCGCTTGTTTATAAGAAGCAGTCCGAGAACCCGTGGGATATCTTCAAGAACAACTACGAGCTCGGCCAGGTAGTAGACGCGAAGATCGTATCTATCACCAGCTTTGGAGCGTTCGCGCAGATCATTCCCGGAATCGACGGCCTTATCCATATCTCCCAGATCGCCGATCAGAGAGTTAATAACGTGGCCGATTTCCTCACCGTAGGGGACGTTGTGAAGGCTAAGATCACCGAGTGCGATCTTGAAAAGAAGAGAGTAAGCCTTTCTATAAGAGCGCTGCTTTCTAATGAAGAGACCGCCGCCGAAGCCGAAGCGGAAGCCGCCGAAGCCGTAGAAGAAACCGAAGCTGAGGAAACTGCTGAAGAATCTGCTGAGTAAAACCTATAAAAGCTTTTTAGCGGCAGGGGAAAATCTCCTGCCGCTTATTTTAAGACCGGCGGGGGCGCTTCGTGAAGCAAAGACCTTCACGGCGCGTTCGGCATAAAAAAGCGCGCCTAAGACGCGCCCGTTATTCATCCCAAGACCAATTTGACATTTGAGGGCGAAAATGACCGTAAAAGAAAAAGGCGACTTAGGAGAGGAATATACCGCAAGATATCTTACTTCGCGCGGCTGCGAGATCTTATGCAGGAATTTCAGGATCCGCGGCGGCGAGATAGATATAATCGCAAGGCTGAAAGATACCGTGCATATAGTCGAGGTAAAGACGAGAAAGAAAGATCCTCTTGTAAACGCGGACCGCGCTATAACGAAAGCGAAACAAAACGCCATCATAAGAGCGACCAAGGAGTATATAAACCGCAACTCAATAGACGCGGATGTAGTTTTCGACGTTGCCGAGGTCGAGATGTCCTCAAACGGAAGGGTGACGGGATTTAGGTATATCCAGCGGGCGTTCACCGCTTGAAATAATATTTTGAGGTGTTAAAATGTTTTATCAGTCAACAAGAGACAAGAGTTTAAAAATTTCATCCGCAAACGCGATAGTTTCGGGAATAAGCCGCGACGGCGGGCTTTATGTTCCGGACGAGATACCTGCGCTTACCGAGGAAGAGATAATATTCCTCGGCGGCTTAAGCTATCCCGAAAGAGCGGAAGCGGTATTTTCAAAATATCTCACCGATTTTACTCCCGAGGAGATTAAAAACTGCGTTTTAAGCGCATACTCTTCGGGAAGCTTTGAAACTAAAAACGTAATGGAGCTCAAAGAGATAGCGCCAGGAGAAAATATTCTTGAGCTCTGGCACGGTCCCACCTGCGCCTTCAAGGATATGGCGCTTCAGATCCTTCCGCATCTTCTTACCACATCGGTAAGAAAAACCGGGATCAGCAAAAAAGTTTGCATCCTCGTAGCGACTTCGGGAGATACCGGAAAAGCCGCCTTGGAGGGATTCAAAGACGCTCCCGGGACCTGCATACTTGTTTTCTATCCCGAAAACGGCGTAAGCGCGATGCAAAAGCTCCAGATGATAACTCAGGAGGGAGAAAACGTCGGAGTATGCGCGATAAAAGGAAACTTTGACGACGCGCAGACAGGCGTGAAGAAAATATTCACCGATCCCGAGGTCGCGGAAAAGCTTTCGGAAAAAGGGATAATGTTCTCGAGCGCAAACTCCATAAACTGGGGAAGACTCGCTCCGCAGATAGTATATTACGTATCATCCTACGCACAGCTCGTCAAGGAAGGAAAGATAAAGGTCGGGGATGAGATAAACGTCTGCGTTCCGACCGGAAACTTCGGCAATATCCTCGCCGCATACTATGCGAAGACGATGGGTATCCCGATAAAGAAGCTCATCTGCGCTTCAAATTCCAATAACGTCCTCACAGATTTTCTTAAGACCGGAGTATACGACAGGAACCGCAAATTCTATACGACGATTTCTCCGTCGATGGATATACTTATTTCGTCAAATCTTGAAAGGCTTCTTTATCACCTCAGCGGCAGGGACGACGAATATATCAAAAAGATTTATTCCGACCTCTCAAAGACCGGAAGATTCGAGGTCTCCGACGGGATCAAATCTCGGCTTTCGGAGCTCTTCAGCGCGGGATTTTGCACCGAGGAAGAAACAAAGGCTACAATTTCCGAGACGTTTGACAAATACGGCTACACGATCGATCCGCATACCGCGGTCGCAGTCGGAGTATATAACAAATATACCGAAGAAACAGGCGACAAAACTCCCTGCGTGATAGCTTCCACCGCAAGCCCCTATAAATTCCCGGCGGCAGTTTTAGAGTCTCTCGGAGATAAGACTGCATATAAGGACGAATTTGAAATGGCGGACGCGCTTTATAAAAAGAGCGGGCTTAAGATCCCCGCGGCGCTGGCCTCGCTTAAATCGAAAAAGCCGAGATTTACCGAATCCGTAGAAAAGGAAGAAATGCTCTCGGCCGTTTACAGAATGCTGCAATAAATAATGTAAATATGTAAATACAGAATTCCCCACCGAAAGTAGGCGGGGAAAGTCTGTAGCCGTCCTGCGAATCTCAGCAGCCGCTTTTGGGTCTGAAGGTCTTGCACTCGGTCTGAGCGGAGCATTCCGCGTCCTTGCAGCCGCAGCAGCAAACGTCGATCTTTCCCGCGACGCATTCGCATTCGTTGCGGTTGAATTCGCAGCTTGAAACGCCGCACTTTATACCGTTTATCCTATCGGTATTCATTTTTAACACCTTCCTTTTGATTTATGAAATTATTATGCGCCCAAGCGGCCGCATTATTCGGAGATGATGTATTGGGATTATTTGCTATAGGAGATCTTCACCTTTCACTGTCGGACGACAAGCCGATGGATATTTTTTCCGGCTGGACCGATTACGCTTCACGTCTTGAAAAAAACTGGCGTGAAAACGTCAAAGATAGCGATACGGTAGCGATACCCGGGGATATTTCCTGGGCGATGTCTCTGAGCGGCGCTCTTAAAGACTTCAAGTTCATAGATTCTCTCCCCGGAAGAAAGATAATATCAAAAGGAAACCACGATTACTGGTGGTCCACAAAGACAAAGACCGAAAAATTTTTTGAAGAAAACGGCATAAGCTCGATAAGCATATTAAACAATAATTTCTATCCGTACGAAGATATAGGGATCTGCGGGACGAGGGGATGGATAAACGACGGGAGCGAGCCTAAGAACCTTAAAGTTATCTTAAGGGAAGCCCAAAGGCTCGAACGCTCGGTGCTGTCCGCGCTTGAATCCGGCTATAAGCCGGTGGTTTTTCTTCACTACCCTCCGCTCTTCAGACAGGACCGCAACGGGCCTATAATGGAGGTTTTGCTGAGATATGATATAAAGCTCGTGTTCTACGGCCACCTTCACGGCAACGCGCACCGCTTTGCGGTCATAGGCGAACGCGAGGGGATAGATTTCAGACTTATTTCAAGTGATTTTTTACATTTTTGCCCGTATAATATTACGGATATTGTTAAAAATCACGAAAAATAGATTTTCTCAAAATAACTATGGAAATTGGATAAAGAGTGTGCTATAATTTATAGGATTATAGCGAATGAAGGTGTAATTCATTTGCCGATAGTTGATTACTGAAAAAGGAGTTATTTAAATGTTAAAGTCAAAAAACCAGATCGAGACAAACAAGTGGGAATTAGAGGTAGAGGTAAGCCCGGAAGCCTTCGAGGAAGCGGTGCAGAAGGTATATCTTAAGCAGAAGTCAAAGATCTCCATTCCCGGCTTCCGTCCCGGAAAAGCGCCGAGAAAGATGATAGAGACTCAGTACGGCGAGGGCGTATTCTACGAGGACGCAGTTAATTCCATCTATCAGCAGACAATCGAGGAAGCGGTAAAGGAAGCCGAACTTACTCTTGTCACCGCGCCGGAGGTTGAAGTGACCGAGGTGGGAAGGGAAGCAGGAGTAAAATTCAAGGCAACCTGCATAACCAAGCCCGAGATCAAATTAGGGGACGTAAAGGGAATAAAGGTAACAAAAACTGTCAATGCTGTTACCGACGAGATGGTAGAGCACGAGATAGGACATATGCTTGAGCGCGGCTCAAGAAAAATAGACGTAGACGACAGGCCCGCTCAGAACGGCGATACTGTAGTTATCGATTTCGAGGGCTTCAAGGACGGGAAAGCGTTCGAGGGCGGCAAGGCCGAGAAATACAGCTTAGAGCTCGGCTCCGGAAGCTTCATTCCCGGCTTTGAGGATCAGGTCGTAGGGCACAGCATAAACGACGAATTTGAGATAAACGTCACCTTCCCCGAGGACTATCAGGCGAAGGAGCTTGCCGGCGCGCCGGTAGTATTCAAGATCAAGCTTCACGAGATAAGCTATAACGAGCTTCCGGAGCTTGACGACGATTTTGTAAAGGATACCACCGACTTCGAGACGGTAGAAGAGCTCAGAGCGGATGTAAGAAAGCGTCTTGAAGAGCACGCCGAGGAGCACGCTCAGGCCGACGTCGAGAGCGCTATCTTGGACGAAGTCATTTCCAAGGTCGAGGGCGAGATACCCGAGGTCATGTATGAAGAGCGCGTAAACGAGATGGTCGAGGATTTCGCTCACAGACTCTCGCACCAGGGTATCGACATGAACACATACCTCCAGTTCACCGGAATGACCGAGGATAGCTTAAGGACCACCTACCGCGAGCAGGCCGAGAAGCAGGTAAAACTCAGACTTGCGCTTGAGCAGTATGTAAAGGACAACTCCGTCGAAGTAAGCGACGAGGAGCTTGAAGAGGAGTATAAAAAGATAGCAGACCAGTATCAGATGCCCGTAGAGAGCGTAAAGCAGTATATCGCTGCCGACTCTCTTAAGTTTGACGCAGCAGTTCAGAAGGCCGTAGACGAGATCAAGGCCGCAGCTGTTATCGAGAACGCTTAAGCGCAAGAGCGCTCTTTGGGCTAACGAAATTCATTTAAAGGAGAAAACGTAAAATGGCATTGGTTCCAAACGTTATTGAAAACACAGGGCACGGCGAGAGATTTTACGATATTTTCTCGCGGCTTCTTAACGACCGTATAATCGTTCTCTCGGACGAGGTAAACGACGCTACGGCGTCGCTGGTCGTGGCGCAGCTTCTGTTTTTAGACAGCCAGGACTCCGAAAAGGATATATTCTTATATATCAACAGCCCCGGAGGGTCGATTACTGCAGGGATGGCGATCTATGACACCATGCAGTACGTCAAGGCCGACGTATCTACTATCTGCGTGGGGATGGCGGCTTCTATGGGATCGTTCCTTCTTGCGGGGGGAACAAAGGGCAAGAGGATCGCTCTTCCGCACAGCCAGATTTTAATACACCAGCCGCTCATCGGCGGCGGTCTTTCCGGGCAGTGCACCGATATCAAGATACACGCGGATCAGCTTGTAAAGACAAGAGAGATGTTAAACGGGCTTTTAGCGGAGAATACCGGAAGAACTATCGAAGAGATAATGCGCGATACCGAGCGCGATCACTATATGACGGCGCAGGAAGCGCTTGAATACGGTATTGTGGATAAAATAATCAAGAGCGCAAAGACAGGCGAATAAACCGTTCGCGGGGCGGCCGTTATTAAGCAGCCGCCCCGCTAAAGCGGACAAAGTAAGCCGTCCGCGGATATATCGCCGGCGCGAAGGCGCGCCAAAAGAAGGAGGTTGTATTTTATGCCGGGGAATGAACCCGTACTTAAGCGCTGCAATTTTTGCGGCAAATCCGAAAACCGAGTAAGCAATATGTTCTCTGCGGGGGACGTTCATATATGCGACGAGTGCGTGCTTTTCTGTTACGATCTTTTGGATGAAAAGGGATATTTTCAGCAGCAGAGAAGAAGGCGCAATACGCCGGATCCGGGCGAACTTAATATATTAAAGCCCCAAGAAATAAAAAAGACTCTCGACGAGTATGTGATCGGCCAGGAAAAGGCGAAGATCGCTTTAAGCGTCGCTGTCTACAACCACTATAAGAGGATTACCTCCATAGGCGGTAAGAGCGACGTTGAGATTCAGAAATCAAACGTTTTGCTCTTAGGCCCCACAGGAGTCGGCAAAACTCATCTCGCCCAGACTCTTGCGAAAACCTTAAACGTTCCGTTTGCGATAGCCGACGCTACGACTCTCACCGAAGCGGGATATGTGGGCGACGACGTTGAAAACGTTCTTTTAAGGCTTATCCAGGCAGCGGACTACGATATAGAAGCCGCAGAGCACGGGATAATATATATAGACGAGATAGATAAGATCGCAAGGAAATCCGAAAACGTCTCCATAACAAGGGACGTAAGCGGCGAGGGAGTCCAGCAAGCGCTTCTTAAGATAATAGAAGGCACCGTATCGAACGTCCCGCCGCAGGGAGGAAGAAAGCATCCCACTCAGGAATTTATACAGATAGATACAAAAAATATCCTCTTCATCTGCGGAGGAGCCTTCGACGGGATAGAGGACGTAATAAGAAGAAGGACCGATACTTCAACGGTAGGCTTCGGCGGGAAGCTTAAGGAAAAGGCGACCGCCGAGGAGGTGCTGAGAAAGATAGTTCCTCAGGATCTTGTAAAATACGGACTTATTCCCGAGCTTATCGGAAGACTTCCGGTCATAACCGTTTTGGATCCTCTTGACGAGGAAGCGCTTATGTCTATCCTTTCGGAGCCGAAAAATTCGCTTGAAAAGCAGTATAAAGCGCTGTTCGGATACGACGGGATAGAGCTTGATATAACCGACGAAGCCAAGCGTGAGATCGCTAAGAAAGCGCTTTCTCAGAAGACCGGAGCGAGAGGACTTCGCTCGATAGTCGAGGAAGCGCTGCAGAAACCGATGTTTGAAACGCCGTCTCAGAGCGACGTTATAAAGATCACCGTAACTCCCGAGACCATCCGCGACGGCGCGGACGTAACCGTCGAGCGCGGAGAGAAGATCGACCGCGACCGTAAGAAACAGATACGCAAACAGGCCTGAGAGAATTATCAGCAAAAAGCAGAGGGACAGAAAAGCCGCTGTCCCTCGTTTCATATTGACCGAAAGGAGCCGAAAAAATGAATATACCTCTTGCGGACAGAATACGTCCGAAAACGCTTGACGATATCGTAGGGCAAAGACATATATTAGGAAAAGACAAGCCGCTCAGAAGGATAATCGAGAGCGGCAGGATTCCTAATATGATTTTTTACGGCTCGTCGGGAGTCGGAAAGACCACGGTGGCAAGGATAATCGCAGAGAACTGCGGTATGAAGATGTATAAGCTCAACGGTACTTCGGCTTCGGTCCAGGATATCAAGGATATAATCGCGGATACCGATACACTTGAAGGCTATAACGGGATACTATTATATCTTGACGAGATCCAGTATCTGAACAAAAAACAGCAGCAATCGCTTTTGGAGGATATCGAAAACGGCAGGATCACGCTTATATCCTCTACTACCGAAAATCCGTACTTTTACATATATAATGCGATAATAAGCCGTTCCACGGTATTTGAATTTCTTCCCGTGACCGCCGAGGACGTTGCCTTAGCGGTAGAAAGAGCGTTCAGGCTCGCCGCCGAGGACTTAGGACTGCCGATCGAAATAGAGCCGGGAGTTTTGGAATTTATATCGCGCGGCTGCGGCGGGGACGTCAGAAAATCTGTGAACACGGTCGAGCTCTGCGTATTAAGCTCCTCGGACGGAGAGAAAATTAACGTGACTCTTGAAACGGCGAAGCTTCTTACGCAGCGCTCGAATATGAGATACGACAGGGCGGGGGACGAGCACTACGATACGCTCTCCGCGCTTCAAAAATCGATACGCGGCTCTGATGAAAACGCGGCGCTCCACTATGCCGCGAGACTTTTGGATACGGGGGATATAATATCCCTCTGCAGAAGGCTTTTGGTAATAGCGGCCGAGGACATAGGTCTTGCATATCCCATGGCGATACCGATAGTAAAAGCCTGTGTAGACAGCGCTCTGCAGCTCGGAATGCCGGAAGCTAAGATACCTCTTGCAGACGCGGTGGTTCTTCTTGCGACCGCTCCAAAATCGAACAGCGGCAACGAAGCGATAATCGCGGCGCTTAAGGATATCAAAAAATACGGCACTCCGGAATTTCCGAGACATTTGCAGAACAAGCACTTCGACGGCGAAGGAGCCGAGGTCGTGGGTCAGAATTATTTATATCCGCACGATTTTCCGGACCACTGGGTCGAACAGCAGTATCTGCCGGATATCTTAAAGGATCACGTATATTACGAGTACGGAGAGAACAGGACCGAACAGGCTGCTAAAGCGTACTGGGAGGGGATCAAGAAAAAACGGTCCCGATAATTTTCGGACAGCCATCCGGAGAATACATCCACTTTTTTATTCTTCCCTCGGTGATAAAATATTCAAACTCCTTTTCGGGCTCCGCGTCGTATGCGTCTACGATAATAAGCTTTATCTTCATTTTTTCGGGATTTACGGATTTTATGTATACGCTTGCGGTCTGTCCCGCGGTAACTCCCTCCCTCGGTTCGGCGAGTCCCGCAAGATTAGGCGCGAGTTCGATAAATATCCCGTACGGCTCTACGCTTCTCACGGTCCCTCTCACAGTTTCGCCCGCCCTGAACTGCGAAGCGTTTTCCTCCCATGTCCCAAGAAGCTCCTTGTGAGAGAGATAAAATTTCTCGCCGTCGTAGCTTTTAAGCACCGCCTTAATTTTCTGACCGACCGAAAATCTGTCTGAGGGGTGGGATATTCTTGAAACGGATATAGAATCTATCGGTATCATCGAGCTTATCCCGCAGCCGATATCGACAAAGCAGCCGAACTGCTCGATGTGAGTAACCGAAGCGCCGATAACGTCTCCGGGAAGAAGCTTTTCAAGATACTCCTCCACGCAGCATTTTTGCGCCGCTACTCTTGAAAGAACGGCTTCCGCGCCGTCCTCGGAATCGATTACGTCTACGACTTTAAAAGCGATAGGCTTTCCGACTCTTGAAATTATTGCTATATCCTTGGTTTTTCCCTCTTTTATTCCGAGCGCGCAATCCTCTCTCGGAATAATTCCCCGGCAAGCCGGGAGCTTTATTGTAAGATCGTGGGCGGGAGTGCAGCTTTCCGCTATAGCTTCAAGAATAATTCCGTTTTCCTTTGCGCTCAAAAGTCCTTCCACGGTGCTTATATATCCGTAATTCTCTTCGGTTTCAAAGAGTTCCCCTTCGGGCAGATAGCTTATCATTCTGAATCTTTCCTTTCGTCTTGCGTTTTTTAATATCTTATGACGTAAACGCAAAAAATAGAATCGCGCGCCGAAAATGCTTAAAAACCCGTTGATTTTTTCCATGAAATATGATATAATTATTTCGGATTTTATTTTTTTAACCAAAGTTAAAAAGTCGGGTGAGAAAAATGGCGGGGCGATTCAGAAATTTAAATAAGATCGAATTCCCGATAACATATAAATGCACGTCGAACTGTATGCACTGTTCCGTCGCGGATAAAAGAACCCGTCCGGAGCATATAGACGGAAAAGCGGCGGCAAGAGCTGTAAAAAGCCTTTCGGAAGGATATAATATCAAAACCGTTCTTACCTTCGGCGGCGAGCCGTTATTATATCCCGAGGACGTATTTTTGATCCACTCGGCTGCTCGGGACGCAGGTATCGAAGACAGAGTAATAATCACAAACGGCTGTTTTTCGGGATCAAGTGAAGTGATCGCAGAAACTGCGAAGAATTTAATAGAGAGCGGCTGCAACAGGATACTTGTTTCGGTCGACGCGTTTCATCAGAAAAATATCCCTCCTGAGCCTGTAATGACCTTTACCGCCTACGTTATGTCCTTAGCGCCAAAAGCCGTGAGTCTCCAGCCGGCATGGATAGAAGGCCCGCAGGGGAATAACGAATACGACTGCGAGACAAGAGCAATAATCGCAAAATTTTGGACGGCCGGTCTCGGGGCGGATATAAACGGAGGGAATATAGTATATCCCGAAGGAAACGCCAAAAAATATCTTTCGGAGTTTTTTGAACCCGGAAAAATATATGTAAATCCCTACGAAGAGGATCCCGAGGATATAAAAACGGTTTCAGTCGAGCCGGACGGAAGTCTTTTTGACGGGAATATCTGCCGCGAGGACATAATAGAGATCTTAAAACGAAATAACTGAAATCCGGAGGGAAAAATGGATATACAAAAAGGCGATATACTTAAAATGAAGAAAAAACACCCCTGCGGTTCTGATATGATGGAGGTGCTTCGGTCCGGGATGGATTTTAAGCTTAGGTGCGTAGGATGCGGTCATGAATTCATGATCCCGCGCTCAAAGGCCGAGAAGAATATAAAATCGGTGGATATGACCAAAAGAGTCTTATAGCATACCGTCTTTATTTGAAAGCATAGAAAGAAATATCTTCTTAGAATAAATAATAATTATAAGAAAGGAAAAATATGTTTGAAAAGTTAAAAGCGCTGTATGAGAGATACCAAGAGATAAGTCTCAGGCTCTCGCAGCCCGAAACCGTCGGAAACCAGCCGCTTTACAGAGAGCTGATGAAGGAGTATTCCGACCTTACGCCTTTGATAGAAAAGTATAAGGAATATCTCAAGGCGAGCGAATCTCTGAAAGAAGCGGAGGAGCTTAAGCAGGGCGAAAGCGACCGGGAATTTCTTGAAATGATAAGCGAGCAGTACAGCAGCGCGAAAGCGGATATTTCAAGACTCACCGAGGAGCTTAAGATACTTCTTCTTCCTAAGGATCCGAACGACGACCGCTCGGTAATTATGGAGATACGCGCCGGCGCAGGAGGAGAGGAAGCGGCGCTGTTTGCGCATTCGCTTATGAGGATGTATACGATGTACGCCGACTCGAAGCGCTGGAAGGTTGAGATATTAAACCTCAACGAGACCGAGCTCGGAGGAGTCAAGGAAGCGGAGTTTTCAGTCGAAGGCGCGGGGGCGTATTCACGCTTGAAGTATGAAAGCGGCGTCCATAGAGTCCAGCGCGTCCCCGAGACGGAATCCCAGGGCAGGATCCAGACCTCGACCGCGACCGTAGCTGTTCTTCCGGAAGCCGAGAACGCTGAGATAGATATCGACCCGAAGGATCTTAAAATAGACGTTTTCCGCGCTTCGGGCGCAGGAGGACAGCATATAAACAAAACCGAATCCGCGGTAAGGATAACTCACCTTCCCACAGGGCTCGTAGTCGAATGCCAGGACCAGCGGAGCCAGCAGCAGAACCGCGAGCGTGCGATGATAGTATTAAGCTCAAGACTTCTTGAAAAGAAGCAGGCCGAGCTTGATAAGGCATACGCTTCCGAAAGGCGTTCGCAGATAGGGACCGGGGACCGCTCCGAGAGGATAAGGACCTATAACTTCCCGGAGAGCAGGGTCTCGGATCACAGAATAGGTCTCACTCTTTATAAACTCGATCAGATATTAAACGGTTCGCTCGACGAAGTAATAGACGCGCTCGCGACAGCAGATCAGGCGGCGAAGCTTGCCAAAGAGGAAGAAAAATGATTACAGTAGTTTTAAAGGCGCTCGATCTTTATATTAAATTCGCTTCGGAGATAATCAAAGAGGGAAACGTAGTAGGATTTCCGACCGAGACGGTATATGGTCTCGGGGCAAACGCCTTTGATGAAAACGCGGTGAGAAAGATATTTGAAGCAAAGGGCCGTCCCGCCGACAACCCTTTGATAGTACATATCTGCGATATGTCGATGCTTAATTCCGACATAGTTTCTTCCGTTCCTCCTCTTGCTTATAAGCTTGCGGAAAAATTCTGGCCGGGGCCTTTTACTATGATACTTCCGAAGTCGGATAAGATCCCGTCGGTTACGAGCGGCGGGCTTGATACCGTCGGAGTAAGATTTCCTTCAAACGAGACCGCTCAGAACCTGATAAGACTATGCGGCGTTCCGATAGCGGCTCCGTCCGCAAATCTTTCCGGCAGCCCGAGTCCTACGAACGCCAGGCGCGTTTATCAGGACATGAAGGGACGTATACCTGTGATCTTAGACGGCGGTGAATGCGAGGTCGGTCTTGAATCTACTGTCGTATGCCTTGAGGGAGACGGAGTAAGGATACTTCGTCCGGGAGCGGTAACAAAAGAAATGCTCTCGGAGGTATGCCCGGTCACTGTGGACGGTGGAGTTTTGTCCGAAGTCCCGGAAAGCGAAAACGTTCGCTCGCCAGGCATGAAATACCGCCACTACGCTCCTAAAGCCGAGGTGATACTTGTCAAGGGTCCTTTATCCGCATACAGAAAATACGTTGAGGAAAACGCCGACGAAACAACGTTCTGTCTTCTTTTCGACGTTGACGAGAAGGTGGATTGGATCCCGTACGAGGTATACGGAGACAGCTCGGGAGATCAGGCTCGCACGCTCTTTGAAGCCCTGAGAAAGCTTGACGAAAGGGGAGCGAAGCGGATATTCGCTCGCTGTCCCGACCGGGACGGCGTAGGACTTGCGGTATATAACAGAATACTCCGCGCGGCGGGTTTCGACGTAGTAGAGGTGTAAATAAAATATGAACAGCCTTTCGGATATCGCGGTAATAGGTCTTACCGGCCAGAGCGGAGCCGGAAAAACAACCTGCTCGGAAATATTTAAAGAAGCCGGATTTAAGGTTATAAACTGCGACGGGATATCTCACTCAGTCTCGCAGATCCCGGTATTTCTGTCCGAGGTAGAAAAAATTTTTCCGGGATACACAGACGAAAACGGACTTAAAAGAAGAGAGCTCGGAACGCTTGTATTCAACGATCCCGAAAAGCTGAGAACTTATGAAAATATAATTTTTCCGTATATAACCGCCGAGATACTCGGTGAAATACGTACATACCGTTTAAACGGCGAGAAGGCGGTAATTCTTGACGCGCCCACGCTTTTTGAAAGCGGGATGGATGAGATCTGCGCGGCGGTGGCGAGCGTTATCGCGCCTATGGAGATGAAAATAAAGAGAATTCTTGAACGCGACGGCGTACCCGTGGAATTTGCTTCTTCAAGACTTTCGAGCCAGTTCTCGGAAAAATTCTTCTACGACCGCTCGGACTGGGTAATAGTAAACGACGGAGACTTCGAGGAGCTTTGCCGAAAAGTCGGGGCCGTGGCGAAAAATATCAGGGAGAGATTTAATGCCTAAAAGAGTATTCGCTCTTATTCTTTGTTTTGCATTTACAGTATTTTTAGTATGGTTTTTGTTCACCTATATGCCGGAAGCCGTGAGCGAGGCGGTATACAGAACGGAATATGAGGAAGAAGTGGAAAGCAGCGCCGAGCGCTACGGAGTCGATAAAGCGCTCGTATACGCGGTTATTAAAACCGAATCAAACTTTAACGCGAACGCAAAATCGGATATAGGGGCCGTAGGGATAATGCAGATAACCGAGCAGACCTTCGACTGGCTGTCATGGCGGCTCAAAACTGACGAATACGCGTTCGAGGATCTGTACGAGCCGAAGGTATGTATAGAATACGGGACCTATTTTTTAGGATATCTTTGCGAGAAATATAATGATATCGGGCTTGCGGTCGCCGCGTATCACGCCGGCGCAGGAAAGGTTGACAGCTGGATAGAGTCGGGGGATATAGATCCCGAAAATTTTTCGCCTGAGGATATAAAGGGCGCGAAAACCGCGCACTACGTCGAAAAGGTTTTAAAGGCATACAAAAAATATTCGGATATACTTACCAAGAACTGAGAAAGGATTTGATTAAAATGTCTGAAAAAGAAAAATCTCTCGGGAAAACGCTTGAGGAAAAGCTGACTTCAAAAAGGCGAAACGGTCTTTTGAAGCTGACTCCGGAGGAAATTGCAGAAGCCGACGGCTTCTGCGAAGGATATATGCGTTTTCTTGACGATTCAAAAACCGAGCGCGAAGCGGTAATAAGCGCGATAGCGCTCGCCGAAGCTAACGGCTTCACGCCCTATGACCCCAAGGCTAACTATTCCGCAGGGGACAAGGTCTACTATTCAAACCGCGGAAAGAGCGTTATATTCTGCGTGTTCGGAACCCAGCCGCTTGAAAACGGAACAAGGATCCTCGCCGCACATATCGACTCTCCGCGCCTTGATCTTAAGCAGCATCCCATCTATGAGTCAAACGACCTCTGCCTTTTAAAGACTCACTATTACGGCGGTATCAGAAAATATCAGTGGGTGACTATTCCTCTTGCGCTTCACGGAGTCATCTGCAAGTCTGACGGCACGACGGTGACGGTAAATATAGGCGAAGACGAAAACGATCCGGTATTCATGATAACCGACCTTCTTCCTCACCTTGCCCAGGAGCAGGTGAAGCGCACGCTTGGAGAGGGGATAAAGGGCGAAGAGCTGAACGTTCTTATCGGAAGCCGCCCGTTCAATGACGACGACGTTTCCGAAAAGGTCAAGCTCAACGTTATGCGTATTTTAAACGAGAAGTACGGGATAATAGAGGACGATTTTATCTCGGCCGAGCTTGAAGTCGTTCCGGCGTTCAAAGCAAGAAACGTGGGAATTGACGGCGGCCTTATCGGAGCCTACGGCCAGGACGACAGAGTCTGCGCTTATCCCGCGCTCGAAGCGATTTTGGACTGCGACAACCCGGAATACACCGCGATAGTCGTTCTCACCGACAAAGAAGAGATCGGCTCCACCGGAAACACCGGGCTTAAATCTCAGTATCTTAAAAACTTCATCTCCTCGATCGCAGATATGGCCGACGTTCCGGACTACAGAGTCATAAGAAATTCAAAATGTCTCTCCGCTGACGTTTCCGCAGCCTTCGACCCTACCTTCCCGGAGGTAGCGGAGCCTAAGAATTTCAGCTACTGCAACCAGGGACTTGCGATGTGCAAGTATACGGGCTCGCGCGGAAAGAGCGGCTGCAACGACGCGAACGCGGAGTTTGTGGGATTTGTGAGAAACCTGTTTGATCAGAACGGGGTTATCTGGCAGACCGCGGAGCTCGGAAGAGTAGATCTCGGCGGCGGCGGCACGGTGGCGTGCTACGTAGCCGAGCTCGATATGGACGTAGTAGACGTAGGCGTTCCGGTTCTTGCGATGCACGCGCCCTACGAGCTGACCGCAAAGCTTGACGTTTTCATGGCCTACAAGGGCTTCTCGGCGTTTATCAAATAGTTTTGAATATCAGAGCCGTCCGGGTTTAGGAAATATCCCGGGCGGTATTTTTTTATTTTATCCCGCCCACTTCTTCGACAGATTATCCGCTTCAGCTATATTAGACTTGTCTATGGGTGAAAGCGATGGAAATATATCTTGACGTTTTGGTTGTTTTGAATACATATCTTTCCTGGATACAGCTGAGTCTTTGCGCCGCGGTATCTAAAACTCTTCTTAAGCCTATTAGATGCGCCGCCGCGTCCTTTATCGGCGGGCTGTCCTCTCTTATAATCCTTATCCCAAACAGTGTAAAGCTTTATGCTTTTACATCTTTGGCGCTTAAAATGATTTCGTGCTTAGTTATCGTTTTTACCGCTTTTGGAAGACGGAGCGCAAAAAAAGAAGCGGCGCTGTCGCTGACATTCTTTATCAGCGGGATATTACTGAGCGGAGCGGCTGCGATATTCAATAAGCTCTCAGGAACGCGCTATATCGACGTTTCAAGAGGTTTTATATACTTTAAGATATCTCCTCTTGCGCTCGTTTTATCCACAGCCGCGGCTTATGCGATCTTAACGCTTTTTTCAAAAATCTTTTCTCAGGTATCCGGAGCCGTGAATTCCTACCGAATAGATTTCGTTTCAGGCTGTAAAGCTTTTTCGCTTGACGGGATAGCGGATACCGGGAACAAAGCAAGGGATCTTTTTTCGGGACTTCCGGTAATAATCTGCACCGGCGTGGAGCTTAAAGACGGAAATAAGCTGCGAGCGGTGCCGTATAAGACTCTTACGGGCGAAGGGATCTTATATGCGTTTTCTCCGGAAAGCATACATATAACCGATTCAAAAGGAAACCGAAAGAGCGTAAGCGCGCTCGTGGCTTCGATTGACTCCGCAGGCGAGCAAAGGGCGATATTTAATCCCGAGATACTTGATAATTAAAATATAAAAAAACGAAAGGAAGAGATATATGGAATTATTCAGAAGGATCAAAGAGCTGATACTAAAAGCGATAGCCGACAGAGTAGACTATGTAAACGGCCCGGATACTCTGCCGCCGCCGCTCGGACCGGATGAGGAAAAGCGGGTGTTTGATATGCTCGGAAAAGAGCCGAAAAAGGCAAGAGAGATCCTTATCACTCATAATCTCAGGCTTGTGGTATATATATCCAAAAAGTTTGAGTCCACAGGTATCGGGGTGGAGGATCTTGTATCTATCGGAACTATCGGCTTGATAAAAGCGGTAAATACATTTAATCCCGAGAAGAATATAAAGCTTGCTACCTACGCGAGTCGCTGCATAGAGAACGAGATACTAATGTATCTGAGAAAAACCGTTCAGCAGCGAAACGAAGTATCAATTGACGAGCCGCTTAATATCGACTGGGACGGGAACGAGCTTCTTCTTTCCGACGTTTTGGGAACGGACGCGGATGAAGTCGGCTCGCGGCTTGAAAGCGAGACCGAAAAGAGGGTATTGATAGAAGCGGTCGGAAGACTTAACCCGAGAGAAAAATACATAATGGAAATGCGGTTCGGTCTGAGAGGGGGACGGGAAATGACTCAAAAGGAGGTAGCGGACGTTATCGGGATATCCCAGAGCTATATTTCAAGACTTGAAAAAAGGATCCTAAAGGATCTCAAAAAAGAACTTGAAGCGATATGCTGATGGGAAATAATGGCACAATAATTTCTGAATACCGAAGGGAAATGGCGGCAATAATTATCTCAGAAAATAAAATCCGGGAGATAGTTATGCCATGCAGTACCAAAAAGTTGAGATCAGCGGGGTAAACACCTCTAAGCTGAAGGTATTGACGGAGGATGAGAAGACAGAGCTGTTAAAAAAGGTGAGAGAAGGCGATAAAAAGGCGAGAGAGGAGCTTATAGAAGGAAATCTCAGGCTTGTGCTGAGCGTGATACAAAAATTCATGAACCGAGGAGCACAGCCGGACGATCTCTTCCAAGTCGGGGTAGTAGGGCTGATAAAAGCGATAGATAATTTCGATCTTTCCCTCGACGTGAAGTTTTCAACATATGCGGTGCCGATGATAAGCGGGGAGCTGAGAAGATATCTTCGGGACAACAATTCGATCAGGGTGAGCCGCTCTACGCGAGATCTTGCATATAAAGCCATGCAGGTAAGAGAGAAGCTCCAGGCCGGCTCTGAAAAGGAGCCGACCGCCGCGGAGATAGCGAAGGTTTTGGGAGTGCCGAAATCGGAGGTGGTATTTGCTCTTGAATCGGTAAGCGAGCCGGTATCTATATACGAGCCGGTATATTCAAATTCCGGCGACGTGCTTTATATGCTCGATCAGCTCGGGGACCGATCTTCGGACGAAGGATGGATAGACGAGCTTATGCTCAGGGAAGCGATACAGATGCTCAATGACCGCGAGAAAAATATTTTGTATCTAAGGTATTACCGCGGCAAGACTCAGGTCGAGGTCGCGAAGGAGATAGGAATCTCTCAGGCTCAGGTATCGCGCCTTGAAAAGAGCGCTCTGAACAGGATAAAGGCGAAGGTGTAAGTCAATGACAAAATCAGGAATACGCAGCTAAGAAATCGGACCTCGGAATTTCAATGTTTCCTCTTCGTCTGAGACGTTATAAATCGAAGACGACGGCTGCGAAAGGTCGTTTCCGTTTTTAAAAAAGTTATTGACTTTTTTACGCTCGGGTGATATTATATTTATGTAAAATATATCGCTTGGAGGTAAAAAATGAAAAAATTTGCTGTTTTAACGCTTTTAGTCCTTATGGCGACGTTTATTCTGACGTCCTGCGGCGCAGAAGATCCCGAGCCGATAACCTTAGCCGACGCTTCGGGAACAATAGACGGCGAATCATATACAAATAGCCTGACCGGGCTTAATTTCACGCTTTCCGGGAACTGGTATTTCCTTTCGGACGAGGAGATAGAGGAGATAACGGGAGTAACAAAGGATCTTTTAAACGGCTCCGGCAGCGAGCTTGATCCGTCTGTGATGGTATACGACATGATGGCGATGGACTCCGATACCGCTAATAACGTAAACGTGATGGTACAGCTTGCTCCTGACGCGGAAGACGTTGACTTTGACGAGATTTTGGATCAGTCCGAAGCGGAGATACTTGAAATGGGCGCGTCTATCGGCGCAAGCTATTCCTTCTCCGAGCACTCTACCGCCGCTCTTTCCGGAATAAAATTCTATAAGCTGACCGCAAAGGCCGATATGAACGGAATAAGCTACGAGCAGGGCTGCTACATCGCGATAGAAAACGGAGTATGCCTGAACGTGACTCTTACATCCTACGACGGCACGCCGCTTGAAGATATCGAAGCCATGTTCAGCTAAACGGTAAAAAATAAAGCTTGACATTAAAATAAAAGTGTGATATAATACCTGAAACCGAATAACTAAAAGACAGCGACGGGAAGAAGTAACGCGTTGCAAAAGAACTTAAGAGAGCCTTCGGAAGGTGCGAGAAGGCGTTGAGCGCGCGCGAAATACATCCCCGAGTCCGCTTTCTGAAATTTAAGTAGGGGAGCGCGTGCGGCGAGCGTTATATCGCCCAAAGGCGGGGATCTAATATTTGTCCCCGTGAATACGAGGTGGTACCGCGATATATTCGCCCTCCGGCAGTTGCCGGGGGGCTTATTTTTTTGAGGCGCCCCGCCCAATTAGCGGCTAACGCCTTTTTGGCACATCCGCTTGCATCTTTTCCGTCATATTTCACAAAAATCCTCGCTAATACACAAAGTATTAGCTCCGGTTTTTGCTTCATCTGACGAAAAATCTGACTGCGCGTCTGCACCAAAATAATTGTGCGGCGGCACCTTAACTACATTCCGAAAGGAGAAATTTTATGGGAATCTACGAAGAACTTAAGGAACGCGGGCTTATAGCCCAGGTTACGGACGAGGAGCTTATAAGAAATCTTGTAAACTCCGGCAAGGCGACATTCTATATAGGCTTTGACTGCACGGCCGACAGCCTTACCGCCGGTCATTTCATGGCCCTTACGCTCATGAAGCGCCTGCAGATGGCGGGAAATAAGCCTATAGCCCTTATCGGCGGCGGCACTACGATGATAGGCGACCCGTCGGGAAGAAGCGATATGAGAAAGATGCTCACAAGAGAAGATATCGATCATAACGCCGAGTGCTTTAAAAAGCAGATGTCCCGCTTTATCGAATTCGGCGAAGGTAAGGCGATGATGGTAAATAACGCCGACTGGCTTTTAAAGCTTAACTATGTGGATCTTCTGAGAGAGGTCGGAGCATGCTTCTCGGTAAACAACATGCTCAGGGCAGAGTGCTATAAGCAGAGGATGGAGAAGGGGCTTTCGTTCCTTGAATTCAACTACATGATAATGCAGTCCTACGACTTCTACTATCTCTTCAAAAAATATGACTGCAATTTGCAGTTCGGCGGCGACGATCAGTGGTCGAATATGCTGGGCGGCACTGAGCTTATACGCAGAAAGTTAGGCAAGGACGCTTCGGCGATGACTATAACCCTTCTTACCGACTCAAACGGAATGAAGATGGGTAAAACAGCCGGAAATGCTGTATGGCTTGATCCCGAAAAGACAAGCCCCTACGATTTCTTCCAGTACTGGAGAAACGTCGGCGACGCGGACGTGATTAAGTGCATAAAGATGCTGACCTTCCTGCCGATGGATGAAATTCGCGACATGGAAAAGTGGGAGGGCTCGCAGCTTAATAAAGCTAAGGAGATTTTAGCGTATGAGCTGACTAAGCTCGTTCACGGCGACGAAGAAGCAAATAAAGCCCTTGAAGCCGCAAGAGCGGTGTTCGGCGGCTCGGGTTCGAGCGATAATATGCCGACGGTAGAGATAGAAGAGGATGAAATAGGAGTTCTTGACGCGCTCGTAGCTTCAAAGCTCGCTCCTTCAAAGGGGGAAGCAAGAAGACTCGTGCAGCAGGGCGGTGTAAGCGTGAACGACGAAAAGATATCCGACGTATATCAGAAGATCAGCCTTGCGGAGCCCGCGATACTTAAAAAGGGCAAGAAGCAGTTTGTGAAGCTTGTCAGAAAATAATTCTTAATTTTACACTTTATTGCCATCCCGGTACTTGAAATCCTTTGGGATTTGTGATATAATCTAAAATAGATATGTATATGTCATAGGATAAGGACCGGGGTGAAGGAAATTGAATTGCGTTAAAAAAATATTTGCCGTTATGCTCTGCGCGCTGACTCTTTTCGGATGCGCCGAGAAGCCTGTCGAAAGAGTGAGCGCGCCGGAGAGCGTATCGGTAAATATTGAAACTTATATGCAATCGGAAGAAAGCTCGGGTTTTGAATCTTCGGAAATTTCATCCGAAACTCTCCCCACGGCTTCATATACAAAAGCCCCGGAGGAGACTACGGTAAGGGAATATAAGACCGATGGAACCGAGCCCCGCGAGACCTCGGCGAATATTTCCGAAGAGGATAAAGATTATGAAATCGCCCCCGCGAGCGGTCGGATGAAGGCAACGTCGGATGTAAACGTAAGAGAGCTTCCGGACGCAGACAGCGACAGGGCGGGACATCTTGACAAGGGAGAGAAGGTAGAGATCACCGGGATATGCTCAAACGGCTGGATAAGGATAATATATAAAGGCGAAGAAAAGTTTGTAAACGGAAAATATCTGAAGTCTGTTTCGGAAGCGGAAACTACGGCTGAAGCTGTATCCGAGACCGAAAAGGTCACTTCCGCTCCGCAGACCGAAGTTAAAACCGAGGCCGAAACAGAACCCGCCAAGACCGAGGAAGCGACTAAGCCCACCACCGCCGCTGCTGTCACAGAGCCGCCCCAAACCACTCCCGAGCCCACAGAGATAGAGGAGATAACAGAGATCACAGAAAAAACCGAAAGCTCGACCGTGAACGGAAATTTAGAAATTTTTACGGGATCAAATCCCTACAGCGCCCTTAACTACAGCGTTCAAAAGGCGGTATGGCTTGCTTTTTTGGATATAGACGATATGATAAAGGGCGCGAGCGAACAGCAGTTTCGCTCAAAGATCTCAGAGGAATATGACAGTATAAAGGATCTCGGATGTAACACCGTTTACGTTCATGTCCGAGCATACGGCGACGCATATTACTATTCCGATATCTTTCCGTTCGCGGCTTCATATTCCGACGTTTTAGGAGCGGCGCCCTCGTATGATCCTTTGAAGATAATGATCGACGAAGCGCATTCGAGGGGTCTCAGCTTCCACGCATGGATAAACCCGATGAGGACTACGTCCAAGGAGCGCTTTGCAGAGATGGACGGCCGCTACGCGCTTAAGCAGTGGTACGATTCGGATTCTGCAAACGGAACTTTTCTCGTATACGATAAAGAAACAAAGCTCTGGTGGCTGAGTCCGGCATATCCCGCCGTAAGGGCGCTTATCTGCAACGGCGTAAGCGAGATCGTTTCAAACTATAACGTTGACGGCGTTCATATAGACGACTATTTCTATCCCACCACGTCCTCATCATTTGATAAAGCCGCGTTTGAAGCTTCGGGCGAGGAGGATCTTTCAAAATGGCGCTTAAGCGTTGTGAGCGAGCTTGTAAGCGAGCTTTATTCGACGGTGAAGGCATGCAACGGCACGGTCGAATTTGGAGTATCTCCGCAGGGGAATATGGACAACAACCGCGAAAAGCTCTATGCTGATATAGAAAGATGGTGCCGCGAACCGGGATATCTTGACTATATAGTCCCGCAGATATATTACGGTTATAACGACAAGCTGTCCTTCGAGACGGCATTGGAGCAGTGGAGAGGGCTTTCCCTTTCATACGGAAAAAGGCTTATTTGCGGCATAGCAGCCTATAAAGTAGGCGTAAACAGCGAATGGTCGGAGGGGGATATACTTAAAAGACAGGTAGACGGCGCCCGTGAAAAGGGATATAACGGCGTAGCGCTTTATCGCAGCGGTTCGCTCTTTTCAAGCGCCAGCTCGTCCCCAAAGATCATGAAAAACAGCGAACTTCCGGCTCTTAAAATATCGCTTGCCGGTTTTTAATAAAGAGGTTTTATGAAGAGGTTTATATCGTTATTTTTAGCGGCGCTTATTCTTTTTGCGCCGATTCCGGTCGCGGAATGCTTAAGGCTTGATATGTCCGCGGAAGGAACCGAATCCGAGCCCCAAACGCCGACCGAGGGGTTTTTGGCGTTTCCGGACAACATGAAGGCTTCGGTCATAACCATAGGAAAGGACGTATTTTCCGACAGCTCTCAAAGCGCCGAGACCACTCAGAAAGAGATAGACGGAATACTTTCGGATTTTGAAAACTACGGCTTCAACACCGTTATAATAGATACTTCATATAACGGAAGCTCATACTACGAAATAGACGAGCAGATCTTTACGCACGGCTCGCCTCTCGCCATGCTTCTTGAAGCGGCGGTAAGGGATCACTATTTCATATATATAACTTTCGATATTAACACAGCCCTGAGAAACAGCGGCATGACCGACTTAGGCGACAAGATAGACTATCTTACATACTGCGTTCACAGAATCACAAGCAAATATCTCATCGACGGGATAATTCTTAAAGATTATTACAGCGAAAGAAATGAAGAGACATATTCCCGCTACCGGCTTTCCGGTTCGGGGATAGGGTATGAAAGATGGCTTCGCGAGAATAATTCTTACCTGTTCAGGCTCGTGAGCGACGCTATAAGGGCGACGAACAATTCGGTCGCGGTCGGTATTGCGATCGACAATATGTGGATGAACGAATCCTCCGACAGCTCAGGTTCCGATACCGACGACGACTTTGAAGCATATAAGGACGGCCACGCCGATACGAGGGGATATATTCTTGACGGACTTGCGGACTTCATGGTGGTATACTGCTACGGCGGTCTCGACAGCTCAAGTTTAAAATTTAAAAACGTAGTATCCTGGTGGAACGGTATCGCCGAGCAGTCGGATATACCCATGTTTATAAAGCACGCCAACGGCAGGATAAGCTCTTCGGACAGAAGCTGGGCGGTAGATCAGATAGTAAAGCAGATAATAGAGGGCGAAAAATATTCAAAATACCGCGGAAGCGTATTTGAAGATTACGAGCAGCTAAGAAAGAACGACGTTTCAACAGACGCGCTTATAAAATATTATGAAGGAAAGATCGACGTTTCGGGACTCTATTCAAACCTTAAGATGGTTCTTCCGACTAAGCGCGAATTTGTTACTTATGAGCCCACGCAGATCTTCCAGGGTACTTTTGATCCGAACTTCGACGTTTACTATAACGGAGAAGCTCTGAAGCTTAACGAAGCCGGGAACTTCTACTTCACCGAGGACCTTGACGTAGGTCTTAACACCTTCACCTTCGTGAATAAGGCCGATAAGGTCACATACCGCATCACAAGAAAGGTTCAGGTATTAAGAAGCGTGCAGCCCGAAGCGGGCGCGGTGATGTATGTGGAAGGGAAGACGAGGATAGCGGTAGACGTTATCGCGTATACCGGATCTAAAGTAAAGGCTTCTCTGAACGGCGAGACCATAACTCTCATGGAAGAGGAGATACGTTCGGACGATCTGGATTCCAACACCTACTATACTCACTTCACAGGATACTTTGAAGCGCCCGAGGGAATCATAGGCGAGGAGCAGGATCTCGGAAATATCACTATCACCGGCACCTACGATGAGTTCAGCCGCGAGACCGAGACCGCAGCTCAGGTAATAGTGAACGCGATCCCCGAGATAGCGGAGTCCGCGCAGATAGTAAGGATAAAGCACGACAACACCCCGACCTATAACTATTATACGACCGACAGCGTTTTGGATCCCACGCAGCCGAGACTTCCTGCGGGAACGCTCGACCTGTATGTAAACACCGTGACATATAACACGACATATCACGGAGTCACCCAGAGCTACGACTATTATCTCACAGGCTCAGGGCTGCGTATAAGCGCGGACGACTGCGAGCTTATAGACGGATACACGTTTATAAACAATACCGCTTCCCTCAACGGCTCATATACGAGCGGGGGAGATACGGTCATAAGCTTCTCTATGACCTACCAGACGCCGTTCACGGTATCTTATTCGCCGCTGAGCTACGATAATCCCGATAAAGGCTCCTATCTTATAGAAAACTTCAGACCGGAATACGTGCTTCTGACCTTTGACTATCTCGCGGCGTACGCCGGAACTCCCACCTTTGATTCGTCAAGCATCTTCTCGGGAGCGGAGTGGACCACGGTCACGGTAAACGGAGAGCAGAAATATCAGCTCAAGCTTCGTCTTAAAAATCCCGGAGCGTTCATGGGCTACACGTCAAGCTACGACGGCTCGGGAGGGCTTACTATCAGATTCAACGGCTGTTCGACAAGTCTTTCCGGCGTGACGGTAGTAATAGACCCCGGCCACGGATATAACACCTCCGCTACAGATATCGACCCCGGCGCCGTGGGCCACGTCGTGGAGCAGAAGATAAATCTTGCGATAGCCAAGGAGCTTACTTCTCAGCTCGCGGCAGCCGGCGCAGACGTGCATATGCTTCCGACGGATACGGATTATATCAACCTGTACGACCGTTCCGAAAGGGCAAGAAGGTACGATCCGGATATTTATATCGCGGTACACTGCAACTCCGTAGAAAACGGAGAAGGCGTAAGAGGAGTTGAAGCATACTACTTCACCCCGTTCTCGCAGCCGCTCGCGGCTTTGGTAAGTAAAAAGATGGCGAACTACTACGAGCGAAACGTCTACGGCGACGGCAAGAACCGTGACCGCGGCGCGAAATATAACTACTTCGCCGTGACCTTAGAGCAGGAATTCGCGTCTATTCTTGTAGAATGCGGCTTCGTTACCGACTACGACGAAGCCATGGCGTTAAATAACCCCACTCATCAATCCGGCTTCGCTTCGGCGATCGTCGATGCGATAAGGGAATACATTTCAAGGGGCGGGTAAAATACCGCAAAAAAAGCGAACTTAATTCAGTATGACAACCAAGTTAAGGAGGAAGGTAACTTGTATAAAATACTCAAAAAACGCGAACTCAATTCGCAGGTTACGCTGATGGAGCTTGAAGCTCCGCTTATCGCAAAAAAAGCGAAGGCAGGACAGTTTGTGATCTTTCGCATAGACGAATACGGCGAAAGGATCCCGCTGACCGTCGCGGACTATGACCGTGAAAAGGGCAGCGTGACCATTATATTCCAAAAGGTCGGCCGCTCGACGATGATGCTCGGAAACCTGAACGAGGGAGACTGCATTCTTGACCTTGTAGGCCCGTTAGGGATCCCGACTGAGATACCCGAGGGCGCGAAGAAGGTAGCGGTAATAGGCGGCGGCGTAGGCTGCGCTATCGCCTATCCGCAGGCCAAGGCGCTTTATAACGCCGGTATCGAAGTGGACGTGATCGCGGGATTCAGAAATAAGGATATAGTTATTTTAGAGGAGGAGATGCGCGCGGTCAGCACAAACTATTACATCACGACCGACGACGGAAGCTACGGAACGAAGGGCTTTGTAACCAATAAGCTCCAGGAGCTTATCGACGCGGGAAATAAATACGACTGCGTGATAGCTATCGGACCTGTTCCGATGATGAAATTCGTCTGCGCGGTGACTAAGCCTTATAACATCAAGACCATCGTTTCGCTTAACCCGATAATGATAGACGGAACGGGAATGTGCGGCGGTTGCAGAGTAAGAGTCGGCGGGCAGATCAAATACGCCTGCGTAGACGGTCCCGACTTTGACGGACATGAAGTAGACTTCGACGAGCTGATGAAGAGAAATTCCGCTTACAGGGATCAGGAAGCTTACGACAGAGAGCACATTTGCAGACTTACCGGAGGTGTCAGAAATGCCTAATATGCAGCTTAATAAAACCCCTGCCGCCGAGCAGGAGCCGAAGATAAGGGCAAGAAACTTCAAGGAGGTAACGTCGTGTTACACCGACGAGGAGGCAAAAAACGAGTCGGAGAGATGCCTTAACTGTAAAAATAAGCCCTGCGTATCCGGCTGCCCGGTCGGAGTAAGGATCCCGGAATTTATCGCTAAGGTAAGAGAGGGATGCATTTCCGAAGCGTACGACATAATCAAATCCACAAACGGACTTCCCGCTGTCTGCGGAAGGGTCTGTCCTCAGGAGAGTCAGTGCGAATCGAAGTGCGTAAGAGGAATAAAGGGCGAGCCTGTTGGCATAGGAAGGCTTGAAAGATACTGCGCGGACTATATGGCCGACAAGGCGAAAAATGCCGAAAAGCCGGAGCCTAACGGACATAAAGTAGCGATCATAGGTTCCGGTCCGTCCGGACTTTCCTGCGCTTCCGATCTTGCAAGGCTCGGTTACGAAGTAACGGTATTTGAAGCGTTTCATACCGCCGGAGGAGTTTTGATGTACGGAATCCCGGAATTCAGACTTCCGAAAGCTACCGTTCTTCGCGAGGTAGACGGTCTTAAAGAGCTCGGGGTGGATATCAGGACCGACATGGTTATCGGAAAGATACTTTCGGTGGACGAGCTTTTCGAGCAAGGCTATGAAGCGGTATTTATCGGCACCGGCGCGGGACTTCCGAACTTCATGAACATCCCCGGAGAATCTTTGGTAGGAGTATTTTCCGCTAACGAGTATCTTACAAGGACAAATCTTATGAAGGCGTATCTTGACGAGTACGATACGCCGATAAGCAAAAATTCAAAGGTTGCGGTAGTGGGCGGCGGCAACGTCGCTATGGACGCGGCAAGGTCTGCCTTAAGACTCGGCGCGGATAAGGTTTATATAGTTTATCGCCGCTCCGAGGAGGAGATGCCGGCAAGACGCGAGGAGGTTCATCACGCTAAGGAAGAGGGGATAGATTTCAGATATCTTACAAATCCCACCGAGATCTTAGGCGATGAAAACGGAAGAGTCAGAGCGATAAAGTGCCTGAGTATGGAGCTCACAGAGCCTGATCAGAGCGGAAGGCGCGGAGTTAAGCCTATCGAAGGCTCAGAGCATGAAATTGAGGTAGACGCGGTCATAATGGCTATCGGGACCTCTCCGAACCCGCTTATACGCTCCACGACTCCGGGACTTGAAACCAACCGCAGAGGATGCTTCGTAGTTGATGAAAATATGCTTACCTCACGCGAGGGCGTATACGCAGGAGGAGACGCCGTTACAGGCGCCGCGACGGTAATTCTTGCGATGGGCGCGGGGAAAACCGCCGCTAAGGCCATCGACGAATATATCAAGAATAAATAATTGGAGGAAAATAAAATGTTCAAATCGGTACTGCTTGACGCCGCTGCCGCACAGCAGGCAAGCACGGCGGGTTCTATGTACACTCTGATATTCATGGTCCTTATGCTGGTAGTTTTATACTTTATCATGATAAGACCCCAGCGTAAGAAGGAAAAAGCCGACGCAGAGATGCGCAAAAACGTCCAGGTCGGCGACGAGATAGAGACAGTCGGAGGAATCGTAGGAATAATAGTAAAGGTAGAGGACCAGACCGTCGTTATCGAGACCAGCTCGGACAGATGCAAGATGAGGATCAAAAAGTGGGCGATAGCTACAAACGTCTCCGCTAACGACGAAAAGAAGAAGGCTGAGGACGCTGCAAAAGCCGCAAAGGAATCAAAAGAGCCGAAGGATGATAAGAAATCCAAGAAGGACGAGCCGATCGAAAAGGACTGATATGTTCTAAGGCGTCACCGCACAATTATTTTGGTGCAGATACGCAGTCAGATTTTTTGTCAGATGAAACAAAAACCGGAGCTAATACTTTGTGTATTCGCGAGGATTTTTGTGAAATATGACGAAAAATATGCAAGTAGATGCGCCAAAAAGGCGTTAGCCGCTAATTGCGCGGTGATGCCCTAAGTAAATCCCGAAGCTTGTATTCTAAAATTCAATCCTCCCGAATATCGTTTAGTGATAATCATTAAACGGCGTTCGGGAGGTTTTTTATGCATACTTTTTCAAGAGCGATAGGTTACGGACTTTTAGCGGGCGCGGGGACGGTGATTTTTGTCTGCTCGTCAGTATCGGTATTGCAGATATTTATAAGCCTTCCGGACGGAATAATAAACGCCGCGGCGATTTTAACGCTGTCTCTCGCTTCCTATATTTCCGCGTACTCCTCGGCGCAGCTCTGCCGCTCAAAGGGACTTATTCAGGGGGTTATCTGCGGGACCGTTATCTTTTTCGCCGTCTTTCTCCCGGGGATCATAATGTCAAAAGATCCTCCCACCGAGCAGTCTCTTTTAAAGCTGATTTTGTGCATATTATCCGGAGCCGTGGGCGGGATAAAAGGGATAAATACGAAAAAGACAAGACTGTAATATTTATAAGCGCTTAAGAATATAATTTAAAAACGCGGGTTTTATCCCCGGAATAATAAAAACGGAGGACTTTGTAATTTATGGAATCAAAGCTTAAATACGCGCTCGAGCTTCTTTCACAGGACGTGCTAAAGGCTTTAAGCGGCTTTTCGGAGCTTGAAGAAGCGGATGAGATAAGGCTGAGACTTTCAAGACGGCTTTGCGTATCCCTAAAAGATAAAGACTGTGTTCTTGATTACATATGCACGCAGGCCGACATAGAGCACAGCTTCAAGACAGCATTTTCATATTCAATGCACAGCTATTCCCGCGAGCTTTCGCAGGGGTATATAACGACGCGAGGAGGAAATAGGGTAGGGATCTCCGGCACGGCCGTTATATCGCAGGGCGGCGAAGGAATCGAAGCGGTGAAATATATAACTTCGCTCAATGTTCGCATTGCAAGAGAAATTATCGGCTGCGCGGATGAAATAGTAAGCGAATGCTTCAAAAGCGGTCCCGAGGGACTTATAATCGCAGGCCCGCCGGGAAGCGGAAAGACGACTCTTTTAAGAGATATCTCCCGGCAGCTCGGAGCGCGATATAAGATATCTCTTATAGACGAGCGCGGGGAGATATCGTCGGCGCATAAAGGTTCTGCGCAAAACGGAGTCGGGGAAATGACCGATATATTCTACGGCTATCCAAAGGCGATAGGGATAGAAACAGCGGTGAGGGTAATGACTCCAAGGGCGCTTATAGTGGATGAAATAGGCTCCGAGTCGGACGGAAAAGCTCTTTCATACGCAGTAAACTCCGGCGTAAAGATCATAACTGCGGTCCATGCCGGAAATCTTTCGGAAGCTATGAAAAAAACTGCGATAAGATCTCTTTATGAATCCGGAGCCTTCGGATTCTCCGCAGAGCTTGACAGCAGCCGCAGAGCGGCGGTGAAAAGGCTTGATTAGGATATATGCGGCGCTGATTCTCACGCTTTCGGGTTTTTTGATATCAAGGGAGCTTTACCGAAAAAAAGAGAGGATATATCTTGAGACCGAGGAAGCCGCGGAAACCGTATCAAAAATAATATCCGAGCTCGGATACACCCGCGACGATGTTTATACGGTATCAAAAGAAGCAGCGGGCTTTGAGCTTAAGGGGATAAGCTTTCCCGGAGAATGGGAAGCGGAATGCAAAAAAAGATACGTAGGCGAGGACGGTTTAAAGATAATGCAGAAAGCCGGGAACATCCTCGGCTCGGCTGATCTTGACAGCCAGCTTGAAAGGCTGAGACTTTTAAGGGATGAAGCGCTGAGGACCGCAAGCGAAAAAAAGGCGCGGCTCGATTCCGAAAAAAGATTATATCTTACTCTCGGGCTTTCGCTCGGCGCGGCTATAGGGATAATGATGATTTAAAAGGAGAAGAAAATGGAAGTAACGCTTGTTTTTCAGATAGCGGGGCTCGGGATAATAGTAGCGGTCCTGAGCCAGCTTTTAAAAAGAGCAGAAAGGGACGAGCAGGCGCTGATGATAACGATAGCGGGGCTTGTTATCGTGATGGTGATGCTTGTAAACGAGATCTCGGAGCTCTTCGATACGGTAAGATCCGCGTTCGGGTTCTGATCTAATGGAGATACTTAAGATCGCAGCAGTCTGCCTTACAGCCGCGGTACTTGCAAAAGTGATCCAGCCGACTAACAGAGATCTCGCGGCGCTTTTATCGATATCAGCGATGATATTCTGCGCTTTCATGGCGGTAGAAGGCTTAAGCCGGGTGTTTTCCGGCGCGGACGGTATCCTAAGCTATGAAGGCGTCGGTTCCGGATATCTTCATATCGCCTTCAGGGCGCTCGGAATCTGCTACATTTGCGAGCTCAGTTCATCCTCCTGCCGAGACTGCGGGGAAACTGCGCTCGGGAGCGTGATAGATATCTCCGGCAGGGCGGCAGTAGCTCTTTTGACGCTTCCTCTTTTAAAAGAATTTGTAGGAATTGTAAAAACTGTTTTATCATGATAAAAAAAGCTTTAATTATTTTTATATCGATATTTATGATCTCAGCGGCGCTTGAAATTAACATTGAAGCCGAAGGCATTGAGTCGGATATCTCACGTTCTCTTTCCGAGACCGAAACAGGGGAAGCGGAGCAGGGACTTGAAGAGCTCGGGATCGACCCCGGCGACGTTTCGGGGATAAGAAATCTGAGCGTATCGAAAATACTTGAATATGTATCGAACATATTCAAAAAGGCGATAAACGCCCCGGTGAAGCTTATACTTACCGTGACGGCTTTCGCGGCTATATGCTCGGTATCGTCCGCCGTAAGCTTCAGGGGAGGACTTTACAGCGAGCTTTTTGTTCTGATATGCTTTATAGCCGTCTCTCCGTCGGCAGTTGAAAGCTTCATGTCCTCGGTAAAAGCTATAAAGGGAGCTTCCGCGTTCATGCTGAGCTATATCCCGGTATTCGCTTCCTTAGCGGCAGCTTCCGGAAATCTCGCTTCGGCAGTTTCATATAACGCGATTTTGATGTATTTCTGCGAAGCCGCGGCGGTGATCACATCCACGCTTCTTAAGCCGATTCTTTGCGGAATGCTGATCCTTTCGGCAGTACAGGCTCTGAACCCCGACATGACAAACCTGACCTCGGCTCTTAAAAACATCCTCACCGTCGTAATCGGATTTATAATGACTCTCTTTTTAGGGATTCTTGCGCTTCAAACGGTAGTTGGCAGAGGCGCGGAGGGGCTTGCGGTCAGGGCGGGAAAGTATGCGGTATCAAGCTTTGTTCCGGTGATAGGATATTCTCTTTCGGAATCGTATAAGGCGGTTAGCCTGAGTCTTAGCGCGATAAGGACCGCCACCGGAGCTTTCGGGATAGTAGTCCTCGGGGTATTTCTTCTGACTCCTATCATCTCCGCGCTGGTATATAAAGCTTCCTTTCTTTTCAGCGGATGGATATGCAGACTAATAGGCGCGGACAGACTGTCGTCGATGATGTACGGCCTTGCGGACGTGTTTTCTTTTCTGTCTACTACCCTTATCTTCTTCGGACTTATGCTCACCGTCGCCACGGGAACGCTGATACTTTTAGGAGGCGCACTTTCGCTGTGAAATTCTTTACGCAGGCAGTCTTAGCCGCAGCAGTACTCGGTACTCTCCATATCCTCCTTCTTGCCCTCGCGCCGGATAAATACCGCCGGGAGATCAAAGCGATAATATCGCTTATTACCGTGATAACGATAGCTTCGCTCTTAAGCGGCGCTGATTTTTCGGATATAACGTCGAGCCTTAAAGAAATAGAACTCAGCGAAAGCGTATATTCAAACGACGAGCTTGTAAAAAAGGATCTTGAAGGAAGAATCGAGCAGTATCTCGAAGCGCTTCTTTCGGAGCAGGGGATAGAATGCAAAAAAATTTCGGTCGGTACTACTATAGACGAATCAAGGCGCATATTTATTACAAAGGCAAGCCTGAGACTTTCAGAAGAGTATTCCGACCGAGATCCGGAAATACGGGAGCTTATAAAGACAAGGATAGGAGAAATCGGGACGGAAATAAGCTATGAGGACGGTTGAATGGAAGAAAAAGGAATAGAAAAAGTAATCAAAACGCTTAAAAGCACCCCAAAGCTTTGGATCTATTCCGCAGTAGCGATCTTATGCGTGCTGCTTCTTCTGACGTTAAAAACGCCGAAGAGCAGGGATGAGCCGGAGCAGGAGAATATTCCCAAAAGCGCGGCTTCGGAGGTACAGGACTACCGCAAGGAGCTTGAAGCGCGGCTTGAAGATATTCTTTCCGAGATACGCGGTGCGGGAGAAGTGAGCGTAATGATAACTCTGTCCGGAAGCGAGGAAACGGTTTACGCCGAGGATCTAAGCGAGTCGGACGGAAAAAGGAGCAGCGAAACCGTTATAGCAGGTTCGCAGCAAGCGCTGATCAGGAAAAAGGACAATCCGAAAATATTAGGGGTGCTGATCGTGTGCACCGGCGGCGGCAGGCCGCAGGTAAAGGAAAAGGTGGTAAATGCGGCTTCGACCGTATTGGATATACCCACAGGCAAGGTCTATGTGACCGAATCAAAATAAATCAGATTCAGGAGGAAATTATGAGGAATTTTCACAGAAGCGTCAGTTTAAAGGTAAACAAAAGGCATATCATCTTAGCGGGTCTCACTCTTCTTTTGGGAGTGACGGTGTATGCAAACTACAAGCTTTCAAAGCCCGAGATCCCGACTACTGAGGTGATGGAAAACGCTGATATCGGGGAGACCTACGGCGAGGTGCAGTATGTAAACGGAACTGAGCTCAACAGCTATTCTTCGGAGGATTATTTCTCCCAGGCAAGGCTTGATAAGCTCACCGCCAGAGACGAAGCGGTAGAAACGCTTAAGATGGTATTGGAGGGTCGGGACATAACCGAGGAGGAGATGGCGACCTACACCGAAAACGCGGTATCGCTTTCATCGCTTATAGAGAGCGAAGCGGAGATAGAGAACCTGATACTCGCATGCGGATATGAGGACTGCGTGGTATATCTTGACGGCGAAAACGCAAGCATTGTAGTAAAATCCGACGGTCTTTCGGCAGCTCAGGCAGCGGAGATAAAAGATATCCTTCTCAGCGAAACGCAGGTGCCGAATGAAAATATCAGAATTTTTGAGGTAAAGTAGTTGAAATTTTATAAAGACTGTGATATACTGTATAATGTATAAATGTATAAAAGGTATATACAGTCACCCGGAAGTATAAAGGAGCATAAAAAATGGAAAAAACATCAGGCAGCCAGAGGGGTACTCTTAAAGTATCCGAGAGCGTAATTATCACCATTGTAAAAAATGCCGCGCTTGAGGTTGACGGAGTGGACAGAATTCCCGCGAAGCAGTTCAGGATAAAAAGTCTTCTTCGCTCGACCGGAGATCTGAGCGATATCGGAGTCACGATGTCTGAAGGAGTATGCAGGATCGCGGTATCGATAGTGGCGAAAAGCGGATATAACGTTGTGAACGTCTGCGAGCAGATCCAGGAAAAGGTCAAAGCCGCCGTGCAGTCGATGACCGGAGTCACGGTATCCAAAGTCGACGTAACGGTAGCGGACGTTGAGTTTGACAGCCGTGAAAACGAATAAGAATAATTAGCTTTAAAGACCGAGCGCGGCAAGTAACCGCGCTTGGTCGAAAGCATATCCGCAGAGCACTCCGTTTTCTTAATTTTTTTAGATATTAGGAGAAAAAATATGACACGACATGAGATCCGGGAAGCGGAATTTCTTTTGCTGTTTGAAAAGACCTTCACCGATGAGGACGTGAGCGAGCTTATAACACGGCATGAAACCGACTACGAGTATAAATGCGAGGAAGAGGTCGAGGAAACCGTAAAGGACGTTCTTTCAAAAATCCCCGAGCTTGACGGCGTAATCTCAAGATATTCCTCAACGAGGGCGGTAAGCAGGATACCGAGGGTAAATCTTTCTATTCTGCGGCTCGCTGTTTTCGAGATATTATACAGAAGGGAAAAGGTCCCCGTGAACGCGGTCGTAAACGAAGCGGTAGGTCTTGCGAAAGCCTACGGCCAGGACAGCGACGTAAGATTTGTGAACGGAGTGCTCGGCTCGTTTACAAGAAGCCTTAAAGAAGATGAAAAGCTTCCTCGGAATTGATACTTCAAACTATACCACATCCGCGGCGATATACGAGCCGTCTTCGGGAATAATAAGACAGCGTAAAAAGCTTCTTCCCGTAAAAGATGGCGAAAAGGGGATAAGGCAGTCCGACGCGGTGTTTCATCACACAAGACAGCTTCCCGAAACGGCGAAGGAGCTTTTGGAGAGCTCAAATTCCGATATACGCGCAGTAGGAGTATCGGTAAGACCGAGAAACGTCGAAGGCTCGTATATGCCGTGCTTTTTGGCGGGCGAGACCGCGGGAGAGCTTATAAGCTCCGCGCTCGGCGTGAAGCTCTATAAAACCTCGCACCAGGTAGGACATATCCTTGCGGCGCTATATTCATCCGGAAGGCTTGACCTGTTAAAAAGCGAAAAAAGCTTTATCGCCTTTCACGTCAGCGGCGGCACCACGGACTGTCTGATCTGCGCGCCGGATAAGGATGAAGCTCTGACATGCCGAGAGATAGCTTCCTCGAGCGATCTTAAGGCGGGACAGGCCATAGACAGAGTAGGGGTAACGCTCGGACTGAAATTTCCCTGCGGCAAGGAGCTTGAAGAGCTTGCTATAAGATCCGAAAGAAAATTCAGGATCTCTCCACATATAAAAGACGGCTGCTGCTCCTTTTCGGGGCTTGAGAATATATGCAAAAAAATGCTTTCAGACGGCGAGAAAAAGGAAGATATCGCGCTTTACTGCATTAAATATATCGAAGCCGCGATAATTAAAACGACCGAGTGGGCTCTGAAAGAATACGGCGAGCTGCCGATAGTTTACGCCGGCGGCGTGATGTCAGACAGGATTATAAGAGAAAGCGTCGCCGGCAGATTTGAAGCATACTTTGCAGATCCCGAGTTTTCATCCGACAACGCGGCAGGGATCGCTATCTACGCGGCGATAAGGGAGGGAGAGGTACTTTGAGCATATATACCGTCTCTCAGATTTCAAATATACTTTCCGCAAAATTAAGGACCGAACCCAAATTCAGGGGGATAGCGGTAAAAGGAGAAATAACGGATCTCGGCCGCGACAGGGCGGGGCATATGTATTTCCGTCTTACGGACGGGGACTGCTCGATAAAAGCGGTGATGTTTGCTCAGTACGCGGCGAAGCTGAGATTTGCGCCATTTGACGGGATTTCGGCGATAGCTTACGGAGCGCTCGACTACTATCAGCGAGACGGAAGCTGCGAGATAAAGGTCGCACAGCTTCTTCCCGACGGCGCGGGAGCGGAGTATCTATCGCTTATAAAGCTTAAAGAAAAGCTTGAAGCGCTCGGGATATTCAGCGCCCCTAAGAAGCCGGTCCCGAAGTATCCGAAAAGCATAGCGGTAGTAACTTCGCCGGACGGCGCGGCCCTTCAGGACATAAAAAATATAACGTCAAGAAGATATCCGATAGCAAAGCTCACGGTTTTTCCGACTCTTGTACAGGGCGATTTCGCCCCGCAGGGGATAGTTTCAGCGCTTTCTATGGCCGACAGCTCCGGCGCGGACGTAATAATACTTACAAGGGGCGGCGGCTCGTCGGACGATCTTTCGGCATTTAACGCCGAGACCGTAGTTATGGCCGTCGCGTCATGCAGTACTCCTGTGATCTCGGCGGTAGGTCATGAAACCGACTGGACTCTTTCGGATCTTGCGGCGGACCTGAGAGCGCCTACTCCGTCCGGAGCCGCAGAGCTCGCTACGCCGGATATAGCGGAGATGAGAAGAGAGCTTGATACTCTTTCGGCGCTTTTAAAGCATTCCGCGCTTTCAAGAATAGGAGCTCTCAGAGAAAATCTCAGGGGAATAGATTATATGCTTATAGGATATTCCTTAAGCTCAAGGATTAAGGCACGGCGAAAGGAGCTTGAAGCGCTCTCGGAGAGACTTGAAAACGGAGCGCAGCAAAAAATCAGGCTCGGAAGACTAAGGCTTGAAGCCATAGGCGGGCTTCTTGAAAGTCTCGACCCGCAGAGGGTAGTTTCACGCGGGTACGCGATCGTATACAAAAACGGGGAACTTATTCCGCAAGCGGACATGCTTTCCGCAAAGGACGAGATAAGAATAATAATGCGCGGCGGCTCAGTCGGCGCAGAGGTAACGGGTGAATTAGATGAATTATGAAGAATCTGTAAAAAGGCTCAGGGAGATATGCGACCTGTTAAGGAACGAATCAACGCCGCTTGAAGAAACCGCAAGGCTTTATAAAGAGGGAGCAAAGCTTTTGGAGGAATGCAAGAGCGCCCTTGATAAGGCCGAGAAGGAGATAACGGATGAAAAAAATATTTGAAGACGGGATAAGCGCCGAGGTTTCTAAAATTAACGGGTATCTGTATAACGTTCCAGAGCTTGAGATAAAAGAGAATTCGCCGTGGGAAAAGGTTCTCGAAGCGGAAAAATATGCTCTCTCGGCAGGCGGCAAGAGGATAAGAGCGGTTATGGTCGTTGAATTTTACAAGCTCTTTTCCGGGGAAATATCCCCGCCGCCGCAGGTATATGAAGCTGCGTGCGCGATAGAGATGACTCACACGTTTTCTTTAATACACGACGATATGCCGGAGATGGACGACGACGATACAAGGCGTGGAAAACCATCCACGCATATAGCCTACGGAACGGCCGAAGCGCTTTTAGCTGGAGACGGACTTGCGATACTTCCGTATGAAATCATAGCAAGGCTGTCGGAGGAGGGGAAAATATCCCCCGAGACTGCCGTAAAGCTTATATCGGTTTTAAGCAAAAACGCCGGAAATAAGGGAATGATAGCCGGACAGACGCTCGACTTATGGAGCGAGGGAAGGCATGAGGAGATCGACGAGCCTTTTCTGCGAAAAATGTCGAAGCTTAAGACCGGAAGGATGCTGATCGCTTCCTGCGTTTTCGGAGCGGTTTTAGCCGGCGCGGACGACGAAAAGCTCCGCGACGCAGAAAAGTATGCGGAAAATATCGGACTTGCTTTCCAGATAATAGACGATATACTTGACGTAACATCAGACGCTTCCACGCTCGGAAAGCCGATAGGAAGCGATAAGGAAAGGCATAAGCCGACGTTTGCGGACCTGCTCGGAATATCCGGCGCGCAGAAGGAAGCGGAAAAACTCAGCGGCGAAGCCGCAGGGGTTCTTGAAAAATACCCCGGGAGCGAGCTTTTAAGGGAATACGCAGTCGAGCTTTGCAGACGAAAATTCTGATTTGAAATTTTGAAATGAAGTGATATCTTGAAATACAGGCTTTTGTCGCGGCTTGATCTGCCGCAGGAGCTTAAAAAGCTTTCGCTCAAGCAGGAAGAGGAGCTATGCGCCGAGATCAGGGATAAGATAATCTCCACCGTATCAAAAAACGGAGGGCACCTGAGTTCAAACCTCGGCGCGGTTGAGCTGACTGTCGCTATTCATAAGGTATTTGATTCTCCGAACGACAAGATAGTATTCGACGTAGGGCATCAGAGCTATACGCATAAGCTTCTCACAGGGAGATACAAGGATTTTCACACCCTCAGAAAAAAAGGAGGGATTTCCGGTTTTACCCGTCCATCTGAATCGGAGCACGATTCAAATATCAGCGGCCACAGCTCTAATTCAATATCGGTAGCTCTCGGAATGGCGGAAGCCATGAGACTTTCCGGGGACGGTCATCACGTTGTCGCGGTGATAGGAGACGGCGCCATGACCGGCGGGCTTGCCTTTGAGGGACTGAATAACGCCGGAAATTCGGGCTGCAATATTATAGTTATACTGAATTATAACGAGATGTCGATCTCAAAAAATATCGGAGGTCTCGCGGCGTATCTTTCAGAGCTTCGCACAAAAGTGACCTACAGAAACATAAAATCCGGAGCAAAGAAGGTAATAGGCTCTATTCCTATTATCGGGAGCGGTATCAGCAGCATAATCTCAGCGTCCAAGGACAGCATAAAGGAAAGAATACTTCATTCGACGATGTTTGAGGACTTCGGGTTTGAATTCATAGGACCGGTCGACGGGCATAATCTTGAAAAGCTCGAGGCGGCTCTCAAAAGCGCCAAGGAGCTCGGTGGACCCGTCCTTGTTCAGGTTAATACCGTTAAAGGAAAAGGGTATGTGCCTGCGGAGCAGCAACCGGGAGAGTATCACGGCGTAGGTAAATTCGACGCCGAGACCGGCGAAAAGCAGGAGTCCGGACCGTCGTTCTCGGACGAATTCGGAAAAGAGCTTGCAAGGCTTGCAAAGAAGGACGAAAGGATCATAGGGATCACCGCCGCGATGAAATACGGCGTAGGGCTCAATCATTTCAACGACGGTTTGAAGGACAGGCTCTTTGACGTAGGGATAGCGGAGGAGCACGCGGTGAGCTTCGCAGCGGGACTTGCGACCATGGGGAAGCTTCCTGTATTTTCGGTATATTCGAGCTTCTTACAGCGCTCCTACGACGAGCTGATACACGATATCGCCATCCCGGGGCTTCATACGGTGCTTGCAATCTGCAACGCGGGGATAGTAGGCGAAGACGGCGAAACCCATCAGGGACTTTTCGATATACCTTTTCTCACGACGGTGCCGGGAGTGACTATTTACTCCCCGGCGGGGTATGAGGAAATGAGACTGTGCCTAAATAAAGCGCTTTATGAGGATAAAGGGCTTTCGGCTGTAAGAATGCCGAAAGGCGGGGAGGATTTCATAGGAACTCCCACCACGGAATTTGAATACAAAAATCGCGGCTCTGATACGCTGATAATCGCATACGGAAGACTTTCTTCCGAAGCGGAAAAAGCTTCGCTTGATTTAGGAGCGGACCTTTTAAGGCTGACAAGGATATTCCCTTTACAGGATGAAGCTATAGAAATAATCCGTTCGCATAAATTTGCATATATCTTCGAGGAATGCATGAAGGAAGGCTCTGTCGGCGAAAAGATAGCGGCTCTCGCGCCCAATACGGTAAGAACTGCGATAGAAGACTTTGTGCCGTGCATGAGCGTCTGTGAAGCTTTTAAGCTTTACGGGCTGACGGCTGAAAAAATGACTGAAAAGATAAGGAGCCGGAATGCCGAGACTTGATCAGGAAACGGTTCGCCGAGGGATTTGTCCGTCAAGAGAGCGCGCGAAGGAATATATAACCTCGGGACAGGTGAGCGTGAACGGCGTTGAGATAAAGAAGCCGTCGTTTGAAGTTTCCGAGACGGATATAATAGTTCTCAGCGGCGAGACTCTTAAATATGTCGGCCGCGGGGGATTAAAGCTTGAAAAGGCTCTTAAAAGCTTTGAAATCGATGCTTCGGGCCTTATCTGCCTTGACATAGGCGCTTCTACGGGAGGATTCACCGACTGCCTGCTTCAAAACGGCGCGAAAAAGGTCTATGCCGCGGATGTCGGCCGCGGACAGCTTTCAAAGAAGCTTTTAAACGATAAAAGAGTTGTGAATATGGAGGGCGTAAACGTCAAGGACTTAAGCGCCGCGATGTTTGACGAAAAAATAGATTTTGCGGTATCGGATCTGTCGTTTATCTCTTCAAGATTCTCGGCCGAAGCGATAAAAAGGATACTAACCGAAGGCAGCGGGGCGGCGATACTTATAAAGCCGCAGTTTGAAGCCGGGAAAAAATATCTCGGAAAGTCCGGGATTGTAAAAGACAGAAACGCGCATGAGGATGTATTAAAAAGCCTTTGCGCATACTATAAAAGCATAGGTCTTAGCGTAAGGGGACTTATTCCCTCGCCGATAACCGGCGGGGACGGAAATATTGAATATCTCGCACATCTTGTAAAGTCTGAAAGCTTTACGGATATTGATATAGACTACAGAGCGCTCGTAGATACTGCGTTCAAAGAAAAAGCGGTGAAGAAATGACAGTTTTTGTATATCCGAATTTTGAAAAGCTGCACTCTCTTTCCTGTACCGTCGAGACGTGCGGGATACTGAGTAAGCTTGGCTGCAAGATCCTGCTTCCCGATTTTGCAAAAGATAAAGCGGATTTTTCCGGCGCGGAGTTTCTTTCACAGGATGAAGCGGCGAAATCCTGCGATATAATGATCTCTATCGGCGGGGACGGGACCATACTTAAATGCGCGGGTATGGCCTCCATGAACCGAAAGGAGCTTTTGGGAATAAACTGCGGCAGACTCGGATTCATGGCTTCTTTGGAGCTTGACGAGCTTGAATGCCTTAAAGCGCTTATCGAGGGAAATTACAGAGTCGAAGAAAGAATGATGATAAGCGCGGGGATAATATATAACGGCGGCGAGATGAAAAAGCTTACCGCGCTTAACGAAGCGGTAATTTCAAACTACGGCGGCAGAGGGATCCACGACTTCACGGTTCGAGCCGACGGTATCACGGTCTCGTCTTTAAGAGCCGACGGTCTGATATTTTCAACCCCTACCGGAGCTTCGGGATACTCGCTTTCGGCCGGCGGGCCGCTTATCGAGCCAACGCTTGACTGCATAGAATTCACGCAGATCTGTCCGCATTCGCTTTTTGCAAGAACTATGCTTTTTTCGCCGGATAAAAAGATAGAGATAAGATTTCACTCCGACGGAAGAACAAAAGCCGGAGTTTCGGTTGACGGAAGCGAGCCGATAGCGCTTGACGAATGCGATATGGTGACGGTCGAGCGTGCGGATGAAAGGTTAAGGCTTATAGATATACGCGGGGGAAGCTATTTCAGGGCGATAAACTCAAAGCTTATGCAGCCCGCAAAGCCGCAGCAATAGAGTAACAGTAAACAAATATAACGGGAATTTATATGATCGCAGGAAAAATAAGGAGGAAAGGATGAAAACAGACAGAAAAAAGGCGATACTCGATATCGTCACGCACTATGAAGTCGATACTCAGGAAACGCTCCAGGCGCTCTTGCTTGAACGCGGTTTTTCCGTTACTCAGGCCACCGTTTCGAGGGATATAAGGGAAATGAATCTTACGAAGGTTCTCGGAGAGGGCGGCAGCTATAAATATTCCGTCCCGAGAGCAGACAGGGACGGCGGCGCGCTTGCAAATCTTTCAAGATATTTCGCCGACTCGGTATACGGAGTAGACAGGGCGATGAACACGGTAGTGATAAAGTGCCACGCCGGAGCCGCGAGCGCTGTATGCGCAAGGCTCGACAACGCGGGCTACAGCGATATAGTAGGAACTCTCGCCGGAGACGATACTATTTTTGTTATGATGCGTTCTACCGAGGACGCGGAAAAGATGCTTAGCATACTTGAAAAACTCTTGTAAAAGGAAGTACGGAAATGCTGAAGGAGCTTCATATAGAGAACCTTGCGGTAATAGAAAACGCGACGATAGAGCTCGGCCCGCGCCTTAACGTGTTTACAGGCGAGACGGGCGCCGGAAAGTCTATCCTGATAGGCGGTATAAACGCGGTCCTCGGCCAGAGAGTTTCAAGGGAAATAGTCCGTGCGGGAGCGGAAAAAGCTTATGTTTCGGCAGTTTTTACCGATATCCCAGAGGAAGCCGTAAATAAGCTGAAAGAGCTTGGGATAGAGCCGGAGGACGAGCTGATAGTCTCGCGTGAAATATCACAGGACGGCAGGGGAGCGGCAAGGATAAATTCCCGCGCAGTAAGCGTTTCGGCGCTCAGGGAGCTCGGAAATCTTCTTATAAACATCCACGGTCAGCACGACAGCCAGATACTTTTGGACCCCTCTAAGCATCTTGAAATACTTGACGGATACGCCATGACCGACGAGGTTCTTGAGGACTACAGGGCTTCCTTCAGGGAGCTTCAGCTCACCGCGAGGGAGATGTCAAGAATAAGCAGGTCCGACCGCGAGACAAAGGCGAGAGCGGAATATCTTAAATCCGTAATAAAAGAGATCGAGCCGCTTAAACCCGAGCCGGGCGAGGACATAGCTGTAGAAGAGAAATTCAGACTTCTTGACAATTCCGTAGAGCTTTCTAAAGCTTTGCACACGGCTTCGCTGCTTCTTTCGGGAGACGATGAGACGGACGGCGCTACAGAAGCCGTAAGATCCGCGCTTGATGAAATAAAAAGCTCAGAAGATATTTTTTCTGATCTTAAACCGTATGCCGAAAGGCTCGCTTCCGCGGAGATCGAGCTTTCGGATATCGCCGACGGGCTCGAGAGACTTTGCGAGTCATTGGATATCGATCCCGCGGAATATGAAAGACTTTCACAGCGCAGAGACGATCTTACAAGGATAAAAAGAAAATACGGTCCCGAGCTTTCGGACGTAATAGAGCTCTGCGAAAAATCTCGCGAGGAGCTTACGAAGATCTCGGGCTCAGAGCTTGAGCTTGAAGAGCTTGCAAGAAAAAAATCGGAGCTTTTAGCTGTCGCTTCAAAGAAGGCTGAAAATCTCAGCCGTCTCAGAGAAGAAGCCGCAAAGCGATTCCGCGAACAGGTAGAAAACGAGCTGAGATTTCTTAATATGCCGGACGTGAGGATAGAAATGCGGCTCGAAAGAGGAAAGCTTACCGGAAACGGCATGGACGGAGCGGAGCTTTTGATATCCTCAAACAGGGGAGAAGAGCCGAAGCCTGTGGCGAAGATAGCGTCGGGCGGCGAGCTTTCGAGGATAATGCTCGCGCTTAAAAGCGTTATATCCGACCGCGACTCTATCCCGACGATGATCTTTGACGAGATAGACGCGGGAGTGAGCGGACGCGCGGCCCAAAAGATCGGTATCAAGCTCCGGGAGATATCAAGAAAGCGCCAGGTGCTCTGCGTAACTCACCTCGCTCAGATAGCGATAGTCGGAGACGATCATATACTTATAGAAAAATCCAGCGGCGAGCATAGAACCACCACCGAAATAAAACCGCTTGATTTCAAAGGCAGAACGCTCGAGATAGCAAGGATTCTCGGCGGGGACAATATCACCGAAACGGTGCTTAAAGACGCGGAAGAACAGCTTAGATCCGCGCTGGAAGGAGTAAAATAATGATTTTGGTATATCTTGCAAACGGCTACGAGGAAATAGAAGCTCTTTCGCCCGTTGACTGCTTAAGAAGATGCGAAAAAGAGGTAAAGACCGTAGGAGTTAATTCAAGAGCCGCGACCGGTTCCCACGGCATAACGGTTTTTTGCGACCTCATCGCCGAGGAAGTAATTCTTGACGGAAGCATAGAAATGATCATACTTCCTGGAGGAATGCCGGGAACGTTGAATCTTGAAAAATCGCCCTACGTTCAAAAAGCCATAGACTATTGCGCCGAAAACGGTATCCCGATAGCCGCTATATGCGCGGCTCCGTCCGTTTTGGGGCATAAGGGACTTTTGAAGGGCAAGAAAGCGACCTGCTATCCCGGTTTTGAGGACCAGCTTATAGGCGCGGAATTTGTCGATACCGCCGCAGTAACCGACGGAAAGATAATCACAGCCTGCGGAATGGGCTCCGCGCTTGAATTTTCGTATGAGATCGTCAGTACGCTGTTTAACGCCGAGCGCGCGGAAAAGCTGATGAAAGCGCTCAATAAGAAGTGATGAAAGTGAAAGGATAAAAAATGAGAGACGACATCTTTGATACCTACCTCCGTTCGATCATGAACAAGAGCGACCGAAAGAAGGAAGGGACAGAGGAAAATACCGAAACCGCAAGCTCAGGATCCGATCTGCCGGACGGGGTCGAGAACGAGACCGAAGGCGGTACGATAAGCTTTGAAAAGGGTTCGGTCATAGCGACCGACGAGCGCTTAAAGCCGGCGGCGCAGGAGGAGATCATCCGGCCTGTTATCAGAGGAAAGCGCAAAAGAATAAGAAAAGCGAACTATTCCGCATACGGCGGTATAGTCCTTGCCACGCTCGTTATCTGCTGTTCGATCATTATTTCGCTCTTTGTTATCGTAGTAGGGCGGGATTTTCTCGGGATAGATACCGACGAAAACAGGTTCACGCTTTATATAGAATCCAACTGGACGATATCGGATATCGCAGACTATCTTTATGAAAACGGGATAATCCAGTACCCCAAGCTCTTCACGCAGTACGCGAAGCTTCAGGTAGGGGACGGAGCGGTTTATCCCGGAGATATCGAGGTAAAGCGTTCTATGAGCTATCCTGAACTTATAGAAGCGCTTTCCGAAGCTCGCGACGTTCTTCCTACGGTTACGGTAACATTCACCGAGGGCCTTACGATAGACGACTGCGCGCGGATTCTTGAAGAGAACGAAGTCTGCTCCGCCGACGAATTCATCTTCGCATTTAATACAAACATATACGGCTTTGACTTTGAATCCCATGTCAGCTCGTCGGGAATGAAATATTATAAGTATGAGGGATATCTTTTCCCGGATACCTACGAATTCTACGTCGGAGATTCGGTCTATAATATCGTGAGAAAGATCAAGGAGCGCACCGACGAGATAATGAACGCGGACTTTATCCGCGAATGCCAGGACGCCGGAAGGACAGTCGAAGAGGTCATAACTATGGCTTCCATTCTTCAGCTTGAGTCGGGAGTCGGCGAAGAGATGAAAAATATCGCTTCGGTATTCTATAACCGTCTCGAGCACCCGGATATCTATCCGAGACTCCAGACCGACGCGACCAACAAATATATCGAAGTCATCAAGAAAGGCTCGATGGTAGAGCTTCAGGAAATGATAGACGCGTACGATACCTACGTCTGCCAGGGACTTCCCGCCGGACCTATCTGCAATCCCGGAAAGGAAGCTATAGACGCGGCGCTTCATCCGAATGAAACGAATTATTACTTCTTCTGCTCGAGCGCCGAGACCGGAGAATTCTATTACGCCGAGACATATGCGGAACATCAGGAAAATATAAAAGCGGCGGGGCTTGAGGTATGAATACTTTATTAAAGCCGGAGGTCTTATCTCCCGCCGGCGATCCCGAAAGCTTAAGACTTGCGCTTATGTACGGCGCGGACGCGGTGTATCTTGCAAAAAAGAGCTTCGGAATGCGCTCGGCTCCGGATAATTTTTCTCAGGAGGAGCTTGAAGCGGCGTGTAATCTCGCCCACGGTCTCGGGAAAAAGATTTATCTTACCTGCAACACTCTCCCCGAAAACCGCGAGATAGATCAGCTGGAGGAATTCGCGGCTCAGGCAAAAGCTGCGGGCGTGGACGCGTTCATAGTCAGCGATATAGGCGTTATGGCGCTCTTAAAGGAATACGCTCCGGAAATAGATATCCATATCTCCACACAGGCCGGAACGGTAAATTATGCTTCCGCGCGAGAGTTTTATAAAATGGGCGCGAAAAGAACGGTGCTTGCAAGAGAGCTCAGCATAGATGAAATTAAAACGATAAGGGATAAAACCCCGCCCGAGCTTGAAATAGAAGCTTTTGTGCACGGCGCGATGTGCGTATCGTTTTCCGGAAGATGTCTTTTGTCTCAGTACCTGACCGGAAGAAACGCAAACCGCGGAGAATGCGCCCAGCCCTGCAGGTGGAGCTACGCTCTTACCGAAAAAACCCGCGAGGGGACGTATTTCCCGATATTTGAGGACGACGGCGGGACATACATTCTTAACGCTAAGGATCTTAACATGATAAGGAACCTTGAGGAACTCAGAAACGCGGGAATATCAAGCTTTAAGATCGAAGGCAGAGCGAAGTCGTCATATTATACCGCAGTAATAACAAACGCTTACAGGGCGGCGGCAGATTTTATAGCCGAAAATCCCGGAAAACCCGTTCCGGAGTGGATAGTCTCGGAGACCGAGAAGGTATCCCACAGAGAATACTCCACAGGCTTTTACTTCAAGGATATGCCCCCCGGACAGAACTATCTTGACGGAGGTTATATAAGACGGTACGACGTATGCGCGATCGTATTGAAATACAGCGACGGCTGGTGTGAAATATCCGAAAGAAACCGCTTTTTCAAGGGAGACGAGCTTGAAGCTATCATCCCCGGAAGGGAGCCGGTGAAATTCAGAGTCAGAGAAATAACCGATCCTGACGGCCTTAGCGCTGAATCCGCAAACAAGGCCGCCGGGATATACAGAATTACGTGCGAATACCGTCTTTCGCCGGGAACGGTACTGAGAATCAACAAAGAAAGGGTGTAGTTGTTATTATGAATATGTATCCGCTTATACTGAAAGCGCCGCTTAAGGATTATATCTGGGGAGGTCAGAGACTTAAAACGGAATACGGCTTTGAAACCGACCTTGAAAGGGTATCGGAGGCATGGGTGCTCTCCTGCCACAAGGACGGCGAATCGGTTGTCATGAACGGCGAGCACGCCGGTAAAAAGCTTTCGGAGGTTATAAAGCTCTGGGGCGACGCGGCGATAGGGAGCAGAGCTTCGGAATTTTCCTATTTTCCTCTTCTGATAAAGCTTATCGACGCTCACGACAGGCTTTCCCTGCAGGTACATCCGAACGACGAATACGCGCTTAGAGTCGAAGGGGAATACGGAAAGACCGAGATGTGGTATGTGGTAGACTGCGAGCCGGGCGCGGAGCTTATCTACGGGATGAAGAAAAAAATAGATAAGGAAGAATTCAGCCGCAGAGTCCGCGACAATACGGTAGACGAGGTCTGCAACCATGTGAAGGTCAAGAAGGGCGACGTGTTCTTTATCCCCGCCGGGACGCTTCACGCCATCGGCAAGGGGATCCTTATAGCCGAGGTCCAGCAGAATTCAAACACTACCTACCGGGTTTCCGATTACGGCCGTCTCGGAGCAGACGGAAAGCCGAGACCGCTTCATATCGATAAAGCGATAGACGTGACCGATACCGACATAATGTCGGTCCCTTACGGACCCGTAGGAAAATTTGCCAAAAAGGGCGGGGGAACCCTTAGACTTTTAGCGGAGTGCGATAAATTCACTGCGGCTCTTCTAAGACTTGACGGCGATTTCGGGATATTGAACGCGAGCTTTTCATCCGCGGTCGTTCTTTCCGGAGAAGCCACGATAAAATGGCTCGGAGGTTCGGAGCATATCAAAAAGGGGAGCAGCATATTCGTCCCCGCGAACACCTCCGCGACGGTTTCCGGTAAGGCCGAAATACTCTTAGCAAGGGTCTGAAGAATATAAAAAATACCTCCGCTTTTGGAGTTTCGTGCGGAACAAAAGCGGAGGTGAAAAATTTTTTTAGAAAAACTATTGATTTTTCCGAAAAGATATGTTATAATAAGCAACGGTTCCGAAAAAAAGGAACGTGAAATACATACGGTGGGTATAGCGTAGTTGGTTAACGCGTCAGATTGTGGTTCTGAAGACCGTCGGTTCGAGTCCGACTATCCACCCCACAGCGCCGAGGATTTTTCTTCGGCGCTTTTTTGCATGAAAAATGCAGGCTGGTAATCCGGCCTGCATTTGATCTGCATAATCTACATAAATATTCCCTGTCTTCGCTTTATCTGCCTTATGTCCTCGCCGATAAACCGAAGCGTTTTGAACATCCCCATAAGTCTTGACATTATCCTGTCGTCATATCTTGCCGAGAGCCCTTCGATCGAAAGATTTGAGCTTACGATTATCGGCTTTCCGGCGTTAAGACGCGGGTTTATAATGTTATAAAGCGCCGCCGCGTTGAAATTAGAGGGAAGCTCGCTCCCGAGATCGTCAAGAATAACGAGGTCCGCGTTCATAAGCACCGATACCGTATCGCCGTCGGAGCGGCCGAAGTGTTCTTTTTCTATTTCGTGGAGGTAGTTTTGCGCGAGATCAAACGCTACGCTGAAGCCCCTCTGCTGAAGCTCTCTTGCGACGCATCCGGATAAAAACGTCTTTCCGAGACCGGTGTGTCCGAGCATAAAAAGCGAAGGACAGCCGTCCGGGAATTTTTTTGCGTACTCCATGCAGTACCGAAGATGATTTTCCGCTATCTCTCTCGGATTATACGTAGAGCCGCCGTACTGGTATCTCTCGGGATAATATGAAAGATCGAAATCCGCGAAGCTTCCGAGCTTTATGCTGCAAAGCCGGTTCATCTCTTCCACCGCATACTTATCCAAAAGCGCGGTAACGCATTCGCAGCGGTTTCCGTCCTTAACGCCGAGGTCCCGGCAGATAGGGCAGCTGTAGTGCCGATCAAGATAGTCCTCAGGATATCCGAAGCCGGAAAGAAGCTCTCTTAAGCGCTTTTGGAGAGCAAGGTTTCCCTCTCTTATCCTTTCGATCGCCCCACGAACGTCGCCGCTTCTTGAGAGTATCACCTCCGAGAGCCTGTCCTTGGTTGAGAGAATCTCTTCATATACCGAATATATCTCGGGATAGGATCTTTTTATCTCCTCAACCCGCGAATTCTGCACCGCGGCGGCGCTGTCGCGCCTTTTCGAAAGCTCGTCGTATGCCTTTTTTATAGCTTCCTGACTGTAGTTCATTTATTTTCCTTTCCTTCACCGAGGGTGAATCTGTCGAATTCGTCAAGATCAAAAGAACTCTCTTTTCCCTTTACATCCGGTTTCTTTTCGTTCATAGCGGCTTCCGGGGTAGTAATGCCCTTTTCCTTCCAGGACGAAAGCACCTTGTTGATATACGGAAAAGATATTTTATTAGTCGCGTCTACGCATTTTTCACGCGCTATAGAGATCATATCCGTCCCGAAGCCCATTTCCTTCCAGGCTTTTATGTAACCGCTCTGCTTCGCCGAAAGCTTTACGTCTATCCCGAATTCCCTCTTTATCTCGCTTTCAAAGTCCGAAGCTTCGCTTCTTCTTGCAAATTCCTCTTCTATCGACTTGAAATCCCCGGCTCCCTTTTCAAAGAGATCCTTCGCTACCGTCTCATAGTATCTCGCGGAGGTCTTTCCGAGCCGCGCGCAGTATTCAAGAATAAGCACCACCGACTGCTCGTCAAAGCCGTAGTAGTCCCTGAGATTTAAAAGAACCTCGTGGTCGGCGTGTTTCAGGATTCTTCCGAGGGTGGCTTCGGCTTCGGAAAACAGCTCTTTAAGCGAACGGTCCGACCGTAACATCTCCGCTATGTCCTTCGGCTGGTACCTTGAATGCACAACCATCTTAGCCGGATCCTGAGACCTTGGCTCTTCCGGAGCTTTTATCTCGGTCATGGGAATCGCGGACCCGGATTCTTCCCGATGATCTTCGTCGCTTATGACTCCTACCTGCTTCCAGAACATTAACGCTTCGCTAAGCTGCTGTTTCGAGACTCCGGCAGCAGCCATGAATCTTTCGGCGCTGAATTCCTCCTCGGAGGAAAGAAGATATAATATAAGCTTAAGCGCGGGACCGTCTGCGAGCTTAAGATAGTTGTCCGCAAGCGAGCAGGGAACCGCAAAAAATCTTTTGGAACCCGAAAATACGGTATTCACAACATCACTTCCGTTTCGGCGATTATTCTGATATTAAGTATAGCACATCCCGCCCCAATTTTCAACATTTTTTTAAAATCCGAAAAATCCGCAATATTTAGTAATTTTCCTCTTGATATTTACAAAGTATTGTGATATACTGTACATATAAATATAATTTATAAAGGAGAAGTATGCGATGACAGTTATCGAGCTTACAAGAGAATTAGGAAAGGCTATACAGGCGGACGGGAGATACAAGGAATACAACGCCGCAAGACTTGCAAACGACGGCGACGAGGAGCTCCAGCAGCTTATCGGCGAATTCAATATGCAGAGAATGCAGTTAAACCGCGAGATGTCTAAGCCCGATAAGGATCAGGACAAGATATCGTCTATGAATCTTTCCATCCGCGAGCTATACGGGAAAATAATGGCTAACGAGCACATGGCGGTCTTTAACGACGCTAAAACCGCCTTTGACGATATGATGCTCGAGATTCAAAACATTATCACCCTCTGCGCAAACGGCGAGGACCCCGATACATGCGAACCGAAGTCCAGCTGCACAGGAAGCTGCGCCACCTGCGGGGGCTGCCACTGATTTTTAACGCGCGATTCGGGAAAATGAAATTTAACTGACAGGTTGGAAAATGATATGGCTCTTTTACTGAAGGATGTTGACAGCGAAAAGCTCTCGCAGGGAATGAAGCAATACTATGAATTCAAGTGCGCTAACATGGATAAAATAGTATTTTTCCGGCTCGGGGACTTTTATGAAATGTTTTTTGACGACGCGGTGATAGCGTCTCAGGTCTTAGGACTTACTCTTACCGGTAAGGACTGCGGGCTGAATGAGCGCGCGCCGATGTGCGGAGTGCCGCACCACGCCTGCGACGAATATATCCAGAAGCTTGTGGAAAGCGGATATAAGGTAGTTATCTGCGAGCAGATGGAGGATCCGGCGCTTGCGAAGGGAATAGTTAAGCGGGACGTAGTAAAGATAGTGACTCGGGGGACTCTTACGGAAGGCGCGCTTTTGGACGAGGGTTCCAATAACTGGCTGGCTTCGGTTTATTATACCCGGCTTCCGTCGGGCGGCAACGCGGTATATATCTGCTTTGCAGATATGTCCACCGGAGAAGCGAGACTTTGCAGCGCCGAGGGTAAGGACATAGAGTCCGGGATAATCGAAAAGCTCTCAAGATTTTCGCCTGTCGAGATAATCTGCCAAAAGAGCTTCGGGAGCTTTTTGAACGTCGCGAAATTCATTAAAAACACTTTAAGATGCAGCGTTGAAACGCTTGACGACCGGGAATTTGACCCCTGCTGCAGGCAAGAGGATATCTTGGGACTTTTCTCAGTTAAAAGCATATCCGAGCTCGGTCTTTCATCGGAGGATCCCGCTCTTTGCGCGGTAGCGGCCGTATGCGGATATATCCACGATACTCAAAAAGCGCTCGTAGGGAGCTTTTCGTGTCTGAGACTTTCGGACGACGGTCAGGTCATGCGGCTCGGATATGCGGCGAGAACTAATCTTGAGCTGACAAAAAGCCTTCGCTCGAACGAGAAATGGGGAACGCTTCTTTGGGTGCTCGACAAGACAAACAACGCGCTCGGAAGAAGAGCTCTTGTAAACGTCATACAGCAGCCGCTCGTAAATCCCTACAGGATAATTAACAGGCTCGACGCGGTAGAGGAGCTTTATTCCTCGGGCTCCGAGCTCGGTATTCTCTGCGATATCTTAGGCGGGGTGTACGACCTTGAAAGGCTTATGACAAAGGTCTTGTACAAGACCGCAAAGTCCTCGGACCTTCGGGCGCTTTCTTCGGCGGCTATGTGTATGCCGAGAATAAAGGAAAAGCTTTCGCAGTTTAATTCAAAGCTTTTGACTGAGCTTAACGAAGCGATATGCCCGCTAACTGAGATCTCGGACATAATCGAAGCCGCGATTTCCGACGATCAGGATACAAAGGACGGAGTAATAAAGCCCGGCTACAGCGAGGAGCTTGACAGCCTTAAGAGCATCCGCTCCGGCGCTAACGGGATAATAGACGGAATAGTAGGCCGAGAAAGAGAACGCACCGGGATAAGGAATTTAAAGGTAGGATATAACCGGGTATTCGGATATTATCTTGAAGTCACGCGTTCGTTTTACGATCTTGTCCCGCAGGACTATGTAAGAAAGCAGACTCTTGTGAACTGCGAGAGATTCGTAACGGAAGAGCTCAAAAGAGTAGAAGAGCAGATAATCACCGCCGAGGAGAAGATAGAGGAGCTTGAAACAAAGCTCTTTAACGAGGTAAGGGATTTTGCCGCTTCCAAAAAGGACGAGGTCCATAAAACAGCCGAAGCGGTAGCTATGCTCGACGTTTTGACTTCGTTTGCAAAAGTCGCTCTTGCTAACGACTACGTTAAACCGGAGATAGCGATTGACGGAATTATAAATATAAGAAACGGCAGACATCCCGTAGTCGAACAGACGATAGAAAATGAGATTTTTGTTCCTAACGACACGTATCTTGACCTGTCGTCTAACAGGCTCGCAATTATAACCGGGCCGAATATGTCCGGAAAATCAACTTATATGCGGCAGACGGCGCTTATAACGCTTATGGCGCAGATAGGTTCCTTCGTTCCAGCGGATTACGCTAAGATATCGGTAGTCGATCAGATCTTCACAAGAGTCGGAGCGTCGGACGATCTTGCAGCAGGACAGTCTACTTTCATGGTAGAGATGGCCGAGGTCGCGGAGATTGTAAAATACGCGACGAAAAACAGCCTTGTGATACTTGACGAGGTGGGAAGAGGAACTTCAACCTTCGACGGAATAAGCATCGCAAGAAGCGTTGCGGAGTATATCGCGGACCCGAAGCTTATAGGATGCAAAACCCTCTTTGCTACTCACTATCACGAGCTTATATCTCTTGAGGGCGAGGTGCCGGGAGTTCTCAACTACAGCGTAGCGGTGAGAAAAACCGGCGACAGCGTGAGATTTTTAAGAAAGATAGTCAGAGGCGGCGCCGACGAGAGCTACGGGATCGAAGTGGCTAAGCTTGCAGGACTTCCGAAAAAGCTTATAGACAGGGCGAAAACGATCTTGGGAATGCTTGAAGCGGAAAAGCCGGCTCGCGACGAAGGAAACTCGGACGCGCAGATCACCTTTGACAGGATAGTCGAGGGCGAAGCGATTGACAGACTCAAAAAGACAAATATCGACGAGCTGAGCGATTCGGAGCTCAGGGAGCTGATAGAAGATATAGTCAAATACATATAAAGCGGGAGTAAATATATGGGAATAAAGGTTCTTGACAAATCGGTATATGAGCTTATAGCGGCGGGAGAGGTGATCGAACGCCCTTCAAGCGTTGTCAAGGAGCTGGTGGAAAATTCAATCGACGCCGGCGCGGACAAGATAACGGTGGAAATACGTCACGGCGGCAGAAGCTATATAAGAGTTACCGACAACGGCTGCGGGATATTATTCGAGGAGATCCCGATAGCATTTGAAAGGCACGCCACCTCGAAGATAAACACTCAGGAGGACCTAAACGCGATCGGAACTCTGGGATTTCGCGGAGAAGCCTTGGCTTCGGTGTGCGCGGTATCAAAGGTCGAGCTGACGACGAAAAGGCGCGAGGATGAATTCGGGTCGTTTTGCACCTGCGAAGCGGGAGAGATAACGGCTCTTGAAGAAACGGGATGCCCGGACGGAACTACGTTTATAATAAGAGATCTTTTTTATAACGTCCCCGCAAGGCTCAAATTCCTTAAAAAGGATGTGAGCGAGGGAAATTCAATTGCAAACGTAGTTTCAAAGATAGCTCTTTCACGGCCGGACATATCCTTTAAATTCATCCGCGACGGAAAGACCGAGACTGTCACTCCCGGAGACGGAAGGCTTCTTTCTTCGATATATTCAGTCCTCGGAAAGGATTTTTACGGTACTCTCATCCCGTTAGACTATTCTCTGAACGGCGTGACTGTTACCGGATACATAACAAAGCCGCTCGGAGCAAGAGCTAACCGAAGCTTCCAGAATTTCTTCGTGAATCAAAGATACGTCAAATCCGTGACTGCGATGGTAGCGCTCGAGGAAGCATACCGAAACCAGATAATGGTAGGAAAATTCCCGGGCTGCGTGCTTATGATAGAGATAGACCCGGCAAGCACCGACGTAAACGTTCACCCGGCAAAGCTTGAGATCAGATTCAGCAACGAAAAACCGGTTTACGACGCGGTGTATTTCGCGGTCAAAAACGCGCTGATGATTAGCGACGACGTAACAGATTCCGCGCCGTCTCCCAAAGCTCAGACTCTGAGCCGAGCGGAGATATTCAGACAGCCCGAGCCGGAAACCGAACAGCTGACTCTGAGCTCTTCACAGGCGGCGCATATCGGTATGCCGGAGGAAAATAAAGAACCGAATAAACCGTTTATCGGCATTACCGATTCATTTTATGAAAAGCGTTCGGACATAGAGATATCCGAAAAGCCGAAGGATGAAAAAGTATATAAAGAACCCGATATCCCCAAGAATCGGGAAAATATCATCCCAAAGCCCGAGGAAGCTGCGAAGGATATCCCGACAAACGATCCGGTACAGGAGAATATAACGGTATTAGGCGAAGTTTTTAAGACATATATAGTCGCGCAGCGCGGGGAGGATATGTTTTTGATAGATAAGCACGCCGCGCACGAAAGGTATAATTTTGAAAAGCTTAGAAACGGGATAGCCGAGGTAGAATGCCAAGAGCTTCTGAATCCGTTTGACATAACTCTTTCTTATGATTCTCACACGGCGGTGAAGGATAATACCGAGCTTTTGGAAAAATTCGGGTTCCGGCTTGAGATACTTCCCGCTCCCGAGGTCAGAATATGCGGAGTGCCGATACTTCTTACCGAGGACGACCCCGCGGATATTCTCACCGAGACTGCGGACAGGCTTTCGGTGGGAGGAATACACGACAAGGACGGGATTTTCGACGAGCTTTTCCATTCCGTCGCCTGCAAGGCTTCGATAAAAGCGAACCGCCCGAGCGCTAAAGAGGAGCTCCAACACCTTGCGGAGCTTGTAATAGAAAACGACATACGCTACTGCCCGCACGGAAGGCCGGCTATTATTAAATTCACGAAATATGAGCTTGAAAAGATGTTCAAGAGGGTAGTATGATAAAATTGGCAGCCGTTATGGGACCTACGGCGTCCGGAAAAACAGCGCTTTCGGTAGAGCTTGCAAAGCGTTTCGACGGTGAAATAGTTTCCGCGGACAGTATGCAGATCTATAAGGGGATGTCGATAGCGACAGCAAAGCCTACTCCCGAAGAGCAAAACGGTATACCTCATCGGCTTATAGATTTTTTGGAGCCGTGGGAGGAATTTTCGGTCGCGGATTACGTAGAGCTTGCCCATAAGGAGATAGCAAAAATAGATAAAAGCGGAAAGCTTCCGATAATCTGCGGAGGGACCGGGCTTTATATCGATTCGCTGCTTGAAAATCTCAGCTTTTCGGAAACGGATACGGACGGGGATCTGAGAGCGGAGCTTTCAAAGCTCTCGGGTGAAAGGCTTCTTGAGATTTTAAGAGAATTTGATCCCGAAACCGCGGCGGCTCTTCATCCCGCAAACGTAAAGAGAATCATCCGGGCGATAGAAATCTATAAAACCTCCGGGATAACAATGTCGGAGCAGAAAAAAATCAGCAGAAAAAACAGCTCTCCGTATCTTTCGCTCAAAATTTGTCTTGATTTCAGGGACAGACAGAAGCTTTATGAAAGAATCGATAAAAGAGTGGATCTTATGCTTGAAGCCGGACTTATAGACGAAGCGAAAGAGGTGCTTTCCGGAGAACTTAAGACCTCGCGGCAGGCTATAGGATATAAGGAGCTTTCGCCGTACTTTTCCGGCGAGCTTGAATTAGAGGAATGCATAGAAAATCTTAAGCGCGCGACGAGACGTTACGCCAAGCGGCAGCTGTCATGGTTCAGGCGCGAAAAGAACGCCGTGTGGCTTTATCCGGACGACTATAACGGCTTTGACGGGCTTGCGGAAAGAGCCGCAGAGCTGACCGAAGATTTTTTAAGAGGAGGATCCGATGACATACAGAAGAATCCGTGACGCGATTTTGATGTTTTTGATAGCGCTCTGCGTCGCAGTGATCATTATCTCGCAGATCTATATCGGAGTCCACGGGACCGAAAACACCCAGGACGCGGTGCTTTATACCTGCAAAGAGAGCTTAAGCTTCACCGGCGTTTTCGTAAGGGACGAGACGGTGATATATTCCGACTATACCGGAAAGGGGATAATGAACTACACCGTATCGGACGGCTCAAGACTTTCAAAGGATTCCACCGTCGCGATGATATACGACAGCAACACGCAGATATATAACCGCTACAGGATCGAGCGGCTGACTAAAGAGCTCGAAAACCTCGAGCGCGCAAACGACAGGGGAGTTACCGATTACGCGCAGCCGGAGTTTATATATAATCAGATCTCCGACAGCTATAAAAATCTTCTTCTTAATCTTGACGGCGGGAAGCTCGATATAGTATACGACGACAGTCTTGATCTATTAAAGCTGATGAATATATATAACGTCGCTACGAACGCCGAAAACGATTTCGATTCAAGGATATCGCTTCTAAACGAAGAGATAAAAAATCTCAGCGCTGCCCTAAAGGAGCCGGAAGCGGTCATAACATCCAAAGATACGGGATACTTTACCAAAAACGTAGACGGCTACGAATCCGAGCTTTCGACCGACGGGATAGAAAACATGACCGTCGAGCAGATAAAGGGAATAATCGAAAAGCCTGATAACCGCTCTTCGTCAGATCTTCGGGCGATAGGGAAGGTGTTTAAAGACTATTCCTGGAAGATGGTGGGAGTGATAAACGTCGCGAACAGATACTTCGTGCATGAAAAGCTGCAATTTTCCATCGACTCCTCGGAAAAGATCCACACAGTCACGGTTGAGAGCATAACTCCGACCGGAAACGGTAACGAAGCGATAATAGTGATAAGCTGCGACGAGCTTGACAGCGAGCTCGCAAGCTCAAGGACCGCCGACGTTGAGCTTACTTTTGTGGAAGCCACGGGAATAAGAGCGCCAAGAACCGCTATAAGATTCGTAGGCGGGGAAAAGGGCGTATATGTGATGGTAGGGGAGCAGCTTGAATTCAAAAAACTCGACGTAATTTATGAGGGAGACGACTATGTTCTGTCAAAAAACACCTCCGACAGCGACTATCTTAACCTCTACGACCGCATCGTTATCGACCCGATTTCATCAAAATCCGAAAATGAAGCGTAAAATTATTAAAAAATTCCCCAAAAACCTTGACAATCGCTCCAAAATGTACGATAATAGATATGATGGAGAAATAATATAAAAGTTACAGACGGTAAATAAGTAAGTAGAAAATTGTAAATTGTAAATATCGGGGGCGACGCCCCCTGAAAAGATGGAGGATAACTATGAGCGTAATTGATTCAATCAGGAATTTCGTTTTGGGCGAAGAGGAAGAATACCAGCCCATCTACGAAGAGGAAACCGCACAGACTGTAGACGTTGCCGAGGAAAGGCGCAACCGCGAGGTCAAAATCGCCACCACCGCCACTGTGCAGATCGTTTTAGCGCGTCCCGCCGACTTCTCCGAGGTCAAATCGATCGGCGACGATCTCAACAACCAGAAGACCGTTCTTTTAAACCTTGAGCAGGTCAAGTCCGAGGACGCAAAGCGCATCATGGACTTCCTTTCGGGAGTCGCATACGCAAACGAGGCGACCATAAAGATGACCGCCCAGAAGACCTTTGTAATAATGCCCAAAAACGTCGGATTCTCAGGCGTAGATCTCATGAGCGAGCTTGAGAACAACGGCTATACTTTCTGATGCCCTTTTCCGCGTTGCCGGCCGGCGAGGAGGACAGGCTTCTTCTAAGGCATATTCTTGATCTTAAGGCCAGGCATGAAAAAACGGGCAGGGTAATTTATTCAAATTTTTTGGACGACAGGCAGCTTGCAATTTGCGAGACTGCCTTGAAGTCGGATAAGACTGAGGATTTCACTACGCTCGGCGGCTATGAAAACGCTGAGCGCAGGGTTATTTCTTTCGGCGTTCCAGAGCCTTGGGATAAGCTTCCGTTTTCTGCGGCGGTATTCAACTATCCCGAGGAATACGGGCTTACGCACCGCGACTTCTTAGGAAGCCTTATGGCGCTCGGAATCAAGCGGGAGCTTTTAGGGGATATACTTGTCGGAAAGGGCCGCACGGCGGTATTTGTGATAAATACCGCGGTTCCGCTTGTTTTTGAGATGAAAAAGATAGGAAGAGTGGGAGTGAGCGTATCCGACGATTTTTCCGAGGAGGATATACCGAAGCAGGAGTTTGAAGAGATCCGTTCCACCGTTTCATCCCTAAGACTCGACTCCGTAACGGCGACCGCTTTAAGGCTTTCAAGAGATAAGGCTCAGGAGCTTATCAGGCAGAAGGGCGTAAGCAGAAACCGCGTTATTACCTATCAGCCGGATTTAAAGGTATCGTCAGGCGACAGGTTTTCTGTTCGCGGCTTCGGGAAATTCGAGCTTTCCGAGGTCGGGGGACAGTCAAGAAAAGACAGAACGATAATTACAATAAAAAAATATAAATAATACGGAACTCGGTTCCGGCAAATGAACAGGAGGTAAAAGCATATGAACCCGCAGGACATTTCCAACAAGAAGTTTGAAAAATCGATGTCAGGCTATAAGACGGAGGACGTTGACGAATATCTCCGCGACGTGGCCATCGCTTATGCAAAGGCGATAAAGGACAAGGAAGAGAGCGAGCTTAAAATAGTAAAGCTCGTTGAGAAGATAAACGAATACCGAAACGACGAGGACGCTATACGCGACGCTTTGCTCGTAGCCCAGAAGCAGGGAAACAGGATCGTTGCGGAGGCCAAGGCCGAAGCTGAGAATATAGTTTCCGAAGCTCAGGCTAAGCGCGACGCGATGATGGCAGAGATCCAAAACGACTGCGACGCCCTAAAGCGCTCCGAGATCGAAAAGGTCTATAACGCTATTAAAGCCGAGAAGGAAAAGCTCGACGCGGTTGAAGCCGCTGCAAAGACGAGGATGGAGCTCCAAAACGATAAGCTCAACACCCTTAAGAAGGAAGTCACCGATTTTAAGCGCAAGCTTATAGTTATGCTCGACGAGCAGATAAAGCTTGCGGTAGCGCTTCCCGAGCTTACCGACGAGCAGATTGAGAATATCATGAACGCCGAAGCCGCTCCCGCGCAGGCTGTAAAGACCGAAGCTCCCGTTCCCGAGGAGCCGAAGCCGCATAACGCCGAAGAAAGCAAGGAGCCGAAAACGCCGACCGCGTTCGGATTCTCCGAATTCAAGCGTCAGAATTACACAGCAGACGATCTTAAATTCGGCCAGAACACAAAGCATTGACAAAACGGTCCGCAGTTTACGGATCTATATGAAATTACATATTTTATTTATCGAAGGAGAAAGTTTTAATGCCGGTAGACTATAACAAGACGCTCAATCTTCCCGAGACCGACTATCCTATGAGAGGAAATCTCCCGACCAAGGAGCCGGGAATGGTCAAGCAGTGGGACGAGGAGTGTCTTTACAACAAAATCCTTAAGAAAAACGAGGGCAAGCCATCATATATTCTTCACGACGGCCCTCCCTATGCAAACGGCGATATCCACCTCGGCACCGCGCTTAATAAGGTGCTTAAGGATATAATCGTTAAGCAGAAGAATATGTCCGGATTCTGCGCTCACTACGTTCCGGGCTGGGATACCCACGGACTTCCCACCGAGCTTAAAGCGATGAAGGCGATAGGAGTCGAGAACGGCGCTATCCCTCCGCTCGAGCTCAGAAAGCACTGCCGTGAATTTGCGCTTTCGTATGTGGAATCTCAGAAAGAGCAGTTCAAGCGTCTCGGAGTTCTGGGAGATTTTGAGAACCCGTATATCACGCTCCAGCCCGAGTTTGAAGCAAGACAGATAGAGGTCTTCGGCGTTATGGCGAAAAAAGGCTTCATCTATAAAGGACTGAAGCCGGTATACTGGTGCCCCGACTGCCAAACCGCTCTTGCGGAAGCCGAGATAGAATATCAGGACGATCCCTGCTATTCCGTATATGTAAAATTCAAGGTCGCGGACGACAGGGGAGTGCTTGCGCCTTTAGGTCTTGATATGGATAAGACGTACTTCGTTATCTGGACCACTACCACCTGGACTCTGCCCGGAAACCTTGCTATATGCTTAGGACCGGAATACGAGTATACCGTAGTTCAGGCGAACGGCGAAAACTATATCATGGCGCGCGAGCTTATCGAGCCCACTCTCAAGGCCGCAGGGATAACCGAATATACGACTGTCGGCTCGTTCACAGGAAAAGAGCTTGAATACTGCACCGCATATCATCCCTTCCTTGACAGGACTTCTTTGGTAATCTGCGGAGACCACGTAACTCTTGAAAGCGGTACCGGCTGCGTTCACACCGCTCCGGGATACGGCGTTGACGACTTTGAGATAGGGAATAAATACAACGTCGGTATAATCGTAGGCGTTGATGAAAAGGGATACCTGACCAAGGATTCCGGAGAGCAGTTCGCAGGTCTTAAGACCGACGACGCAAATAAAGAGATCGCAAAGCACATGGCCGCCACCGGCTCGCTCTTTGCGACGGAAAAGATAACTCACCAGTACCCGCACTGCTGGAGGTGCAAATCTCCGATACTTTTCAGAGCTACTGAACAGTGGTTCTGCTCGGTCGACAGCATCAAGGACCAGGCGGTAAAGGCGATCGAGGGCGTAAAGTGGATCCCGGAGTGGGGCGAAGAGAGGATAAAGGGAATGGTAAGAGACCGTTCCGACTGGTGCATTTCCCGCCAGAGAACCTGGGGCGTTCCAATCCCGATAGTATACTGCAAGAGCTGCGGGAAGGCGATAATAAACGACGATACCATTAAATCCATCGCCGCCGTCTTCAGAAAGGAAGGCTCGGACGCGTGGTGGGCGCACGACGTAAACGAGCTTATACCCGGGCTTAAGTGCGAATGCGGCTGCACGGAGTTTGAGAAGGAAAAGGACATACTTGACGTATGGTTTGACTCTGGCGTTACTCATACCGCGGTTTTGGATCAGCGCGAGGGACTTCATTCTCCCGCCGACCTCTATCTTGAAGGCGCGGACCAGTACAGAGGATGGTTCCAGTCGTCGCTTCTTACTTCCGTCGCGATAAACGGAACCGCTCCCTATAAGGCGGTTTGCACTCACGGCTGGGTAGTTGACGGACAGGGGAAGATCATGCATAAATCCCTCGGAAACGGAATCGAGCCGAAGGAGATATATGAAAAGAACGGCGCGGATATCTTAAGACTCTGGGTCGCTTCGAGCGATTATCACTCCGATATCAGGATATCCAAGGAGATCTTAGCTCAGATATCCGAAGCCTACAAGAAGGTAAGAAATACCGCAAGATACATCCTCGGAAACATCTGCAACCAGGGCGGCTTCAATTTCGATACCGACGCAGTATCGCTTGATAAGCTCGCCGAGATAGACAAGTGGGCGCTTATAAAGCTTAATCAGCTCATCAAAAAGGCCGATGAAGCGTATAACGACTTCGATTTCCATATCGTCTTCAAATCCATCCACAACTTCTGCGTAGTTGAGATGTCAAACTTCTATCTTGACATAATCAAAGACAGACTTTACTGCGAGGAGCCGAAGAGCGAGATTAGAAGAAGCGCTCAGACCGCGATGTATATAATCCTCTCCGCGCTTGCAAGGCTTGTCGCGCCGATAATTCCGTTTACTGCGGACGAGATCTGGCACTACATCCCGCACTGCAAGGAAGACAACGGCGAGAGCGTATTCTTAAACGATATGCCGAAGCCGGTCGATATCAAGATCTCTGAGGAATTCGAGAAAAAGTGGGAGTTCATCTATAAGCTCCGCGACGACGTCAAAAAAGCGCTTGAAATAAAGCGCGCCGACAAGGTTATCGGTTCGTCTCTTGAAGCCGACGTTACGCTTACAGCCGACGGAGAGCTTTACGACGAAGTGAAAGCGGTCGAAGCCGAGCTTCCGGCAGTATTCATCGTTTCAAAGGTTAGCGTAATAAAGGGAGACGGCGAAAACAAGGGAGAAGTCACAGGCGTATCTATAGATATCAAACACGCCGAGGGCGGCAAGTGCGAGCGTTGCTGGACGTATTCCGATTACGTAGGCTCCTGCGCCGAGCATCCGACGTTATGTGAGCGCTGCGCTCACACCGTTTCGGATTAAAGAGATTAAATTATAAATTTATATATGCTGAAACTGATATTGATCTTAGTATATGTAATGCTCTTCGCCGTTTTGCTAATAACGGTAAGAGCGCTCAGAAACCTGATCTCATCAAACGGAATCAGGAACATGATCTATTCGCTTATAACGGTTTCGGGGCTTGTGACGGTCGATCAGCTTTTAAAACTCTTGGTCGTATATAACTACCCCGAATGCCGAGGGGCGATCAGAAACTATTATACCTTCGAGCTCTTTGGGATAAGAATTTTCAGCCTGACCCACATAAGAAACGACGGCGCGGGCTGGAGCATCTTAGGCGGTCAGACGGTGCTTTTATCGTCGTTCACGCTTATAGTTGTCATAGGGATCGTGATCTATATGATAATTCGCAGAAAAATGCTGAAGAGCTCAGAATGGATATCGCTGGACCTTATAATCGCCGGAGGTCTCGGAAACCTTATAGACCGGCTCAGGATGCTTATCGAAGGCACAGATAAATTTTCCGGAGTAATCGATTATATAAAGCTTGATTTTATAAATTTCCCGGTATTCAATTTTGCGGATTGCTGCGTAGTTGCGGGAGCTATACTCTTTTGCGCGGTAATGATCTTTGACGAGATCAAGGAAGAAAAGGACAAAAAACACCGCAAAAAGCTCAGCGAAGCCGCGGCTTCGGAGGAAAATATAACGGAGCAAAGCGATGAACCGCTATAACTTCATAGCCGAAGAGAGCGACGAAGGAATCAGGCTCGATAAATGGCTTGTCTCGCAGGACGAGATCGATCTTACGAGATCGTCGTTAGTCAAGCTTATCGAATCGGGAGCCGTGACGGTAAACGGAAAGCCCGCCCAGAAGAGCCGAACGCTCAGGGCAGGGGAGGAGATCTCGGTAGAGATCCCGGAGCCGAAGGAGCTTGAAGTCATACCGCAGGACATTCCGATAGAGATAGTTTACGAGGACAAATATTTAGCGATTGTAAATAAACCGCAGGGGATGGTAGTTCATCCCGCGCCGGGGAATCCCGACGGAACGCTTGTAAACGCGCTTTTATACAGATTCAGGGGCGAGCTTAGCGGAATAAACGGCGTTATACGTCCCGGGATCGTTCACAGAATAGACAAAAATACGGCGGGGCTTCTTGTTATCGCAAAAACCGATTCCGCACACCGAGGTCTTGCGGCGCTTATAAAGGACCACAACTTCATAAGAGAATATGAAGCAGTCTGCACGGGGCATTTCAAAGAAAAGTCCGGAACGGTAAACGCTCCTATCGGAAGAGATCCAAAGGACAGAAAGCGGATGTGCGTAAGCGAAAAAAATTCAAGGGTCGCGATCACGCGCTATGAGGTTCTTGAAGAGCTAAGGGGCGCAAGCTATGTAAGATTCGCTCTTGAAACCGGGCGCACTCACCAGATAAGAGTCCACAGCGCCTATCTCGGGCATCCGATACTCGGGGACGACGTTTACGGGAAGCCGTATAAAGGCTGTAAAGGCCAGGCGCTTTACGCTAAAAGGCTCGGATTCGTGCACCCGATAACAGGAGAGAATCTGGATTTTTCGATTGAACCGCCCGAATTTTTCATAAAAATACTTGAATCGCTGAGGTAATAATGGATTTTTCAAAAACGGTTTTAGTTTCCGACATGGACGGAACGCTGCTTAAATCTGATAAAACGCTTAACCCTATCGACGTAGAAGCGATAAAGCGCTTTTGCTCAAAGGGAGGACATTTCGTCCTGGCAACGGGAAGACCTTTACATACGGTCACGGATTACACGGGATACTTTGAACCCGAGCCGATCATTTTATGCAACGGCGGGGTGATATACGATATCTGTAAAGAAAAAACACTTTACGAGGTGGATCTTCCGGAAGCGGCGCGGGATGTTCTCAAAAAAATCCGAGAGCGCTACAGGGACGTTTCTCCCGAGATCTATACCTTCTCTCACCGCTATTATTTTCATCTCAACACCGTGGAAAAATGGCATCAGAGCCTTTTGGGAATAGATTTCATAAGAATCGACAGCCCCGAGGAGACTGCGGAGCCTTGGAATAAGATGCTTTTTGCGGACGAGATAGAAGTAATCGACGACATGTCGGAGTATGTGAAAAGCTTCAAAAACTGCGGTCTTAGGTTTGTAAGGAGTTTCCCGAAGTTTTTGGAGGTCCTTCCGGAGGGCGTTTCAAAGGGAAGCGCGCTTGACGAGCTTATAAAAATTATGTGCTGGCAGGACAAAACCGTCGCCGCCGCAGGGGACTACGACAACGATTTGGAAATGCTCAAGCGAGCGGATATAAGCTTTTGCCCGTCAAATTCTCAGGACTGCGTAAAAGCCGTCTGTACGAACCTTTTGAGCCGCACAAGCGACGAAGGCGCGATAGCGGAAGCGATAGGGATACTTGAAAAAATTTAATTTTTTATAAATGCTAAAATTAGTAAATATGGCAAAATGGTCAGTATTGCTGTAATAATAAATCACTAAACGGAGGTAAACAAAAAATGGATGAATTACTGAAAAAGCAGCTTGAAATAACAGCCTGCAAGGTCAGGATGGGCATTATCGAGGGCGTGTACAACGCCAAAAGCGGTCACCCCGGCGGGTCGCTTTCTATTGCAGATACCCTTACATATCTTTACTTTGCGAAGATGAACGTATACCCGGATAACCCCAAGGAAAAGGACAGAGACCGCTTTGTGCTCTCAAAGGGCCACACCGCTCCCGCTCTTTATTCCGTTTTGGCGCACAGGGGCTTCTTCCCGGTTGAAGAGCTCAAGACCTTAAGACATATCGGAGCCCGTTTGCAGGGCCACCCGGATATGAAGCACATTCCCGGCGTTGATATGTCCACCGGCTCGCTCGGCCAGGGGATCTCTGCTGCCTGCGGAATGGCGCTTTCGGCTAAGCTCACAAGCGATACCTATCACGTCTACGCGATCTTAGGCGACGGCGAGATCGAAGAGGGTCAGGTCTGGGAAGCCGCGATGTTCGCGGCGCACAACAAGCTTGACAATCTCACCGCAATCGTTGACAACAACGGCCTTCAGATCGACGGAAAAATAAGCGACGTATGCTCTCCTTATCCTATAGACGAGAAGTTTAAAGCCTTCGGCTGGCACGTTATCACCATGGACGCGCACGACTTCGACTCCATTGAAAAGGCGTTCAGAGAAGCCGAAAAGGTTGTAAACCAGCCTACCGTAATTATTCAGACCAGCACCAAGGGCAAGGGCGTTTCGTTTATGGAGAATCAGGTCTCCTGGCACGGAACCGCCCCCAACAAGGAGCAGTACGAGCAGGCCATGAGCGAACTCAGCGCTCATCTGAAAGAATTGGAGGGATAAGACATGGCAGAATTAGTAAAAAAGGCTACCCGAGAGAGCTACGGCGAAGCTTTAGCGGAGCTTGGCGATAAGTATGAGAACCTGTACGTTCTTGACGCCGACCTTGCGGGAGCGACAAAGACAGGAATATTCAAGAAAAAATTCCCCGACCGCCACATCGACTGCGGTATAGCGGAAGCGAATATGATGGGAATAGCCGCGGGACTTGCGACTACGGGAAAGATTCCGTTTGCTTCAAGCTTTGCGATGTTCGCAGCAGGGCGCGCTTTCGAGATAGTAAGAAACTCGATAGGATATCCCCACCTCAACGTTAAGATAGGCGCTACTCACGCCGGTATCTCTGTAGGCGAGGACGGCGCGTCTCACCAGTGCAACGAGGATATCGCTCTTATGCGCGCGATCCCGGGAATGACGGTGATCAACCCCGCGGACGACGTAGAAGCGAGAGCTGCGATTGAAGCCGCCATCAACTACGAGGGTCCCGTATATATGAGATTCGGCAGACTCGCCGTTCCCGTATTCCACGACAAGGATACCTTCAAGTTCGAGATCGGAAAAGGCGAACTCTTAAAGGACGGCAAGGATGTGACTATAGTCGCCACCGGACTTATGGTCTATGAAGCCGTCAAGGCCGCCGAGACGCTCGAAGCCGAGGGAATCAGCGCAAGAGTCATAAACATTGCGACCATCAAGCCGCTTGATAAAGAAATCATCCTCAAGGCCGCAAAGGAAACCGGACTTATCGTTACAGCCGAGGAGCACAGCGTTATCGGCGGTCTCGGCTCTGCGGTATCCGACTGCGTGACCGAGTCCTGCCCCGTAAAGGTAGTTAAGATCGGCGTTCAGGACGTTTTCGGACATTCCGGACCCGCCGCGGACCTTCTTAAGGAATTCGGTCTTTGCGCCGAGAATATCGTTGAAACGGTCAAGAAAGCAGTTTCCGAAAAATAATTGAATAACAGTCACTTTTCCGCCCTGATGAACATAGAATATCATCAGGGCGGGGGTGATATTTTTGAGAAGAAAAGAAAAAAGATTCAGGCCAAATCCACTTTCGGACAGACGTTTTATAGTAATTTCGTTTATTTTGGCAATACTTATACTGCTTGCAAATCTTGTAAATAAAGCGGTAAAACCGATAAGCTTCGAGCTTGCGGAAGCGTATGCAAAAGAAACGGTTATCGGGATCATAAACGAATGCGTGTATGAATATTTCGAGGATGAAAACGTGGGATATTCGGATCTTGTTGATCTGAGCTTCAGTCCGTCCGGAATGGTAACGGCGATCGAATACGACAGCTCCGCGCTGAACAGGCTCAAAATAGGCTGCTCCGAAAAGATAGCGGATAGGCTCAAAAGGTTTCGCGCGGCTAAAATAAAGGTTCCGATAGGATCTCTTTTCGGAAATCTGCCGCTGAGCGGCTCGGGACCGAGGGTGACGGTAAAGCTTGCCGCGAAAGCATTTGCCGATTCCGAAATACGCTCAAGTCTTGAATCTGCGGGCGTAAACCAGTCGCGGCATGAAATAGTACTTAGGGTAACGGCTGAGGTCAGTCTCATGCTGCCGCCGAAAACACGTTCTTTTTCTCTGACGCAGGACTACGTCCTTGCACAGACGGTAATAGCGGGGGATATCCCGCAGGGAAATATAGTAATTGATTAAATTTTAGAAAGTAAGTAAAATTATGGATATAATAAACGCAAAAAAGCGCGCCGGCGAACTTACGGAGCTTTTGAACTATCACAACAAAAAGTACTACGTCGATGATTCGCCGGAAATCGAAGATTATGAATACGACGCGCTTATGCGTGAGCTGAGAGCTATCGAAGAGGAATTTCCGGAGCTTAAAAGCCCGTCCTCTCCGACTCAGAGAGTAGGCGGCGCGCCTGTCTCATCCTTTAAAAAAGTGACTCACGCCGTGCAGATGGGAAGCTTGCAGGACGTTTTCAGCTTCACGGAGGTAAAAGAATTCTTTGACAGGATATCTTCGTCTGTAGACTACCCTTACTTTACCGTAGAGCCGAAGATCGACGGTCTCAGCTGTTCGCTTGAATACCGCGACGGCGTTCTCACGGTGGGCTCGACAAGGGGCGACGGCTTTGTGGGCGAAGACGTTACGCATAATATTAAAACCGTGGGATCGATCCCGTTAGAGCTTCCCGACAGGCTTCCGCTTTTAGAGGTCAGGGGAGAGGTCTATATGCCGAAGTCGGTTTTTGAAAAGCTTACGGATGAAATGGAGCTTAATTCCGAGACTCCGTTTAAAAATCCAAGAAACGCGGCGGCAGGCTCCCTCAGACAAAAGGACCCGAAGATAGCTGCGAAAAGAAAGCTCGATATATTCTGCTTCAATATTCAGAGGGTAGAGGGGAAGCAGTTTACCTCTCACAAAGAAACGCTTGACTATTTAAAATCCCAAGGCTTCAAGGTAATACCGAAATATACCCTCGTGAACACGTTTGAAGAGATAGAAAGATGCATTGAAGAGATCGGGAGCACAAGATTTGAGCTTCCTTACGATATAGACGGGGTGGTTATAAAGCTTGACAGCCTTTCTGACAGAGAGCAGATAGGCGCTACGGCGAAGGTACCGAGATGGGCGGTAGCGTATAAATTCCCACCGGAGGAGAAAACCACCAGGCTTTTGGATATTGAGGTAAACGTAGGAAGAACCGGAGCGATAACCCCGGTGGCGGTATTCGATACCGTGCTTTTAGCCGGGACAAGCGTTTCCCGGGCCACGCTTCACAATCAGGATTTTATAGACGAGCGCGGAATTAGAATAGGGGATATGATAACCGTAAGAAAAGCCGGGGATATAATCCCGGAGGTCTTAGGCGTAAAGGAGCCTACAGGTTCCGGAGAACCCTTCAGGCTGCCGGAAACCTGTCCGGTCTGCGGGGCTTCGGCTATCAGAGACGAGGGAGAAAGCGCTTTAAGATGCTCAAATATCGACTGCCCGGCGCAGGTTTTAAGAAGGATAATTTATTTCGCTTCCAAGCCGGCTATGAATATCGACGGGCTCGGTCCCGAAAAAGCCAAAGCGCTGTATGAGAGCGGGCTTATAAGGTCGGTTTCGGATATTTACAGGATCTCGGAGGATGATCTATTAAAGCTTGAAGGATATAAGAAAAAATCCGCGGAAAATCTTATTAACGCGATAGAAAACTCAAAGTCAAACTCGCTTGACAGACTTCTTTGCGGTCTCGGGATAAAAAATATAGGCTCCGCTTCCGCTAAGCTTCTGTGCGACAGGCTCGGGGATATGGAATCTATTCTCTCGGCTTCCTCGGAGGATATCGCCGCGATCGACGGCTTTGGAGATACGACTGCGGAATACGTATATAGATCCCTTAAAGAGCCGCACATGAAAAAGCTTATAGCAGAGCTCAAGGAGCTCGGAGTAAATATGTCCTACGAAAGGAACGCCTTATCGGAGACCTTAAAAGGAAAATCCTTCGTAATAACCGGAACGCTCCCAAGCCTTAAGCGCGACGAGGCTCAGGCGCTTATAGAGCGCCACGGCGGTACCGTCAAATCAAGTGTGTCAAAAAAGACAGATTTTGTTCTCGCAGGCGAGGACGCAGGGTCAAAACTTACAAAAGCGCGCGAACTCGGCATAAAAGTTATTGACGAAGCGGAATTATTAAGTATAATAGAAGAATAGTTTATTTTCTATTTAGGAGGATAAATATGGATATTGATATCAGACATATCGCAAAGCTTTCAAGGCTTAAAATTTCAGACAGCGAGCTTGAAGGATACGAAAAGGAAATGGGCGAAATAATCGCTATGGTCGAAGCCATGCCGGACATAAAGGACGAGCTGACTGTGGATCCCGACAACGTAATGAAGCTCAGAAGCGACGAGATCGGCGAGGTAAAATATTCTCGCGACGAGATCCTTAAAAACGCGCCGAAGACCGTCGCAGGCTGCGTAGTCGTTCCAAAGACCGTCGACTGAGAGGAGAGATTTGATGAAACTGTACGAATATAACGCATACGAGCTTTCCGAGATGCTCCGCTCTAAAAAAATATCCTCAAAGGAGCTTACGGAATCGGTATTAAAAAGAGTCGAGGAGTTAGACGGAAGCCTTCAGGCCTACCTTTACACCGATCCGGATATGTCCCTTAAAATGGCCGAGAACGCCGATAAAATGATAGCCGCGGGTGAAAACAGGTCTCGCCTTGCGGGTATTCCGATAGGGATCAAGGATAATATTTCCACCAAGGGAATTAAAACTACCTGCGCTTCAAAAATGCTTGAAAATTACACCCCGGTGTTTAACGCCACAGTAGTGGACAAGCTCAACGCGGCGGGGTGCGTAACTTTGGGAAAGCTTAATATGGATGAATTCGCGATGGGATCTTCGACAGAGAGCTCGTATTTTAAGATAACCAAAAACCCGTTTGATTTAAGCTGCGTTCCCGGAGGATCATCCGGCGGCTCGGCGGCTGCGGTATCAAGCGGCGAAGCCGTCATTGCGCTCGGCTCCGATACCGGAGGTTCTATACGCCAGCCCGCGAGCCTTTGCGGAGTGGTCGGACTTAAGCCCACCTACGGAAGCGTATCAAGATACGGTCTTGTCGCGTTCGCTTCATCTCTTGACCAGATAGGCTCCTTCGGCCGCTGCGTTAAGGACGTTGCGCTTTTGCAGGACGAGATCATGGGCCACGATTCTATGGACGCTACGAGCGCTTACAGGGAATACCGCCCGTTATTTGACGGTCTTAACTCAGATATCTCCGGTCTTAAGATAGGTATACCGTCGGAGTACTACGGTAAAGGCGTAAAGCCCGAGGTATCAAAGGCTGTTATGTCTGCGGTCTCGGAGCTTGAAAAGCAGGGAGCGAAGGTAACGCCTATATCTCTTCCCTCGACAGAATACGCGCTCTCCGCGTACTATATAATCGCCTGCGCCGAGGCTTCCTCAAACCTTGCGAGATTCGACGGAGTTAAATACGGCTACCGCGCGGAAAACTGCAACGGGCTTATAGATATGTATGAAAAAACGCGCAGCGAGGGCTTCGGAAGAGAGGTCAAGAGAAGAATTATGCTCGGGACCTTCGTTTTAAGCTCGGGATATTTTGACGCTTACTATAAAAAAGCTAAGCTTTTGCAAAAAAGGATCACAAAGGAATTTGACGACGCGTTCCGCTCGGTAGACGTTATCATAACTCCCACCTCTCCGTCAGAAGCGTTTAAGATAGGCGACAGGATAGCCGATCCTCTTGCGATGTACGCCGCGGATATCTGCACCGTTACCGTTAATATCGCGGGACTTCCCGCAGTATCCGTTCCCTGCGGATATTCAGAAGCCGGGCTTCCGTACGGGATGCAGATAATCGGCAGAAAATTCGACGAACAGACTTTACTTAATGTCGCTTTGGCGCATGAGCTCGCCTTCGGCGGGTTCAGACGTCCCAAGATTTAAAAAGGAGGGTATGAAATGATAAAAGGCTATGAAGTCGTCGTGGGACTTGAAGTCCACGCCGAATTGAATACAAAAACAAAAATATATTGCAGCTGCAAAAACTCCTTCGGCCTTGAGGTCAATACCCAGGTCTGCCCGATCTGTCTCGGTATGCCGGGAACGCTTCCTACGCTCAACGAAAAGGTCGTGGAGTATGCGATAAAGATGGGTCACGCTCTCAACTGCAAGATAAACAGGGTATGCAAGCAGGACAGAAAGAATTATTTCTATCCCGACCTTCCTAAATCGTATCAGATCTCTCAGGCGGATATCCCTCTTTGTCAGAACGGATATCTTGACGTTATAATGGACGGCGAGATCAAAAGGATAGGTATCGAAAGGATCCACATAGAGGAGGACGCGGGAAAGCTGCTGCATTCGGATAAATTCGACGGCTCTCTTGTTGACTTCAACCGCTGCGGCGTTCCTCTTATCGAGATAGTTTCACGCCCCGATATGCGCTCCTCAGCCGAAGCGAAGGCATATCTTGAGACCGTTCGCTCGATTTTAAAATATATCGATATCTCCGACTGCAAGATGCAGGAGGGATCTATAAGATGCGACGTGAACGTTTCGGTCCATAAGCCCGGAGAACCCTTCGGGACAAGGTGTGAAATGAAAAACGTCAACAGCTTCTCCGCGGCCGTGAGGGGAATAGATTACGAAGCGAACCGCCAGATAGAAGTTCTCGAAGCCGGAGGAACGGTAACGCAGGAGACGAGAAGATGGGACGATCAGAAGGGGATAAGCGTTTCGATGCGCTCAAAAGAGGACGCTCAGGACTACCGCTATTTCCCGGAGCCGGATCTTCTTACCATCTCGGTACCCGAAGAAAAGGTCCAAGAGCTTAAGGATACCCTCCCGGAGCTTCCAAACGCAAAGATAATGCGCTACGTCAAGGACTACGGTCTTAGTCATTACGACGCGGCGATGATAGTAGACGTAGTTGAAAAATCGTCATTCTTTGAAAAGTGCATTGACGCGGGCTGCAAATCTCCGAAGCTCCTTTCAAACTGGGTCTTGGGAGAGATATCGAAATTCATGAACGAGGGAAAAGAGATAAGCGATACAAAGCTTACTCCTGAAAAAATGTCGGAGCTTATAGGACTTATCTCTGACGGAAAAATTTCGACTGCGGCAGGAAAGACCGTGTTTGATATTATCCTGAACGAGGACCGGGATATCTCGGCTATTATCGAGGAAAAGGGACTCGCGCAGGTCTCGGATCAGTCCGCGCTGGAAGCTATAGCCGACGAAGTGCTTTTAGCAAACGAAAAATCGGTCACAGACTATAAAAACGGTAAAACCAACGCCCTCGGATATCTTGTAGGCCAGTGCATGAAGGCTTCAAAGGGCAAGGCTAACCCGGGAGCGATGAAGGAAATAATCCTTAAGAAGATAGAGGGATAAAGCCCCTATTCGACAAGATTCAGCTTCTTCTTTTCGGATACACAAGCGTGATAAACACCATCGCAAATACGCATATTACAGGAATAAGGCTCGGGCTTTGGCTCAGCCTTATTTTTGTTGAAGCTTCGCTCGCGATCCCGGTTCTTTTTAGAATAAGCTCCGCAAATATCCCGAAAACTCCCGAAAGCGGGACTGATATCATCTTAGAAAGCAAAAATTTTTTCAGTCCGAACTCTCCGTTTATGATAGCGAAAATCTGTAAAATCACGCATAGCCCGCCGAATGAAAGAAACATGGCGGCAATAGGAAGCGTTATACCGTCGGATGGCGATAAAAACGATATCCCGGTTATCTCGATAACAGGGGAGAGGAGCGGAATAGTTTTCAGATACGGAAAAGCCGCTTCAAGCACCGCTCTTACGGATGTGAAAAAAATAATCACCGAGCAGACTCCGCTCATAGCCCCCACAGACGATTGAATGCTTTCTACCATCAGAGCCGAGGAGAATCCTCGCATGGGAACGCTCGGGATCTCTGACTTTTTGGAGCGCCTGAATATAAAAATCAAAAAAAGAACCGAATTTGAAAGAATACAGCATAAAAGCGCAAAAATTCCGTATAAAGCGCTGTTAAAAACCGCCGCTCCGATTATACCCGCCGCGAACGCAGGTCCCGCGCCGTAACAAAACGCCATCGCTTCCTCGGCTTCTTCCCTTTTGAGCCTTCCCGAGGATACAGCTTCGGATAAGATCCTTGCGCCTATGGGATAACCTCCGATGTTTCCGAGAATAAACGCAGAAAGAATGTCCGGGGATATCCGCTCAGACCTGAAAACGCCGTACACGGCTCCCGAACGCGATAAAGCGGTAGAAAGGACCGTTACCCCGAAAAGCGACGGGACGATCCTGAAAACGCAGTTTTTAATAGCTTCTATTACAGCCTGCGAGACCGACTGCTGACAAAAAATCATAGCTCCCGCCGCAAGTATCAGCCCGCAAAAAGTAAATACCGCCGTTGTCCTTTTCATATAAACCTCCCAAAAATAGTATGTCTTTAAAATTCTATGCCGATAAAAACCGTAGTATAATTAAACGGGACAAATTAAGGGCGTTGCCGAACGATTATTTTGGCGCATACACAATAAAAGCCGGTTTTATTCGCAGCTGTGCCAAAAAGGCGATATCCGCTAATTGTGCGGGGATTCCCACGGAAAGGATGATAAGAAAATGAAGCTAAAGGATATTTTCAGGGGGATGGAAAGGGCGGTATTTTATGAATCGATCATAACAGTGACCGGAAACCGCGAGGTAGTAATAGAAAACTGCACTCACGTATATGAATGCAACGAAATAATGATAAGGCTGAGAACTCCCGACGGAGATGTGAGTATCTGGGGCGAGGGGCTTATAACATCAAGCTTTCGCGAAGGGATAGTCAAGGTGACCGGGAAAATAACTTCACTTGAGATCAGCGAAAGAGGGAGTACTGCAAATGCTTGAAAGACAGATTTTCGGCGAGATAACATTTAAAATAGACGGCTTCGATATATCGCTTCTTGCTGAAAAGCTGAGACATGTATGTAAAGTCATAGCTCTTTACACGCGCTCCGGCAGCCTTTATCTGACGACTTTGGGAAAATACGAGCGTAAAGTAAAAAAGCTTGTCGAAGACGACGGGTGCGTATACGAAGAGGTATCAAGAAAAGGGATAGTTTTCAAATTAAAAAAATACGCTAAAAGATTCGGTCTGCCCGTAGGCGCGATAATTTCTGCTGCGGCGATATTTTTTCTTTCAAATACAGTCATGAAAATAGACGTAAAAGGTACCGATGATGAAAAGCTTGCGGGAGATATCAAGGCGGTCCTTCGCGAGGAGGGATTAAAGCCGGGGGCTTATATCCCGTCTCTTAACTTTTTAGAGCTCTCGGATACGCTCTTTGATAAATTCGATTCGGTAGGCTGGGCCTCGGTGGGAAGCTCCGGCTCGGTCGTGACGGTGAATATAAACGAAGCGCGAAAAAAGCCGGACGGAGAATCAAGAAGAATACCCTGCAACATAGTTTCCGACAAGGACGCGGTGATAGTATCGGCAAACGTTAAAGTGGGGCAGCTCTGCGCGCTTTTAGGCGACGCTGTCTTCAAGGGCCAGCTTCTTGTGAGCGGGATAATAGAGCGCGGCGACGGAACGGTAAAATACTATCATTCCTACGCAGAAATTATCGGAAGATATGAAGAGACCGCGGATTTTCGTCAGGATTATCACGAAGAGCAGTCGGAAGATGGTGATAAAATATACCGCCGCTCGTTCTGTATCTTCGACGCAGAGATCCCTCTTCCGGGCGAACTTTTAGATACGGCTTCGGAATACTCGGTAAAGGATTCGACAGTCCCCGTCAAGCTTTTCGGTCTTAAGCTCCCGTTTTCTGTAAAAACCTACGAATACAGCGAAATAATAAAGAGGGAAAGAGAGTATACATACTCGGAAGCGGTGATAAAGCTTTACAGAAAAATACGAAACTATGAGCGAAGCATTCTTTCCGATAAAAAGATAATTTCCCGAGATATTGATGAGCTTACGGATGAAAACGGCGTAAGCTTTAGGGTGAATTATGTTTTAGAGGGTGAAATCGGCAGCTCGAGAGAAATTTTCATCAAATAGAGTATTGAAATATTTGAAGCTATGTGGTACAATATAGGAGAGAAGAAGATTTCTCAAACGCTTTTTTACCACAGGGGGAAGTGATCGCACCGTGTCAGAAAAATCATTGGTAGTCACAAGCATGGACGCCATGCTGAACTTATTCGGGAGCTACGACGAAAATATAAAAATTATCCAGAGCGAGCTCGGAGTGGATATTCTGAGCCGTGGCGGGGATATAAGAATAACCGGCCCCGACCGCGCCGTAGAGCGCGCGTATACCTGCATAGAGGGACTTTTAAAAACTGCGGAGCGCGGAGAGCCCATCTCCGCTCAGCAAGTCAGATACTTTATCTCCATGGCCGACGAGGGTGACCCGGAGGAAATAGCCGCTCTCTCAGACGGCGGTATATGCGTAACTACGAGCGGTAAGATAATCAAGCCGAAAACCCTCGGTCAGAAAAAATATATCGACAGCATAGCCGAAAACACCGTTACCTTCGGTATCGGCCCCGCCGGAACCGGAAAGACTTTTTTGGCGGTATCAATGGCTGTAAGAGCTTTCAAGGCGCATACCGTTCAGAAAATAATTCTGACTCGCCCCGCGGTCGAAGCGGGAGAAAAGCTCGGATTTTTGCCGGGAGATCTTCAGAACAAGGTCGATCCGTATCTCAGGCCGCTTTATGACGCGCTGTATGAAATGCTCGGAGCGGAGACCTTCGCAAGGCTTCAGGAGCGCGGAACTATCGAAGTAGCGCCTCTTGCGTATATGCGCGGACGAACCCTCGACGAGAGCTTTATTATACTTGACGAAGCGCAGAATACCTCCCCGGAGCAGATGAAAATGTTCCTTACGCGTCTCGGGTTCAACTCAAAAATGGTCATAACCGGCGACGTTACGCAGATAGATCTTGCAGACCCTAAAAAATCCGGACTTGTCGAAGCGGTCAAGGTCCTTAAGAACGTAAAGGATATCGCGATAAATCACTTCACCGAAAAGGACGTTGTCCGTCACAAGCTCGTTCAGGATATCGTTAAGGCGTACGAACAGTATAACGCCGAGAGGAGCAGAAAAAGATGAGCCCGAAACTTACAGTTAATTTCTATAACAAGCAGCGCAAGCTCACCGTTACCGAGCCGCTTAAGAATCTTGTGCTGACCTGCGTTCAGGCCGCGCTTGAGTGCGAGGAGTTTTTCGAGCCTACGACGGTAGACGTGACTTTTGTAAGCAACCGAAAGATAAGGGAATATAACGGGCAATTCCGAAATATCGACCGCGAGACCGACGTTTTATCTTTTCCGACCGGGGACGACGAGTTTGAGACGGACCCGGATACCGGCGAGGTAATTCTTGGGGACATAGTTATATCGCTTGAAAAGGCCGCGGAACAGTCAAGAGAGTACGGCCACAGCTTTGAGCGCGAGGTGGGATTTTTGACCGTGCACTCCGTTCTGCACCTTTTGGGGTTTGATCACATAGACGAGGAAGAGGGAGAAGAAATGCGCGCCCACGAGAAAAGGATTCTTGAAAGAACAGGACTCACGAGGTAAAAAATGACAAAATCAGCTTTTATTACAATTTTAGGCCGACCTAACGTTGGAAAATCCTCGCTTCTGAATGCAATTATAGGCGAAAAGATCGCGGCGGTCAGCTCTAAGCCGCAGACCACGCGTACAAAGATCACAGGGATCATAACCGAAGGGGAGACTCAGCTCGTTTTTATTGATACACCGGGCGTATTAAAAGAGCGGGACAGGCTCTCGGAGCATATGATAAAGGCCATAGACAGCTCCGTCGGAGCGTTAGACGCGGCGCTTCTTGTAGTAGACGCAGAAAAGAGGGCAGGGGAGCAGGAAAAAGCGCTTCTAAGAAAGATCTCCGACAAAGCTCCTGTAATACTTGTAATAAACAAAATAGATCTTTTTTCGGATAAAGAAAAGCTTATACCGATAATAGCGGAATATTCCTCTTTATACAGCTTTTCCGAGGTCGTTCCGGTATCGGCGCTTGAAAACGACGGAGTGGAGATAATAAAGGATTTGCTGAAAAAATATGCAAAGCCGTCTCCGCACTATTTTCCGGACGATAAGTTTACCGATCAACCCGAACAGGTAATCGTTTCCGAGATGATAAGGGAAAAGCTCTTAGAGCTTTTAAGCAACGAGGTCCCGCACGGAATAGCCGTAGGCGTAGAGTCTATGGACGAGCACGACAACAGATACGGCGAGCCGATTTTGGATATAAACGCAGTCATATACTGCGAAAAAAATTCCCACAAAGGGATAATTATAGGCAAAAACGGCGCTATGCTCAAAACTGCCGGAAGGCTCGCAAGGCAGGATATAGAAAAATTCTTTATGATAAAAACAAACCTTCAACTCTGGGTCAAAGTCAAGGAAGACTGGCGAAACCGCGAAGGACTTATACGCGACTTCGGACTGAGCGCGGAATAGCTCTTTATTTTTCCATTTATATTTTCCCCGAAACGGTCAAAGCTAATATTAACGTAAGGAGGAAAATCAGATGGACGAGCTGTGGGAAAAATTTATAAGATCCGGGAAAATATCGGACTACTTAAAATACAAAAGCGGTGAAAGAAATGCTGACGACTCAAAACGGCCTGGTGCTTCGGGAGAGAAGTCTTAAGGAAAACGACAAGTTTCTTTATATACTTACCGACGGCTCAGGGCTTATCGAGGTCGCGGCAAAGGGAGTTAAAAAGCAGAATGCGAAAAACGCTTCCGTATCCCAGCCGTTTTGCTATGCAAAGTACTGCCTTATAGAATCCGGCGGCGGATTTATTCTCAATTCCGCAGAGCCGATAAGGACCTTTTTCAACATCTCAAGGGATATGGCAAGATTCTCTCTTGCAAACTATTTTGCCGAGACCGCTCTTTATGTCATGACCGAGGAAAAGCCTAATAATGAGGTCCTTAGGCTCATTTTAAACTGCCTGCACTTTCTTGATACTCAAAGCCGGGATATCCTGCTTCTTAAGTCGATATTTGAATTTCGGCTCATGTCCGAAATAGGGCTTATTCCGAATCTTTTGGGTTGCTGCGACTGCTTAAAATATCAGGCTCCGCTTATGCAGTTCGATCTCAGAGGAGGAAGGCTCTTCTGCGAGAATTGCATAGGAAACAGAAGCCTTGCGGAGATGGAGCCGCTCGATACTAAGCTTTTGCACTACTTAAGATATATCGCTTTAACCGATATGAAGCAGCTTTTCAGCATGAACGTACAGAAAGAATATCTTTCAACTCTTTCACGCATAACGGAAAGATACTGCGAGATACAGTTAGGAAAAAAATTTGCAACTCTTGACTTTTTTAAAACTATGATGGGATAACAGATATGAACGAAAACTATATTACTCTTGAACTACATAAAATACTTGAAATGCTAATAGGGGAGTGCTCTAACGAAGCTTCAAGAAGGCTTGCGGAGAACACCGAACCTATCGCTGACGCGGAGCTTGTAAGAGCCGAGGTATCTAAAACCTTCGACGCCTATAACGCTTCTTCAAAAATAGGAAGCCCGAGCTTTTTTGCATTTGCCGATACCGCCGCAATTGCAAACAGAGCTAAATCCGGCGCTGTTTTAAGCCTTAAGGAGCTTTTGGACGTTTCCAAGACTCTCACGCAGACGGAAGCTCTTCTTTCATGGCGCAGACAGCTTGAAGGAGACTTTAAGCTCGACTATCTCTTTGAATGCCTTTTCGACAACAGGCATTTGAACGACCGCATAACATCCTCGATATTAAGCGAGGAGGAAATAAGCGACAACGCGAGCCCGGAGCTTGCTTCTATCAGAAAAAAGATAGCGAACGCCGGTTCTAAAATCCGCGAGAGTCTTGATAAGATAATCAAATCCTCCGATTCTAAGGACTATCTCCAGGAAAGCCTTGTAACTTTACGCGACGGAAGATATGTTCTTCCCGTAAAATCCGAGCATAAGAGCAAGGTCTCGGGTCTTGTCCATTCGACTTCGGCGAGCGGTCAGACATACTTCATCGAGCCGCTGGCGGTGGTGGAAGCAAACAACGAGATAACTATACTTAAAGGCAAAGAGCAGGAGGAAATAGATCGGATACTCAAGGAAATGACCGCGGAGGTAGCGGGATTTTCCGAACAGCTTTCCTCGGATTTCACCGCCGCGGCGCAGATAAATCTCTATTTCGCCAAGGCTTCTCTCGGAGCCAAAATGGCGGCTTCAATGCCCGAGATCTCGGACGACGGGGAGATAATTCTAAAAAAAGCAAGGCACCCGCTTATCAACAAGGATAAGGTGGTGCCGGTGGATTTTGCGCTCGGTAAAGACTACGACAGCCTTATTATCACCGGTCCGAATACCGGAGGAAAAACGGTAATACTTAAAACAGTCGGACTTTTAACGCTTATGACAATGTGCGGACTTATGATCCCGGTATCGGACGGGAGCAAGGTCACGGTATTCCGTAACATCCTTGTCGATATCGGCGATCAGCAATCGATTGAGCAGAGCCTTTCGACGTTTTCATCGCATATGAATAAGGTGATAGAGATACTTTACATCGTAGATTCAAGCTCTCTGGTGCTTATTGACGAGCTCGGCTCAGGCACGGACCCAGTTGAAGGAGCGGCGCTTGCCGTTGCGATAATAGAAAGGATCCACGCTCTCGGCGGTAAGCTTGTTACGACTACACACTATCAGGAGCTTAAGCTTTATGCTCTTGAAACCGACGGCGTAGAGAATGCGTCCTGCGAATTTGACGTAAAGACCTTAAGACCGACATACAGGCTCATCATAGGCTCTCCCGGAAAATCTAACGCTTTTGCGATATCGGCGCGCCTTGGGCTTGACGATTCGATAATAAAGGCTGCGGAAGCTATGCTGACAGGGGAGTCAAGAAGATTAGAAACTATACTCGATAATCTTGAAGCCACGCGGCAGCAGCTTGAAAAGAACGAGAAATTAGCGGACGAATATCGTCGCGAGACCGAAAAATTGAGAAACGAGGTCGCAGAGGAAAGAAGAAAGCTGACCGAAACAAAAGATAAAGAAATAGAGCTTGCTAAGCGTGAAGCGAGATCGATCGTAGAGCGGATAAGCAGACAGTCGGCTCAGCTTATGGACGAGTTGGAAGAAATAAGGAAATCTAAGGATAAGGATGAATTTTCCAAACGCGTATCCGATCAGAAGATGCAGTACAAGCGGCAAATCAATTCTCTGTATGACGAAGCTGCAAAATTAAGTGAACATCAGGACGAATACGTTCTTCCGAGACCGCTCAAAAAAGGCGACGACGTAACGCTTACAGACGGAAACAAGAGCGGGATAGTGATTTCGCCGCCCGACAGCGCCGGAAACGTCATGGTCCAGGTCGGGATAATGAAAACGAAGGTACACGTATCAAAGTTAAGGCTTGTAGAAAAATCCGTGACATTCAACAACAAAAAGATCCCGCAGAAAACCTCGGTATCAAAATCCGTTGAGAGCAGAGCTACGAGACGTCCGGAGCTTGAGCTTGACATAAGAGGTTACACCGTGGACGAAGGACTGTACGAGCTTGACAGCTTCATCGACCGAGCGATAATGAGCGGAAACAAAGTCGTTACGATAATACACGGCAAAGGCACAGGAGCTTTAAAGACAGCCGTGCGCGAGCGGCTTAGAAAACACCCGATGGTTCAGTCGTCAAGAAAAGGGGTATACGGAGAGGGCGAAGACGGCGTAACGGTCTGCGAGCTGAAATAAGACTTGCAAGGGGAGGCGAAAATATATATCCGGAGATGTTCGCATAATAAAAATTATGCGAACATCAGGGGACTACAAAAACCGGATTAAAGCCGATTACAGCCGTCCCGGCCTTAGAGCCCTTAAATCCCGCCATATCCGAATCTTCCAATCAATTTTTACGGAGTTCTATTATGAAAAAAGAATACATTTCAGACTGTCCATATTATCTAAACGATTTTCTTACATACATCCGTGTGATCCGCAACCACACCGACCGTACCGAGGAAGATTATTATATCGATCTGCGAATCTTTTTAAGATATCTTTTGCTAACTCATGGCGACGTTCCCGACGGCACTCCGTTTGAGGAAATCAAAATCAAGAACTGTCCTCTTGAATATGTTGAAAATCTATCTCTTATGGGCGCATATCAGTATATGCAATTTTTGATGGAAGAACGTGGAAATTCTAATTCGTCACGTTCACGCCGCACCTCTTCCCTTCGTCAGTTCTATGAATATCTCTCCGGCAAGGCCGGGCTCATTTCCAAAAATCCGGTAGAATTGCTTGAACATCCGCGTCCGCAGCAAAAGCTTCCCAAATATCTCCAATTAGAGCAGTCGGTTCAGCTCTTAAACAGCATTGAAAGCAAAAACCAAGCGCGCGACTACTGCATAATAACACTGTTTTTAAACTGCGGAATGCGGCTTTCGGAGCTTGTGGGACTAAATATCAGCGACTACAGCGAATCCGCGCGTACCTTGAGAGTCTTCGGCAAGGGCCAAAAGGAACGTATCATCTATATAAACGACGCCTGTATTTCGGCAATAAACGACTATTTAAAGGTACGTCCGGAATCCCCGAACGAGCCTGACGCGATGTTTATTTCCGCTAATTCCTACGGCCAAAAGCGCCTTTCGAACCGCCGAGTCCAAAGAATCGTCGAGGATCAGCTCGAGCGAGCAGGTCTTGGAAATCTCGGACTCTCTACTCATAAGCTTCGCCATACTGCGGCAACGCTGATGTATGAATACGGCGGCGTGGATCCGATGGTGCTTAAGGATGTTTTGGGACATAAGAGCGTAGCTACAACTCAGATCTATACGCACCTCTCGGATATCGACAGGCAAAAAGCCGCGGAAAATACTCCGCTTGCAACATTCAAGGCCAAGCCTAAGAAGCCCGATTCATCCGATAATAACGACGAGGAAAAATAAAACTCCCCCGGCGGCAGAATTAAGCCGTTCGGGGGTGATTTTATCTATATTATATATACTATTGCATAGTAAAGCGCCGCAGTGATAAATTCACGCGGCGCTGCTTTGGCGCGTCTTACTGGACTCGAACCAGTGGCCTACTGCTTAGAAGGCAGTTGCTCTATCCAACTGAGCTAAAGACGCATAAATGTTTGCGTCGCAAGCTCTTGCGCATGCGACGCTTGGAGCGGGTGATGGGAATCGAACCCACGCGACCAGCTTGGAAGGCTGGAGTTCTACCATTGAACTACACCCGCATA
>CANPYR010000003.1 GCA_947588805.1 uncultured Clostridia bacterium
CTCGGCATGCCGAGGGTGATAATCCAAAAATTTTACTTCATTCTATGGGAATTTGCGAAAAATACTTGACATTACCTATAAATTTCATCGCGGAGGTACGCTTTTATGGAACTTAACGACGTCAAGAAACAAATTGAAGAAACAGTCAAGAAGATACAGTCCGACGAAGGGCTTATGGAGGAATTCAAGAAGGAACCGATAAAGACCGTTGAAAAGCTTACCGGCGTTGATCTTCCCGACGATCAGCTCCAGAAAGTAGTAGACGGGATCAAGGCGAAGATGACTCTCGACGATATCGGCGATAAGCTCGGCGGCCTTAAAAACCTCTTCGGCAAGAAAGATTAAGGACTAATAAAAAACTGCAAAAAAACAAGAGCGCTGAATTATTCGGCGCTCTTGCTCTTTTATTCCCTAAAAATAAATTTTACTTGTCTATCTCTCCGTTTGCGAGGGCTTTTAAATATGCGTTGATGAAGCCGTCAAGATCGCCGTCCATCACCGCGTGAACGTTTCCGTTTTCAAATCCCGTCCTGTGATCTTTGACCAGCGTGTAGGGCATGAACACATATGACCTTATCTGGGAGCCCCATGCTATCTCCTTCTGTACTCCCTTTATATCCTCAATCTTCGATAAATGCTCCCTCTCTTTTATCTCTACCAGCTTCGCTACAAGCATCTTCATCGCATAGTCGCGGTTCTGCGCCTGGCTTCTCTGAGTCTGGCAGGAGGTCACTATCCCCGTCGGAATGTGCGTGAGCCTTACAGCCGAGGACGTTTTGTTTATATGCTGACCGCCCGCCCCCGAAGAACGGAAAACGTCCATCTTTATATCCTCCGGACGGATATCCACGCTCATATCTTCTTCTATCTCCGGCATGACTTCCACCGCCGAAAATGAAGTATGTCTTGAGCCGGAAGCGTCAAACGGCGATATCCTTACAAGCCTGTGGATCCCGCTCTCGCTCTTTAAATATCCGTACGCGTTCTCGCCCTCGATTATCATAGAAGCGCTCTTTATTCCCGCGTCGCCGCCGTCAAGAGTATCAAGAACCGATACCTTATATCCGTGAGCTTCTCCCCAACGTATATACATCCTTAAAAGCATCTCAGTCCAGTCCTGAGCTTCAGTCCCGCCCGCTCCGGCATGAAAACTCAAGATCGCGTTCGAGCCGTCGTATTCGCCTTTGAGAAGCGTTTTGAGCGTAAGCGCGTCTACCTTCTTCTCAAGCGCTTCAAGCTCGTTTTTTACATCCTCAATAATAGCTTCGTCCGGCTCCTCGTTATACATCTCAATAAGCGTAGCGATATCCTCAAGAGCGCGATTCAGCCTTTTGTCGTCCTCAACGTTATTTTCAAGCGACTTGGTTCGCTGAAGAATTTTCTGGGATTTCTCCGCGTCATCCCAAAAACCGGGCTCCGCAGCTTTAAGGTGGAGCTGTTCGATCTCCTCCTTCGCGGCTTCAATATTCAAAACGGAGTGAAGCTCTTTAACCTTCGGAGTTATATCCGAAAGCCGCTGTTTATATTCGTCAATAAGTACCATTTATAACTCCTCTCAGAACTTAAATCGGGGGATATGGGGTATATGTAATAACTTAAAATTAAGCGCCGCGGATGAAATCTATCCGCGACGCGGTGGCGGAGAAAGAGGGATTTGAACCCTCGCGCCGGTAACCCGACCTACTCCCTTAGCAGGGGAGCCCCTTCACCACTTGGGTATTTCTCCGTGGCAACATTTAGATTATACGAAATTACAAGCCGTTTGTCAAGGGGTTTTCAAAAAATATTTTTATTTTGCCGTCTCAAAAATCTCCCGGCCGCCCGATTTCGCAGCGAATTGATGAAAATTAAGGGGAAGAAGGATCCGAAGTAGTTTCTTCGGTACCGTTTAACAGTCCTACTGTGAAATCCCGGGATACAATATCGCCGTCTTCACCCGAAGCTCCTATAGAAAAAATAACCTGCACCGTATTATTATCGGAGGAATTGAATTCTAAATATTTGATCTCAAGTTCGCATACCGACTTATCGGAATACGCGGCGGTACTGAATACGTCGTACTTTTTTTCTGCTGCGGAAGGGTCTGTCAAAGTGCCGTCGCTTTCTATCCGGATGATGAGCCTACCGTTATCAAGCTTCAAAGCGGCTTTATTAAATCCACTCTCGTTGCTTTGGTATGTAATGTACTCAGACTTCCCATCTCCATCTTCATCTTTATAATCAATTTTGGAAGCCGTTCTCAGCTCGTTAGTGATATAATCCGCGACCATCGAAGCTAAAATATCCGCGTCGTTAGCAATTATACTGTCGCGCCTGACTGCGAAAGCTGTCGTAATCCCGACCAGAACCGCAGAGGAAAAAAGCGACATGACAGCAAGGGTCACGAGCATCTCCGAAAGGGTAAAGCCCGCCCGACTCTTAATTTTAGAGATTATTTTTTTCATGCCGCTCACCTCCGTTTCTGATTATTTTATGTATCGGGGTCTTCGTGCTTTTTATAGGAGCGCAGGGTGCCGTCTTCTTTGCCGCAAATATCTACGTCTATTTTTACCTGAAAATTGGAATCTGTGCTTCCGTCAAGCGAAATTACAACTGTTGCAGGTGATTCATCGGTGAGTATATCTCCTCTTTCTGCTCTTTCTGCCGCACTTGCTTCTTCATTATAGTTTTTATCCTGCGTTTTAACTTCCTCGGTAATTTTTCCCGCGGACATTATCATCGTCACGAGCAGTGAGATCGAAAGCACTAAAATCGCGAGAGAAACGAGGATCTCGGTAAGCGTCTCCCCGCGCCGTGAGCGGAGTTTTTTCATCATTTTCTATTCTCCCTCCGGTTCAGTATTCTTCTGCCTTACTATGACCGCGTCGTCAAAATCAAGCTTTATTGTTGTCGTTTGGATGCTTTTAAGCACTACGATTTCGGTGACTTCAATCGGGGTGCCAGCAATAGTGCGCTCGCCTTCTTTACATGGTCTTGTAACATTCTCTATTCTGGGGTATTCATGGTTAAGCTCATCTACTATAACATCGCCTGACATTTCATACACCATTTTTTTATTTTTGCTGATTATTTTTACATTCACACTCCCAATTTCCTTAGCGCTTGAATTGTTTACGTCCTTATAATCCCCTTCCTTAATAGTGATTTCAACCGTCACATCTTCAAAATTATCACATGATACAATCAAATTAAAAGATTCGGTTGAAATAGTCCCAGCTTCATTTTTAATTTTTTGTAGTCTTTCCTCTTTCCAAAGATAATCCTTACCATTAAACCCAACGTCAGCCTTTTTATTATCATTTAAAAAAACATTTTTATTGAATTTTTCAAGAGTTTTGGCAAAAAACTCCATCATTCCCTCTGGATCATCTTTACCATTATATGTAATTTTTACAGTTGGGTCAGTCTCAGGCGTAATTATAAGAGTATGATTATTGACATCCGTATGCAATACATCAATCTCGTCATCTTTAATTTCATAAGTATACTCACCCGTGACGGAGAGCCCGTTCAGCTCATCGCGGATAAGCTTCGCGGCTGAGGTTACTGTCAGAAATTGCTGGCGGTCTTCTTCGACGTAGGAGTAACGGCCGACGTTCGAGCCGGCGGCAGTCACCGCGGCCGCGCCTGCGAGCGCACAGACGAGAAATAGGAGCAGAGCCAGCATTATGGACGCCCCGCGGCGGTTATTTAATTTATTAAACAAATTTTTCATCGCGTGCGTCCTTTCGGGGGTTAGCCAACTTTGCAAGTGAGTTTATCGGCAATCAGATATTTTTGATACATGATATATAATTCGTTATAATAAATACTTACAACATCTATATCATACAAATTATAGCCTTCAAAATCAGAGCTGTTATCCAACGTTGATATATCAAATGTTGATGGTTTAATTGAACACAGACAACTATCGGTTGATACATTGTTTGAATTATTGTAAACCTTAATATTTGATATATCTATACTCTTATCTATTAAAAGACGTATCGTTATATTATTATTTGCATCATTTCTTTGGCCTATATCACTTCCGTCAGCATATTTCCCCCAACCATAATATTTGGTTTCGGTAATATTACCGGCTGAATCTGTCTCATTCTTACTTGCTGTAAAAATAACAGCAATCTTATTTTTGTACTGATCAACAACTTTCTGATATTCCGATGAACCAATATCGTACTCTTCGTTTCCCCTGTCGCCATTTCCGCCTGTCATTTTAAGGCCATCTTGAACTGTTGCAAATTTATTTGAGCCATAGAAGAAATCAATTTCATGAGCGTTATTTACTGCACTATCAGGCAGCCCCACAACAACATAAGCCTTATACCCTTGCGTATTCAATTCATATTCATTCGCAATTATCATATCAGGCTTTGCAGTCTCCAATGGCTCTAATTCCACAAACATCTTATCAAGCGCAACAGTTAGCCTTCCTTGTTTTAAATCATCCACTCTGTCTTCTTCCACAAAGATACCAACAACGGAACCTTTAGATTCGTTTCCAGTGTGCCCCATAGCCGTTGCTTCTATTATTGCCTGAACAAAATAGTCATTAGGATATGAATTAGACTGCGATTTTTTTGCAAAAAATCCCCCTATCCTTGGAACATTGTCTTCATCAAAATTAGTTTGCGGAAGCTCAGCCATAAATGAAAGATGGTTTATTTTGCTGTATGATGTGCCATATGCCCGTATTAAAATTCCGTTTTCTTTAGTATATCTATTTGTATACCATATTTCTATACAATCGTCCTCCGTAAATTGCATAGGTTTCCCGTCTTGCAGAATAACATAATACTCAAATCGTTTTTGAATATTTGTGTTATAAACCTCGCCATAATGGGTATAAGCGTCTTCTTCATCTTTTTGATTCAGAAAATGATAGTCACCACTCCCCTGAATAAAACTTTCAGGAGAAGCAGAATATTGTTCAGTAAATTTTTTTATTCTATCCTTACTTATTGATTTACCGTTAATTTTTATCTCTAAATCAGGATCTTCTATGCTACAACTTTGTTCCAGTAATATTCCTATATATTCAAATGGATAAAATCCATTACTCGATACTCCAAGTTTTTCATCATAAAATAGCTGATTATGCTTGTTATAGGAAATCAAACCGTCAAAATTGCCGGAATGTTGCGGTACTCCATCTTTAGAATAATATGAGTATTCCCTAAAATGATATATTCCCGCTATTGGCCCTGTAGTCAATGCTCCCGGCATAGCCTTAGGCACCGGACCATAATGAACATTTACATTCATAACCAAGTCCTTAACAAGAGCAGTATATTCATACTTATTAACTTCATCCCTTGGGGAAGATACTGAGGTATAAGAAATTTGAGTAGAAGTAGCCGGCTTTGCATTTTTCAGCGAAGGATTATTTATTTCATCCTCCGTTTCCACGGGTCTTCCTTTGCCAGCATTCCCATTATCCCCTTTTTTTGGATAATATCCATCATCCTGCATAAAATAGTTCTTGCTGTTATCAGTAACATTCGCCACCGGGTAGCCCACAGTCTGCCCCGAGAAAATTACATAGCAGTCCTCTACTCCCGTAGCTTTGCCCGCTATGCCGCCGAGCTCCATCTTCGAGGACGGGCTGTCTATGCCGTGAACAAGGGCGTAACTCGATTTAACTGTCGCGCCCTCCCCGACTATCCCGCCGGCCGCTCCGGTCACTTTGCCGAACCTGATATTCGCTTCGCAATTCGTGATTTCCGTCGAAGATTTGCCCGCGACGCCGCCTGATGTAACGCTTCCCGTGAGCGTATATCCCGCCGCTACGCAGTTTCGGATCACGCCATGGCCCGCTTCGTCAACTTTCGCTTCGCCAACTATCACGCCAACGTTTTGGCCGGTTATTTCCGTGAATTTATCCGCAGTCGCCGCAACTTTAAACATCACTATATTTTCCAGCGTCGCGCCTTCTGTCACGCCGAAAAGACCGGCGTGTTCGGTGGTCGCAGATGATGTGATTTTTGCGTTCAGAATCCTATAGCTGCCGCCGTTGTATGCGCCTTTGAACACGTTTTCACTATTGCCAATCGGGGTGAGAGATGAATCCGCAAAATCAATGTCATGCGACTGCTTAAACTTGCCGTCGAGATGGTTGGCGGCATTGATTAGCTGCTCCTTGGCGCGTACGCCGAAAAGACCCGCCGCAGTGCCGCAGCTTACTCCGTCTTTTTCAGCATAAAGCGCGTAGAATTCGGGCGCGAAGGTATACTCCTGCTCGCCAACGGTGGCCGTGACTAAGCCGGGGTGTTGGTCGCTTTTGAGTGTGTAAAGGATGATCGAATATTTATCGGGAACGTCTTCATTCAAATCCTCGACTGCCGCAAGAATCTTTGCGATTTCGTTGGTAGTGGGATTTTCGATATCAAAACTACCCGTTAAGTCGGCACTTGAAGTATTTGCTAAGGTCACATCCGTACTTGCAAGCTCGCCGCCGGCGCTGAATGCTCCATAGCCGAAGCTTTCGATGTTTTTGGCGTCCTGATTTTTGCAGAGCTTATTATCATCCGCGACTGCGATTTCGCTAAGTTTCGCGCCGTCATATCCGAGCGCGTAGATGTGGTAATTGCCGTCTTCTTTCTCCCAATAGAAGAATCCTGTGACGGGTTTTTTGTCGTTGCTCGGCCAGTCGCCGTGCATGGTCAGGCCGGCTGTGGGGTAATTGAAATTCTGTGATCTTAGGTAGAGATCATATGGTATTTCCGTGTTATTAAGGGTTTCATCTTTGACATCCTCTGCAGATTGCGCACCTTCCGGGAGGTCAACCTTTATTTCATTGCCACTCTCATCATATGCTACGCCGAGGGTATAAACAGAGTCTGTTTTAATTACTAATTTATTTCTTTCTGGATTATCTATATAACCTAATAAATCAACGCGTGTACCTGTTACTGAACAAGTTGAATAAACAACGCCGTCAAATTGTATTTCTCCTCCAATTTTGCCAATTATTCCACCTGCAAAATTGCCTTTCACATTATCAGTAAGTTTAACATCAACATTATCTTCCGATTTTCCATTGAATAAGCCATGATACGTATGTCCAGCTACAAAGCTGTTTGATATCACCGCTTCTTCTCCATACGACTCAACGGCACCACAAAGTCCACCAGCAATTTGTTTTCCAAATACTTTAACTGATGCAAAAGATTTATCAATTTTAGTACCCATAAACCATCCAATTAAACCGCCGCTGGTAGCTTCTGAATTTATAACATACTTCGAAAATGGGTCGTCATTAGGGTCGCCCCATTTCTTTTCTACATCTTCCTCAACATATACGCAGCAATCAGAAACTGAAGAATTATTATCCATACCAATTAAACCGCCAGATGTACTTTCTGAGGTAATATCGGGATTTATAACTTTAATATTCACAAAATGAGAATTTTCTGAATAGGCGCATATGCTTCCAGAAATATCACCCTTAACAGTCGGATGTCTGAATATAAGGTTCGTCGCATTCGCACCATGCAGCATAGAAAACAGCCCACTGTATAATGGATCATTTTCATTGGCGCTTATACTTATATTTTGAATTTCATATGAATTTATGGCCGAAATATCTATTGTGCTAATATTGCAAAGCGTAACAAAATCACCATAATATTTTGCCCACCCCTCATAATTATCCTTATCGCTTGCGAAATTTATCGTCCTGTCAATTTCTGCCGTCGTCACGCTCGCGCACTTATCCAAATTCTGTAAATGTCTGCCGTACTTGATATGCGCTGTATACTTTCCCTCCGAAGTTGAAACTTTCGCAAACAGCGAGTTTTCCGTTCTTTTCTCGGTCTTGTCAATCGCTATCCCGGCTTCATCATAGAAAGTCACCTCGACGGTAATATCCGCGCCGGGGTCGATAACCGACTGACTCCAATTCTCAAAGCTGTCCTCATATTCATTCAAAGAAAGCTCTGAAGCCGTAGAAAGAGCGCTTGCTCCATTTTTAGGTGTTAATGAATCAAGAATAAGAGTAAAACCACTGTTTGTCAGTGTTACATTTCTGCTTTTATCTATCAAAACCACTGATTTATCGGGCGAGTCGGTCTGATACATTTTTATCGCAACATAAGCAGGCTCGGACGTTTTAACCGTCAGAACCAGCTTCTCTTTATTTATCAGCTCAACAACGGGTTCAGGAATATCCCCGGGCTCCGGAGCAACCTCTATCTCCGTCTCGTTGTCTATCCCGTAAAATCCTATATTCGCAGTCCTCTTTGAATAGTCCCCGCCGGCGGCAAGAACGTATTTTTCTCCGTCGGTGTTGTATTTATTTATGTAGTCGCTGAAGTCCTCATCCTCGTCATTAGAGTAAAAAACACCGTAAACATCTCCTGTTTCGGCATTGTACTCGATAACATAATTATTTTCTGATAGCTCCGGCTCGATAAATCCCACGTTAGTAAGACTTTCGTCTATGTCATGCACTATTTTGTATTTAACTGTAATATTTGCGTCTTCTTTTACTTTATATCTTGAAGGTATAGGATTCAAAATACATTTATTACCTATATCCTCTTTGTCTAACTGTTCCCCCATCTCCACCTCGGCGGTGAATTTGTGCTGGGCGGCCATGTAAATCGCGCGCGCGGAATCGTCAAGCTCGCGGAGCCTGATCTTTTTTGAGTATGTCGCAACGCCGGGGATCGCTACTGCCGCTAAAACCGTGATTATCCCTATCACGACCAAAAGCTCAGCGAGCGTGAACCCGTTTTTATTCCTTATTTTACGAAGCAGCTTCATATAAACACTCCCTCGGAAAGCGCTTTATCTGCGCACAAGTTTACTCCGTTACAAGCTCGTAGAAAACTATATTCCCCGAAAGCCTTATAGCGTCGGTCTCAAGATTGCCCTCCTCAGGCGATACCGTAAGATTCGTAAGCAGGCATCTGAAACCTGTTCCCGTGAGCTTCGATATCACGTCCTTCGCCGCGTTGTAGTCGGAAACCGTGACGTTGAAGCTGACTGTTCTTGACGCTATATTCCCTTCGATCTTCGCTTCTCCGAATCTCAGATCCGGCATAAGATCCTCAAAAATCGTCTGGTAGTTATAAAGAAGGGTGGTCTGGTTGTCGTAGGACGGCATGACCGTTATCTTGTCAAACGGCAGCGCGAAGATGTCGTTTAATTCGTTCTTCATCTTCACATAATTCTGCCCCTTCGCGATCGCAAGATCGGTCTGCTCCTGCGTGAGCATCTCCTCCGCTTCTATCTCTTCAAGTCTTGAAGTCACCGGGTAGTGGATAACGATAAAATAGAATCCGATAAGAAGGAAGATAACAAGAACAAGTAGTATAATTTTTTCACGCTTGGTGAAGTTACGCATTAACATATTATACTATTCCTCCGTTCCGACATTTGCTCCAACGCCGCCGTCCTCTCCCGCAGTCTCCTCCGATTCTCCCTGCTCGACCGGCTCTTCTCCCTGCACGCCGGGTTCTCCCTGCTCGGTCGGCTCAGTCTCGCCCTCGGGAGCGGGAACCTCGGCATCATCCGCGTTCTGCTGAGGAAGAACATGCGGCGGGATGATCTCCCCGACGGGCTCTCCCGGTTCGCCCGGAGCCGTCTCGGCTGCCTGTTCTCCCTGTTCGCCGTCGGCGTTTTCGGGATTTTCAGCGTTTTCGGGATTTTCGGTATCCGCTCCGGCGATAATAGCGTCGGGATCGAATTCAAGCCGGTCGGGATCGTATGTATTGGAAGCGTCCGCAAGTCGGATGCTTAAAGTCGCAGTAACGGTGGCTTTACCGCTGGTATCGTTCGCAGTGTTATCGACATATGAGGAGATCGTCAGCGACTCGATAAGCGGCTCCTCCTGCTGGAGCATTCCGTTTATGTAGGTCAGCGTCTTCATGTCTATATCCGCGATAACCATATTTATATCTCGCCCGTTTATCGTAAGGCTCTGGATGGTGCATATCGGGAAAAGCCTGTTCTCGAGCATCTCCATGACCTCTACGCGGTCGGGTATCGTTTTGTCAAACTGATCGTAGGAGTATCTCGAATACTCCTCCGCTACCTCGTCGTAATCCAAAAACGCGTTCTGGATTATTTCGAGCTGGCGCTTCATCTCCGAAAGCTCCGCTTCGGCTCTGTCTACCTTCTCAAGCCTCGCGGCTACGGCGTATTTTGAAAAAAGCCAGGAGCCTACTACTATAAGAAGCAGTATCGGTATCAGACGCGAGGGACTCGCAAGAGTCTTCTCTTTTATCATCAGATTCAGAGTACGCTTGGTCGGAACCTTCACCGGCTTCTTCTTTATAGGCTTCGTCTTTTTCTCCATGTTCTCAAGTTCGCTCATCTCCGCGCCCCCTTTACTGCTTCGCAGCGCCGATGGCGCTAAGAGCGGATTCGTAATCTCCGCTTCCGTCGGTCTCTATAAGCTCGCTGCAGTCAAGCACCGGTACGGATAATACGTCGCTCAATACGTCCCTGAGCGGCATTATCTTCGCGCCGCCGCCCGATAAATGTATATGCTCAAGCTCTAAATCGGGATTGTTGTATCGGAAGAAATATATCGCACGCTGGATTTCATTTGCTAAATTCTGGTAGACCTCCCGGCATGCAGGAAGATTCTGGCAGTCCTCATGATTTGCTTCACGGTAGGAAGCAGCTACGAACGGATCCACATGCAAAGCGTCGGCTATGATATCGTCAAGCATGCCCATACCGTATTCAACGGTGTGAGCGCTCTCATATCCGCCGCCGTTATACATATAAAGCCTTACGGCCGTATGTCCTAAATCAATAATGCAGTGGGAATGTCCTTCGGGAGTACCGGAAAGGATATTGGTGTAGGCGATCTCGATCGGTATCGCGGTCTTAAGCTTGATACCGGCGCGTCTGAACATGTCCTTATAATCCTGAACTGTGGATTTTAAGCATGCCGCGATCATAATATCCATCTCTTTGGGTTCGCCCGAGTCGGGATCGTTTTTAACGTCTAAGACCGCATAGTCGTAGAAGTACTGATCCTTTTCGGTCGTAATAAAATCGCGGAACTCGTAGGGAAGATTGACCATAAGCTGCTCGTGAGTCATGACCGGACTTGAAACTCTGCGGCAGAAGCAGAGATCCTGCGGAAGGATCACCGCGGCATAGTCGAAACGGATCTTTTTCTTTTTGCAGGTAAGCTTTAAGAAATCGGCTAAGGCGTCATATGAAACTATCCTGCCTTCGCGAACGGAACCGAGAGGAAGCTGTTCGCAAATAACCTTTTTAACTCCCGACTTCGCCACAACAGCAATATGAACGGCGTGGGAACCTATTTCAAAACCGGCGATCTTAGTAGCCATTAAAAACCCTCCAAAGGATCAGTGTTCACCGAGACCGAAAAGACCGGCATACCAATTAAGAAAAGGCTCGGAAACCATCAGAGTAATATATGCCGCCAAAACGAGAGTCGGGATAAATGGGAAAGCCTTCTGGGGGCCGATTTTCGCGAAATACGCAAAAAGAATACCGACCAAACAGGCAATAATAATCAGAAAGAGCGTCTGCTTCCAGTCGAAGAAAAGAGCTAAGACCGCGATAAGCTTAATATCCGCGCCGCCTATGGTATCCTTCTTATAGACCTTATCAAAAATAAGGCTGAGAATAAGAATCGAGCCGCCGAAGATAAGAGCGTTAAGTAAAGAGCGGACTAAAATCGAGAGTCTGTCTTCGCTGAAAGCTGCAAACAGAACGAAGAGGATCGCGGCGGCGACAGGAAGAGTATCCGGGACCTCGAAGGTATCGATATCCATAATCGCGGCGGCGATAAGAAGCGAAAAAAGTATCCATAGCTCAAGAGTATAAGCAGAGATCCCGAAACGAAGAAGAATAGATACAAAAACCGCGCCGAACAAAAGCTCAGAAAAAAGATATCTGAAAGAGAGCTTAGAATGACAGTAGCGGCATTTAGCGCGTAAAAAGATAAAGGAAAAAACCGGGATGAGATCCAAAGGTCCGAGCTTATGTAAACAAACGGGGCAAAAAGAGCGGCCCCAGAAGCTTTTATTATCACGGGAGCGGCCGCAAAGACAGTTAGTCAGCGAGCCGACGCAGGCCCCGAGCATAAACGCAAAAAGGCAAAGCCCGACGGCGAAGACGGGTTGAAAGAAAAACAAAGACATAAATTCCCTCTTAGTAGTGAAAAAAAGTTCACAGCTCGGGCGTTAAAAATTTATGAGCTTAAAGCCCGAGGTCTGAGCTTTAGTCCCTCCCGGGCCGCGACCGGCAGTTTCGCACCCTTTCGGAAGCCGCCGGCGAGGGTGTAGACCCGGGAGGAAAAATTATAATTTATAAAGCTTTAATTATGGATTTAAAAGGTAGGGTGTAATTATTTAAGTAATACATCAGACCACGAGTTAGTAATATTACCATCCTTATCAATTTCGACGGTAAGGCCATCACTAACACCCGCTGCGATCTTTGACTGAGCAGTAACTGATGAAGTTGTACCTGTTTGAGGAGTTCCACAGGATGTATTTTTTGCAGTCGCTGTATGGCTGGCAAGTGAAAGATTTCCTTTTGTATCCATTTTGAAATAATAGGTTACTCCATCAGTCTCATTTACATGATTAAGCAGATATTCACCGTAAGCAAGTTCAGTTGCAGAACGAGCAGTGGCCGCGTCTGCGGTTTCTCTTGCTTTCTCTAACTGAGCCGAGAAAACAGGAATAGCTACACCAATTAAAATCGCCATAATAGCTATAACGATTAAAAGTTCAGCAAGTGTAAAGCCTTTTTTATTTAACTTTTTCATATAGAGCAAGCTTCCTTTCTAAAAATCATTTCAAGTAATTATAAAAATTTATAATGATTTTTTATTACGGTCCCGAAGGAGGATCGAGAAGTGCGTTGCTCCAGTTATTAGTTATGCTTCCATCTGCAGCTACGGAAACTATTAAACCATCAGTTACTTTAGCAGCTTTTTTCGACTGAGCATTAACAGTACTCTCGCTAACTGTTGATTTTGCATTATTACAACTTGTATCAGTTGTAGTGGAATGTCCTAAAATGCTAAGATTTCCTTTTGCATCCATTGCAAAATAATATGATACGGGTGTACCTGTCCCACCGCTTGTAGCTCCTTCTTTTGAATGATATAGAAGATACTCAGAATAAGCGAGCTCAGTTGCGGAACGAGCAGTAGCGGCGTCGGCGGTCTCCCTTGCTTTTTCAAGCTGTGCAGAAAATACAGGGATAGCCACCGCGATAAGTATAGCCATGATCGCGATAACGATCAGAAGCTCGGCGAGCGTAAAGCCCTTTTTGTTCATTTTCTTCATAAAGTAAAAACTTCCTTTCCGAAAAAGTAAAGTGAAGTATTTTACTTGACCGAAGCGCTAACGGCTTTAATCGCCCGCAAAAGAACAGTGCCGCGGGCTATGGGCGGGGGTGTAAGAAACATCTCAATCAACCGTTCCGGACATGCCGGTGACGAGTCGGCCGAGGTCCGTTAATCATGGTTAAAGGAATGAACCCGCGAATAGCCCTTGGAAGAGTTCCGTCCCGGCCGCCTTATCCCCGGCCGAAACTAAATAATTTTTCCGATATGGCATATCTCCAAAGCCTACGGGGACAGAGGGGATGAAGTTCCTCATGCCCCACGGCTTTTGGCGAACTATATAAGGTAGGCATTCTGCGAAGCTTATGTCGCGTAACTCGATAAAACGTTGCCCCATGTCGTAGACGTTACCTCACCGTCCAACACGGTTATCTTTAAATCTTCAAGTCCGTCGGTTTGGCCTTTCAGTGGGATTCCCGACCTTGCGGTAGTATCGCCGACAAGATAAACGTTCATGTTGTTATCGTTTACATATACTTCATATGTCAGCTCACCTGCTCTGTAATTTAACAGGTAATCAAATACGCACATTGATTCTGCGGATCGTAGGTTTCCCCTATCCACAGCCGCTCTTGCGTGTTCAAGCTGTGCAGAGAATGCCGGTATTGCGATAGCGACTAATATCGACATTATAGCGATTACGATCAGGAGTTCAGCTAATGTGAACCCCCCCCGTTTGTAAATCTTTGACATATTCATGTCCTCCTTTAGGGGAAAGTAAAATATTGTGTGTATGTATTTCAGACTCCAAGGGTGCAAGGAGACTAAAACCGATTTGAGCCGGGGATCTTTCCCGCCTAAAAATGACAGATTGACATATCCTAATTTTTCCTTTGTTAATCACGTTAGCGGTTCGGTATGTTTTTCTGTCGTTTTGTTTTGTTAATATTAGATATATATGTTGAAAAAACTTTGGTTAATATGTATAGCGATTTTTTGCCGTTTTTTGACTAATTTCACCTATTTTTCCCCATTTTGGAGCTTTCTTTTTCTTCTGTATCATTTTTCTTCTCCCCGGCTATTAAATGAGAGCCGAACCTTCCCCGGGAGACGTTTGCCCGCCTTCCCGGGAAAGACCCAGCCCTTGTTGGTTCTTCGATTTTCAGGATGTTATAATTATGAATAAAAAATCTTAACCTCAAGGGGGGAAAATGATAAGGGCGAAAGGGAAGTAAGAGAGTTTTCAGGCCGCAAATGAAATAAATCGGCCTAAAAAAGTCGTTTTTAGAGGACGGAAAGGGAAAGTCAGTCAATGAAAAATACTCTCAGGGCTCTCTTCTTCCCGTTCGCCGGTACCGTGATGGCGCCATCAAGTCGCGTTGAGAGTTACTGCGGGTTGGGAAAGTATGCTCGGGTAAAATAAAGAGGACGTCCCCCGGTTTTTTTGGGAGGAGACTGGGGGGAACTCGCTCTTTACTCTCTCAGGAGAATGATGGATTTAAAAGTCGGGCCATGCCGCTAATATTTCTTAGCAAGCCTTTCTTTCCAACTATTATACACTACTTCTCCGTTTTTGTCAATAACTATTATCAAAGAAATTTCCTGTAATTTTTTTGACCGCGCCTTTGCTTCAAGTCCCGAGCCGTTATTTCCTCCGTCGGAATATTTATCCTCGACCGGCATGGAAATTAGCGAAAAATCATTTCCTCCGTTATACGGCGCATGTCTTAGGATCTGACACAGCTCGTTGTTTCCGGTGAACATATACATTACCGCTTCGCCGCTCTGCCAGTGCGACAGCATATATTCGGTATGAGCTTCGGTCTCGGCGTTTATAGATTCGAGTCGGTCCATCGCTCTGCGCTCCGTCTCGACAAAGTGCAGCCATACCGGTATCGCGATCGCGATAACTATTGCGATCATTATTATTACCGCCGTAAGCTCAAATTTTGTAAAGCCTTTTCTGTCAAGTTTCATCTCTCGATCTCTTTTCTTTTTCATCCGATACCGTTATACATATTGAACATCGGAAGGTATATAGCGATTACGATAAACCCGATAAAGATTCCGAGTCCCACGGTTATCATCGGCTCCAGCATTTGTAAAGCCTTCTGAGACGCGTTCATCGCTTCCTCGTCGTAGTAGCTCCCGATAGTAGACATAGTTTCTTCGAGCGAGCCTGATTCTTCGCCGACGGCAGTCATTTCCTTACACATATCCGGGAGGTACTGATTATCCCGAAGCACTTCCCCGAGACTTTTTCCGGATTCGATCTCAACGACGAGCTTTTCTATGGATTCGCCTATCGCGCGGTTATCCATGACCTTTGAGGTTATGCTCAGAACTCTCGACATCGGAAGACCTGCTGTAAGAAGCGTAGAGAGCGTATTAGAAAACTGCGACGCGCCGTTCATGATACCGATTTTCCCTACGACCGGGATCTTAAGCTTGAATTTAGCGAGATTAAGTTCGCCGTTGGGTGTTTTAGCGTAGAGCTTATAAGCGATTATGATAATCATTATCCCGACCAGCAGCACCGGCCAATATCCGACGAAGAAATCCGATACCGCCATAAGTATTCTTGTAGGAAGCGGAAGATCCTCGCCCATATTCCCGAACAGCGCCAGCATAGTAGGAACGAGCTTGACCATAACGATAGCCACGACCACGACCGCGAGCAGTATCAGGAAGATCGGGTAAGTGAGCGCGGAGCGGACCTTTTGTTTTACCTTATGCGCTTTTTCGTAATATGCGGTCAGTCTGTCGAAGCAGTTTTCAAGAGTTCCGGATTCTTCTCCCGCCCTGACTGTTTCAATAAACGCGACCGGGATCTTCTTTCCGTTTTTCTGCAAGCTCGCCGCCAGGGAATACCCAGAATTTACGTCCGCGGAACACGCGGTAAGGATCCTCTTCATTAACCTATCGTTAGATTGCTCGGCGATAAGCTCCACCACTCTTCCTATCGGGATACCCGCTCTAAGCATGATAGAAAACTGAGAAGCCGTGACCGAAAGAGTCTTATCCGCTACCCAAAGCGGCTCGTTGATATCGATATGAGTCTTCGAGCCTTCCTTGACTTCGGAAATCTTTTCCACTATCGGGCAGGTCCTTTTTATCTGCTCCACAGCGTCGAATTCGCTGTACGCTTCAATTACCCCGCTTACCGGAGCGCCTTCGGCAGTTCTTGCCTTGTACTTGAATGTCGTCATAAGACTTCACCTCAGAACATTGTATTCTTTTTAACGTAATCCTGATCTCTTGCGGCCCCTCTCGCCGTTTCCGCAGAGATGACCTTCTGTTTATAAAGCTGTATAAGCGCGTTGTCCATAGTTATCGAGCCCTCGGCTGCGGAAGTAGATATCGCGCTTACTATCTGCGGAGTCTTTCCCTCTCTTATCAAGTTTCTTATAGCCGGAGTAACTATCATAAGCTCCGCCGCGCACACTCTTCCTCCCGTCTTTTTCGTAAGAAGCTGCTGCGACAGCACCGCCATAAGCGTGGTCGAAAGCTGGAGTCTTATCTGTCTTTGTCTCCCCTCCGGGAAAACGTCTACCATTCTGTCAACCGATTCCGCAGCGGAATTCGTATGAAGCGTCGCAAAGACGAGATGTCCCGTTTCGGCGGCTGTTAGAGCTGTCTCGATGGTATTAAGATCTCTCATCTCTCCTATGAGTATAACGTCCGGGTCCTCGCGGAGTATCGCCCTAAGTCCCGACTCGTAGCTTTCGGTATCGGTCCCTATCTCCCTTTGATTTATCGTGCACTTGTCCGGGGTGTATATATACTCGATAGGATCCTCAAGAGTGACGATATGGCTGTGATAGGTGTGATTTATCCTGTCAAGAAGCGCCGCTAAAGTCGTAGATTTACCGGAGCCGGTTTCGCCTGTTACCAAAACTATTCCTCTGTTAAGCGCCGGGAATTTCTGGACCGCCGGAGGAAGCCCGAGGTCGTCAAGATTCGGTATTCTCTCCGAAAGAATTCTTATCGCCGCGGAAACCGAGCCGCGCTGTCTGAACAAATTGATACGGCATCTTATCCCGCCGTCGAAGGTTATAGCAAGATCGAGCTCGCCGCATTTTTCAATGCTCTTATACTCGTCTCCCGCCATCTCCCTCGCATAGAATTCGCACTCGTAGTCGGTCATGACCTCGTTATCGAAATCCTGAAGCTCGCCGTCGACTCTTATCCTTATCGGAAGCCCTTTTACTATATGTATATCGGAGCTTCGTCTTGCCTTGGACTGCTGAATTACCGTAGTTAAATCTACCATCGCTCTACTCCTATATCTATGATTATATATTATAATGTATAAAAGCTATAATTACTGATCCGTCGTATTGAGTATCCGAGTCATTTCGCTCACGGTGGTGATACCCGCTTCGACAAGCTCTCTTGCGTTTTCCTGCAAGCTTCTGTAGTTCCCCTCTTCCCTTATCTTATCCATAAGCTCCGCTCTCGGAACGTTATCGGCGATAAGTCTTTTTGAAGTCTTTGAGAAAAGTATTATCTCAAAAACAGCTATTCTTCCGCGGTACCCGGTATGGTAGCAGTTCGGGCATCCCCTGCCCTTAAAGATCTTAACGCCCTCAGAGTTCCTCGGAAGGCCCATCCTCTCAAGCTCCTCCTCGTCCGCGATATATTCCGTCTTGCAGTCCGGGCAGATCCTTCTTACAAGTCTTTGGGATATGACTCCCTTGACCGCTTCGGCGATAAGATAGGGCTCGCAGCCGATATCCAAAAGTCTGTCGAGCATCGAAATAGCGGAATTGGTATGTATGGTGGAAAGAACGTAGTGACCTGTGATAGCTGCTCTCAATGCTATCTCGGCAGTCTCGCCGTCGCGTATCTCTCCGACCGCTATGATATCCGGGTCCTGACGTAAAATAGATCTTAAGCCGCTTGCGAACGTCATTCCCACCTTGTCGTTTATCTGGACCTGGTTCACGCCGTCGATGTTATATTCCACCGGGTCCTCAAGAGTTACAAGATTTACCTCTTCGGTATTAAGGGTGTTGATCATGGTGTACATGGTCGAAGATTTACCCGAACCGGTAGGACCGACTATGAGAACCATTCCGTCCGAATTCTCCATCAGCTTATTGAACTTTTCAAGATTCTCCCCGAATAGTCCGAGCGAATCGGCTTTAAGAAGCTGCGCGCTCTTATTCAGAAGTCGTATAGTTATCTTTTCTCCGTATATCGTCGGAAGCGTGGAAACTCTGAGGTCAATCTCCACTCCCTTTACTCTTACGTTCGCTCTTCCGTCCTGAGGAGCCCTTCTCTCGGTAAGATCAAGGTTTGACATGACCTTGATTCTCGAAATCACCGAGCCCATAAGGTCCTTCGGCACCGTGAGGATCTGTCTTAAAACGCCGTCGATCCTCATCCTGACTACCATTTCCTTATCGCGCGGCTCCATATGAATATCCGAAGCTCTTTCCGAAACAGCGCGCTCGATGATCGAGTTCACAAGCCTTACGGTAGGCGCGGTTACCGATTCGTCGACTATCTCCTGAGATTCCAATACCTGCACGGAGGTCTGAGCGCCGCCGCTCTCGTTGCGCATTTCTTCTATCGCCCTCGCCGCGCCCTCGTTTCCGTAAAGCGTGGCTATTGCCTTATCAACGGCCGCGGACTGAGCTATTCTCGGGGATACCCTCTTTCTCGTCGCAGTCCTTACCTCGTCTATCGCGACGAAGTTCATCGGGTCCACCATCGCCAGAACAAGCTCGTCTTTATTCAGTCTCAGCGGCACTACGCTGTGCTTTTTCGCGATGTTTTTCGGAAGTATCCTCGCCATCTCTGTCGGGATATGCTCTTTTGTCAGATCGACGTATTTTATTCCGAGCTGCTGACTCATCGCGTCGATGAAGTCCTGCTCGGTGATAATTCCGCTGTCGATCAGAACGGTGCCGAGACGCTGCTTCGTCTGCTTCTGGATTTCAAGAGCCTTCTGGAGCTGAGTCTCATCGATAAGCCCCGCTGATTTAAGTAGATCGCCAAGACGCATATATGCCATGCCAAAAACCTCCAAGATTGTCAAATGTATGGTAAAATACAGGTGTGAGCCGTACTTTCAACGCATTATTATACATGATTATCATATCATAAAGTTCAGAAGTTGTCAATATATATAATGATAAAAGATAAAACGGACGGGATAAAGCCGAGAGTGCGGAATTCGGAAGTGTCTAAATCGCCCGCATTATTCATTATTTTTAAAATCGTCGCCATAGGCGACACCTTGAAGTTCTGACATCTGACTTCTGACTTCTGTATTCTTGATGTGGCCGCCTTGGCCACATCTCGGAATTCGCTCCCCATAAACCCAAGACAGAAACCGGGCCCCATGTCCGATTTCTGTCTTTTCGCTTTTATCTATTTCTCACTTCTTGATATAATACCTGTGATTGTTTCGTCGAAACGGTATCGGCGAGATCCCCGGAAGCTCGCCGCTTTTTACCCTGTCCGAAAAATATTTTCCGAAATACGTCCTCACGCCGAACGGCAGCCCCTCCCATTCCGTCCCGGAAAACAGCGAATTAAGCTCAAATATACTCCCCGGCGGCAGACGCGCCGTCAATTCCCTCGCAAGCTCAAACCACTTCCTGTTGTCCATATTTACGCCTCCTCTGCTCTCTTTTGATTTGTAGTATAATAATACTACAAAGAGATATAATATTGTAACATATAATAATATATCTTGTCAAGCTATAATGTATTTTAGAGGTGATAATTTTATGAAAAATGAACCGCTTGTTATCAAAAAGCGCGGCGAGGACGGCTCGAGAGTTATCAGCATCAGGATCCGCGAGGACCTTCTTTCTAAGCTCGATAAGGCTGCGGGAGAGTGCAACTACTCCCGTAACGAGCTTATCAATACCCTTCTTACCCACGGCGTGGAAAATCTTATAATCGAGGAATAATTTTTTTCGATTTCCGATTGACAAATTATAATCCGCCTGTTATAATAGCGAGGAAGAGCAAATTTTATTTCAGGAGGTATTATCATGCCGAAAAATTTAGGGCTTACCCCGCCTATGGGGTGGAATTCGTGGAACACCTTCAGCTGGAACATCGACGAGGAGCTGATAAAAGGCGCCGCCGACGCGATGGTTTCTACCGGGCTTAAAGACGCGGGCTACGAGTATGTGGTTATCGACGACTGCTGGAGCATGAAGGAAAGAGACGAAAACGGAAACCTTGTTCCGGATCCGAAAAAATTCCCGAACGGGATAAAAGCCGTCGCGGACTACGTTCACTCAAAGGGACTCAAATTCGGGATCTATTCCTGCGCCGGCACCCATACCTGCGCAAACTATCCCGGCTCTTTTGAGCATGAGTTTCAGGACGCAGCCACCTTCGCTTCCTGGGGAGTAGACTATCTTAAATACGACTACTGCTTCAAGCCGAAGGGTATCCCCGGGGAGCTTCTTTACAGAAGAATGGCGATGGCGCTCAGAAACTGCGGAAGAGATATCCTCTTCTCGGCCTGCAACTGGGGCAACGACGGCGTTCACGACTGGATAAGAAACACCGGCGCTCAGATGTTCCGCTCTACCGGAGATATCCAGGACAGCTGGAATTCGATCAAAAACCTCGCACTCTCTCAGCTTAATATGCGCCAGAGCCAGGCGGGAGTCTACTGCTGGAACGATATCGATATGCTCGTGGTCGGGATGAGCGGTAAGTCGGATAACTCCTGGATCTCGGGAAAGGACTTCGGCTGCACCGACGAAGAGTATAAGACTCACTTCTCACTCTGGGCGATGATGAATTCCCCGCTTATGATCGGCTGCGACATAAGAAATATGACCGACGCGACAAAAGAGATCCTCACAAACAAGGACGTTATCGCCATCAACCAGGATCCCGAGGGCCGCGGTCCGATAGAAATCGATCACTGGTGCAACGAGAGCTGCAAGGGGCTCGTAAAGCCGCTTGAGAACGGCGACTACGCTATCCTACTCGTCAACTTCATGGACGGCGAGCACCCTCAGCAATTCAGCTTCAACTTCTGGGATATGGGGCTTCCGTATAATTCCGGCTACGCTCTTGAATTCTACGACGTATGGAAGCACGAGACCGTGGGGCTCTTCAAAGAGCGCTACTGCACCGACCTCAAGCCGCATTCCTGCGAGATGTTCAGGGTAAAGCTCGTAAAAACCGACGCTCAGGGCACGGGACTTATAAAAAATAAAAAATAAGAAATAAGAAATAAGAAATAGCAAAAAATAAAACCGCCTGAGAGATCGGGCGGTTTTATAAAAAACGGGAGTATATGATATGTCAGATTTTTCTTCATGTAAAAAATGCGGCGCGTCACTTTCTCAGGACGACATAGCGATATATAAAAAGCTTATCCTCAGAACCGCGGACGAGTTTTTATGCATAGACTGTCTTGCGGAATATTTAGGCGTTTCGCGTGAAGCTATCGAGCAGAAAATAAAATATTTCCGCGAATCGGGTACCTGCGCGCTTTTCAGATGATTTTTAAGATGTATCCCAAAGCTTCCTCCGACGCGCTTGAAACAAATTCTTCCGCGCGCTCTTCGTTTATAAATCCGTATTCCCGATCAAGATCATTCGCAGGCTCGGAATAAAAATCCACTATCTTTTCCCGCGCCCTTATAAAGGCGTTTTCGGGAAAGAATCCTAAATACCGATTCAAAAACGGTTCGCTGTCCCGAAGTATTTCATACGCCCGAAAGCTCTTATCATTATCCCGAAGATACTTCCTATCAAGGTCGTACCAGTCCCTCTTCCAAGGGGCCGAAGTCGCGACCTTGTCTTTTTTGTACGCTTCGGGATCCCGCTCGACAAGCGGTATAGCTATCTCTGAAGACCAGCGCCAGTCGGCGAGAAGGTGGCAGAAATATCCCGAATAAAAGCTTTTTTCCCGCACGCTATACTCAGCGGCTTCAGCGCACGAAAGATATTTTTCATAAAACTGCCTGTACCCCGAGAGGTTATGACCTTTCTCGGGGTATAAAAAGTGCGATACCGACTTCGGCGGGGTGAATTCATACCTGTCGGGAAGCTTTTCGCCTGCGTCCGGCGCGATATTTCCGTATACGAATTCCCGCTCCGAAAGAGTAGGGATCCTTTTCAATACAGTATCCGCTATACGCAGATGTATTATCCAAGAAGCCATCGTCGCCGAATTATTTGAACCAGGAGGACTTTCGCGACGAATCGTTTCTGTCGTTGAGCGAATCGTCGAACGCCCTTAAGAGATCGGCCTGTTTTTTCGTGAGGTTTCTCGGAACCGTCACCCTCACGCTTACATGATGATCTCCCCTGCCGGTGCGGTAAAGTCTCGGAACGCCCTGACCTCTCAGTACAAAGCTGTCTCCGTTCTGAGTTCCCGCCGGGATCTTATATTTCACGCTCCCGTCAATCGTGGGGACGTTTATCTCGTCTCCCAAGGCCGCTTGCATATATGAGATCGGGATCTCGGAGTAGACGTCAAATCCTTCGCGCTCGAAGTTTTCATCCGGCTTCACCGAGACTCGGATTATAAGATCTCCGTTCGCGCCGCCGTTCACTCCGCAGTCTCCCTCGCCGGTTATTCTAAGCGACTGACCGTCGTCTATTCCCTGCGGGATGGAGACGTTTTTCTGAAGGACCTTTCTTATTCTTCCCTGACCCTGACAGGCGGTGCAGGGGTCTTTAATTACCCTGCCGGTGCCGCCGCAGCGCTCGCAGGTCTTTGTCGTCTGGAACATCCCGAGCGGCGTGCGCTGAGTGACCTTGACCTGTCCGGAGCCGCGGCAGTCGGGACAGGTCTCGGGGGACGAGCCGGACCTCGCGCCGGTTCCTCCGCACTGAGGGCATTTTTCTATCCTGTTTACCCTTATGTCAACTCCGGTGCCCTTGCAAGCCTGCATGAAGGTTATCTGGACCTGAGTCTTTACATCCTGACCCTTTCTCGGGGCGTTGGGATTAGCTCTGCCGCCGCCGAAGCCGCCCATTCCTCCTCCGAAGAAGCTTTCAAAGATATCTCCTATATCCCCGAACCCGGAAAAATCTCCCGAGAAGCCACCGCCGGGATATCCTCCCCCGGAGCCCGCCGCATATGAAGGATCTATTCCCGCGAAGCCGAACTGATCGTATCTTGCTCTCTTATCCTTATCGGACAGAACGTCATACGCTTCGTTTACCTCCTTCATCTTCGCTTCCGCTTCTTTATCGTCGGGGTGAAGGTCGGGATGGTACTTCTTTACCATCGCTCGGTAGGCTTTTTTAAGCTCATCATCAGAAGCGCCCTTCTGAACGCCGAGCACTTCGTAATAATCTCTTTTGCTGTCTGCCATAGAAGTTTACTCCGTTATTATTTTAATGGGTATGCGGAGCAGGTCTCCCCTGCTCCGCTGTTAATCGTATTTAGTTATTGAATCCGGTCTCTACAAATCCGTCGTCGCCGGGATTTCCTCCCTGTCCGGGATTTCCCTGACCCGGATTGAAGCCCTGAGCGCCCTGATTCGGATTCGCCTGCTGATAGACCTTGGTGGCTACCGCGCCGAACGCGGTCTCAAGCTCCTTCTGTTTAGCCTTGATATTTTCGATATCCGTTCCCTTGAGAGCTTCCTCCAAAGCGGATATCTTCGCTTCGACGTCGGATTTATCTCCCGCGCTCACCTTATCCCCGAAGTCCTCAAGAGACTTCTTGCACTGGAATACCATCTGATCGGCCTGATTTCTCGCGTCGATATCGTCCTTCTTCTTCTTATCCTCGGCCGCATACTTCTCGGCTTCTTTAACCGCCTTGTCGATGTCGTCCTTAGACATATTTGAAGAGGAAGTGATAGTGATATTCTGCTCCTTGCCAGTGCCGAGGTCCTTAGCGGAGACGTGAACGATACCGTTGGTATCGATATCGAAGCTGACCTCTATCTGCGGAACTCCTCTCGGAGCGGGAGCTATGCCGTCAAGCTTGAACATTCCGAGCTGCTTATTATCCTTAGCGAACTCTCTTTCGCCCTGTAAAACGACGATATCTACTGCCGGCTGATTATCGGCGGCGGTGGTGAACACCTGCTTGCGGTTGCAGGGGATGGTGGTGTTTCTCTCTATGATCTTCGTGCAAACCCCGCCCAAGGTCTCAAGACCGAGCGAAAGCGGCGTTACGTCATTAAGAACAAGGCTGGAATCGATATCGCGGTTCATGATACCGCCCTGGATAGCCGCGCCCAAAGCCACGCACTCGTCGGGGTTGATACCCTTGAAAGGCTCCTTGCCGGTTATCTTTCTTACGGCTTCTACGACGGCGGGAATTCTTGACGAGCCGCCCACCATAAGGACCTTATTAAGCTGAGAGGTAGAGAGTCCGGAATCTGAAAGCGCCTGTCTCACGGGGCCCATGGTCGCTTCGACAAGGTCGGCCGTGAGCTCGTTGAACTTAGCCTGAGTAAGAGTGAAGTCAAGATGCTTAGGACCGGTCGCGTCAGCCGTTATGAACGGAAGGTTTATATTTGAAGTGGGAACGTTTGAAAGCTCGATCTTCGCCTTCTCAGCCGCTTCCTTGAGTCTTTGCATCGCCATCTTGTCGCTTGAAAGATCAATTCCGTCGGTCTTCTTGAATTCGGATACCAAAAGATCGATTATCCTCTGGTCGAAATCGTCGCCGCCGAGATGGTTGTTTCCCGCAGTCGCCAGCACCTCGGTAACTCCGTCTCCCATCTCGATTATAGATACGTCGAAGGTTCCTCCTCCGAGGTCGTATACCATGACCTTCTGGTCCTCTTCCTTATCTATCCCGTAGGAAAGCGCTGCGGCCGTAGGTTCGTTTATTATTCTTCTTACGTTAAGACCCGCTATCTGTCCCGCGTCCTTAGTAGCCTGGCGCTGGGAGTCGGTGAAGTATGCGGGAACGGTTATGACCGCTTCCGTCACCTTCTCGCCGAGATACGCTTCCGCGTCGGCTTTGAGCTTCTGAAGTATCATCGCGGAAATTTCCTGCGGAGTATAGGACTTCCCGCCCATCTGCGCCTTATAGTCGGAGCCCATATGGCGCTTGATGGAAATAACGGTGTTGTCGAAGTTTACGACCGCCTGACGTTTTGCTACCTGCCCCACGAGCCTATCGCCGTTTTTTGAAACTCCGACAACGGACGGAGTCGTTCTTGCTCCCTCGCTGTTAGGGATAACTACCGCTTCGCCGCCCTCCATGACCGCGACGCAGGAGTTTGTTGTACCAAGGTCGATACCTATAATTTTAGACATAATTCATTATCTCCTTTTTATAACATTATTACTTATTTTTTATATAGATAACGCTCTTCGCGTGATCTTACGTCTTTTTTCTCATGCCGGAAATCCCGAAGGCCGAGCCCCGGCAGTTTATGTTTTTACTTCGCTACCACAACCATCGCGTGGCGTATGATTTTGTCGCCGAGCCTGTAGCCCTTTTGATATACCTGCGCTACGGTGTTTTCTTCAAGATTATCGTCCGAGATCTGACTCACGGCGTTTTCAAGATTCGGATCGAACGGCTCTCCGGGGCGGTTTATCTCCTCAACTCCTAACTTTTTGAATGCGTTTTGGAGCTGAGTCATTATCATCATTACGCCTTCCTTATACTTCTCGTCGGAGCATTCCGCGCCCGCTGCTCTCTCGAAATTATCGGCCATAGGCAAAAACGCTTCGACTGCCGAAGCCGTAGCTTCGGGGTATATCTCCTGGCGCTCCTTGACGCTTCTTTTGCGGTAGTTGTCAAATTCGGCCATCAGACGAAGATATTTGTCTCTCAGCTCCGCGTTCTCAGCTTTCAGCTTCTCCTCTTCGCTCGGCTCCGCCTTCGTCTCCTCCTCTTTTTCTTCCTTTTCGGAAGTCTGCTCCTTTTTCTTCTCGGACTTTTCCTCCGCGTTTACGTTATTTACGTCCTTTTCCTTTTCGGTCTCCTTTTCGGTTCCCTCCGGTTTTTTTGCATTCTTTTCCTTTTCTTCGCTCATCTTTATTCCTCGCTCCCATCGTTTTTATTGTCAAGCGCCGGCGCGTCATCCTCCGACAGCAGCTCGGAGATCTTCTCGGCGAAGTATTCCACATACGGTATTACCTTTTTATAGTCTATACGCATGGGTCCTATCAGTCCGAGATGTCCGGCGACGATACCGTTTTTTGAAAACTCCGAGCTTATTATGCTCGAATTCCCGATCACAAATCCGTCGTCTTCGTCGGAAAACATAACGTGGATCCCGGAAAAGCTTGAATCTATAAGACTTCTTATATCCTCTCTGTGATCCAAAAAGCTTATGACCTCGTTTTTGTCTATCTCGCTCCTCAGTAAAAGATTTCCCACCCCGGCTACGTCTACCTCGTGCTTAGTTATCTCCCTCGTCATGTCGAAAACGCTCTGTACGAGCGGCGAAAGCGTGAGAAGATAGGTCCCGAGCGCGGTCTCAAGCTTTGAAAGCATTTCCTCGCTCAACAGATTTAAAGGCACGCCCTCAAGATTCTCTTTAAGAAAGTTCGAGAAGTAATCAAGGTGCTCCTGAGTAAGATCTATCTCAAGCCGGCAGGTTCGGTTTTTTATCCTCCCGTTTGAAGCGATAAGAAGCAGCACGTACATCCTCTTCCCGGTCGGGATGACTTCAACCTTAGATATCACCGAAAACGTCGGGCTCTCGCTTGAAACGAAGGTCGCGGATTTTGTCAGCTCCGCTAAAGCGTTGGTGGCGCTCTTTACTATCCCCTCCTCGGAAAATTCGTCCTTCGGTATCATGCTGTCAAGCAAAATTTTTTCTTCGCTGCTCAAGGGGTCGGTCTTTATCAGCCTGTCTACATACAGCCTGTAGCCGTTATATGTCGGTATACGTCCCGCCGAGGTGTGCGGCTGTTCGAGATAGCCCTGCTTCTCGAGCTCGGCCATCTCGTTTCTTATGGTCGCGCTCGACGCGCCGACATATTTCATTATAGCCTTTGAACCTACAGGCTCTCCGGTCACTATATACTCATCGACTACGGCGGCAAGTATCCGCATCTTCCGATCGTCCACCTTTAAGCTGCCCCCTTTTTACGACCGCTCAACCGCAGCTGAAATTCTTTTCTGGCAATTGAAGCCGTCAGGTGTTAGCACTCTTCTTTTTTGAGTGCTAACTATAGTATAACCCTTTTTCCGAAAATGTCAAGGGGTTTTGAAAAAATTTTTTAAATTTTTTTATATTTCAAAAAAGCAAAAAGATTCCCGCCCGTCGAAAAAATCGGCGAGCGGGCGGCGAACATATTCATAGCGTTAAAATAAAATCAGAGAGTAACGATTTCTCCCATCTGATCTCTTCCGCAGCCTACGGCGTTGGATTCGTCGGTATCGATATGCATAGCGGTAGCGTAGGAGGGGCTTACTCTGCAAACAACGTCTCCCAAAACGGCGCTTCTTTCCGCGGTATCGATCCTTACCCAGACTTCATCCTTATCCTTAACTCCGAGCGCAGCAGCGTCCTCGGGGGTAAGGTGGATATGTCTCTTAGCGATTATAACTCCCTCGGAAAGCTCAATCTCCCCGCAGGGTCCCACAAGCTTGCAAGCGCCGGAGCCGGCAAGGTCGCCGGATTCGCGGACCGGGGCGGTAACGCCTATCGAGCGGGCGTCGGTAGCGGAAAGCTCCACCTGAGTAGCCTTACGGCAGGGTCCGAGTATGGATACTCCCGCAAGCTCTTTCTTAGGTCCTACGACGGTAACGCGCTCCTCGCAGGCATACTGTCCGGGCTGAGAGAGGTCTTTTTTCTTGGTAAGCTGACGTCCCTCGCCGAAGAGTATAGCAAGGTCCTTCTCGGTTACATGAACATGGCGCGCGGATGTTTCGACAATGAATTTCATTTTAATTACCTTCTTTTATAATAGTTATTTTAGCCGCAAATTCTCCTGCCGGAAAATTTCTGATATAATTGTAGCATATTAAACCGGGGTTGTCAAGAGCTGTCGGAAAGGCGATCAATCGGATGATCTTCGGCTTTTTAAGCAGATATCTTTAATTCGTGCGGGAGGACGTGGCGGGATTGTTGCGGCTATGAGGGGGACCGGTTCTGTCTTTCATCTCAGCGGGCGGAAAGCTTGCGTTAGGCGGCGGCAAGATTCGCTGCTTTTCTGCTATATCTCTACCGACTGCTCCCCGCCCTCCCGCCCGTCCCGCGAATCTCGCCGCCGCTCCGGGGGTCTGCTTCTGACTTTATTATTCTACAGTCATAAAGCTTATCAAACTGAACCGATAGTTTTCTGCCACTGATTTTACTTTTAGCGTACCCCCCGGGCTGGTCAGGTTTTGACAGCATTAGCTGTCAAAAGGGGAGACCCCCGGCGAGGGTCTCCCCACGCAAAAACAGTCCGCCGGACTGTTTTTGCTCCCCGTCCTGCGCTTGCTTACGCTCGGGGGGGAGTTTCGCGCCTGCGGGCGCGACTCGGTGGCGCCGCCCCCGAGACCCCTGCGGCCTTTTGAGGAAAGGCCGGCGAAACCTTTTTAGTTCCCGCTCTCCCCATCTAACTGCTTCGCTAATACCTCCAGTAACACATCTATATTTATCGGCTTGGATACATGATCGTTCATACCGCATTCGATCGCTTTTCTTCGGTCCTCGTCAAACGCGTTCGCCGTCATCGCTACTATCGGTATCCCCGCAAGCCCCGGATTCTCAAGCGCTCTTATCGCCCTCGACGCGTCGTACCCGTTCATCACCGGCATCTGCACGTCCATTAGTATCAGAGAATAATACCCCGGCTCCGAAGCCTTTACCATCTCTACCGCGCAAGAACCGTCCACCGCCGTCTCGATTATAAAACCGTTTTCCTGTAAGAGCTCCTGCGCGATCTCTCTGTTGAGCTCGTTGTCCTCTACAAGCAAAAGCCGCTTGCCCTTGAGATTTTCTACCGGATTCTCTTTTTTCTCGTTTGTGAGATCCGCTTTTCCGAGCGCGTTCACAAGCGTTTCGCGAAGCTCCGAGAGGAATATCGGTTTATTGCAGAACGCCGTCACTCCAGCTTCTCTCGCTTCGGTCTCGAATGCCGTCCAGTCGTACGCGGTCAGAATCACTATCGGTATCCTGTCACCTACTATCTGCCTTATCTGTCTTGTAAGCTCTATACCGTTTATATCCGGAAGCGCCCAGTCGATTATATACGCAAAGAACCCGTCGCCCATCTCCTCGGCCTGCTTCGCTCTTAAAACTGCTTCCTTTCCGTGCATCGACCACTCCGCTCTCATCCCTATCTGCGCGAGCATCTTCGTCACGCTGTCGCAGGTCTCAAAGCTGTCGTCTACTACAAGCCCTCTTACGCCCGCAAGCTCTTTTATCACCGTCACCTGCTTAGTCTCGGATTGAAGCCTGAAATCAAAGTCAAGAATAAACTCTGTGCCCTTCCCTTGCTCGGTTTCAAGCGTGATGGAGCCGCCCATCGTATCCACTATATTTTTCGTGATCGCCATCCCGAGACCCGTGCCCTGGATACCGCTTATAGTCGAATTCCTCTCCCGCTCAAACGGCTCGAAGATGTGCTTGGAAAACTCCTTGCTCATCCCTATCCCGGTATCCTTCACCCTTATCTCATAGGAACCGTAGCCCTTCGGCGCGGTAGGCTTCTGTTTTATGGTAAGGGATACCGAACCTCCGGCGGGGGTGAATTTAATCGCGTTTGAAAGAAGATTCAAAAGCACCTGATTCACATGAAGCTTATCGCAGTATATATCCTCGTCTATTATGTCGAGGGTATCCATGAAGAAGTTCAGCTGCTTCGAGGTCATCTGAGTCTGGATTATGTTTCTCATATCCTTGAATATCTCGGAGATAGAGCAGGGCTTTTCCTCGATATTAAGCTTTCCGGACTCTATCCTTGACATATCGAGAATATCGTTTATAAGCGAAAGAAGATGGTTTCCGGAGGATAGGATCTTACCGAGATATTCCTGAACTCTCGGCTTGTTGTCTATATTCGTTTCCGCGAGCGTCGCAAAGCCTATGATCGCGTTCATCGGCGTTCTTATATCGTGGGACATATTGGATAGGAAGGTAGTCTTAGCGCGCTCGGCGGCTTCGGCCTTTTTGAGCTTTTCTTCAAGAACCGCTCTTTCAACCGCGTCGGAGGTCATCTTCTTTGTCTGCTTGCTGATATACAGATAATACATCATTACAGAAATTACCATTATCCCTGCGACGGCAAGAGAGATTTTTCTCACCGCGAAAACGCTCGCAAAAGCTTCGCTTTCCGGCACATCGACAATAATGGACCACGCGTTTATTCCTGAAGGCGCGTAATACATATACTGCCAGCCGGGGGTGTTCGGCGTTCTGTAAATTACATACCCGGTGCCGAGCTTTAATATATCCTCGATGTACTCGTCCCAGTTCTGACCGCCTTTAGTCCTTCTGCCGGGATTCGAGCTGTTATACTCCGAAAGATTTCCGAGCTTGTTGTGCCATGTATCGACCAAAAAATCCCCGTTATTTGTATCGACTATATATATCTTCGCGCTCGCGTTATAGATATTATCGATATTCAAAAGATCAGGCAGCTCCTCAAGCCTTGTTATTCCGTAAAGAAGCGCCACGGTCTCTCCGTCCTGAATAATAGGGACATAGTGCCTTATGACATAGAGTCCGTTGATACTGATATCGCGGTTTGAAACATGTTCGCCGAGCGGGGCTTCGGTTGCAAAGTCAAGCCCCACCGATTCGGCCTTATCCGAAATTTCATCGGTCGTGATTATCCTGTTATCCGGCAAAAGCACCCTAACGCGCATGGTATCCAGAATCGGCGACACCTTCGCCATAATCTCCCGAGTCTCATCGATATCAAGGTTATTTGCGCTCGAGATGATATCTGCCGCGGCGTTAAGGATCTCGCTGTCGCGCCTGAATTTATTCGCCACCTCCTCGGTAACGGTCTTAACGCCCTCCTCCATCCTTCTCAAGGATCTTTCGCGGATATTTCTCTCTATCCCGATATAAGCGGCGATAAACAGAACCGCAATAATGACGACGAGCACGGCAGAAGCGATTATTCTCGAATCGTATTTTCTTGTCTTTTTCATATTTTTACTCCAAATTTCTCCCGTTACGGCTTTCTGTATGCTTTTTTATATATTATTATAGCATTATTCGGGAAAATTTTCAAGTGTTTAATGAAAAATTATGAAATTAAGGAGAAAGCAGGGCATAAGCCGGCCGTCGGAGAGGTTAGAAAGATACAAATGCGGCGTTTTGAAGCTCCCATCCCCGCCAAAAATAAGCGCGGGACCCAACATCCCGCGCCAAATCTTTTTTATTCTCCGACCGCACCGTCACGCCGCTTCTTCATCGGCAAAAACCATGTTCCCGTATACCTTCTCCATTACCTCTTCGCCGTATCTTGAGTCGAGATAGCTTTCTATTTTATTCCTTGGCGGCACGCCGTTTCTTCTGTCCCTCCACCTTAAAACTGCGGCGGCCGATACGATAAGATTCGCGGCCATAAATATCGTTATCGCAATCACCGCAAACGATGATATGTGCATACGCGCAAAGCTCAAAAGCTTTACGGCGTACGGAAATACAAGCCTTGCAAATCCGAGTCCCAAAACGCCCCAGATCATAGTCATCTCAAGACATACCCTGCCGCGGATATTCAAAAATCTTCCCGTGTAATTCCAGGACGCAGAGCCGAAAACCGTCTCCTGGAGCCAGCTGCAAAAATATTCGACCGTAGACCCCGCCGCCGCGAACATCAGAAACTGTTCGACCATGCTCTTGTTGTAAAGAAGCAGCGAGACGAGATATATAGCCACGGCTCCAATCCCGTAAACTACGCAAAAAGGTCCCCAGACAGTCGCGGAGTGATTCTCCCACGCCCCGCGCTTTATAATAGCGTAGATCCCCTCAAATATGAATCCAGCGACGCTCCCCGCTACGAAAAGAGCAAGGACTGCGCGGTAGTCTATATTTCCTTTAAGCCTTTTCTTCATTCCGTTCATCCACCCGCCGATTTATGCCGCGAATTGCGCGAATTTACTGATTTGATTATAGCATATTCCTTGGGAATAGTCAAGCGCTGTTAGAAGACAGAGGTCAGAAATCAGACGTCAGAATTTAAAATATTATATAATATGCATGCGGATTGGGAGTTCACGGAGTTACTAATGATTCATCTCACCCGTGTCCATCCGTCTCAACCCTATCCCCTTCTCTTAGCTCCTTTTCGGATGTAAGTACCACCCTGTCTCCCTGCTTAAGACCGCTCTCGATCAAATATTTCCCGCTTTCCGAATCGCCCTCCCTCAGCAGCACTTCAACGCTTCTCGCCGTATAAACCGTCCGTTCAAAAGCCGGATAGGATTCAATTATCATCACCCTCCCGTCCCTTACGCACTCCTTCGGCAGCACGAGCTTCAATCCCCCGTCAGTCATTACCGCCGCCGAAACCGTGTACGCGCTCACGTCGGGAGTCACGGCGCTGTAGATCATGTCCCCGAAAAGCGAGAAAAATATTACCGCCGCGCCGAAAATAATTATCGCCGCCTTCGCCGCTTTTCTCATTTCGTCCCCCAAATCTCGCCGCTCTCCGGGCTTTCGAGCGGCTTTCTTAATATCAGAAACAGCGCGAAAATCGGGAACATATATGTCGCGCCGCCCGCTCCCGAGACGTTTTCCGGCAGGTCCGAAAGCCTTACCGATAACGGATATATCCCGGGATTGTCCATCGCAAAAATCAGAGCCTGCTCGACCGTGTTCCAGCTTTCGCAGAATATCAGCGCCGCGAGCGCGGCCGCTCCCGGCTTTATATGCGGCCAAACAGCGTGCCTAAGGATCCTAAGAGCCGACGACGTCTCAAGCCGCGCGGAGTCGATAAGCTCGTCGGGGACCGAGAGCGCAAACTGTCTGTCAAGAAACACCGCGAGCGGCGAAAACATCATCGGCAGAGTAAGAGCAAGCGGAGTATTTAACATATTTAAGCTTTTTAAGCATATATAGTTCGGAAGGAGCGTGGCCTGAAACGGCAGAAGCGCCGCAAGAAGATATGCATAAAACAGCGCTTTTGAGCCCTTAAAACGAATTTTTGCAAACGCAAACCCGAGCGGCAAGGATATAGCTATGCTCACCGCAGTTATCGCGGCGGAGTAAAATACCGAGTTCCAAAAATATCCGAAAAATGCGTGATCGACCGTAAAAAGCTCCCAATATTCAAGCAGTGACGGCCCGCCGTTATATATTAAAGACTTAATTATCAGCGCTGCAGAGGCCAGAAGAAAAAACGCCCCTAAAAGCGCGTAAAAGGCTTTGAGAACACGGGTTTTCATCTTTTTGAGCTCCTTTCGGATATTATCCATGCCGCAGCTATCGCCACGCCGACAAAGAGCGTGAACATCACCGCCGCAGCCGAGAGATTTTCATAGTTTAATTTGTAAAAGTGATTATTCATATAATTTTGCAGCATATACGCGGAGTCGGGCGGGTAGTTGGTTTTGTAATACAGATAGCTCTCCCTGAAAATTTTAAGCGAATTAACAAAGCTCAGCAAAGCTACAAATAAAACCGTCGGGGAAATCATGGGAAGAGTTATCTTAAAACGCAGGGCTTTCGGACCTGCGCCGTCGAGCGCCGCGGCTTCGTATATTTCCCTCGGGACGCTTGATATCGCCGCCGTCAGGATGATTATATCTATCCCCACGTTTTTCCAGATGAAAAGAAGATAGAGCGGCAGCACCGCGAAGAACCCGCCCCATGTTTCAGAGCGCGTGAGCGAAAAATACGCGTTTGAATCAAATACCGCCTGCCAGATAAGCACTGTGCTCGCGCTCGGGAGGATGTACGGCGCTATAAACGCGGCCTTTATCCATAAAGCTTTCTCCGAGATACCGGCCAGTCCGAACGATAAAATTATCGCAAGAGTCGTGACTGTTATAACGCCTATAAGCGAAAATAGCGCGGTATTTTTAAGCGCGAGCCGAAAATAGCCGTTTTCGGCGACGGCTATGAAGTTTTCAAAACCTACGAAGCGCTTCTCAAGACCGCCGCCAGTGAACGCGTAAGCTATGCTTCTTATAAACGGCAGGATATAAAACTCCGCAAACCCGATAAGCGCAGGGGCGCTCAGCGCGATGAATTTAAATCTCAGCTTTTTATGCATTCCGTCCCGCCCGCTATTCGTTAAGCCGCGCTTTGACCTCGCGGCCGTACATTTCGATCGCTTCATCCAAGGAGATCCTCCCGGACTGGTAAAGATCGATATCGTTTCTTTCGCTTAAGATCTGATATTCATGCACGAATCCGTTCTCTGCGATCTCAAAAAAGTCGTTGAAAAGAGCGCTGTCCGTGAAATATTTCTCGCCGTAGTCCGACCTGTTCTTTTTGATGAAGGGATAGTTAAATATCTCATATATTCCCCCGTCGGTCATGTCGGAATAGTTCTCTGCGATCGTTTCAAGCACCTTTATCGCGTTCTCTTTATTATCGCCGTAGGGATTTATATACGCAAAAACCGCGTTCACAAAATTTCCTTCGACTTTATCGGATATTTTCGGTATCGGAAGCGCCCGCCAGCCATCCGCTTCCCCCGAGTACTCCGAAAAATTTCCCTCGGCTGCCAAAACCGTGCTTTCGTCTGTCAGATCCTTTAAAGCGGCGCTTTCAAATCCCTTTACCGCCCCCGGAGTTTCGGAATATCTCTCAAACCCGCTCAGAAGCTCGGAATATATATGCCTGTAGATCTCGGTATCATAGTCGAACGAGCGGTTTTTAAAGTCGCAGTAGTATTTCTCGTACTGACAGTTTAAAAACGTGTAGAGATTGTCCGCGCGGGTATAAGCCTTTCTGGGGCCTTGATAATTTCTCACCCAGGAAAGATAACCGTCTATACAGCTTATATCCGGCAGCTCGGGATATATTTCGTTAGGGACTGCTATCGCCGTCAAAGAAGACATTATCGGCATTAAAAACGTCTTTCCGTCAACGTTGCAAAAGCTTTCGAGATATTCAAAACAGCTCCCGTTATGCTTAATAATTTTTTCGGAAGTTATCGGCTCGCAGATCCCCTTTTCAAGAAGCTCCCGCGCTTCGGTTACGCTGAGAAAATATATATCCACGTCGCTGTCTCCGGCCAGAATCTTAAGTACAACGTCGGAATATCCGTAGCCCTCGACCGCTATCGGAATATCGGAATACTCCGAAAATCTGTCCAGCCTGACTATGCTGCTCAAAGCGCCGCCCTGTCCGCTGTAGGGATCGTTTATCACGATTTTTTCGCCGCTTGTATCAGACGTTTGCGCGGCTTTTGCGCCGCAGGAGCATAGAAAAATTGCTAAGGCCGTAAATGCAAAAAGTCTTTTCATTTTTCCTCCTCATTCCTTAAGATACGCATCTATCTGGCGGCTGTAAATTTCTATCGCTTCGTCGAGCGAAACTCTTCCCGACTGATAGTTTATAAAATCATCGGTTGAGCCGAGCGTAGACGGAGCAAGCGCAGCGAAGCCGTTTTCCGCTATCTCAAAAACGTCTTTAAAGACCTGAGTATCGGTCATATAGCTTTCGGGATATCCGGAAATATCCTTTTTAAGAAACGGGCTGCCGTTCAGATAAGGATCTACCGACGCGTAGAAGTTTTCCGCGATATACTCAAGCGCCCTGACCGCCGCGCCGAAGTGCTCCGAGTAGGGATTCACGATCGCATATAGCGGCGAGCAGAGATCTTTTTCAATGGTTTCCGATATCCTCGGGATATGCGCCGCGCGCCAGTCGTTAATATCAAAATCCGGTGTCCCTTCGGCAAACGGATCCGGAACCGATACCCACATAAGCGTCGAATAGTCGGTGGTTTTTGCCAAAAACATACTCTTTTGACTGTCGAGTATGGTTCTGCTGACGTTCGGAGTATCAAGCGAGTTCGGGTTCACAAATCCCCTTGGCGCGGGAAGCGTTCCGTCAATAGCGCTGCCGTTAAGATTCCAGCCGTCGAAAAGGCTGTAAATTTCTCTGAAAAGCTCGGTATCATAGTCCGCTTTTTTATTCCCGAAGTCGCATACGAAGCTGTTATACTGCGCAAGATAGCTGTAAATCGGTCCCGCCCAGGAGGCGTACGATACCCTTTCGCCGCCGTAGCCCTCGACAAGGCTGTGAAAGTCCTTCATACAGGCTATATCTTCGCGTGAAAATCCTATCTCTTCACATGCCTGTTCGGGATATAAAATAAACGAAACCTCGTTGCCTATCGGCATGGCGAGAACGTTCCCTTCGCCGTCACGGCAAAGCTCTGATATATAGTCGAAGCACTCCGAGTTAAAGCCGTCGATGATATCAGATCCCAACGGCAAAAGCAGCCCCTTTTCTTTAAGCCTTTCAAGATACGCCGCCGTGACCACATATATATCCACGTCCTTATCCCGAGCCGTTATCTTAAGAGCGACTTCGTTCGGACCGTACTGCGCAAATCTTGCCCCGAGTCCCGAAAGAGCGGCGGCTTCGGTAAAAGCTTTATCGTCGAAATAGCTCTTATATCCCCAGCCGCTCACGGTTAGAACCGTCGAGTCCGGCTTTGGCTCGGCGTTCCCGCCGCCGGGTAGGGTTTCAAGCGTGACCGCAGGCTCGGTCTCCTTCGGATTTATCCGCCAGTATACCCCTTCCGAGGCAGGATCCGAGGAGCCGCCCTCGGTATTTTTCGGCAGGGCTTCGGCGCCGCCGCTTTTGCACCCGGTGAAAAGCAGCAGCGCCGTCAGAATGAAAGAAATAATTTCTGAAAATCCGCATTTCATTTTTCGCATGATTGTAACCTCCTGAAAGTGTTTACACTATTAAAACGAAATTTTCAGAAGAATCGCTACAAAAAAATTTATCCCGTGACATTTTCGGCGATTTTAACAATTTCACTCTCGCTGAGTTGTCCACTCAGACTAAAAGCGTAGTCCCCGTCGTACCATACGATATAGCTCCACATCCCCGCGCCGTCCGACGACATATAAAGATAGTAGGTCCTTTCGCCGACAGTTTTCTCCTTGAATTCCCGGCCGTTTTTATATACCGAGAGGGTGCACTTTGAAGCGATACCGTATTCAAAGACTATGGAGTCGTTGACTTCGTTTCGGTAGCTTAAGCTCATAAGCGCGTCCGCGACATAGTCGATGTTTCGCAGCCTATAACCCTTGGGGACGTATCCGAGCCGCTTGCCGTCGTCAAGTTCGCCGTCAAATTCTCCACGGTAGGAGAAGCTGTCATGATCCGAAAATACTTCTCTTATCGCTTCGCCGACCGCCGCGTATATTTTCGGCTGCGTGAGGAGCATGACAAAGCATATCCCGAGAACCGAAGCCGCCGCGACCGCGCCTGTTCTTACCAGTCTTGCAAAGCTCTTAAGCGCTTCTTTTCCGCTTACAGAGCGCTTTATCCCCAAAATTTTCCTCTCAAAGCCCTCCGAAAAGCCGTGCGTTTCATCGCCCGCTCCGAGATCCTCAAGCTCTTTCAAACAGTCCTCTATCAGCGTCTCGCGAAGAAAGCCGTCCCAAAGTCTCTCGTTTGCCCTATCGCTAAATCTCATATCTCGTAACCCGCCTCCTCAAGCTTCTTTTTTAAAATCAGTTTTGCGCGGTAAACCCTCATCTGCGCGTTCTTTTCGCTTATCCCCAGAAGCTCCGCGATCTCCGAGTTCTTAAACCCGTATACATATTTAAGCTTAAGCGCGTCGCTGTAGATCTTATCCATAGACGAAATCGCTTCAGAAACGATACCCGCCCCGCCGTACATGACCTCGCCGACGTCGGGCATTTTCAGGCTTTCCGGCGCTGCTGTTTCTTCATCAAACGTCACGAAAGCTCCGGGATTTTCCTTTCTAAGGATATCTATCGCGGTGTTTCTAACAATAATAACGATAAAAGAAGCCGATTTGCTACAAACCGGTTCGGAAAACCGGGAAATATTTTTTGCGATCTTTAAAAAGCTCTCCTGAACGGCTTCCTCGGTGAGCGCTTCGCGGCGCAGCACCGACATAGCCGCCCGGAACATCAGTTCCCGGTATTCATTATAAATCGCGTTAAATTTCTCCCTGTCGCTCGGCGAATCGATCAGGGCAAGATATAAACTGAGCATTTTTTCACTCCTTTGGGAATGTGGGGCGAGGTTTTTGGGGAGGAGCAGGGGATGGAAATTATGATTTATGGATTTTTAGTTATGCCGGTTTTATATTATAGCGCATGTGGGGGTATGCAGTCAAGATTTATTATTGTTTTTTGAGACAAAGTCGGATATCTCTAACCTAAAAAATAATTGCAAATATAACTTGACTTTAAAATCAGCCGTAAAATGACCTGCAAGCTTTTTCGGAATTAAGTTTCATTTTCTCTGAATTTTACTTAATCTCATCTTGAAATTCAGCTCAGTTTGGTGTATAATCATAAAAAACCTTGGAGGCTGCGCCATGAAATATACCAAATCTGTTGAAAAATGGGGAATATTTGAGCTTAGCTGCGAGGGGCTTACCTCGGGAAATCCTTTCGTGGATCATCACATTACCGCGACGTTTGAGGGCGAGCATGAGAGCAAGACCGTGGCGGGATTTTACGATGGAGACGGGATCTATAAAGTCCGTTTCATGCCGTCGTATGAGGGCGCTTACCGCTTCACCGTTTCGGGGAATTTCTCGGGAGAGAGCTATTCCGGGGAGTTTGAAGTGACCGCTCCGTCGGCCGAAAACCACGGTCCCGTGCGGGTTTGCAGGACTTTTCACTTCGCATATGCCGACGGAACGCCGTATTACCCGATCGGCACGACCTGCTACGTCTGGGAGCTTCAAAGCGATGAGCTCATCGCCCAAACTCTTAATACGCTTAAGCGATCTCCCTTCAACAAAATCCGCTTCTGCGTGTTCCCGAAGAGCTACTGCTACAACTCGCGCGAGCCGCGCTCCTACCCATACGAGGGCAGACCGGTCGACGGAAGCCTTGTGAACGAGGACAACGTCTGGGGTTTTAAACCCGACTCAAAGGGCAATTGCTGGGATTTCTCACGCTTCAATCCCGAGCATTTTCAGCATATTGAAAAGTGCATTTCAGAGCTTCAGCGGCTCGGTATCGAAGCTGACATAATCCTCTTCCACCCCTACGACAGGTGGGGATTCTCGACCATGACCGCCGAACAAAACGAGCTATATCTGCGATATGTAGCTGCAAGATTTTCAGCATACCGCAACATCTGGTGGTCGTTTGCAAACGAGTACGATTTCATCGGGAGCAAGACCGAAGCGGATTGGGAACGCTTTGCCGAGATAATCTGTGAAAGCGATCTCTATGATCATCTCCGCTCAATACATAACGGGGTTAAGTTTTACGACCACGCCCGCCCGTGGATAACTCACTGCAGCGTCCAGCGCACGCCCGAGGGGACTGCGGACTGGCGCAAAACCTATCAAAAGCCGGTCGTCATCGACGAGATGCAGTACGAGGGCAACATTCAGTTCGCATGGGGCAACATCTCGGCGCAGGAGCTTGTAAAACGGCACTGGGAAGCGCTTTGCAGGGGCGGCTATGGCGGGCATGGCGAGACATATGTCGGGGAAAACCTATGGTGGGCGCACGGCGGCGAGTTAAAGGGCGAAAGTCCCGCGCGTATCGCCTTTATGCGCAAGATTTTAGAGGAAGCTCCTGCCGGCGGTTTTAACCCGAAAAACATGGAATGGGACGAGATTTGCGTTGTTCCCGAGGACGAAACTGCCGAAAAAGAGAGCGGGTATCACCTGTTTTACTATGGCATAAACCGCCCGGCTTTCAGATACTATCACATTGATGATGTGAACCGATATAGCGTTGAAGTTATTGATACTTGGAACATGACGGTTACAAAGGCCGGCGAGTTTAAGGGCAGGTTCCGCGTAGACCTGCCGGGACGGGAATATATGGCGGTGAGGGTGAAAAAATGCGAATGATTTTGCCCACTCAATTTAGCTTAACGTTCGCTTAATAATCACTAAATCATTTCATTTGTCACAAGTTTCCATGAAGAAAACGCTTGCGCCGATCTCACCATGTCCTCAAATCCGTTAATTTCGGTGATCTCCCGCCCTGTAATATAGCGCGCTACATAATCGCCGCCGTCCGCCGTTATTCTGTTGCCGGTAAAATCGTGACCGTCTCCCCGAATAATCTTGTTCAACGTTTCGTTTCCGTAATGTCCTTTCTCATAAACAGTTATCACCAGCTCATCGTTAAGCTGTTTATTATAGAACCGGGCCTCCATAACCCCGTCTTTTCCCTCGCCATAGATGGCAACGTCGCCTTCAAGCTCGTATCCCTCTATGATTTTGGCGGGGAACAACGCGCCGAACGGCTCAGTTGACGGGACGTCCTCCCAAGCAACCGACGTATAATGCTCCGGTTCATGGACTACATCGTCGCCGGGTATAAGCGACCGGCAGAGTATGCCTGTTACAGCGGTTCCGATAATAAGGCAAAGGCAAGCCGCCGCAGCGCCCCGTTTAAGCCAAGCCTTAACGCGCCGTTTCCGATAAGCGACGGCTTCCATAATAAATTTATCGTTTACTTTTCCCAGCGCGTTTGAAAATGTATCGGCGTTCATATTTCATACCCTCTTTCTTTCAAATATTTTTGAAGTTGTTTCCTGATCCGCGTCAGCTTCACGGATACATTCTTTTCCGAAACCCCTGTCTGCTCCGCAATTTCCGCATAGCTGTCGGAGAACCAATAACGGCGCATGAAAATAACCCTGTTTTCTGCGGACAGCGTTTCAAGGAATTTTTCGAGTGTCTGTATCAGTTCCTTTTCATCTATTTCCGTATCGACGGTACGATGGGAAGCGAGACAATCCTCCAGCTCGTCCAATGCCACCGCGTAATAGCAGCTCCGCTTCCGGGCGGTATTCGCGTGATAGCGCATGACGGAAAGATTACGGACGATCCTGCACAGGAACGCAAGAAGCGGATCAGGCCGCGCCGGAGGAATCGCGTTCCACGTTCCAAGATAAGCGTCGTTCACACATTCCTCTGCGTCTTGCAGATTGTTTAATATGCTGTACGAGAGCCTGCGACACGTCTTTCCGTATTTCCTGTCAAGTTCCTTGATCGCCTGTTCTGAACGTGCAAAGAATAATTCGATAATTGATACGTCGTCCACTTGCGACCTCCTTTCCCCCCTCCAATTATGTACTATGGATTCATCTGCAAAAACTACGTCAAGTCCGAAAATTGTTCAAAAAGTTTTTTCGCTCAATATTTAATCCGACATGAAAGACCGGATCTAATTATAAATCTTAAAAAATAAGCAAGATAAAACCCATCGGGAGAAGCCGATGGGTTTTTACATATTCGGAATTTGCGGCCATAAAGGACCGATCATTCGTCCTCAAAGATCTTTCCTTACAGACAAATCTCAACGCCGCGCCGCTTTCCCCTACTCGATCGCTTCAAAATCTGCGGCGCCATGCTTGCACAGCGGGCATACGAAGTCCTCCGGAAGCTCGTCTCCCTCATACACATACCCGCAGATCTTGCATACAAAGCCTTTCTTTCCTTCGGTCTTCGGCTTCGGCTTTACGTTCTGATGGTAATACGCATACGTCATAGACTCCGCGTCGGATATTACCCTCGCTTCCGTTACGCTGCAGATAAACATCCCGTGCGTGCCGAGGTCCACATAGCTCTCGACTTTAAGAGACATAAACGCGTTTATATATCTCGGCAGGAACACAAGCCCGTTATCCGAGCGAAGCTTCTCGCTGTCGCCGAATTTGTCAACCGCGCGCCCGCTTTGGAACCCGAAGGTCTCGAACACCTTGAACGGCGCGTCGACCGACAGGCAGCATACGTTCATCTTTCCGGTCTGCTTGATAACGTGGTGGGAATAGTTTTCTTTGTTTATGCTTACCGCGACTCTCAAAGGGCTGTCGGTGAGCTGAGAAACGGTGTTTACGATAAGGCCGTTGTCCTTGCTTCCGTCGTTGGAAGTCACTACGTACAGCCCGTAACCGATTCGGTTTAACGCGGTCATGTCCTGCTTGTTCGCGGTCTTATCCGACTGGGCGATGTAGTCCATGCAAAGCTCGTCTGAAAGCTCGTCGATCTGTTTGCGGCTGTCGTCGCTGAGAGCCGAGAGCAGCTTAACCGTGGTTTTTGCATAGGTAATATTCTTGCACGGCTCGAGCATAGAGCTCATTACCTTCGCCGCCATCGGCGCCCAAGAACCGTTTTCCATCATCGCTACGGTGCGGTTTTGGTATCCTCTTTCGGTGAGGTGATTTATAAATTCTCTCATGAACGGGAAGATCTCGGCGTTGTAGGTTGTAGTCGCTAAAACGAGCTTGTTATATCTGAAAGCGTCCTCTACGGCTTCGGCCATGTCCTCTCTCGCAAGATCCGTTACCACTACCTTCGGGCAGCCCTTTTCCCTGAGCTTATCCGCAAGAAGCATTACCGCGTCCTTTGTATGACCGTAAACGGAGGTGTAAGCGATCATTATTCCTTCGGATTCCGGTCTGTAGCTCGACCAGATATCGTAAAGGCCGATATAGTGCCCGAGATCTTCATTAAGAACCGGGCCGTGAGTCGGGCAGATCACGGAAATATCGAGCCCCGCGGCCTTTTGAAGGAGCTTTTGCACCTGAGCGCCGTATTTTCCCACGATACCGATATAATATCTTCTTGCTTCGCAGTCCCATTCTTCTTCGATATCGTTAGCGCCGAATTTTCCGAATCCGTCAGCCGAGAACAGAACTTTATCGCAGGAATCGTATGTCACGATTACCTCCGGCCAATGGACCATAGGCGCGGTGACGAAGGCGAGGGTATGCTTGCCGAGCGAAAGGGTATCGCCCTCGCCGACGACTATTCTTCTCTCGGAATAATCGGTTCCGAAGAACTGCTTCATCATCGTAAAAGCCTTAGCGGAAGCGACTATCTGAGCTTCGGGATAAATCTTCGCGAAATTCGCGATATTCCCGGCGTGATCCGGCTCCATATGCTGGACGATGAGATAGTCGGGCTTTTTGCCGCCGAGAGCGGAAGCGATATTGTCGAGCCACTCGTGCGAGAATCGGATATCGACGGTATCCATTATCGCGGTCTTTTCGTCAAGGATGGCGTAAGAGTTATAAGCCATCCCGTTCGGCACAACGTACTGTCCCTCGAACAGGTCGATATCGTGGTCGTTTACGCCGATGTAGATAATGTCGTTTGAAACCTTTGTGTTCATATATAATTCCTCCTTGAATTATTTGCTTGTATCAGTATAGCACGTCGGAGCGATTTTGTAAAGGGATATGAGGGAAAAAGATTGGAAGGTTTTAAGAACCGGCGTAAGGATTCGGAAAAGCCGGGATATGCCGGCAGGGTTTAGGGCGACGGTAGGGCGGGAATTTGCTGTAAGTCCCAACAAAGGCGGCGAATCCCGCCGCCGCATACGCCCCAAGTCCTCCCCGCGTGCAGACCCCCTCATAAAACATCAAAAAGCAGACGAAGAACCGTCTGCATTTTGCGTATAGAAGCGCGCATATTAAATTCAGCTTGCAGATAAATCGGAATTTACATTCTTATAAAAGCACAGCAACCCATATCATCAGCTTTTACGAATCCTGCCGACTGATAAAAAGAAACCGTTTTAGCTGTATTATCTGTCATCAGCTCAATTTGGCAGACGTCAGAAAATCGTTCCATAATCTCACGAAGAAGCTGAGTTCCTATCCCTTTGCGCTGATATTCAGGGTAAACCAAAATGTCTTGTATAAAAACAACGGAAGATCCATCACCTGCCGTACGAATAACACCGATCAGTTTATCGCCGTCATAAGCCCCCAAAATAAGCAAAGAATTTTCATACGCGTTTTTCAGCATCTCGGGTCGTTGCGTGTAATTCGTCCGGCCGACACGGTCATAAAGATCAAGAAGCACATCTAATTCAAAAGTCGTTAACTCACGAATTACCATTTCTTTTTCCTCCACAAACGCCGATTTATCACACCTACCGTCATATCGTCAAGCCCCCTCTGTCAATCCTTCGCTACGCCAATCTGCCATAGTTTACCGCCCAGAGCTTTTCGATTATCCCGAGCTCTATGCTCATACATTCAATCTCCGCTATATCCGAGATTTTAAAATCCTCCTCCACCTTTTCGTAACCGAATTCGTCTACGCATCTTACTACCGCCCTGTCGGCTTCAAGCCCCGAAACAAACCCCGTAAACGCCGTTTCCTCGCCCCTCAGCCTTACCGCCACGGCTCGGTGAAGCGTTTTCGCGATATCAAGAACGCTCTCCGAAGGCCGATTCGGATCGATCTCGAATTTGAATCTTCTGTACTCCGCAGCAGGGGTTATCTTATGCATCTTGTCGATATATTTCATGGAAAAAGGCGCGTCAAGATTAAGCCCCGCGATCTCCGAAAGTGTCCTCACGCTCACGCCGTCGAATCTTCCGTCGGGGGAGATGTTGTAGCATTCTATATATTCCCGGCTTACGCCCATGATAAGACCGTAGCTGAATACCGAAAGGTCCTCGGAGTCGTCGTATATGCATACCGGCGCGCCGAGCGCCGCAAGCTCTTTGAGATATTCAAGAAGCTCATCCATTATGATTTTTTCCTTTCTTATTTTCTGCTTTGTAACACACAATAAGGCTGTCCCCGAGCGTACCCGGAGAAAATCCCCGCGGGCGGGTATCGGAGGAATAAAGATTATATACCGAGAATTTTCCTCCGCTTACGGATGTAAATACGGTATGAAGGCTTAAAGACGAAGGATTAAAAAACGATATCACCGCGCCGCCGTCCTTTATGTCCTCGGGCTTTGCCATTGAGAGCTTAAGCCCGAATTTTTTTGCGGGTCGCGATAAGGAATACGGGTTCCCGCCGAAGAATCCGAAGAATAAAAGCGTAAGAGCGCCCGAGCGCAAAAACGCTCGCTTCACGCTTTTAAGCGGGGCCGGGATCCCGAAATATATAAGCGCGTTATATATCGCCGCGACTTCGCAAACAGTTTTTTCCGCTTTTGCAAGATATAATCTCTCTCCCCGAAGCCTTCCCTGCCCGAAGATATAATCCCCCGGCTGAGCGCCAGGTCTTTTTCCGAAATTATTAAAGAGATTTAAAATAAAATATATCCCCGCGAGCGGAGCGGTCAGAAGCTTCTGAAAAATAAGAAGAGCTTTGACTCCCGCGCGTCCCGCTTTTATGAACGTTTTCATATTTTAAATTTTTATTTTTTAATTCTTAAATTTTTTACTCGTCCGCTTCAACCGTCTCAACCGTTTCGGTCGAATAGTCTTTGAAGCATATGTTCAGATCCACGTTCCCGTTTATCCCCGGAACAATCCCGTCCGAGCAGTACTGCCACATCTCCCACTTATAAGGAAGCGACGGCAGGTCGTTATATTCCGCGTACCAGATATCATACCCCGAAAGCCTTGCAAGGTCGTATTTCCAGATCGCGGTCTTCTTGTTTGAATACAGTACCGGGGTATAGCCTGCTTTTTCGAGCCGCTGAGCGAATACCAAAAAATTGTCGGTCAGATCCGTCGGCTCGATATGCGCGGTCCTTGCGGTATCTCCGTCCGCGTCGTGCACTATCTCCCAGTCGTATGCGATAGGAAACGTTATGTCGTATCCTTCTATCGCGTCGATGACAAAATTCGCTTCCTCGAGCGCTTCATCCGGCGTGATCGCCTGCGAGAAGAAATAAACTCCGACCTTAAGACCCGCGTCGAGCGCGCCTTCGATATTCTTCCGAAAATTCTGATCCTCCGAGATATTCCCTGTCACATATCCCCTGTTTCCTACCCTCATCATCACAAACTCAAAGCCTGCGCTTCTCACCTGCTCCCAGTCGATATCTCCCTGATACACCGAAACGTCTATACCCTTGACGCTTTCCTCGGGACCCGTGTAGCTCATATATCCCGAGTTTTCATCTTTAATAAAATTCTCGGTTATATATGTATTCTTCGGAACGCTGTCCAGAACCGGAACCCAGATAGGGCCGTAATCCGGATCGTTAAGAAGTATCATCTCCCCCGAGACTCTTCTTTCATATTCTACCGAGGGATCAAGGATAATATAATCCGGGACCTCAACTATTTTTTCCTTTTCGACCTCTATCACCTGCGGGACGATAGTTCCCTGTTCGCGGCTCCAGCCCACCGCGCAGACTATAATACCTACTCCGAGAATAGCGATAGCCGCGCAAAGAGCGATTATGACCGCGGTAAAGGTCTTAACTACAGATCTTTCTCGGTTTGATTTTGCAAGCTCGGTCCTCTGAGAGAGCGCAGTCAGTTCGTCATAAATCTCAGCCGCCGAGCGCTGCTCGGTCCTTTCAGTCGTATCGGGCATGGTATAACCTCCACTTCATTTTTTTATCCTTTTTGGGGATATTTAAAGTATAGCATATTTTTATTCGGATGTAAAGCGGGAAAAGGCGGGAAAAGAAAATTTAACGGAGACGGCCCGATTTTGGGTCATTTATCCGCAAAAAATTCATACGCCGTCCGGTTAAAGTCCTGCGCTTCTTCATAAGCCGCATGCCCTAAATTTTCATACATCTTAATTTTGCACCCGAGCTTCCCGGCGATCTCCTCCGAAGCCGCGCCCGTGACGACCTTGTCCTTACCGCCGCCCAAAACAAGCGTCGGGCATTTGATATTATCCAAAATATCATATGTCTCGCATGTCAGGCAAGCCCTTGCCAGCGCGACAAATCTCCCAACGTCCTTCGGCATTTGCAAAACCGTCAGTATCGGCATAAGCGGGCGGTAACGCTTCAAATACCTGTCCGAATACATCTTTTCGGCCATGTCCGCGACGAGTCCCTTGAAATCTCCCCGCTCTGCAAGCTCTGTCCAGCCGTTGACGACCTTCAACGCAGTCCCGTTATTTCTTGAGAGCGTGACCGCAAGAACAAGCTTACGCACCAAATCAGGCCTGTCGATCGCGAGATACTGCGCGATCATCCCGCCCTGAGAAACCCCGAAAACATCGGCGTTTGATATCCCTAAAGCGTCCATAGCCGCGGCAATATCCGAAGCCATTTCTCTTACGGTGATTCCGTCCCGAACATCAGGCCGCCTGTCAAAAAGATAAACCCTGTAATCTTTTGCAAAGATACGGTACATATACGCAAGAGAGAGCGCAGAGCCCTTTATACCGCGCGTTCCGAGCCCTTGGATCATAACAAGCGGCTTTGCTCCGCGGCCGAAGGTAATGTAATCAAGCTGAGTATTTAATAAATTTAATTTTGATTCTTTGGCATTGTATAACATAAAACTGCTCCTTGGGATTCGAGTTATTTAGTTTTAGACAGACGTGACTGTTCCGTAAATCCAGACGGCGAGCTCCCCCCGAATCCCCCAACTCAAAAGCCGGAGTACCCCACGGCTCCGGCTTTTCATCGCTTATTATTCCCCCTCCGTCTCCTCGCCCAAACTCCCGCTGCCGCTATTGCCGCCGCGGGCGCAGCTGCTATCGCCGCAGCCCTTGCGGCGTTTCCTCCGCTCATCGCTTCCGACAAAACCACCGCGCAGGCGGCGGTTATATACGTAATGCATAAAACCGCGAAAATTACCTTCAAAACGCTCCCGCCCGGCGCTAACTCCTCCATAAGCTCCACGCCGTTTTGCTCCGCAAGCTCCCTCGCCTGAGACGTGAACCTGCTGTTCGTGACGACCATCGCGCGCTCGCAGCCGTACATCGCTTTTCCTGCGGCTGCTTGCTGAACCGCCGCGACTCCGACGTTTGAAGAATAATATTTACACTGCACCGCCCAGCGCTCGCCCTTTTTCTCGCATACTATGTCCACGCCGTAATCGCCCGAAGCCTTCGTCAGCTCGATTTTTTTGTACCCGAGCCGCCTTAGCTCCTGCGCGACAAATTGCTCGTATTCCCTCCCGCTCATCTCTTCGCTTTTCATTATATTTTATTCCTTCGGTCTGATCGGTTCTACGTACTTGTCAAGATAAGCGTGGAGCTCGCGCCTGAATTCTGCGGAATCGGCGGCGTGCGCGGAGTATGCGTGCTCCTCGGCGTTGATGTCGTAGCTGTGGAGAACGCAGAACGCGATATTTGAACAGTGATCCGCGACGCGCTCTATATTTATCAGCAGGTCGTTGAAGATGAAGCCGGAGAGGATGGACGTTTCGCTTGTGGAAACCCTCTCTACGTGATTCGCTCTGAGCTGCTTCGTCATTTCGTCTATGGTCTCTTCGAGCGGCTCAACTTTAAGCGCTAAGTCGCTTCTTCTTTCCATGAACGCGGTGGTGGCAAGTCCGAGGATCTCCCTTGCGGCTTCTACCATCAGATGTATTTCCTCCTGAGCTTCGGGAGCGAAAACTACTTTCTTCTCGTTTATCTCATCCGCTGTTTCGGCGATGTTCTGGGCATGATCCGAAAGTCTTTCAAAATCTCCTATCGCGCTTAGAAGCTCTGAGGAAATAGCTTGCTGTTTTTCATTAAGGCCGTTTTTGCCTATCTTTACGATATAGTTCCCGAGCTTGTCCTCGTATTTATCGCAAAGCGTTTCTTTATCAAGAACCTTAAGATATTTCGAGCGGTCGTATTCTGTGAGAAGCCGCAGCGAACGGTATACGTTCTTTCTTGCGATCTCGCACATACGAAGAGTCGCGTTCTTAGAGAGCTCAAGAGCGGTCGGGGGATAATTGAGAAGGCTGTCGTCAAGACTGTCTATTTCAAGAAGATCCTCCTGCTCGGACGGGTCGGGCTTTATGATAAGCGTGCAAAGCTTTTCTATCAGTTTATTCGCCGGAAGAAGGAACGCGACCGCAAGAAGTCTTAAAGCGGTGTTCATTATCGCGATGCCCATCACCTCGGCGGGATCGTCCATAAAGCTGAATCGGAATATCAGGTTTGCGGGGATATAAAGCGCGTAGGTTATCACAAGCGCCGCTACGTTTATCAGAAGATAGCTTATAGCCGTTCTCTTACCGTTTCGGTTCGCTCCGAGCATGGCAAGAAGCACAGGGGTCGAAGCGCCGATATTTATACCCAAAATAATGGGAAGGCATACATAGTAAGGTATCGCGCCGGTGACGGAAAGGGCCTGGAGGATACCGACGGAAGCGGATGAGGACTGAGTGACTACGGTTATAAGCGCTCCGGCGATGATACCGAAGATAGGATTTCTGAAGAGGATGAGAAGCTCCGCAAATTTTTGGGATTCCTTGAGCGGGCTCACCGCTTCGGAAATTAAAGACATGGCCAAAAGAAGAGTGGCGAGTCCGAGAGCAACGCTTCCGACGCTTTTATGCGCGCTCTTTTTGGAGAACAGCGTCAGAAACGCTCCGATAAGAGCAAGGACGGCAATAAGGATCTCGGTGAATCCCCCGCCGCCCGAATTTGAGATATAAAGCAGCCAGCCGGTCATTGTAGTACCGACGTTAGCGCCCAAAACGATCCCGACCGACTGGGTGAAGGTCATCATACCCGTCGATACGAAGCTTATTACCATTACCGAAGTCGCGCTTGAGGACTGTATCACAGCCGCGACGAGAGTGCCGAGCAGGAATCCCTTGAGAGGGGTGGAGGATAGCTTCCAGAGGATAGCTTCCATTCTGTTCCCGGCGAGCTGTTTAAGCCCGGTTCCCATTACGTTCATGCCGAACAGGAAAAACGCGACGCCGCCAAGAAGCGAGACAAAATCTGTAAATCCCATTTTACGTTCCTTTCACTTTTCCGGCGCCGACCGAATCGGCGCGCACTGCGTTTGCGCACCCGCGCATTTTCAAATCTTTTATCTACACTATAGATAATAGCAGATAGCAAGACATTTTTCAAGAGAAGAAAAGAAAAAAGGCAGTTTGCATAATTTTTTTGCCGCTTACCGAAAAAATTTTTGCAGAATATTGGCGGATCAGAGGATTTACGGATTAGGATATTAGGAGATCAGCAGTTTAGCGGATTAGCAGATGAGAAGGGCGCAGCCCGCGGACGGCCGCATGGCCGGACCGGCTCGCCGACCCAAGGACGGCGAGTCGCGCGCGGAGCGCGCCGGGCTGCGCCCGGGTTGGGAACCGAAAAGTGAAAGACTAAATAAAAGGTCGTTGGGAGCGAAAGCCGCACCCGTGCCTTAATCACGCCGACGGTTAAGCGCAGAAAGTCGCGTTCCGCACATCTGACTTCTGATTTCTCAATTCTGTCTTCTTCAATGGGTTACTTGCTTCTATCTTCTAACCCTCTAACCCTCTATCCTCTAAAAGCAGTGCGCAGCGACACGCGTTCCGCACATCTGACTTCTGATTTCTCAATTCTGTCTTCTAAAAGCGGAGCCCTTGTTATAAGGACTCCGCTTCGGTTCAAATATTCAAATCTTACCAAATCACTCGCTGTAAGCGAACTGCCACTTATCAAACACGAAGCTGCCGCCGAAGACGAAGTACAGATCGTGCACGCCGGAAATATTTTTCCCGAGCTTGCCGCTCACTACCGCAAAATCGCTTCCGGTATCAAACTGCACCGAGCCGACCGCTTCTCCGTCAACGCTGTCGAGCCTGACCTCTATTATTCCCTTGCCCCTGATCTGCGCGGCAAAGGTGTTAGCTCCGCTTCCGAAGTCTACCTGAGTGAGCCCGAGCCAGTCGCCGTTTTCAATTCCGGTCACTATGACGGAACCGATATCCTCGTTGTAGAAATAGGTGAGCCCTGCGGCGACATGCGCTGTCTCTGCTTCCTGAAGCGCTAATGCGCTCGGCTTCGCGATCTGCTTAACGCCCTCGTCGGACATCTTTGATACGCCCAATACCGCGTTCTTTTCATCGACCTCGCAGTAGTCTATTCCTATCGAGCGGAAGCCGTCCGCGACGTTCATCTTATTCATGTTCTCAAGAAGAGAAACGTTCTGGTAGAGAAGATAGTACTTATCCCCGAACTTCTGGAGGTGCGAGTGGTTGTTCGAGAAGGGATATCCGTGCTGGTTCGGGTTGGTAAGGTATTCGCCGCCCCACTGCCAGCTGTCGGGATTAAGAGGATCGTCCGAAGTCATATAGCACATCGAACAGGTCTGGGGAGCCTGACCGAGCTGGATCGGGAACATGCTTCTGTCGGCGTAGTTTGAGCAGTAGGTGAGGACGTACTTCCCGCCGATATAGTTAAGCTCGTTCGCTTCAAAGTGGAAATAGGTCGGGACTTTGCAGAAATCCCCGTCGATCGAGGTCATATCCTTTCCGAGCTTTGCAAGACGGCAGTTTCCTGTCCTCATGCCGCTTTCATCGGGGTGCGCGGGTTCGCCGCCGCCGATAGCTATCCATCCCACGCCGTTATCGTCGATGCAAACGCCGGGGTCGAAGCACCATGATACCGGATCGTCTTTAAGCTGCTTCATGCCGTTATCTACGAGCGGCTTTCCTATCGGATCCTTCCAAGGACCCGTAGGGGACGTCGAAGTTAAAACGCCGACGTTTGCGCCGGAGTTCGCAAAGTAGAGGTAGAAGTGAGTTTTTCCGTCGGACTCCTCGCGTGAAACTATAGAGGGCGCCCAGGAGCATCCCGCCCATGTCGCGATCTCGGTTACGGGGATCGTTCCCTCGTAGCGGAAGTTTGACATATCCTCAGTCGAGTAGCAGACGAGCGTCCCTATAGAGCCGTAGCCGTTGGAGCCGAAGCCGCCCTTTGTCTGGAATTCCTGTGAATCGTTTGTGCCGTAGATATAGAGTCTTCCCTCATATTCCACGGCGGTGGGGTCGGCGAAGAAGATATCGGAAGAAACGGGGTTGTTTTCTTCCATGCCCTTATAGGCCTTAGAAAGCTTATCGCCAACGGTAAAACCGAGCTCCTGCGACTCTACGGTCGGCGCTGTAAAGCTCAGCTCGGTGGGCTTTGCTCCGCAGGAAGCAAGCGTAGTCATAACTGCTGTTGAAACTATCATCACCATTATCCTTTTTATAAATTTCATGGTCATTTCTCCTTTGTTAGCGGTTGACCTAATTGATGAGAATATTATAATATATTTATTTTGCATTTTCAAGTGGTTATTGACAAAAAATAATATAATGCAATAATCTTGTGATTTTTGGTAAGATATATAGGCGTTTACAGGGCGGGCGGATTGATTTATTGAACGGATAGGGGCGGGATAATAACCCCATCCCCGGCGCGTCCTCAGCATATCTGACAAAAAATCAATTTTCGTATTACAAATGCCTAATTTACAGCATAGTATCTAAAAAATTGATGAAAATTTATCAATAATTCAGCTTGCAATATTCTTCCGGATATGGTATACTGTATCTGTAAATTTATCACTTTGGGGGTAAACCTAATGAAAAGAATACTCGCAATAGCGCTTGCGCTTGTTATGATCCTTGCCGTTACGGGCTGCGGATCCAAAAAGCGCCAGCCGATCGAACTGACTCTATCGACAGAGGACTCCGAAGCTATCCTTAAGGCTGCGGGCGTAACTCTGCCGGACGCTGAAAACGCTCCCGGCGCAGGAACCATGGTACAGTGGTTCGGATGGTCTGACCCGTATCAGGCGTACTCCGAATCGGAAATAGTAAACACAGGTTTCTGGACATTCAAGGAAAAGTATGCCTGCACCTTCGACTATGTTGAAGCGACCAGCTACTTCACCGCAAACGACGATCTTGCAAACCTTATAATGGCGGGAACTCCTCCGGATTGCATGACCGGCGGCACCAACTCCACCGCTTCCTTCCCGATGAAGGCGATAAAGGGAATCACTCAGGCCGTTGATCCTTGGATCGACTATGACGATCCGCTCTGGGCTCCGATGAAGGCGACCGCCGACAACTTCGTTCTTAACGGTCAGCACTACCAGATCTGCATGCAGACAAAGCCCTCTAACGTTGTTGTTTACAACCGCAGAGTTATCGAAGAGTGGGGATTTGACGATCCCGCGGATCTTTATGCCAACGACGAGTGGACTTGGGCGGAGTTCTATGATATGTGCATGGAATTCTCCGACGCCGACTCTGACAGATTCGCTCTTGACGGATACGCATACGCCGGAATGTTCACCGAATCCACCGGTCAGATGTTCTTAATGCGCGATCCCGACGACAACTTCAAGTACTATTCCAACCTCGACTCCCCCGAGATCGAGCGCGGTATGGATTATCTTTACAACCTTTCCAAGAACGGCTGCACCTACCAGCAGGGCGGCTGGTCTCTCCGCGGCTCCGGCGCTTTCGGCGAAGGCATGAAGGAAGGCAAGTGCCTGTTCTATGTAATCGGCGAGAGCTTCTTTGAAGGTCCCGTTGATGAGATCGAAGCCATCTGGGGCGATATGCACGCTCACGAGATAATGTTCGCTCCTCTTCCGAGGGATGAAAACGGCGACGGCAACTACTACTGCTCTTCAAGCTTTGAGGACGTTAAGGGCTCCATGGTAATAATCAAGGACGCTCCCAACCCCGAAGCCGCCGCGCTTTTGGCTGCCTGCGTACGCTTCAAGGTCATCGACCCGACCGTTATACAGATCAACAAGAGAATGCTCAAGGATACATATCTCTGGACCGACGAGATGCTTGACATGTCTGACGAGTGCAAGGCAATAGCCGACGCGCACGTAGTCTTCGACGCGTCCGGAAACCTTCCCGACAACCTCCAGCAGGTACATTCAAGACTCGGCGACTCCATAGCCCACGGCGGCTCCGAGCCGAGCTCATGGGCGCAGCTCAAGGAGAACAACAAGGAATCCTTCGAGTACTACATTGACGAGCTGAACGCGATGATGGAGTCATATTCTCCGGATTGATCGGCCGAGGATAAAAAAATAGAAAAAAATAGAATAATTAAACGAGCCGATATAGGATCCTATATCGGCTTGTTTGTTGAAGTATGCAGTACGGCAGGGCGCAGCCCGCGGACGGCCGCAGGCCGGACGGACTCGCCGGACAAAGGACGACGAGTCGCGCGCGGAGCGCGCCGGACTGCGCCCGGGGTGGGAGCCATAAAAGGAAAGGTAAACAGAAAGTCGTTGGGAGCGAAATCCGCACCCTGCGGCTTCATCTCGCCGACTTTTAAGCGCAGAAACCTATAGTTACAACTTCCGACTTCTGACTTCTCAATTCTGTCTTCTGAAAGCGAATTATCAAATATCGCTCAAAAACGCCGCAAATCCAAAATCGTAAAGCGTGACCTTACCGCCGAACACCTCCTGCTCGGAGCCCTTGGCTTTTCCGTCAAGAATATCCTTCGCCGCGCCTATAAGCTTCGGGATAATATCTTTCGGGACCGTGAGCGAGCCGTGCGAGGGATAAATTTCGTCGAAGCTGTCCGAGACAGTCAAAAGCCTTTCAAGACTCCCGACATAGGCGTGAAACTCTCTCTGAACGCCGAACATAAATATCCTTCCGTCCTGGACAGGGTCGCCGGAAAACAGCCTTTTGGAGTTTATATCCAAAATCCCAACGCTACCCGGAGTATGCCCGGGAAGTGAAATAATTTTAAGCGGCCTTTCGCCGAGGTCGATAATATCTCCGTCCCAAATCGGTAGAAAATCCCCGGTACCGCCGCCGCGGTAATAGTTTGAACACTCCGCGGGACTCATATAGAATGAATCAAACTGAGAGTTGCTCCCTGTGTGATCGCGGTCGGCGTGGGTGTTGATAAGAATAACGGGGAGAGAAGTATACTCCCGCGCAAGGTCTTTAGCGTTTTTGGTCTGCATTCCGCTGTCAATAAGCGCAGCCTTCTGCGAGCCGATAAGCAGGAAAAATCTCACTCCTCCCTCGTCAAAGACATAAGTTTTAGAATCAAGCTGAGTCACCGTCATTTCTTTAAACTCCTTTCTTTATAATTTGCAGAAGACAGAGATGAAAACGTCCGAAGCTTTTCCGAAGCGTCTATTTTCTGCAAATCCGACTTCCGTTATCTGTTCTGGAACAGTATCTGCGGCTCTTCTATCAGCGGATAGCTCGCAAGCTCCGAGCCGTCGAGATTCTCGCAGTTCATATCCACCGCAGTAATTCTGCTGTTTTCATAAGTAGTATAGTAATATATTCCCTTATCGGTATTGCAGCAAGAAGAATATATCGTGTATTCATACCCGTGTTCTACCTTGCAGCAGCCCTTCTGCTGAGCGACAGAGCCTAAGATGTGGAAGAACTGGCATACGCTTTCGTTTTCGGATTCGCCTGTCCTGGAATTAAGCCTGGTGAAGGCAGCTTTAATAAATCTCGAAGCCGACGAAAGATCCCCCGGTATCCCGAGCCCGCCCATTCCCCTGCTATACGGGATAAGCGCAATATTCTCAGAAATCTTGTTTTCGGGATCCGCAGCCGAAGCTCCCATATAATTGCAAAGATTTGTAAGATGATAGTCAAATGTCGGATTATTAGTCATGACCTCCGCAGGATTGTCATACACCCTAAGACCGTCCTTCACGCTCTCCACGACTATGCTCTTGTCTCTGTCCGAGATCATCCAGTGAAGCGGCGAAAGCGGCAGCGACGGACTGAAGTCCTCTTTGTACATATTCATCCTCCCAAGAAGCGCGCGGCATTCCTCAACGTTTTTGCACTGAGAGAGGATCCACGGGATAAACTCAAAGGGAGTAACGTTATCCTTACCCTCTTCAAACGGCTTGTAATCGGCGTTCATAGGGAAGTTGAGCCCCGCCATGCTCAGTCCCTTTTCATTCGTCGCGTCGTAATAAAGAGGGTACCCGTCCTGCACGAACGCCATTCCGATCATAGCGTAGTGGGTTTTTATCTGTCCCATTTTCCTGAAGCTGAACGGATAGTTTCGCGGCGTGACCGTTACGGTCTGGTTATAAGCGAACTCGTAGTCAAGATTTCTCCCGAAATAGTGGTCCTTAGTTTTGTAAGAAGCGGCAGTGCACATAATTATACCTCCAAAAATTTTATTTCATCGATACCGGCGCGGACGGGAGCGTAAAGGGAATCCCGGAGCGTGCTAAAAAATACAGTTTAATTATACCACACCATTTCATAAAAATCAACGAGTTTATGTATTTTTATCAAAATTTCATAAGTGAGGCATAAATTAGGGCGCCACCGCGCAATTATGTTGGTATCCGGTTTTATTCTCAATCGGACTTCGCGGTCATAAACGGCCAAAGGACAGGCTGATTTTCCGGCCAAGCGACGCTCTCTTGTGCAAGATCCCACATGTCACGCTTATTCTCTTGGATAAAACCCCGCGTTTATTCGCTTATGCGCCTAAAAGGCGGTAAGCCGGTAATTGTGCGGAGAGGCATTAAATTTTTGTTGACATTTCCCCTCGGCGATGGTAAAATTAAGGCGTGGGCGGGCGCTGCCCGCTTAAAAATGATTTAGGAGGACGCTTATGAATTCCGAAAAGCTGCTTAACAACTGGAAATTTATGCTTAATCGGCAGGGCTGGCAGAGGATGGAGGGGGACGAGATCGCTCTCCCGCACGACTTCATGCTCATGACTCCGCGCACGCCCGACTCGCCGACTTGGGCCGACTACGGGTATTTTCAGCCCTGCAAGGGAACTTACTCAAGAAAGATCATGAAGCCGGAAGCGGAAACGGCGCTGCTCAGATTTGACGGAGTGATGGGGCTTTGCGAGGTGTTTGTGAATAACGAGCGCGCAGGTTTCCACCCCTACGGCTACACCGCTTTCACGGTTGATATCGCTAAATTTCTCCGTGACGGCGAGAACGAGATCCGCGTGGAGGTCGACGCGACCTGCCAGCCGGGTTCAAGATGGTACACCGGCGCGGGGATTTATCGCGAAGTCGAGCTTCTGACGTCCGGCGCGGACAGGTTTGAGCCTTGGGGAACGTCGGTAAGGACTCTCGGAATTTTCGGCGACGGCGCTCAGGTAGAAATCTCCGCCGAGATAATTTCATCCCGCCGTCAGATAGGAATAATTGAGTTTTCTATCCCCAAGCTCGGCTTTGAAATGACTCGCTCGGTCCAGCTCGAACCCGGTAAAAACAACTTCTCGGTAAAGACGCTGCTTCACGGAGTTAAGCTTTGGTCGCCCGATTCGCCGACGGTTTACTCCTGCGATCTTACGCTTCATACCGATAACTGCTCCGACTGCGAGAACGTTAATTTCGGGGTTCGGACGGTTGCCTGCGATCCCGAGCGGGGGCTGCTTCTTAACGGAGAACCGATCAAGCTCTACGGAACATGCAACCATCACGACAACGGCATAGTCGGCGCGGCTTCATTCCGAAGCGCGGAGGAACGGCGTGTAAGAATACTCAAAGAAAACGGCTTCAACGCTATCCGCACCTCCCACAACCCGCCGTCGAGCGCGCTTTTGGACGTGTGCGACAGGATGGGCATGCTCGTGATAGACGAGATATTCGATTGCTGGACGAACGGAAAGAAGGCTTACGATTATCACCTCTGGTTCGATAAATATTCAAAAGAGGACGTTGCGGCGATGGTCCTGAGAGATAGGAATCATCCCTCTGTGATAATGTGGTCCACCGGAAACGAGATATTTGAGCGCGCTGGAAGGTGCGACGGCTACGCGGTCGGAAAAATGATCGCGGATACGATAAAAGAAAACGATCCCACAAGACCGCTCACTCATGCGTTCTGCGAATTCTGGGACAACCGGGAATACAATTCCGAAGCTGCCAAAAGCTTCCCTCTGCCCGCGGACGAGCCGGACTTCTGGTGCGAAAAAATAGCTCCGCAGGCCGGAAACCTGGACGTTTTGGGATACAATTACATGACTCACCGTATCTCGAAGGACGAGCAGATCTTTAAATCTCACCTCTTCGCAATAACCGAGAGCTATCCTATGGACGCGCTTTGGGTAAAGAGAACTATGGATTCGCATCCTAAGCTTATCGGCGAATTTGTCTGGACCGGCTGGGACTACTTCGGCGAGACCGGGCTCGGAAGAGTGATCTATGACGCGGACGCGCCGAGCTGGGGGCTCGACACTCACCCGAACCACATCTCAAACTGCGGAGATTTTTCGATCTGCGGATTCAAAAAACCGCAGTCCTACTACCGAGACATAGCCTGGGGACGTGAAGCGGTTAAGATTCTGACTGTAGATCCCATAAACAGCGGCAGGAAAAAATCCTATTCCGGCTGGGGATTTTATGACGCGGAGAGGACCTGGACTTATCCCGGAAAAGAGGGAAAAATTTCGGAGGTCTATCTGTTCACGACTGCCGACGAATGCGAGCTGAGTCTTAACGGTGAAGCTATAGGCAAAAAGGCTCCGAATGAAAAGGGAGTGGCAATATTTGAAGTCCCGTATGCCGCCGGAAAGCTTGAAGCGGTCGCTTACAAGGACGGAAAGATCTGCGGAAAGGACGGTTTAAGCACTGTAAGTAGCGCATGCGGGATAAAAATTATCCCCGACGCTTCGGATAAGACCGGAAAAGCGGATCTGATACTTGCGGAGATAGATTTTGTCGATCAAAACGGAAACGTCGCCTGGAACGCGTGCGAAGAAGTTACGGTCACGGCCGAAGGCGGTAAGGTTATAGGAACAGGCTCCGGGAAGATAGACGACGAGCACGACTACACCAAAAACATATGCTTCGCTTATCACGGAAGGCTTTTGGCGGCTATTATCCCGGAAGACGGAAACATTATTATCCGTGCAAGCTCCGGGGATATGTCCGCGGAAGCAAAGATAAGTATCTGATACTTAAAAAATATATATATTATAATTATAAACGGCGCGGGATCTCCACGCCGTTTTTTATCTTCTTGCTTCCCTGTCAAAGAAGTACCCTAAATCAAATCTCACCTCGCGCCTTCCGATATCGTTATTCGTGTAGCGGCAGGAATCAAATCCTATAAGTTCAAAGCCCTCGTGGAGATAAAATCCGATCGCCGCGGTGTTGCAGGACTGAGTTTCCAAAATGAGCGCGCGGCGGCCCTGAGTTTTTGCGATCTCCTTGGCCTTGTCCATAAGGCTTTTACCTATTCCACGGCCGCGAAGCTCCTCGCACACCCACAGCTCGGTAACGGCGAGCCGGTTAGACCATTCCTCCGGGCAGACCTCTATACACGCCTTAAGCTCGCCGCTTTCGCTCACAATCCCGTAAGCTTCGGCATTTTTCCGGTGGTCCTGATACAAAGAGTCGGGAAAATCGTATTCCTCCGGGGTATGCACTATCTCTTTTTCGGATTTTTTCCTGACGAGATTTACGCTGCAGCCCTTTTCGGTAAAAGGTGTGATCTCGACGTCGTAATAGCTGTCGCTTCTTGTGACGAGAGGTATGGGAACGCCTTTCCACTTTTGCGGCGGGAGGTAGGTTATGGGCGGGACGGTAGAGGGCATTGGTAGGACTCCTTTTTTGGGATTTTGGTGGGGATATTATAGCATGAAGAGGGCGGGGACGTCAAGGGCTATTAGAAAACAGAAGTCAGAAGTCAGAAATCAGACCTGCCTGCTTTACATCTCTACGCTTCATCCGCGGCGCGCTATGGACCAAAACTTGCTTTCGCTCCCAACGACCTTTTGTATTTCCCATTTCCCTCCCCTACTTCTATTTTCCTCCCCTTTCGCATATTCTTGTCCAGAAAGTAAAATTTCACTCGGACAACTGAAAGGGGCAGCGCATGAAGGAATACAAAGGACTTACATCAAAACGGGCCGGGGAGCTTCTTTTGGAGCACGGCGAAAACAGACTCAGACAGAAGAAAAAGCCGGGACCTCTGAAAATCTTCGTCGGCCAGTTCCGGGACGTTTGCGTGATGATACTTTTGGCGGCGACGGCGGTTTCCGCTTTTTTGGGGGAATACTGCGACGCGGCTACTATTATCGCGATAGTTATACTTGACGCGGTTTTGGGATTCGTTCAGGAATACCGCACCGAAAAAACTCTCGAAGCTCTTGAAAGCATGAGCGCGCCGACCGCTAAGGTCATCCGCGACGGAAAAGAAAACGTTATCAAAGCCGAGGAAATCGTTCCGGGAGACGTTTTTCTTCTTGAAGCCGGAGACAGAGTCCCTGCGGACGGGAAAATTTTGGAGCAGAGCGGACTTCGGTGCGACGAATCCATCCTTACGGGAGAATCGGGCGCGGTCAAAAAGTCGGAATATTCCGGCGAAGATCCGTCTCTTCCGTCGGAGCCGGGGATAGTATATACCGCGAGCTCCGTAATACGCGGAAACGCCGTCTGCGAAGCCGTTCTTACGGGGATGGATACGCAGATGGGGAAGGTCTCGGGGATGATAGACTCGGAAGCTTCGGAGCAGGAAAGAACTCCGCTTCAGATAAAGCTCGGCAAGCTCGGCGCGGCGCTCTGCGTAATATGCGTGGCGGTCTGCGCGCTCGTAGCTCTCGCAGGCGTACTGCGCGGAGAACCGCTCTTTGATATGCTTATGACCGGGATAACCATCGCGATCGCAGCTATCCCGGAGGGTCTTCCGGCTACAGTAACGATAGCGCTCGCTCTTGCAGTGAGAAGGATGTTAAAATCAAACGCCCTCGTGCATAAGCTTCATTCGGTAGAAACTCTCGGCTGCGTCAACGTTATATGCACAGACAAGACCGGAACTCTCACCGAGAATAAAATGACGGTTACAAAAATTTACTCCGCCGGCGAGGATATCACACTTACTGGTTCGGGATATTCTACAAGAGGTAAGATAATAATCAACGGCGAGGAGCAGGATATCCCCGAGCACGCAAAGGAAGCGATAATATGCGCGGCGCTCTGCAATAACGCAAAGATTATCCCTTTAAATCCCGACGCCGGCAAGGAAAGGGAGAGAAGAAACAGAGGAAGATTCGAGATCTCGGGAGACCCCACCGAAGCAGCTCTTTTGATAGCCGCGGAAAAGTGCGGGATAACCGAAAACGGAACGATAAGCAGCGCCCAGAGATTAAGCGAGATCCCGTTTGACAGCGAGACGAAAAAAATGAGCGTGAGCGTAAGGCTCGGAGGAAAGGAACGGACCTTTATAAAAGGCGCGCCGGACGTTATCATATCCGAGTGTAAATATATCCTGATCGGGAATAAGCTCTACCGCTTCGACAAAGAACGGAAAGCGGACGTTATATCAATACATAAAAACATGGCGGAATCTGCGCTCAGAGTGCTGGCCGCCGCCGAAAGCACCGAGAGCGGAACGGTATTTTTAGGTCTTTTCGGAATGCAGGACGCTCCGCGCGAGGAAGCTGTCAAATCGGTCAGAGAATGCAAAAAAGCGGGTATCAGAGTGGTAATGATAACCGGAGATCATCTTCTCACCGCTTCCGCGATAGCAAGACAGGCAGGTATTCTTAGGCCGGGCATGAAGGCGATATCAAAGGAAGAGCTCGATAAAATGAGCGACCGCGAGCTAAAAAGCGCCTGCGGCGGGATAGCGGTATACGCAAGGGTGAGCCCGTCGGATAAATTAAGGATAGTAAACGCTCTGAAATCCGCAGGAAACACAGTAGCCATGACCGGAGACGGAGTAAACGACGCTCCCGCGGTAAAGGCTGCGGACATAGGCGTAGCGATGGGAAAAACAGGTACCGACGTTACGAAGCAAGCCGCGGACATAGTGCTTTTGGACGACGATTTTTCGACTCTTTGCCTTGCGGTAAAGCAGGGCAGAACGGTGTACGCAAACATAAGAAAGCTCGTGAGATATCTTATCTCCTGCAACATAGGCGAAGTCGCGGTCATGCTCGCGTCGATAGTTTCGGGGCTTCCGATAGTTCTGCTTCCGACTCAGATACTTCTTGTGAACCTTGTGACGGACGGACTTCCTGCAGTCGCGCTCGGGCTTGAGGGTTCGGAGGATGAAATAATGCAAAAAAAGCCGAAGGACTTCTCCGGAAGCTTTGCAAGCGGCGGGCTCTGGTTCAGAATAGCCGCGCGAGGGATCCTTATCGGCGCGGGCGCTTTAGGGAGCTTTATTTATTCGCTCAAGCTCGGCTATACGCTTCCCGCAGCGAGGACTTCCGCGCTTGTAACGCTGATTTTGTCGCAGCTGATACACGTCTTTGAATGCCGAAGCGAGAGCAAGTCGGTATTCGGGATGAACCCGTTCGGGAACCCTTCGCTTTTGGTTTCGGTACTGATCTCGGCCGCCGCGCTCGCGGGATGCATATGGTTCGAGCCGCTCGGCAGGATAATGGAAACCGCGCCGCTAACGCCGACGGAGCTATTGCCCGCGGCAATATTCGCAGCAGCGGTACCGATAGCGGAGGGAATCGTAAAATTGGGATGGGGTGGGAGGAAGAAAACAGATCAGCTATAAATTTCGAGAGACCAAAGGGGGGCGCTGCAGCGCTCCCTTGTGTGCTTAACTGCATTTCAAATGCCCCTCTCCTGCTCTAATTTTGATATGAACTATCTTTATTCAATCCAAAAAATCTCCCCCGATTTCTCGGAGGAGACTTCTTTAATCAATTATACCTTCAACGCTCAATAATTACGCATTAAACACTAAGCATTAAGCATTGATAGCGATAACAACGCCGGAGCCTACGGTTCTGCCGCCTTCACGGATAGCGAAGCGGAGACCTTCCTCAATAGCGATAGGAGTGATGAGCTCAACGTTCATCTCAACGTTATCGCCCGGCATGCACATCTCAACGCCCTCGGGAAGGGTGATAACGCCGGTAACGTCGGTTGTTCTGAAGTAGAACTGAGGTCTGTAGTTGGTCATGAAGGGAGTGTGGCGGCCGCCCTCTTCCTTCTTAAGAACGTAAACCTGGCCCTTGAACTTGGTGTGGGGGTGAATGGAACCGGGTTTGCAGAGAACCTGACCTCTTTCGATGTCCTTTCTCTGTACGCCGCGGAGAAGCGCGCCGATGTTGTCGCCGGCTTCAGCGTAATCGAGCGTCTTTCTGAACATCTCGATACCGGTAACAACGGTCTTAGCTCTCTCTTCGGTGAGACCGATGATCTCAACTTCGTCGCCGAGCTTGAGCTGTCCTCTCTCTACTCTGCCGGTTGCAACGGTACCGCGGCCGGTGATGGTCATGGTATCCTCAACAGGCATAAGGAACGGAAGATCGGCCTTACGGTCAGGAGTAGGAATATAAGAGTCTACAGCGTCCATAAGCTCTAAGATGGAAGCATACTCGGGAGCGTTAGGATCGGTGGATGTGGACTCGAGAGCCTGAAGAGCGGAGCCCTTGATGATCGGGATGTCGTCGCCGGGAAATTCGTACTTAGTAAGAAGATCGCGGATATCCATCTCAACAAGCTCAAGGAGCTCTTCGTCGTCGACCTGGTCGACCTTGTTCATATAAACAACGATAGCCGGAACGCCTACCTGACGAGCAAGAAGGATGTGCTCTCTGGTCTGGGCCATAGGTCCGTCGGAAGCGGCGACAACAAGGATAGCGCCGTCCATCTGAGCAGCACCGGTGATCATGTTCTTAACATAGTCGGCGTGGCCGGGGCAGTCGACGTGAGCATAGTGACGCTTGTCGGTCTCGTACTCAACGTGAGCGGTGTTGATGGTGATACCGCGCTCTCTTTCCTCGGGAGCCTTATCAATCATATCGTAAGCCTCGAACTTGGCCTGTCCCTTCATAGCGAGTACCTTGGTGATAGCCGCAGTGAGGGTGGTCTTGCCGTGGTCGACGTGACCGATGGTACCGATGTTTACATGGGGTTTTGTTCTTTCAAATTTCTGCTTTGCCATTGGAATAATCCTCCCTTTAGTAACATTTGATATTATGATTTTAACAGATTTTTTATAAAAATGCAAGGGTTTTTCCAAACATTTTTAAGTTTTTTTAAGTGACTGCGCCAAAATTATCAGTCGGCCTTCCTGCGGGCGCTCATAATTCCCTCGGCGACGGACTTCGGAACCTCGGTATAGCTGTGCGGTTCCATGGTGTACTGACCGCGGCCCTGCGTCTTGGAACGAAGGTCGTTGGAGTATCCGAACATCTCGCTCAGCGGAACGAGCGCGTCAACCTGAGCGACTCCGTTATTGGTCTCCTGCCCTAAGATCTGACCTCTTCTGGAGTTAAGGTCTCCGATAGCGGTTCCCATGAACTCCTCGGGGACTATGCAGGCCACCTTCATGATAGGCTCCAAGATAACGGGATCGGCCTTCTTCATAGCGTCCTTGAAGGCCATTGAACCGGCAATAGAGAACGCCATTTCGGAGGAGTCGACTTCATGGTAGGAGCCGTCGTAAAGAGTTACCTTAACGTCTACGACGGGATATCCCGCCAGAACGCCCGACTTCATAGCTCCCTGGATACCCTTATCGACAGCGGGGATGTATTCCTTCGGAATTGCGCCGCCGACGATGGAGTTGATGAACTCGTATCCCTTGCCGGATTCGTTAGGTTCAAGCTTGATCTTGACGTGACCATACTGACCTTTACCGCCCGACTGCCTCGCGTACTTGCATTCCACGTCCGCGAGCCTTCTGACGGTCTCCTTGTAAGCTACCTGAGGCGCGCCGACGTTAGCTTCTACCTTGAACTCGCGGAGCATTCTGTCAACGATGATCTCAAGGTGCAGCTCGCCCATTCCGGCGATGATGGTCTGGCCGGTCTCCTCGTCGGTCCAGGTCTTGAATGTCGGGTCCTCCTCGGCAAGCTTTGAGAGCGCGATCGCCATTTTTTCCTGACCGGCCTTGGTCTTAGGCTCGATAGCGAGGTTGATAACCGGCTCCGGGAACTCCATGGACTCAAGTATGATCGGGTGCTTCGGGTCGCAGAGGGTATCGCCGGTGGTGGTATTCTTTACGCCTACGACGGCGTAAATATCTCCCGCGTAGCAGGTCTCGATATCCTTGCGGTGATTGGAGTGCATCTGAAGGACGCGGCCCATTCTCTCGTTAGCGCCCTTGGTGCAGTTAAGAACCGTCTCTCCGGCGTTAAGGGTTCCGGAATAAACTCTGAAGAAGCAGAGCTTTCCGACAAACGGGTCGGTCGCGATCTTGAATGCGAGCGCGGCGAACGGCGCGTTATCGTCGGAGGGTCGCGTCTCCTCCTCGTCGGTATCGGGATTCACTCCCTTTATGTCGGGGATATCCGTCGGAGCGGGCATATAGTCCACAACCGCGTCCAAAAGCTTCTGAACGCCCTTGTTCTTATATGAAGTTCCGCAGGTGACGGGAACCATCTCGTTGGCGATAGTAGCCTTGCGGATACCCTTCTTAAGCTCGTCAATGGTGAGCTCCTCGCCGCCGAGATATTTCTCCATAAGCTCGTCGTCAAGCTCCGCTACGGCTTCTACGAGCTGATTGCGGTACTTTTCGGCTTCTTCGACCATATGCTCGGGGATATCTTCAACTCTGATATCCTTTCCGAGGTCGTCGTAATACATATATGCCTTCATCTCAAGAAGATCGATTATCCCCTTGAAGAAGGTCTCGCTTCCGATAGGAAGCTGGATCGGTACGGCGTTGCATTTAAGGCGGTTATGGATCATATCGAGGACGTGATAGAAGTCCGCGCCCATGATGTCCATCTTATTGACATAGATCATGCGAGGGACATTGTATTTATCGCCCTGTCTCCAGACGGTTTCGGTCTGGGGTTCAACGCCGCCCTTTGCGCACAGTACGGTGACCGCGCCGTCAAGAACTCTTAAAGAGCGCTCGACCTCGACGGTAAAGTCAACGTGGCCGGGGGTGTCAATGATATTGATACGGTGGCCCTTCCAGTAAGCGGTGGTAGCTGCGGAGGTGATGGTGATACCTCTCTCCTGCTCCTGCTCCATCCAGTCCATCGTAGCGCTTCCGTCGTGAGTCTCGCCCATCTTATGGTTGATACCCGTATAGAAAAGAATACGCTCGGTGGTGGTGGTTTTTCCCGCGTCTATATGAGCCATGATACCGATATTTCGAGTCATCGACAAAGAAACATCTCTTGCCATAATAATCTCCATTTCTTAACGCAAAAAGCGACTCGGTGCTCTCTGCTCCTGTTTCAGTATCAATTTAGTAGTCAGAGATTAGAGAATAGCAGTTAGTTTGACCTTAAGCTATCCTTGCTCTCTGTTTCAGATTACCATCTGAAGTGTGCAAACGCCTTGTTAGCGTCCGCCATCTTGTGGGTATCCTCGCGCTTTTTAACAGCGCCGCCCGTTCCGTTAAGGGCGTCGAGGATCTCTCCCGCAAGTCTTTCCTTCATCGTCTTTTCGTTGCGAGCTCTGGAATAAGTGGTGAGCCATCTGAGACCTAAGGTCTGTCTTCTTTCGGGTCTGACTTCCATAGGGACCTGATAGGTGGCGCCGCCGACTCGTCTCGCCTTGACCTCAAGGTTAGGCATGACGTTTTCCATAGCCTGCTCGAAAGCCTCTAAAGCGGGCTTTCCGGACTTCTGCTCAACGATCTCGAAAGCTCCGTAAACGATCTTCTGGGCTACGCCCTTCTTTCCGTCGAGCATGATATTGTTGATAAGTCTGGTGACGAGCTTGGAATTGTAGATAGGATCCTGCAAAACATCGCGCTTTGCAACATTACCTCTTCTTGGCACTTTGCTTCCCTCCTTCACAGAATGAATTCATTGGTACTCGTTTTCACGCCGCTTCTTAATACGGCGCGACCTCGTCAGCACGAAGAGGCATATTTCCGAAAAGCGCGCGCTTTTCATAATATATGTCAACTCCACGATGCTGTGGCGGTATTTTCTTTTTCTGCCGTAAAATGTGCGAGCCGCCTATTTGGTCTTAGGCTTCTTGGCTCCGTACTTGGACCTTCCCTGCATTCTCTTCGCAACGCCCTGAGCGTCAAGAGTTCCTCTGATGATGTGGTAACGAACGCCCGGGAGATCCTTTACTCTTCCTCCGCGGATAAGAACGACAGAGTGCTCCTGAAGGTTGTGGCCTATGCCGGGGATGTAAGAGGTAACTTCGGTGCCGTTGGTAAGACGTACTCTCGCGATCTTTCTCATAGCTGAGTTAGGCTTCTTGGGGGTAGCGGTCTTAACTGCGGTGCAAACGCCTCTTTTCTGCGGGCAGGACTGATCGATAACGGCTTTCTTCTTGGAGTTATAGCTCTTCTGAAGGGCCGGAGACTTCGACTTGTCCGCCACTGTGCTTCTTCCCTTTCTGACCAGTTGGTTAAACGTCGGCATATTTTTCCTCCTTTCCGTAATATTTATGTCCCGCTATAAAGATTGCATAACGCAATACTCCATAGTTTTGCATACTACGTTATTATATCCTATCGGCCGGGTTTTGTCAAGAATATTTTACACATAAAAACGCCGAAAATAAGGGATTTATAAAATTTTTTTTGTTTAGTTTGCTCTTTTAAGCGGCCCGGAAGCGGATTTTTCTCCCCTTCCGGTCAATTCTTCCCGCTTTCATATTCAAAAGAGCAGTAATCGTATGCGTTTATGACCTCGGTATCCTCAAACCGTGAACGCTGCGGGATGTTATGGCCGTAATTCTTGTGGATATGCCCGTGGATGAAATACTTCGGACGATACTTTTTCAGAATGGCGTTAAAGCACTCGAAACCCCTGTGCGAAAGGGAGTCGAAGTCGTTAAGATGTCTTGCCGGGGCGTGCGTGACAAGAATATCCACCCCGCCGCTCTTCAGAAGCTTCCATCTCATCTTTTTCACTCTTTTTTCCATCTGCTTTTCGGTATACATATTTTTCCCCTCGCGGTATCTGTTAGACCCGCCGAGTCCCATTATCCTTATACCTTTAAAATTATACACCGAATCCTCTATGCAAACGCACCCCTCCGGCGGCCGTTCCTCGAAGCTGTCGTCGTGGTTTCCTCTCACATATAAAACCGTCGCGTTTGAAGCGTCGACTAAAAATTCAAGGTAGTCCCGGCTGAGATCTCCGCAGGAAATAATAAGGTCATACCCGCCCAGCTTCCCCGGCGTGTAGCAGTCGTAGAGATATTTTGAAACCGTATCGGCTACCGCAAGTATACGCATTTTTTCTTTTTCCCTCTCTCGGCATTTTTCTCTCTCACGGCGCGGTTATTCCTTACGCGTCTGGGATTCGGCCTGCTTTTCCTTGGTGGAAGGCTCCACCCCTACAACGTCCGCTGTCGCTTTTCCGGTATCGTCGAGCTCCTCATAGCTCGGGATAGCGCCTATGACGTTTTCTACAAGCCAGTCCATATTTATGATCTGTTCGAGCGTAAGGGACTGTTCTTCGCCTATTATCTGCTTGCCCTCCTGACTGAAAAGCGGCCCCATGAACGGCTCCACGCCGCTGCAGATCGAATCCTTGAGAAGGCTCGCAAGTCTCTTTACGCTTTCCGGGAGCACGTCGTAGCACTGTAAATCTATAACTCCCGCGGAAAGTCCCCAGTAATAATTGAGCGCCCTGTTAGATTCCTCGTATTCGGATTTAAAAGTTCCGTCGCGTATACTTCTTATTATCGCTTCGTAGTAGCTTCCCCAGAGCCACATCGGTCTTGCGAGCGGCGTGGTCCTGCCGTTTTCGTCGATTATCGACAGCCCGAAGCTTGAACGTTCCCTCTCCCTGAATTTCTTTGTATCCTGAGTCGAGATAAGCTTTATCCCGTGTTCGCGGAGTCTTTCGGTCGCGGCTTCAATGCCTCCGCTGACCGACGACCACTCAAGTCTCACTTTAGTAAGCGGGTTTACCATCTGCACCCCGAGCGCGAACGCGTTTATCCCTGCGACCTGTCCGAAGATCGGGTAGTCGCAAATATATCCGACGTTATTCGACTGCGCCAGAGAACCCGCTATCGCGCCGATTATGAATTTTATCTCATACATCCTCGCGTAGTATGTTCTTATATATCTGTGGGAGGTGTTGAGCGAGCAGTTTAAGACCGTGATCTTAGGATGCTCGACTGCGGCCTTCAGGGAAGGCTGCAAAAGCCGGGGAGAAGTCGTAAAGATCACCGTCGCGCCGTCGGCTATGGCCTGTTCTATCTCCTCGTCGGCGCTCTTATCGTCGAGAGCGTTATAGTATGCCGCGGTCTCTATCTCGTTTCCGAACACCCTTTCTATATGTAATCTTCCGCATTCATGTCCGAACGTCCAGCCCGAGGTCTCGGGAGTCTTATCATGAATAAAAGCTGCTTTTATCGGCTTTGTATTCGGCAAAACCTTGGCAAGAAGACCCGGCTGTTTATCCTGAGGATCGAGCTTAATCTCTATTCGCTGCTCCTCCTGAGTAAGACTGAACTCCTCTTTAAGCTTTATCACGGCTTTTTTTATCTCGGCCGCGCTCTTATTTCTAAGGTCGTTATACCCGTAAACCTCTATGTACACCAAAAGCGCGTCGCCGACCGAGCGGTCCTCCTTCTTCCCCTGAGTCGCGTACGCTTCGCGGAAGTAGTGGTAAGTCGCCATAAAGTCCTTTTTTTCATCCTCGGTCCAGACCTCGTCGGGTTCTTTTCCCAGGAGCCTTTGGAGCTTCGCGTAGCTCTGCGGCTTTGAAAATTCCGGAAGATGCATTCTTGAGCACTTCTGGAAATCCAGAAAAGCGTTATAAAGCTCGACTTCCTTAGAGCCGTTCTGCTCCGGCATGATTCTTATCACCCTCGCGTAAACGGTAGGCGCGCCGAAGAATTTCAAAACGCTTACGCGCTTATTACCCTCCTCGACGTAGAAGCGGTTCATATATTCATAGCAGGTGATCGGGTCGCGGATTCCTTCTTCGACATGGGCGTTGCAGAGCGCGTTCCACTTCGTCGCGAACTCGGAAAGCTCCCCGAGAATAGGCATGAAGTTTCTTGCGAACGCGTTTGAGCGCGCCGCGGTTCTGGTTCCGACGATAAGCTCCGACGGGATCCATTTCGTCCCGAGATCTATTCCAGAATTAAGCTTTTCAGACGGTATAAAGTCGTCAAGAAGCGGCAGATAAGGGTGTTCGCCGCGCGATACGCAGGCTCTGACCTCTTTCTGACCGAGCTTAAGCGCTTCCTTGTAATACTGTTCCGGCATATTTATTTCCTTTCGATTTGGTATGAGGATTTATGGGGATTCATTAAGTATATCACGGACCGCGCGGGAAGTCAAGACGGGGGTGGGCACGAGATGTGGCCAAGGCGGCCACATCAAGAATACAGAAGTCAGAAGTCAGACGTCAGAACTTCAAGGCTTCGCCTATGGCGACGATTTAAAAAATAAGGAATAATGCGGGCGATTTAGACGCTCCCGAAAAACCGAACTCAAAATTCAGAAATCAGACTGTCAGATATCAGAATCATCGGAAGTGTTCGGGAGAGGGGAATTGACTCTTTTTCTCTACTTGCTGTCCTTATCTTATCGCTTTTATGTTTAATGCAAAAAATTTTACGATTATCATTAAAAAAGTATTGACAAACATAAATCTGTGTGATATAATCGGGATATCAAAAACTAAGGAGGACCTAAATTATGAAAGAACTTATCAAAACCGCGAGGGTGATCGACGTCTTTGCAAAGATACTCTTTATCTTCTGCATCATCGCGATATGCATGCTCATCGCCGCGAACATTTTTATGACCGTGATGCTCTCTCTGCCGGTAGACGACCTGCCCGATACGCTGTCGATAGTTTTTAATTTAGACGACAGCGATTTCGTAGTCTTTGAAAACGGTCAGCTTATGGTCACAAAGCAGCAGTTTGCGATCTATATCCTATCGGTGAGCATAACCGAAGCGATCTGGATCGTGATACTGATGATAGGCATAAAGCTTGTCCGAAGGATAATGATCCCGATGAAAGAGGGTCGGCCGTTTGAAGACGGCATTTCTGAGATAATCAAGAAATTCGGCCACTTTGTTCTTGCAGCGACGGTTATATGCGCGTTCATTCGTTTTCTGCTCGACGCGGTGGTCATCGCCATAGGTTCTGAGTCCGAACCGCTGCCTGTGGGAATTTCGGTCGGTGGGATTTTTGCGGCGCTGGCGATCTATCTCATCAGCTACATCTTCCGCTACGGCGAGGAGCTGCAGAGACAGTCCGACGAGACTTTGTGAGGTGAGAGTATGCCGATAATTTTAAGGCTCGACAGAGTGATGGCAGACAAAAAAATATCCCTGAACGAGCTTTCAGAGCGCGTAGGGATAGCAAACGTGAACCTTTCAAGGATAAAGACCGGGAAAATTTCCGCGATACGTTTTTCGACTCTCGAAGCCATTTGCCGCGAGCTCGACTGCCAACCGGGGGATATTTTGGAGTATAGGGAGTAGATGGGGAGTGTCGAGGGATGAAGTGCGGATGAAAATGGAAAAAAGCAGACGGAGTCGCCTGCTTTTTCTATAGATAGCTTATTAACCGTCTCATCCGTATGCTCCCCGGCTTTATACCTCATCTCCTGCCGGAGTAATCGCTTTTTGCGGGCGGAGACTGATACAGCGATATCGCCACGTGTACCTTGCGCAGTCTGTCTTAAGCCCATCCTCTGCCCGAATAGGCCGATAAGACGCGAAAAAATCTTATGCCGTCTTTCGGATACTTTCCGTTCCGGATATCTTTTGCAAATATCTTCCCCGCGGTTTCTTCTTCAAAAAATAAAATTCCCCGCCGCAAGAAACCTTGCAGCGGGGGTGGTCGAGGTGACAGGATTTGAACCTGCGGCCTCCACGTCCCGAACGTGGCGCTCTACCAAACTGAGCCACACCTCGAAGTCAAATTATAAATTCCAAATACAAAATTACAAATTACAAATTGCATACGCCGAAAAAGGCCGCTTGAATATAATATCACATTTGCGGCGAAATGTCAATACTTTCGGAAAGATTTTTTTGAGCTTGCATGGGGATATTTTTCAGATTCGGCCGAAAAGGTTCGTCAAGAAAACGGATGGCCGAGATTAGAAATTAGAAATCAGAAATCGGATCTCGGGATTTTAAGAGGAGCGCGGACGGCTGTCGGCTATCCCCCAAAAAATAAAGTCCGGAGCTTCGGAATATCAAAATCTCCGCGGCGAACCGTTTTTAGGCGCGCCGCGGAGACTGATTTTAGGGTTGCAGGAAAAATTACTTGATCTCGACGGTAGCGCCGGCAGCTTCGAGCTTTTCCTTGAGCTCGTCGGCTTCGGCCTTGGAAGCGCCTTCCTTGACTGCCTTAGGAGCAGCTTCAACGAACTCCTTGGATTCCTTGAGTCCGAGACCGAGGATATCCTTGACGGCCTTGATTACAGCCATCTTGTTATCGCCGAAGGAAGCGAGGATAACGTCGAACTCGGTCTTCTCGGCTGCGGCGGGAGCAGCTCCTGCGGCGGGAGCGGCGGCTACTGCGGCGGTAACGCCGAATTCTTCCTGGATAGCGTCTACAAGCTCTTTGAGCTCTAAGACGGAAAGAGCCTTGACGTCTTCTACAAACTTAATGATCTTTTCGGATGCCATAATAATTTTCTCCTTTTCATAATTTCAAGTCGTTTTTACGCTGCGGCGATCTCTTCCCGCAGCTTCGGGGTTATGCTGCTGCGCTCAGGCCGCTTCTTCCTTGTCGGCGACAGCCTGAAGGGTAGCCGCGAGCTTCTGGATCGGGCCCTGGAGGGAACCGACGAGCTGCGCAAGAAGAGTCTCCTTTGACGGGATCTTAGACAGAGCCTTTACGCCCTCTGCGTCATAAAGCTCAGTGCCGATGAATCCGGCCTTAAGAGTGAAGTTGTCGTGATCCTCGGCATACTTGCCCAGAATCCTCGCAGCAGCGGTCTCGTCGTCGCTGGTAGCGATCGCGGTAGCTCCGGAAAGAACGTCGGTAAGACCGTCAAGTCCGGCGTTTTGCATAGCGAAGCGAAGAAGGGTATTTTTTTCTACCGCATACTTGACTCCGGCTTCTCTGAGTTCCTTTCTGAGCTTGGTATCGTCCTCCACGGTGATACCGCTGTAATCGACCAAAACGCCCGAAACAGCGGATTTAAGCTGTTCGGTGATTTCCTCGACCTTCTTTTTCTTCTGCTCTAAAATGTTTGCGTTCGGCATTTGATTTTCACCTCTTTGAAGATGGAATATGCCCCGAAATTAAAATCCCTTTTCGCATAATGAGAAAAGGGACATGGAAATTCATGTAATTCCTTTCCTCGGCCGGGCTTCCGCAGTAACGCCGCCGGCTGTCTTAAGATCGGTGCGAGAGATATTATAGCATAAAGCGGAAGGGTTGTCAATAGGGAAAGAGAAATTTTTTGAGGAATTTCTAATTTCTAATTTCTAATCTCTAATTTCTATCTTCTATCTTCTAAGAGGCGCTCGGCGCAGAAAGCTGCGCCACGCACCTCTGATTTCTGACTTCTGATTTCTGTCTTCTAACGGCTCTTCTGATTTTAATCCTCCGCGATAATAATCCTCACCGCTTCCTTCTGCTCCGGCTCGGGCATTCCAGTATTATAAGTCTGCTTCGGGCCTATGAGCGAAGTCTTTATGTTTTCCTCCGACGTTAAAATAACAAACTTCTGGAGCACGAGGTTCTGATCCATTCCCCAGACCCTCAACGTATGCTCGCCCTTCTTGAGCGTAAGAGCAAGCTCAGCGGTTCTTCCGCCCTGCTCTATCGTCGAGTACCAGCCGCCGCTTACAAACGATACATACCCTTCGCCCTGGATGTTCACTACGTTTATATCGTCGGAATCGATCTGGAATCCCGCGTTGAGATGCGTTCCGTCGTCGAACGAAACGTTATTCCCCTGCCCGGCGTAGATAACAAGCTTGTAGTCTCCGTCCTCGGGAACGCAGAAGTTGTAGTCTACCCAAGGTCCCTTTCCTTCCGCGAACGCCTTTGAATAGCTCTCTAACATCTTGATCGACGTCTTCTGCTTTCCGTATCCGTTGAGCACCGTCCAGGCTATTCCGTCGGCCGAGCCCTTGTCCGCAAACTGATCCGCGTACATGGATATAACGCCGTTTGACGGATAGTGAGTCTTCGGAAGCTTTGAATCCGTATTTATTATCTTCGCGTTCACGGTGATATTTACCGTTCTCTCCCCTGCGGAAACCGTAATAGTCCCCGAGGTATCCTCCTTTATCTTATCCCAATCGACCGATACCGCGAAGCTCTTGCTTACAAGATACTCTCCTTCAAGCTCTCCGTCGATTTTGATAAAGTCGTCTGCGCAGGATACGGTATACTTCACGGGTTGGTCGCCGCCGTTGGTGAGATTAACCGCATACGCCTGCTTCTCCGTCGATTCAAAGTCGGGAAGCACCGCGTTTCCGGCCTTGAAGGCTCTTCTCTCTGTCGGTATGTCAAGAATAAGAAGTCCTCCCGACTCGGGCTCTACGCGCTGACTGGTGATCTTCGCCGCCGATTCTCCGTTCCAGCTCTGATAATTCATATGCGCCTTCGCGCTCACGTTTCCGAGCACGGGATCGTTATACTGCTTGCAGTAGTCCGGGGATGTTATCATCATCCCGTACCACTTATTAAGCCCGTTGAGATCCTCTCCGAGCGAGGAATACGTATCGGTGAGCTCCTCGTCGTACTTAAGATACTGGTCAACAAGATCCGCGTAGGTATTTGCAACGGTGGCCTTTCTTCCGGCGTAGAGATTATTAAGCCCGCTCATTATCTGGATCCTCGCCACGTTAGCGGAAGCTACCGCGGGATAGTATACGAGCTGATAGTACGGCACATAGCATACCGAATCCTCGCCTATCTTGTCCTTGATTCCATCCGCGCGCTCGATTATGCTGTCGATAAGCTTAAGCATCTCCGCGGCTTCGTTGTAGTTTAAAATGCTGTAGCTGCAGTCTCCCGTGCTCTTTAAAGTCTCGGGCTTGCAGTTTCCGTTTATCCAGGTATAGTCGTAAAGAAGATCCGCTATAGTCTTTATATCCTCATCTTCTATCCTCGGCTCAGCCGCAAACTGCTCTTCGGCCCACTTTACAAGGTATTCGTCGCAGTTGTTCGGATTTGACGTTCCGTACTTCTCAAAATCGTACGCGAGATCCATGAAATAGCTTATCGGGAGCTCCATGGGTCTTAAGTCGCCGACGTTTACTATCCAAGCGTCGTCAACGCCGTACTCATACGCGGTGGTAAGATTCTCCCAGGTTCTCTGAAGCGGCATGGTATTTATCCACATAGAGGTCTTCGGGCTTCCGACATAGTCGAAGTGATAGTAAAGTCCCCAGTTGAATTTATCCTTTTCATCAAGCTCGGGAAGCGTCCTTAAATATCCGTTGTTGTCCTCGCAGAGCATTACTATGCGGTTTGTATCCGCGCCCAAAAGCTCCTTGACGTCCGGATCGTCGCGAAGACCCTTTCCTATGGCCGCTTTGGGATTATCTCTTGAGCCGCCGTACCAGCAGTTCTCGACCTCTTTATATATGGCGATAAGAGAAGGCGAATCCTCAAGACCGTGCTCCTTTAAGATCTTGCTCTGAGCTCTGAGCACTTTCTTAAGAAGCTCGGTATTCTCCTTGGTGCTGAGAGTATTTCCCGCAGCGTCTACAAGCGCCGAGTCGTTTTCTCCTCTCATCCCTATCGTGAACAGGTTGTCAAAGCTTCCGTTTCTGTATATGGCGTCGCTCCAGAACGACTCAAGATTATTCGGGTTAAGAAGATAATTCCAGACCTTCTGGCCGTCCGAAGTCTTTATATCCGGATCGCGGTATGTAATATTCGAGCTCCAGTAGCCCTGAAGCGCTCCCCACTCGCCGCCGCTTCTTGCCATGGGCTCATGGTGCGAAGCGCCGACGGTGATTCCGTATCTGTCCGCTAAAACGGCGTTTGCAAGAGTCATAGGATATTCTCCGGGGCCTAAGACCAGAGAATGATCCGCGTTTATATTAGTCGCGGGCATATCGTTTGAAGCGTTCTCATTCCCGGGCTGATCCACATACATAAGCCCGCCGAGCTTATAGTGATACTCCTTTTCAAGCTCCGCAAATTTTCCTTTTACGCCTTCCATTCCGTCGTTCGAGAAATTGTTGGACCACATCGCCGGCCACATATAATTTCCCTTGAGTCTCAGGATGAGCTCAAAGATCTCGTCGTAGAACATATAGTTCAGGCCGCCGAAGTGACTGTCGGCGAATCCGTTTAAGCAGGGGTTCTCGTCGTTCATGAATATTCCCCTGAAGTTGACCGACGGTCTTTTAGATACCGTTTCGAGCTGCATGGCGGTCGCGCGTAGGGTATCTATAGGCTCCGGCCTGACGTCTCCCCACCAGATCCAGGGGCTTACGCCGAAGACGTCCTGGGTGATGTGGAACAGTCCGTAGATCGTTCCTCTCTTATCCGCGCCCGCAACTACGACCTTGGTCTTATCGCCTTCGGTCACTACTTTTATCTGGTATCTCTCCCAGTCCTCGGACTTAAAGCTGTTCCCGCTCGGGCCTATCTCCCAGTCGAGTCCCAGGGACGATATCATTTCATCGTCCACTACGCCCGCCATTATGTATACTCCGCTCTGCGGCTCGGTCTCAACTATTTCGGGACGAGCGCCCGAGAGCGCTTCAAAGTCGTCCGCTACCGCCTCCGCTATCAGCGATATACCGTCGTACGCCGCCCCGTTCGGGTCGATATATATCGGCGCGGCGTTATTAGCGGTCGCCAAAATCACTTCGTTAGAACTGTCCACCGGCTTCATGTAGCTTACCTCCGCTTTAAATATTATTTCCTGCCCGTCGAAGCTGACCGGACAGCTCAGCTCCGAGACCGTCTCCCCCTCGGCGAAAGCCGTTATGCAGGGGGCTAAAGAAGATATCAGGAGCGCCAGGCACACTGCTGTCGCCGCGGCGCTTTTTCCCTTTTCACCATTTTTCCCGATCTTTATCACGACCGCGGCTATCACTATCACGCCTACGATCGTTGTCGTAACGATAATTATCGGCCAAGACGCTTCTGATTTTGAATAAACAGCCTTAAGGGAAGCTCTTCCTCCGCTTAGAAGATCCACGGTAACGCTTTCCATATCCTTCTCGGCAAGCTTATACCCTTTCGGAAGAGACTCCGGGACTATATGCCGAAGAGTCAGGTCCTTTATATCCATATACCCGGTATTTTCCGCGGTGAGCGTCAGAATAACGTCCTCGCCGCTTTCGTATGACGGCTTATCGGCTTCAAGACTTAAGCTCAGGCCGTCATACTCCTCCGCATACGCGAAAAGGGTTGAAAACACAGTAAGCATAAGCGCAAAAATTATGCAAATAAGCTTTTTCATTATTAACCTCCTTTATCATTCAAAGCGTTTTCAGACGCTCGGACTTTTCATTCTATTATACACTATAACTCCGCGCATTGCAAGTAATTTATAGGTAAAATATTTATTTTTTCGGAGAAAAAAGGAAGGACGAAGGGATGGAATATGCGGATTGTAAGAAGCGATTGACGAATAGTGAAATGCGTGGCGGCGGGGGGAAGCTGATTTCCGACTTCTAATTTTTCATCTTCTAACACTCTAATCCTCTATCCTCTAACAGCTTCGCCATGTAAAAAATCAGGAGCAGGAAATAATTTCCCGCTCTCTGTCGTTTACTCAAACTATCCCTCAAAAAATTTTTCTTTCTTCCCCACGATCGCTCCGATCAGATAAATCAAAAGTATCATTGTAAGGCCGCTTGCGGCGTCAAGAAGCACGTCGGTGATCTGCGGGCCCCTTGAAAGCGCTAAAAGCTGTATCGTTTCATCGCACACAGCTATGAACAAAACCGTCGAAAACGCGTTCCAGAAGCCCTGAAATCCCTTCCTTAACCCTATCCACAAAAAACCGAGTTCAAGCCCCATCACAGCGTACTCGGTCACGTGCGCGACCTTTCTTATATTCGTAAGCAAAAAGCTTGCGGCGGCTTCGGGGAAGTGAATAAGTACAAAAAATTTCTCTACAAACTGCCTGACCATCCCGCTTATCGCGCCGGATTCGCTCCCCGGAAGCGCGGAGTTTATCCAGATAAACCCAACCGTGAATATTATCAGCGACAGCGACAGAATCAAATGCCTTTTCCTGCTCAATCCCTATCATTTCCTTTCGTTTCGATCCCGGTGACGTATGCAGTTTCGCCCGATACGGCGAATCTGACGGCGAAGTCTCCGTATTCAAAATAGTATTCTCTTTCGGCGTCGCTTTGGTATGACGGCCTGGGGTCGTTTTCCAAAAGCTCCGAGATGATTTTTTCGTCCTCTTCGGACAGTAATTTTTTGTATTCCTCCGGAATATCCGCTTTAAGTCTCTTTCTGGATACAAGATCTGCAAATCCCGAAACTGCTTCGGGAACGGAGTCCGAAAAGCGGATATACGGCTTTATATCATATATCGGAGTGCCGGAGACGATATCCGCCCCCAGAACGTATAGAACGGGGCCGAGAGTCGGATCGCGCTCTATTTTCAGAAGCTTTACGGCGCTGAGACCGAGACGATTCGGCCTGTTCGGGGATCTTGTGGCAAAAACTCCCACGCGGCGATTGCCGCCGAGACGGGGCGGTCTTACGGTCGGGGAAAAATTTTTCGTTTCCGCGGTTTCGGAAGCAAATCCCTCGGAAAATCCCCAGATCAGCCAGACGTGAGAAAAATCCTCAAGCCCCCTGACGGCTTCCGCGCTGCGGTATTCCGGCTCAAAGACGATTTTTGAGGTCGCCGAACAAAGCCCGCTCTGGCGGGGAACTCCGAATTTGGAGTGAAAGCCGTTAAAAATTTTTGCTATAGCAATTATTTCCATATGGCTTTCCCTCCGGTTTGATTTTGAGCGCGCAACCGCGCCATGAGATTTATTGTATCACACTCCGCGCGGATTTTCAACCGGAAAAAGAAAAAAATAATAAATTTTTAAGGAAAAGGGGGCGGGAAGGAGATTCCGATAATACGATATCCGTCTTCTGTTTTCTTTCATGCTCTTGCATTTTTAATTCAAATGTGCTACAATATAGACATCTCCCCTAAGCGGGAAATCTAAGGAGGTATTATCATGAAAGAATATTTCACATTTAAAAAATGCCCGGTCTGCGGAAACGTCATCCAGGACGACCTCGGAAGCACCGATAACGCGGTTTGCTGCGGCGTTGCGATGGAGACTCTCGTCGCTAACGCCACCGACGCGGCCGTTGAGAAGCATGTTCCGTATGTGGAGGAATCCGACGGCGAGCTTTTGGTAAGAGTGGGATCGGTTGAGCATCCCATGACCAAGGAGCACTACATAATGTGGATAGCTCAGGTCGCAGGCAACAGGATAAATAAGGTAATGCTCGCGCCCGAACAGTCTACCGAGGTAAGATTCCCTCTGATCCGCGACTGCAAGATCTACGCCTACTGCAACCTCCACGGCCTTTGGGTCAAGGAAGTTAAATAATTTTCGGGTTACGTGCAAGGATAAACATCGCTGAGACTGTATGAAAAATTCCCCGTCTGTTACGGATCTATTTCGTGACGGGCGGGGGATGATTTTGAGGGATTTTTTGGGAATGATTTTGCGGATTTTTTATGCAGGGCTTGTGGTAGGGTGGATAAGGCTATGGGGCTGCTCCTGAATTTCATCTCCTGCGGACTCAAAGCGGCGGCAAGCGGCGGCGGGATGAGCTACTTCTTATGTAACCACTACCGACTGCGCCCTCCCTCCCGCCCTTCCCCGCTCATCCCGCCGCCGCTCTCAATCAATTCTATCCTCTAACCCTCTAACTTTCTAACCCTCTAAAAGCTCCGAAACCTATAGCTACAACCTCTGACCTCTGATTTCTCAATTCTGTCCTCTAATCGCCCTTTTCTGCAAATCAACCAAAAATCGCTCCATATTTCTTCGCATATTGACTAAAAGTGAAAATCTTAAAAAACCACTTGAAAAATAAATCCAAAAGGAGTAGAATAGTTGCAAATCATCCCTCGGCGCGGGTACTTTATAATTACTTTATAATTTCCCCGCCGTGAAATTTTTACATACAAAATCACTCTTTTATCGAGTCCGACCTTCATCTCACGCGGGAACCCCACAAAAATATCCGTCCCCGCGCCATTACGCAAATCATGGAAAGGAAGCGCTTCTCTTTTGAAACCGGTTTCAGGCCGCAGATCGTCCGCTACAATGGACATGACCAAGGGGCCTATTTTTCTCAACATCATCAAATTCACCGTTCCGCTTATTCTCACCGGAACCCTCCAGCTCCTCTATAACGCCGCCGATATAATCGTGGTCGGAAAATACGGAAGCGATAACGCTCTCGCGGCGGTCAGCTCTACAGGCGCGCTTATAAATCTTATCGTGAACGTCTTCATGGGACTGTCGATAGGCTCCTCGGTTCTCGTCGCGCAGCTTTTCGGCGCGGGAAAGCATAAGGACGTGAGCGAAGCGGTCCATACCTCTATCGCGATAGCTTTGATAAGCGGCGTAGTCGTCGGAGTATTCGGATTCTTCGCTACAAGGACGATGCTGGAATGGATGTCCTCGCCGGAGGACGTTATAGATCTCTCGGCGCTTTATGTTAAGATCTTCTTCATCGGTTCCCCCGCGAATATGCTCTACAACTTCGGCGCGGCGATCCTAAGAGCCGTCGGAGATACAAAACGGCCGCTATATTTTCTGATGTTCTCGGGCGTTATAAACGTCATAATGAACCTCGTTTTCGTCATAGGCTTCGGGCTTGACGTAGCGGGAGTAGCGCTCGCGACTATTATTTCTCAGTTCGTTTCGGCGGTTCTTATCGTTATCTGCCTGTTAAAATCAGACGGTCCGGTAAAGCTGTATATCAAAAAGATAAAGATACACTGGAAAAAGCTCGGGAAAATCTTAGCCGTAGGTCTTCCCGCCGGGATCCAGGGCTCAGTATTTTCGATCTCAAACGTAATAATCCAGAGCTCTATAAACGGCTTCGGCTCCTCTGCGATAATGGGAGGAAACGGCGCAGCCGCGAATATCGAAGGCTTCATCTATAACGCGATGAACTCGGTATATCAGGCGGCGATAACGTTCACAGGTCAGAACTTCGGCGCGAAGGAATACGGAAGGATCAAAAAAGTCGCGTTTGAATGTCTTGTAATAGTTTTCGGGGTGGGATTCGGTCTCGGAGCAATAGCGAAGCTTTTAGGCACGCAGCTCCTCGGTCTTTACACAAACAAGCCTGAGGAAGTAGCGTTCGGACTTGTGAGGATGAACGTGATCTGCCTTACATATTTCACCTGCGGCATGATGGACGTAATGGTAGGACTTTTAAGGGGAATAGGCCGTTCGCTGATACCGACTATAGATTCTATCCTCTGCGTCTGCGGCTTCAGGATAGTATGGATCTTCACCTATTTCGCTTCATACAAAGCCACCGGCGCTTCTCCGGAGGACTGTTTAACGGTTTTGTATATATCCTACCCGATAAGCTGGGCGATGGCGTTTTTGGTGCATCTCGGGTGCTTTATCGTGTTTTATAAGATAGCGAAGAAGAAAGGGACGAGGGAGGACGGGATGACCGAGACGGGGGAAGCGTTGGAGTGATGGGGTAAGTTGGTTAATAAATTACAGGCGCCCGATGGGGCGCCTGTTTTTCATTTCGCTATGATGTCCGGGCCGGGCAGGTTTTGACAGCATAGGCTGTCAAAAGGTGAGACAACCTGCGGCGTCTCTCCATACCCCTCTATTTGCATACGCTTCGCTTATAGAGTGTTTCTCGTCTTTGGCCTTTTGAGAAAAAGCCGGCGAAGCCTTTTTGGTTTCCTTTCTCAACCGGCTGCCGAATGCTATCCCCTCTTCAGCTTCTTAACATCCAAACTTGCCGCAGGTCCTTCGACCGTCTTTATGATCTCCTCAACGTCGTCCGTGAGGTTATAAAGCACCGAACAGTTCTCGCTTATGAAATTCTTCTCCATCGCTTCAAGCATCGTCCTGTGCAAGCTGTCATAGTACCCGTTGATATTGTAAACCGCTATCGGTTTGCTGTGCCTGCAAAGCTGCTTTAATGTCAGAACTTCAAAAAATTCCTCGTATGTCCCAATACCTCCGGGAACGACTACAAACGCGTCCGCTCTGTCCTCCATCGTCTGCTTGCGCTCGCGCATAGTATCCGTATAAATAAGCTCGTCGCAGAAATCGCAGATAGCTTCAATTTCTTCGTCGTTGAAAAATTTAGGTATCACCCCTACGATCCTCCCGTTACCCCTCTGAAAACCCCTCGCGGCCGCGCCCATAAGTCCGTTTCCCCCGCCGCCGAACACAAGTCCGTGACCTCTTTTAGCAAGAGTTTCCCCGAGCTCCTCGGTCATTTTGATATACTTAGGGTCGATTGTAGGCGACGCCGCGCCGAATACGCAGATATTCATAGCATGCTCCTTTCGTGGATGAAAAATTTTTATTTAATATGGATGAAATTGTCGGAGATATTCAAAGGGGACGTACGGCATTTTTGCTTCTGTCTATTCTTTTTGAGCAGTAGGAAAATTTTCGTTAAGCGGCGGCGGGATGAGCGGGAACAAAACCGACACTGTTTTCCCTCTCCCGCAAATCCCGCCGTTACAATTCAAAAATTTCCCCTCAAATCATCCTTTATTTATCCCCTTTTTTCTCCTTGATCCCCAAGATCTGATTCACAATTATACCCAAAATAAGCGCGGTGGCGATGGAAGTGACGGTAAGCGCGCCGAAGTTGAGAGAAAGGCCGCCGATGCCGCAGATGAGGATCGTAGAAACTACGAAGAGATTTTTATTCTGCTCAAGATCGACCTTCTGTACCATCTTAAGTCCGGAAACTGCGATAAATCCGTAGAGCGCTATGCATACGCCGCCCATTACGCAGCTCGGGATCGAATTTACAAACGCTACGAACGGAGCTACGAACGATACTAAGATCGCAAGGACCGCGGTGGTTATGATCGTAACTACGGAAGCGTTTCCGGATATGGCTACGCAAGCTATCGATTCGCCGTAGGTGGTGTTCGGGCATCCTCCGAAGAACGCTCCGACCATTGATCCCACGCCGTCTCCAAGAAGCGTTCTTGAAAGTCCGGGATCCTCAAGAAGATCCTTTTCTATAATTGAAGAAATATTTTTATGATCCGCTACGTGCTCCGCAAATACCACGAACGCCACCGGAACATATGCTATAGCTATTGCTCCGACGTAGCTCGCGGAAAGCTCGCCGAAAGCTCCGAAGGCTTTGATGAAGGTGAAGTCGGGGATGTGGATGAGCGTGTGAAGCCCGAAGCCGCCGGAGACAAGATCCGCAAACGACTGGTAGCTTACGACCTTGAGCTGATCTATCCCGGCGACGTTTCCTATGATCGTAAATACAGTCGCGAGAGCGTAGCCGCCCAAGATACCGATAATAAACGGTATGAGCTTTATGAATTTCTTTCCGAACGTCGAGCAGACGGTGGTGATAAGAAGCGTTACGATTCCGACGAGAACGCAGATAAGAACCGCCGCGACAGAGCTTCCGTCCTCCGCCTTAACGCCGCCGGTCTGGAGATCTCCGATAGCGTTTCCGGCCAGACTGAGTCCGATTATAGCGACGGTGGGACCGATAACTACGGTCGGCATGAGTCTATTCAGCCAGTTCACGCCCGCGACCTTGACAAGAAGCGCGATGACGACATAAACGAGTCCCGCGAAAACCGCGCCGATAATAAGTCCCAAGAACCCGAGCTGCATAGAAACGCCGCCGGCGAAAGCCGCAGCCATCGAGCCTAAGAATGCAAACGACGAGCCCAAGAATACTGGGCTGGAAGCCTTAGTGAAGAGAACGTAGACAAGCGTTCCGACGCCCGCTCCGAAGAGCGCCGCCGCCGGATCCATCGAACCGCCGTCGATGCTTCCCGAGGTGATAACCGGCACGACCAGCGTAGCCGCCATTATGGCAAGAAGCTGCTGGATCGCGAAAACGATCATCTGTCCGAATTGTGGCTTGTCCTTGATACCGTAGGTAAGTTTCATTTTTAATTCCTCCTGTGTGATAAATTCCGACGGGGCCGGCGGGTGATTTTTGCCAAAGTATCCGTATCCGGTCAAATTTGCGTGTCCCCCGCAGATTCCAATTTATTTTAACACATTATGGGGGGATTTGTCAAGAAGGAGCGGAAAGATGTCAGATATCAGAAGTCAGATTTCAGAATTTCAGGGTTCGCCTGCGGCGAGGGTTTTGAAAATCGGGGATATTGCGTGCAGGATGGGCAATTACAAAATCTCGCAAGTCTCGCTCGTTCTCAGAGAGTTTTAATCGCGTTGTTGCAGAAACGAAAATCAGAAACCTATAGTAGACTCCACCTTTCGTCTTAGCCTCCGCAAACTATAAAAGAAGAGACACCCTCGGTCAAATCTTACGACCTCGGTGTCCTGTTTTTTATTCTCCGCCGGGCCGCAGCTCGCTGTAATAATTCATCATCTTAATATCTTCCTCCGAAACATATCCGCGCTCGTATGCTGTCTTAAGCGTCATGAAGCCCCCGTCGTTCCGGTGGAATTCTATCTCATAGCTTCCGCTCGCAAGCGAAAACGTATATCCCCCTATCGTCACCAGCTTTTCGTCATCGGTCACAGGAAGCCCCACGTCCGGCATTGACGGATCGTAACGCCACATGATAACCGCCTGTCCCGCTCTTGCGGAGCCGAAATATCTTACAATATATACCTCGTCCTTGCTGAGATTTTTCGCTTTCGCATAGTCTTCGCATATCCTTGATTCCGTCGCGCCGTCCAAAGGCTCGAGCGGCGGGTAGGGGGCTTCGTCGGACGCGTTTTCAGGATCTTCGGGATCGTATTTAAGCTCTTTAAGATCGCCGTCGCTTATACGTCCGTTTTCGTATGCTTCCGTAAGAAGCGTAAGCTCTCCGTTTGAATACAGATACAGATCAAAGCTTCCGCTTGCAAGCGTGAAAGTATAATTCCCGACCGTTACGGGTTTTAAATCGGCGGTATATGTGGACGAATCGCATAGAGCGACCGCAATCCCCGCGGAGCATTCCCCGTAGTATCCGGCTATTATCATTTCCTCCGCGCCTTCCCCGCAGCAGGACCTTATTTCTTCTGCAAGCTCAGAAGATATCCCGTCGGGAAGCGAATACGGCGCTGCGTTCTCCGATTCGGGACGTATATCCGTTTCCTCCGAAGTCTCGGCATAATATTCTATCGCTTCCGAGTCGGAACCGTCTATCATCCCGCCGTCATAAGCCGAATCAATATCCGTAAACTCTTCGCCGTCATAGATATATACGTTCTCCCCCTCGGCGGTCTTTATCCTCACCGCTTCTCCAGCTTCATAGCTTCCCAAATATCCTGTGACCGAAGCTTCGGGATCGTCAAAAGCTTTCGCCGCTGCGTTAGCTATGCTCTGCAAAAGCGCGTAGTCGTTTTCAAGCGGGGGATAATTCTTTTCCGGCTCTATCTCCGTCATGTAGCTCCCGCTTACGTATCCCACGCCGCCGTTGAATTTTATCAGATACCATCCGTATTCGTCCGCATATCCTACTACCTCGGCGGCTTCTCCCTCGTTAAGATGCCCTATCCTCTCATAGTCTGTCGAAGGCCCCGAACGCACGTTCAATGACATCACCGCGTACATGATCCCGTTATATTCATCGGTGATCTCGGGCTCGCCGTCCTCTTCGTCATTTTCATCATTTTCATCCGGCTCCTCCCGAGACTCCTGCGGCTCCTCTGAGGATTCCGTATCAGAGATTTCCGTCACGTGTCCCGCCGTCTCCGGTTCCGTCGCGGTTTCGGGCTGCGGCTCCGTCGCGGCGGGAAGAGTCTCGGCGGGTATATCCCCGGTAACGGGACTCGGAAGCTCCTCCTTAGGTCCTACTCTGCATCCGGAAAAAAGCATGCACAGAGAAAAAATAAATACCGTAAGCTTTTTCATTTTAAACACCTCGTGAGGCTTAAATTTTTTTGATATAAATAATACTCTATCCGACGACAAAAAGTTTCGTATCATAAAATATTTTTACAAATTTCATGCGGCGCTTGCGGGTTAAAAGGTTAGCTTCATAATTAACTCAGTATATTATTTTATTCATACTCCAACCGCCATTTATCCGTAAAATAAAAACGCAGCTTTCCCCGCAAAAGTCTTCGCGCGCGTGCTCTTTCCTGCGAAATTCAACCCGCGCATTCAAAACAATTCTTTTCTCCATTCCTTTATCAGCTCTTCCAAACTCCATGCCGCGTTCGCGGGGCTTGTCGAGGGGAGCGTCACATGCGGGATATCTATATCCGAAAAATATTTTTCAAAATATTTTCCCGCAGTCTTTCCGTTCAGAATTATTTTCTCTATCCGAGCCTTTTTACAGATATTCTTTATATCAGCGGGAAGGACGTTTTTGATGCTTGAATCGCTCGAGCCGCTTATCTCGCAGCTTTCGATCACGTCGTAAAGAGCTATCCCGCGTCTTTCAAGAAAAGACTTCTTTTCTTCTGTATCCTTAGGCTCGTCCTCTCCGAAGGAATAAGCCAAAGTCTTCCAGAATCTGTTCTGCGGATGAGCGTAGAAAAACTCCCGCTCCCGGCTTTTTACCGACGGAAAGCTCCCGAGTATCAGGATTTCAGCGCAGTCGGGGATAAACGCCGGAAAGCCGTGCTCGGCTTTTTTCGGCTCTTTTTTAACGCCGGGATTATCTGTATCCGAGCTTTTTCTTTTCATCCCTATCATTCAAAAAATATCCCGAGGGCGTTTTTGTAAAGGATATCGTCCTGCTCTTTTTGCGTAAGCTTAAGCGCGTGAAATCTCTCAAGCTCCGCGCCGAAATCCCACATCGGGTAATCGGTCCCGAAAAGCACCCTTTCTGAGCCGTAGGAGCGAATTATCCTCACCGCTTCTTCCTCCGAAAGAAACGCGAGCGAGCTTGAGCAGTCCACCAAAAATCCTTCGTATTTTCTAAGCTTTTCCTCCGCTTCTCTCCATATGCTCCAGCCGCCGAAGTGCGCGCCGATGATCCTGAGTCCCGGGAAAAGCTTAAGCACGTTAATAAGCCTGTCGGGGTGGGAAAAGTCGTATCTTGTATCCCCCATGTGCAGAAGAAGCAGGATATCCCGGTCTCTGCAAATTTCGTATATTTTATAACATCTCACGTCGTCGAGCGCTATGCCCTGGATATCCGGGTGGAGCTTGATACCTTTAAGACCGAGCGAGAGCATATTTTCAATATCCTCTTCGATATCCTCGCTGTCGGGATGGGCGGCGCCGAGTCCGGAAAGATTCGGATAGGTCTTTACCTCCTCGGCGATAAAGCTGTTTATGCTTTTAACCTGCGAAGGCTTAGTCGCGACGGAAAAAACCACGCTGTGAGTGATCCCGGCGCTTTCGCGGGCGCTTATCATCTCGGAAGCTGAGCCGTGATACGCCATCGGGAGGTTATAGAATTTTCCGATGCTCTCGGTAGCTTTCTCTGCGATTTTGTCGGGATAAATATGGCAGTGACAGTCGATTATCATAGAAACATCTCCGTGAAAAAAGGTTTTTTATTATTTTACGATATTTTTGAGGAAAAGTCAAGGCGAAAATCAGGAGGAAGGCAGCCGAAACGGTCACATCAAGAAGACAGAGGTCAGATCGGATCTCAGAATTTCAATGTTTGGCATTCGGCGAGGAATTTAAGATATGAAAACAGTGTGCGGAATGTATACTCACAATTCAGCAGTATCTCTGTCCGATTTTCTCTTGTAAATCGTTTTATTTTATGAGATAATAAATTTGGAGGTGGTCGCTTGTTCACTACTTATCTTTCACTTTTGGATGGGCCGCGCGAAAAAAGCCTTGTCGAGGAGATTTACCGAAACTACAAAAATCTCATGTTTTCGGTCTCAAATTCCATCCTTAACTCCCCTGCGGACGCTGAGGACGCAGTTCACGAAGCGTTTTTGCGTATCATCAAAAACATCTCTAAGATCTCGTCCGCGGACTGTCCGAAAACTCGCGCTTTCGCAGTTATAATCGTCAGAAATATCGCTCTTGATATGCTGAAAAAGAAAAAACATACCGTAAGCGCGCCTGCGGAGGACTTTGAGGACGTTTCGGACCTCCCGCCCGCAGAGGAGGAAGCCATCTCGGAGCTGAGCACGGAGCTGCTTAAAGATGCCCTGAAACGGCTCCCGAAGAACTATTTTGAGATCCTTACTCTCAAAATTTACTACGGCTTCAGCGAGGAGGAGCTCGGCGCGGTTCTCGGGATAAATTCCGAAAACGCCGGGCGAAGGCTTAGGCGCGCACGGCAAAAGCTCAGAGAAATACTTAAGGAGGTTGGATATGAGTAATTTGGAAATTGCGGTAGGAGAAGTCTTCGACGAGGTTCTTCTTTCTGATACGGATATCTGCGAGCATGACTTTTCACCGTCCTTTGAACGAAGGATGAAGCGGCTTTTTAAGCGCGTTCCGGCGGGGGATAAAGAAAAAACTCCCGTCATGCGGGCGGGGCTGAGATATATTATTGCCGCGATAATTCTCGCCGCGATACTTGCGGTGACGGCTCTCGCGATCGGCTCGGATATAATCCAAAGCTTTTCAAGTCAGATCGACGAAACGCATTCTTATTTTGAAGCCCGACATTGGGGCGGGAAGGTGGTAAAAAGATCTTCGGCAGAAATGACGGTTTCGGACGAGAACGCGCAGGAGTTTGAAAACGTGGATTGACGGCGGGAGGCGATAGACTTTTTGCAATAGGGCGCTAAAATAAAGCGACAGGCGAAAGATCCGTCAGAGCATTCCGGGCTATGATTTGCTTGAGGATTCTTTTGTTTCGTGAAGAAAACTCAACGAATCGGTTATTGACTTTCGGTACGCTCAGAGTATACTTAAATTGTAAATGATCCAAAATATATAAAAATATTTGATGTGCTGAAATCGCGCTTTTGTAACTGCAAGGGACGCGCCGAGAATAAATTACCGAGTTAATCATATATGAATAATCGTTGACAAAAATCGGCAAAATATTGATTTCTTCAAAGTTCTTTTCATAAGGTTTTTACCGCAAAAAGCTCCACGGAAAACGGGGAGTTTTTTGCATATATGCGCAAACCTATTTCTTAAGCCGCCCCTCTGTGCGCCGATATCATGGCGCAATAAATTCGCGGCCGGCTTTTAGAAGTTAGAAATAAAAAACCAGCGGAATTATCAAAAACCCGGCGTGCATCCTCTAACATCTAACCTCTAACCTCTAATTTCTAATCTCTATCCTCTATCCCCGCCCCTCACGGTTGACAAATTTCCATCCTCGGCGGGTAGACTTACGCTCAATAATATGCTAAAATATAATCGCCGCGGTAAAAATTTTTAGGAGTGATATTATGACGCTTGGGAACAGAATTTTAGAGCTCAGAGCACGCTCGGGGCTATCTCAGGAGGACTTCGGAGAACTGTTCGGCACTACCCGCCAGACCGTCTCGCGCCGGGAACTCGACCTCGCGATCCCGGAGATCCGCAAAATCGTTCAGATGGCGCGCACCTTCGGCGTTACCACAGACTCGATAATCTGCGACGGGATCTCAACCTTCGACGGCGCATTCAAGCGCTTTGTATGCGGTATCTACCGAAAAAAGAACGCCGTTATCGCCGATACCGAAAGGATCGCTATAGTATACCGCGACGGCGGGGAGATACTTACATCCGAGCTATACGAAGGGCTGCAACAAAACAAAGCTTTGCGCGGATTCGCGGAGTTTGATCTTAGAAGCAAGAAGGCAAAATATGCCTACTCAGACGAATCCGGGAATATTATCTCGAATTTTTCCGCGGAGAATTATATCGGCAGAAATTTCGAGGTAATGTCAAGTATTTTTCGCAAATTCCCATAGAATGAAGTAAAATTTTTGGATTATCACCCTCGGCATGCCGAGG
>CANPYR010000004.1 GCA_947588805.1 uncultured Clostridia bacterium
TCGCCTACCCACATGCCGAGGACGTCCTTTTTACCTTCAAGATCTATCCCTATCGCTATGTATACAGCTTTCTTGACGATCTGTCCTTCGCTGCGAACGTGGTAATGGATAGCGTCTAAAAACACCACAGCATAGACGCTCTCAAGCGGCCTTTGCTGCCATTCTTTGGCGATAGGCAGTATCTTATCCGTAATGCGGCTTACGGTAGTATCTGAGACCTCTATGCCGTAGATGTCACGTATATGAGTCTCTATGTCCCCGGTAGTCATTCCCTTTGCGTACATAGACAGGATTTTCTCTTCAATATCTTGGCTGATGCTTGTCTGGTTCTTCTTAAGAACCTGAGGCTCAAATTCTCCCTTTCGATCGCGGGGAACAGATACCTCTACATCGCCGAAGCTGGTTCTCAGCGTTTTACTGCTGTGACCGTTTCGGCTGTTATCTGTGTTCTTGCTCTTGTAGTCGTACCTCGAGTACCCGAGTTCGTCCTCAAGCTCTGCATCAAGACCGTTTTCCATAAATTCTGCAATCGTCTCCTTGAACAGATTTTGGATGTCTTCCATGCTGCAGATGTTGCTTTCCTGCAACAGCTCTCTGATTTTTGCCCTGCGTGCCTGCTCCTCGGCACTTCGATTTCTTCTGCTCATAATTTAAACCTCCATTGTGACGTCTCTATTATACATCACTTTGGAGGTTTACACAAGATTTGGGAGGACCTCCCCGCCTTGCTCACTTCGCCCTACAGCCTTACCCCAATAAAAATCACCACCATAATTCCCCATCGACGTCCAATTCATCCCTTCCCGCCGCGCAAAATTAAAACAAGAAGCAGAAAGCTATCCTCCGCGCTCTTGCCTGATTCCGCATCATGCGAGCTCCATAACTTTCTGCTTCTTTATCAATTTGTCAATACTTGCCCACTCTGTTGCTGACGGAGTTTCCCAGCCTTTATTTCCCCCAATTCATCCCCCAAATCTGCAAGCGCTCATCCCGCACAAATTATCCCCAACATTCATATATGCAGCCGAAGAGTCCTCACCTAAAATTCCGCCTTCTGATCGCCCCACCGTCCCTCAATAAACCAAAATCAGCTTCTCGTCATACCCTATGCTTACAAGCTGAGGGATGAGCGCGGCGTCGGTTATCGCGGGGATTATCTGCTTTCCGGTCCCCGAAAGCGCTTCGCTCACGCTTCTCATCACCACCGTGAGCTTGTCGGTTTCGCTAAGCCCAGAATACGAGATCTCCGTCTCGTCAGTTCTGATTATCCGAAGCCCTACCGCTGCGGAATCGTATTTTACATATATTACCTGAGCGTTCAGCTCATCGGGATTTCTCAAAACCTCCGCGCGTCCCGCGACTATGTCCTGAGCGTCCAGCTCCACGGCGTAGGTCTTATCGCTTCCCACGGCGCTCTGAAGGGCGTTTGAGAATTCGATCAGCCCCTCGTATCTTGAAGCAGACTTTACCGAAGCACCGACGTAGTTCAGGTCGGAATTTCTGAACGGCGGGAATTCGATCTCTCCGGCGATGATTCCTGAAAATCCCGCGTCGGAGATCTCTTTGACTATAGACGATACGTAATCCCTTGCGGCCTGCGAGAAGCAGGATATCCAGGGCTTGCCGCCCTTTGAGACCTCGTTGTCGAGCCATGTCGAGGTCGAGTTTTCAAAGAGATAGCAGACAGATTTATCCCAGCTTGCCAAGTGATCCGAAAGAGCGGATACTCTTGCATAGGGGACGAGTCCGGCGTTTATTATCATGTCCGCCGCGGATTTAAGATCCGGGATTGCGGACTGAGAAACAGCGTGAGCGGAATTCGCAAGCTCGTTTGAAGTGAGATATTTAATTGAGCCGCCGTCGGCTAAAAGCTCCAGCGATATCCCGTAGTAACCGTTTTCGCGTGCAAATTCAACGCGTTCCGAGATATAGTCTGCGCCTGCGCCCGCGGGGATGGATACATATAGTATTCTCTTTCCGATCGGGGGTTCGGGCTCCGGCTCAGGGGGTTCGGTCTCGGGCTGAGGCTCTTCAGTCGGGGAAGTCGTTACCGGCTTCGTCTCGGCTTCATGCTGCCGCTCCGGCTGTTTTTCGGGTTCGACCGTGACCTGGTTTTTGGGGCCGTCCTTGGCGAAGAAGGATATGATCGGCCTTCCTACGCTGTATCCCAAAAATCCTATCGCCGCAAGAAGAAGTATCACAAGAAGGATACTCAGAAGCGTTTTGGATAGGGAACGCCTTTTTTTGAACATTGGTTTTGACTTTTTCCGATAGACTTTTCTTTTCTTCATTTTCTGAACCACTTCCTTAGATTCTCAGGCTGTAGATGACCATTGAAATTATGCCTATATAAAGGACGCAGGCGGGGAATCCGCGGAAAGACGCGGGAACGTCCTCGCTTGAAAGCTTTTTGTAGTTTATTGCAAGAAGGTAGGTGGCGAAGATAAATCCGATACCTATCTCCGCGGCGTAGAGGAGTCTCTCGCCCAGAGCGCCGCCGTTAATGCCGTTTGTGAAAAGGCATCCGAGAACCGCGCAGTTGAACGCCGAGAGGTGGACGTATTTTTTCAGAGTCTTGAACCGCTTTCTTGCGACCGTCCAGATGAATAAAAGCGTAAGGACATAGACCGTTCCGAGACAGAGAACATAAAGGCTCGGAAGGAAGAGCTTTGCGGTATCGGATTTTAAGAGCGGCTCGCAGAAGTATGCCAAAAGCGAAGACAGAACCGAGAACTCGGTTATAAAGAGTCCGAAAGAAAGAAGGTGCTTAGGCGAGCGCGCGCATTCTATCAGCGTGGAGGTGCCGATAGCGGTGGTAAAAATAACGTTGTCGAGAGTCACCGCCAAAAGCGCGGAAAGAAGTATCTCAGCTATCTGTGACGACATAGACATGCACGCTCCTGTATCAGAATTAAAGCGTTATCAGGCGTTCTTTTTATAAACGCCGTTTGTTATCTGCAGGATCCAGCGGAAAATCGCGCTGACTACCGCTAAGAGTATGAAACCGCCGTAGGGCGTCGAGAGGATTCTCAGAGAGAACGGAAGGATCTTTGTCCCGAATACCGTTCCTGAGGTGAGAAATCCCCGAAGCGCGGAGAAGAGTATCAGCGCTATATCGTATCCTATCACGTAATACCCCGCCGTTCTGAGGACATACGGCTTTGCGAGCCGGAAGAACTTGGTTTCAGAGCGGAGAGTGATAAGGGAATTGGTTATAAGAAGCGGAGCGTATATCCCGACTGCGGAATAGAGCTCGTTGAGAGAGGGGTTGGAGGTGAAATAAATGTGTATCGGTACATACACCAGCGAAGCCACGAGGGTATATAATGTTATGCGGAGGGTATAAACTATCTTTCTCGGGACAAATCTGCAGAGCGAAAGAGTTATTATCGTAACGACCGTGAAGACGGAAGCCAGGATTATGCCGCTGTATACGTCTACTCCCGCGGCGACTGCCGGAGCGATTATTACTCCGCTTGTGAACAGAGGGTTTCTTGTGAGTATCCCCTCGCGCTCGCTTGAATGCAAAAAGCTCTTGTCGGTCATTTCTCTTTAATCCCCCTCCCCGCCGTTGTTGTCGTCGCCGTCGGAAGCTTCGTCATGCGATACGTCTTCGTCGCCTGCGTTTATGTCTTTATCGGCGTTTTCGTCGTTACTTTCGCTCTCATCCGAAATTTCCGCGAAGTCTTCAAGGATAGTCCCGGGAGCGGTTTTGTCTTCTTCGTCGTCTTCTTCTTTGGATACTATCCCGACGATCCCCGAGATCTGAAGCGTGTTTTCATCCGAGCGGGCTTTATTATTATCCCGATCCTTATCCGAATCGGTTTCGCCAAGCTGTCTTTTCTTCCTCTCGACTATCCTTCCCGCGACATATTCGCAGAACCTGTCGAACGCCTTCGCAGCCCACTTAGCCGCGACGACTGTAAACTTCCAGATCTTTTTGGCGGCAAGTGCGGAAATGATCCTTATCCACTTCCACAAAAACAGAGCGAAGCGTTCCAGCGCGTCGGTAAGGCGGTCAAGCTCGCCGCAGAATATATTAAGGGCGGGAAGAGCAAAAACGCCGCTGTTTTCTATCGAGGTATACTTTCTGATTAAAAACGCCGAACCCGCAAAAGCGATCCCGTAGAGGATCTGGGAGAAATCCCGCTTCGGTACGAATCTTAGGTCGCAGGCGAGAAATACGAGCGTAAAGAGATAGGATCCCGCGGCTAAAGAGTTTAAAACCGCATACCAACCGGTTTCTCCGAACGGGAAAAGCACGTTTAAAAGAACGTTTGCGCCGAATCCCGCGAAGAATACCGCTGTCGGGATATCCCCGAGAAAGTAAAGAGCGATCCCGGCTATGAGAATTATAAGAACCGAAGACGTTCCCATAGGTCCCGCAAGCTTTCCCCAGATTATGTCAAGAAGACTGAATGCGGAAGATGTGCCGTTATCAAGCGCGTAGGTGTAGGAATGCCCCAAAGCGTCCGAGACTCTGTTGGCGGTATCGAGACTTCCGAACGGAATCGGCTCGGGGTATCTTACGATATCGGACGGAAAACAGAAGGTCGTGAAGATATATGATACGCAGACCGGGTTGAAGATCAGATTACCGTTCCCGCCGAATGCGTGCTTGCAGACTGTCGCCATGAAAGCCGAAGCGAAGGCGATAACGGTATAAGGGACCGAAGCCGGCATTAAAAGCGCCAGAAGAACCGCCGACATGATCGGCGAGGTATCGCTCCAGTCGTATTTTTTCCGTCTTGCAACGCATGCGAAATATTCCGCCGCCACGCTTGAGACTGCAGAGACCGCGGTGACATAGAGCGCGCGCAAGCCGTAGAAATAGCAGGACATGAAAACAATGGTGAAAAGAAGCGCGGTGTTTTTGCCGTATCGCAGCTTCTCGGATTTATCAATTTTATCAATCGACATTTATAAGATCCTTTATTAAAATTTACAGATAAGATTATAAATAATATTATTATAAGCTATCGGCGGTCGGTATTCGACTCTGAAAGGGGATAGAACGTTTGAAAAAACTTGCGGCCCGGCCGGCATACGTCTGGCTTCTTCTCGGATTCGGCGAAAAGGAGCCGGGGAAATTCATCTCGGATTTTTTATATAATCGCGGCGCGAGTCCCCGACGTGAAGGGAATAATATACTTGTAAGGCTTAAGACGCGCTCTCTCGGATTTTTTCTGCCGGTTATCTGCGAGCACTGCGAGACGGTATGCATAGGAAACCTTTACGCGGAGATTTTCAAAGAGCACGCTAAGGATTTATGAAAATCAAAAGCGGAGAAATCATTCTTCCCGCCGCAGGGCGTTTACTGAAGCGCTCATGTCCTCGGATTTAAAGAGGAAGGATCCCGATACCAATAGGTCCGCGCCTGCTCGGGCGACTTTCGGGGCGGTGTTGAAGCCTATGCCGCCGTCCACTTCTATATGGGTATCAAGCCCGCGCCGGATTATCTCGGCTCTTAAAGCGGAGATTTTATCAAGCGTTTTCGGGATGAAACCCTGCCCGCCGAATCCCGGCTCTACGGTCATGACAAGTACCATGAAGAGACGGTCAAGATAAGGATAGACTCTCTCGATCGGAGTATCGGGCTTTACCGAGATCCCGGCAGTTATCCCGCGGGAGAGGATCTTATCTATGACCTCGTTTTTATCGCCGCATATTTCTTCATGGAAGGTGATATGATCTGCTCCCGCGTCGGTAAAAGCGTCTATATATTTAAGCGGGTCGGTTATCATAAGATGAACGTCGAAGGGAAGTCGGGAGCGGCTTCGTATCGATTTCAGCACCGGAACTCCGTAGCTGATGTTCGGGACGAAATGCCCGTCCATAACGTCGAAGTGGATCATATCGCAGCCGGAATCTTCGGCTCTTTTAAGTTCATCCCCCAAAAAAGCGAAATCGGCGCTCAGAATAGAAGCGGAAACTTTGATATTCATATTCAAAATCCTCGGTCGTTTATAAAGATATGCAAAATAAAGCAAGAGCATAAAGATACAAAATAATTATACTATATTTTTCGCCCGTTGTCAAACATAAATAAATACAATTAAAGGCGTGTTTTCACCCGCCTGATTTGTACACTATTTCACAGTTTAACCCGATAAGGAGAATTTTTTTGCTTTGAGCGCGTAGCGCGCAGTATTCATCTCTTCGCCGCCCCCGCCCGAAGCCCTGACCGATCCCCCGGACGAAGACGGCGTATATAAACGGCCCCGGGCCGATATTTCATACTATGCGTATAAGCGCAGAACGGTGCGCGGCAAAGAGAGGGACATCAGTCAAATCTGACTTCTGACATCTGATTTCTGATTTCTAACCCTCTGACATTCTAACCTCTAATCCCCCGCACGTTTAATCGCAGAAACCCATAGTTACAACATCTGACTTCTGACATCTGATTTCTGTCCTCTGATAGCCTTGACATTTCGGGATAACTGTGATATAATATAAGACCGTAAAGGGAGTAATTGGCGCGTAAGCGTTATCTTGCCAACAATCTCGGCTCGGAATTCCCGAGTCTGGTAAGGTTATAAACAATGAGACTTACACCTGAATAACAGCCTTCTGAGCTTATTTCGGGTGAAGTCTTTTTTATTACTTCTTACTTTCTTTACCTCGTAAATCCATATCAAAAAAGAGAGGTCAAAAAAATGTCAATCTGGCTGCACTTTTTACTCTTCGCCGTCGGAATAGTACTGATAGTCAAGGGCGGCGATTTCTTTGTAGATTCCGCTTCATACATCGCGGAGATCTCCGGGATTCCGAAATTCATCGTGGGCGCGACGATAGTTTCACTCGCGACGACGATGCCGGAGATGCTGGTATCGGTGATGGCGTCGATCCAGGGCGCAAGGCTCGGAGATACCGTCGAAGCGGCGGGGAAGTATTCGATGGCGGTGGGAAACGCCATAGGCTCCGTGACTGCAAACACGGGTATCATACTTTCAATAGCTGTGCTGTTCATGACCATCGCCGTGACGAGGAAAAAATATTTAGTCAAAAGCCTTCTTCTTATCGCGGCGGTAACTACGGTATGGCTCGGCTGCCTTTCGGGGAAGCTCTCCATCGTCGCTTCGATAATACTTTTAATTGTTTTCGCGATATTTGTGGCTGAGAATATCAAATCCGCAAAGGATGATCTTTCGGACAGCTCCGACCGCCCGAAATTCGTAAAAAAGGACTTTGCGATAAAGCTGATATTATTCGCAGCAGGCGCGGTTATGCTTGTAATAGGTTCCGATCTTTTGGTTGACCACGGAACTCCCATCGCGCAGTTTTTGAAAGTTCCCGACGGAATAATAGCGGTGACGATGATAGCAATCGGCACGTCTTTACCGGAGCTTGTGACAACCGTCACGGCGATAATAAAGAAGCAGTCGAGCCTGTCCGCGGGAAATATAATCGGCGCAAACATTATCGACCTGACGCTTATCCTTCCGCTGAGCTCGCTCGTTTCGGGAGGGAAGCTTACAATCGATTCCCAGGGTCTCGCTTACGATATGCCGGCCTGCCTGATAATCACGCTTATAGCTATGCTTCCGACGATAATAACCGAGAAGTTTCATAAGTGGCAGGGCGTGCTGATGCTGATAGCGTACTGCGCGTATCTGTATCTTATAATCTCGTCCGGAAAGTTAGCGTAACGCGGGGGAGGGGATGGAGCAGGAAACCGGCCGTGAAGCCTGAGAGGGGGATGAGGACTTCGGAATTTCAGAGGAATTCACGGGCGGGGATGATTAAAAGCAGAGGGTAGACAGTCCCGAATAAAACGGCAAAAGCAGACGAAGAGCATACCGCCCCTTTGTGGATATTTTCATGGTCTTCACCTCCTTTTAGGTTAATAACCTAATTATAACATATATTTTGTAGGTGTTCGATGTGGCCAAGGCGGCCACATCAAGAATACAGAAGTCAGAAGTCAGATGTCAGAACTTCAAGGCGTCGCCTATGGCGACGATTTTAAAAATAATGAATAATGCGGGCGATTTAGACGCTCCCGGATTTTATTTTTTAAAAGAGAGAGTGTTAGATTGATAGAGATAAAAAAACTTCAGCATGACTGTCCGCGACGGAGAAATTTTCGGCATTATAGGATTCTCGGGTAGGGAAAATCGACTCTGATTCGGTGCATAAATCTTTTGGAGCGCCAACTTCGGGAGAGGTTTTAACCGACGGACGGGATATTACGAAAAATGTCTGCAGGGGAATTGCAGTCGGCGCGGAAGAAGATCGGAATGATTTTTCAGCATTTCAATCTCATTCCCTCGCGAAATACTTTTGAAACGTAGCATACGCGCTTAAAGGCAGCGGAAAGTCAAAAGACGGGATCGCAAAAAAGGTCAGAGACGCTATACTTTCGGGCGCAGAGCCGATATATGTCCCGCTTATCCCTTCGGAATTCAACTTCGATCCCGAAATCTTGGAGGACGCATTTCGGCAGCACTCGAAGGCGCTTATACTTTGCAACCCGTCAAGCCCCTGCGGCAGGGTCTTCGCTAAAAACGAGCTTTTGTTGATAGCAGATCTTGCGAAAAATTATTATAATTCGTCATCGCCGACGAGGTCTATGAGCATATAGTTTACGAGCCTGACGAACATGTTTATTTCGCCTCGCTGCCCGAAATGTGGGAGCGCACTATCCTCATGTTCATCGCTGTCAAAGACATATTCCGTCACCGTCCTGCGGCTCGGGTACATAATCGCGCCCGCAAGCGTATTTGATACTGCAAGAAAGTCCGCGATTTTCTGAGCGCTGAATAGGCCGGAGGGGATACGCAGGGGAGGGATGTAGGGAGGTTTAAATAATTAAAACAGAGCGCTGTAATATTTCAAAATGATATAAAAATTACATCCGGCGAATTTGGAATTCATCTCACCAAATCGCCGGCTTTGTCGTATTCCGGAAAAGAGGTTAGTTCAGTGAGTCAGCCTTTTTTACGGCGGAATATTTCCTCGCAGTTCGGACATTTTAACTTTTTAACTTTCGCTTAGTAACGTATGCAACCCGGAAATATATGCTGTTGCACTCGGCTCAGACCTACTGCCGCATTCAGGGCATTCAAAGGCTCCTGTTGACAGCTCAAGCGTAACCGCCACGGCGATCCCTCCTGATATCACTGTCGCCGCATTATATCAAATTTATGCAAAGTTTCCAAGGACGTGAAAATTTTTGATATTCGAGAGAATTTCCGCTCTTATGGACATATGAAAAAAGAGACATTTTTTCGTTATACGACGCTTAAATCCGAGATTATTGCCTTGCAGGCAGAAATCGGAGAACATAAGGGACAGTTGGAAAATCCGGAAGTGTTCTTTAAGAGCGTCGAAAATACGAAGGACTTAATGAGCTAACATCATACGACTTGCGCGAGATTGTTAAGGCGATTAACGTTGAGAAGCCTGACGAATCGAGCGGCAAGCAAAAAGCAGAAAAGAGATTCAAGAACAGACTTCTTCGGCAGCCGGTTTTACCGAAACATTCACGACTAAAATCATTTAAAATTTTCAAAATCCTCTTGACAAATATAACACTATATAGTATAATCCTATATAAGGTAAAATTGGAGGTGAAATTATGGCGTCGCAAAGCGGATTTATGATCTCAAAAATCAAGAGAATAGGCGACAGGATCTTTCAGAAAAAGCTGGAAAAAGCCGATATTTCGGCATTTAACGGCGCTCAGGGGAAGCTTCTGTACATTCTTTGGCAGCAGGACGGGATCTCGGCTGCTGAGCTTGCAAGGCAGGCCGGACTCGCCGTCACAACGCTCACAAGTATGCTCGACAGGATGGAACAGTCGGGGCTGATAAGTCGTGAGCGGGACGATCCGGATCGCCGAAAAACCAAAATCTGCCTGACTGAGCTCGCAAGGGGGCTTCAAGGGGAGTATGAACGTCTTTCGGACGACATGACCGACGTTTATTTGCGCGGATTTTCGCATGAAGAAGTTAATCTTTTTGAGCAGTTTCTTGCTCGAGTTTTAAAAAATTTAGAGGATGAAGAATAATAAACTGATAAATAATTTTATTTATCATGACTCCCGGAGTTTTCGGATTGCCTACTGAAAAAGTTGAAATTTTTGGCAGCATTTTAGCATGATTATTCAAAAAGCAGGCGCCGCTTTTGAATAATATATTAAACAAGTTATTAAAAATTCGGAGTAAAAAGAAAAATGAATGAAAAAATTTCCGTACCTATCTCAAACGATTTTTGCCCTCAAACGCTGTTTTGCTACGGCACTTACTGCGACGACGGCCGTCCGGATTTCGGGCTGTTCTGCTGGTTCAGCTATCTTTGGGACGGCGAACTCGGCGTGATGATGTGCATCGGCGACGAGAAGCAGACGAGGGACAACATACTCAAAAACAGGTACTTTTCTGCAAATCTCGTGACGGAAAAGATTCTGCCTTTGGCGGACTATCTCGGCAATTCCGACGGCAGAGATCCCGGAAAAATAAGTTCTGAAATCGCGATAGAAAAGGCTCAGAAGCTTGACGTGCCGATTCTTTCGGACAGCCCGATGGTCTTTGAGCTTGAAGCTGTGCGCTCGTTCCCGCTCAACGAAGGAGAGGTCTTTTTCTGCAAAATTCATAACGTGCTGATGGACAAAGATTTGACCGACCAAAGCGTTCCGCTTGAGAAACGTATAGGCGACGTCGCGCCGGTTTCGACAACCTGCGAGACTTACTTTTCCCGGAATGGAAAAGCTCTGGGCGGTTGGGGAGAGTTGGCTAAGAAGTAAGGAGGATAATAAAACTGTATAATTTTAGCGCTCGGAGGTATGTCCGGGCGCTTTTTTGTCTCCTAAAACCCCGTCTTAGACCGGGGGATGGTTATTAGATTGAAAAACTATCTTTCGAGTTCTTAAAACCTTTCCCCGCGATTAAGCTTCTACCCTCTTCCCCGGGAGAAGAGTCAATACCCGTAGAGAACCCTTGTAGAATCAAACAAAACGCACCAATTTAAGCCATGCATTATGCCGCTCAAAACTTTTTTATCAAAATTTCCGAATTTGCTATTGACAAATTTATTCTACTGTGATAGAATGAGTCTATACTATTGCAATAGAATAATAAAACAGGAGTGTGTTTTTATGAGCGTCAAGTTTTTTGTATCGGAACTGAAGGTAATGAATGTGCTTTGGAATAACGGCGACACCCCGGCGAAGACCGTCGCGAAGATCCTCGGGGAATCTGTCGGATGGAAGGCCAACACCACGTATACCGTCATCAAGAAGTGCGTCGACAAAGGCGGGATTGAGAGGATCGAGCCCGGGTTTATCTGCCATGCGCTTATTGAGAAGGAGGAAGTGCAGAAAGCGGAAACCGGCGAGCTTCTCAAAAACATCTTCGACGGCTCGGCCGAACGGCTGTTCGCGGCTTTGCTCAGCACTAAAAAGCTCTCGGGCGAGGAGATCTCAAGGCTCAAAGCGCTTGTCAATGAACTCAAGGAGGACTGAGCGTGGGATTTGTCGAGATTTCTCTGACGGCAGGGCTGACGGTTCTTCTGATCGTTGTAATCAGGGCGCTTACCCAGCCGTCGCTCCCGAAGGTTTGCTTTGTCGTGATGTGGGAGCTGACATTTCTGAGACTTCTGATACCGGTTTCGCTCCCGCTTCCGATCCTCCCCGCTGAGGAACAGTCTTATTCCGGCGAGATTGTCATGCCGCAGGAAGAAGAAATCCCGTCGGCTTTCTATGAGATCCCGTCGGCCGAAGATCCTGAACCCGCCGAGGTCTATGAAGTCCCGACGAATTCCGATCATGCTCCCGAGATTATCCAAAATACCTCGCCGCCGAAGTCTGAGCGGCAAAAGGACGGAATTTCCATCGAAAAGCTTGCTAAAGCGGTATGGCTTGTCGGAGCGGTTATGCTGGCGGCAATATTCGGCGCGAGCTATCTTAAAACGCTCGGAAAATTCAAAGGAGCCGAAACGGTCAGGGACGGCTGCGCTCTTGAAACCGTCAGCGGCTTCGGACTAAAAAGAAGTGTAACAATAAAATGCAGCGGCTCGGCAAGCGGCCCGCTTACCTACGGCGTTATTCGACCGGTAATAATGCTGCCCGAAGGCTGGAAGAGTCTCTCTCAAAACGATCTTGGGCTTATTCTCTCACACGAGCTTATTCATATCCGCAGATTTGACTCGCTCAGAAAGGCGCTATGCGCCTTAGCGCTCTGCGTTCACTGGTTCAACCCTCTGATCTGGGCGATGTGGGTTCTGTATTCGCGAGATATCGAGTATTGGTGCGACGAAGGAGTTCTGAAGCGCTCAGGTTCGGGCAGAGAGAACTACGCCTCGCTTCTGATCGGAATGGAGGAGAGAAAGAGCTTCGGAAGCCCGCTTGTGAGCCGGTTTGGCAGAATGGCTGCCGAGGAAAGGATATTTAACATTATGAAATTCAAAAAGACAACTTTGATCGCTTCTGTCACGGCGCTTGCGCTTGTGCTTGCAATAACGGCCGCCGTCCTTGCGACAACGGTAACGCCTGTCCTGAAGACGGTGCCAGAGCCGGTGGTAAATTTATCAAATCCCGCCGCAGAAGATAAAGAGGATAATTCTGTCATTGAAGTTAAAGAGGATAACTATGCCGTCGAAGATACAAAGAATAAAGCTAATGCTTCAACTGAACGGAATCCTAAAGCAGCTCCCGAAAAGCTGCCAGGAAGAGCTTTAAGCAAAAAAGGCTTTGTCGGCGCGAGTCTTTCAGAAGGCGAAGCGGTAGAGCTGAACGACTACGGCTACGCATTTGAGCTCAAAAAGGGTGAACAGGTAGTGATCGAATATTCTCAGGCCTACGCTCTTCATCAGCCCGTGCAGTACGGGTATATCAAGGACGGCGAAATGATTCCCATTACGGCCGCCGCGGCCTGCATTAACGAATCCGCTTGCTCGGTGTTTGTCGCCCCGGAAGACGGGGACTACACATTCTATCTCTATAATCTCAGTGACGACGAGCTGGTGGTAAAGACTTTTTCGGCCGTCTGTCTCGAAGCGCCGCTCCACACCGACGCCGATCTCTCTTGCTTCCGTTACAACGCGGTGACTTCCACCAATAGCTTTTACACCTTCCGCGATACGTATCTCGGCCAAACCGATAACATGATCAATATCGGCGACGTTATCTATGACGGCGTTAATGATCTTGACCACCACCACTTTGAAAAGGGACAGCGCGCGGTCGTAGTTCTCGATTTCAGAAGAGATATCCCGGAGAGATTTCTCTCGATGAGCGCGGGGTGCGTCATCTATAGCGGCGGCTGCCTTGAAGATGGCGAAGTCCGACAGGGGATACAGGCGAGATACAGCCTTGGCGCGCCGTTTGTCTATGACGAGACCTGCCTTATCTTCCCGTTTGTCGCGCTAAGACAGGGGATTATGAGTTCCACTTCGGAAGGGATTGGACGGAAACGTTTCTTATACCCGGAAGATGGGTCGAAGCGGAAAACAGCGGCGAGCCCTATGTATTCGGGAAAATCACACTCGACGAAGCGGCGTTTAAAAACGCCAAGGCGATAAAGTGGACGGGGTCCCTTAGCTTCGACAAACCCGACGCTGAACTCCTTGCGGAAATGAAGGCGGCGGAAAAGCCCGTGTCCGGTCTGACAAAGGCTTATCCCAACAGCCGGCTCGACGTTTCGGCGATATATAAGGACGGCTCGGCGGCGTTTGACAGATATAACGGCGATAAATTCGGCGTAGAGCTTGAAGCGGGCGAGTCGGTGCTGATCCTTGTCGATCTCGGCGGCGAAGATTCAGAGGGCGGTGAAATCCGCAAAACCGCCGAGGAGAGCGCAAAGAGTCTCAAAGCAGGCGCAGCCGCAATGGGCGGTAAGGCCGAGGATTATCTCGGCAAGGCCGTGACCTTTAACGTCTTGGGCAGGGAGTATCTTTGCTATCTCTTCACCGCGCAGAGAAGCGACGATTACCGGTTCTTCACCGTCGCCGATTCCGACGGTATCTGTTACGTCCGGCAGTTCGGAGTTATAGCCGAAAGCGGTGAAAGGTTCGCATTAGACGAAACGAATTCCGTCACGGTGACATTCGATGGCGGCGGTATTTTGGATGTTTACGTTGAGGAGCGGTGAATGATGTTTTGACGCGCGGTCAATGACGGGGCATAAAGAAGGGTTTAATCAAAAATAATTTACGGCATCCGTCAAGCGGAATTTGGCAACCAAAAAGCACGAAGTATAGGGATTTTCCCCGCTTCGCGCTTTTTCTATTTGCTTTTTTTCACCGCACTTTTCCTGATGGTCTTTCCACTCCTCAAACTCCTTGCAGCTTTCTTTGTGGGAATAAAACTCTTGTATAAAATTGAATATTAGCCATTGAAAACAGGTGGATGAAAATTATGCAAATCAGAGGCTTTCGGAATCTCGATATGAACTGCTTTCGGGAAATTTTGAAGCCGATCAGATTGAACTGAAAGAATAAGTGTCAACCTTGGCCGACGAAATTGAGCGGCAAGAGGAGCAGACGTACAACATCGACAGGTTTGTAACCAAATAAAAAATATTTCGGTATGACCAAGTTGACGTCAGAAATGCTCAATGATTTAGTTAAGTCGGCGTATGGTCACAAGCCTGAAAAGGTTGACGGCAAGCGATTTCAGGACGTAGATATTCCTATGATTTTGTGGAAATCCTGCCCAAAAGCTTGCTTGAGGACATAAAAACGAACCGCATAGGGAGCCTTTTTGTGGGGAAAGCAAATAAAAAAGACTTTTTTCACATAATTTTTTCTAACGTTAGCCGCGGGATTAAATGCTTCTTCGCAGATTCGCTAAATACTGCTCCACGGCGGTTAGAAAACAGAATTGAGAAATCAGAAGTCAGAATTACCGACCGTAACTCTCTGCTCTAACCCATGTCAAGATAAATGCGCGGCTGCGGCTTTCGCTCCTAACAACCTTCTGCTTGCTTTCCCCTTCCCGCTCCCACACCGGGCGAAGCCCGGCGCGCTTCGCGCGCGACTCGCCGTCCTTAGTCCGGCGAGCCCGTCCGGCCTGCGGCCGTTCGCGGGCTGCGCCCTCTCGCTCCTGCGTATTCACCCCCGGTCAGTTGTTCCCGAATCTCCCGTTTTTAAAAAGATACAAACCTAAAGCGTCTGTCGCCGACAAATCATCCTGCAAAAATTTTATAATTATAGCGCGTAGGGACGTGCATTCATCCCCCGAAAAAAACACTTTACATTTCCCCGGAAATATGCTACAATATCAGTATACCCGCGCGCCCGACGAATCGCCCTTATCACCGTACGTCGCCGCGCAAAGACAGAGACTGCGAACTGATAACGCTCGTCTCGGAAAAAGGTGAGTCAGATATGGAAAAAGAATTGCTTTTAGGTAACGAAGCCGTCGCCCGAGGGCTTTATGAAGCCGGAGTCGGGTTTGTTTCGTCCTACCCCGGAACGCCTTCTACGGAGATCACCGAGACGGCTGTAAAATTTGATGAAATATACTGCGAGTGGGCTCCTAACGAGAAGGTCGCTTTTGAAGCCGCTTTCGGAGCTTCGCTCGGAGGAAAAAGAAGCTTTTGCGCGATGAAGCACGTCGGTCTTAACGTCGCCGCAGACCCTCTTTATACCGCGTCTTATATCGGCGTGAACGCAGGTCTTGTATGCGCGGTAGCGGACGATCCGGGAATGCATTCCTCGCAGAACGAGCAGGATTCAAGACGGCACGCGATAGCTTCAAAGGTCCCGATGTTAGAGCCGTGCGACTCGAAAGAATGCAAGGAGTATGCAAAGCTTGCGTATGAGATATCCGAAAAATTCGATACGCCGGTACTTTTAAGGCTCTCGACGAGGATCTCTCACTCACGCTCGCCGGTCGAGCTTCTTCCGAGAGAGGAGCTTCCTCTCAGGGAGTATAAAAAGGACGTTCAGAAAAACGTCATGATGCCCGCGATGGCGAAGCCCGCGCATAAAAGAGTCGAGGAAAGGCTTTTAAAGCTTAAAGAGTACGCAGAGACTTCGGGGATAAATAAAATCGAATGGGGAGACAGAAAGCTCGGGATAATCGCCGCAGGATCCTCCTATACATACGCAAGGGAAGCTTTAGGGGAGTCCGCGAGCTATCTTAAGCTCGGGATGGTAAACCCGCTTCCGGTCGAGCTTATAAGGGAATTTTCAGACGGAGTCGAGAAGGTGATAGTCGTTGAAGAGCTTGACGGTATAATCGAGGATCACTGCCTTAAAAACGGGATAAAAGCGATAGGGAAGGAGATATTCCCGCTCGAGGGGGAATTTTCTCAGGCGACGGTCAGGGAAGCCGTGCTCGGCAAAAAGCCGGAAACGGTAAGCTTTGACGGGGAGATCCCGGGAAGACCGCCGACGCTCTGCGCGGGATGTCCGCACAGAGGGCTGTTCTATGCGTTAAGAGGGCTTGATCTTTATGTGAGCGGCGATATCGGCTGCTATACCTTAGGCGCTCAGGCGCCGCTGTTGATGATAGATTCCGTGCTCTGCATGGGAGCTTCCATAAGCGGGCTTCACGGCTTTAACACGGTAAGAGGAAAGGAACAGGCGAAAAAGTCCGTAGCGGTGATAGGGGATTCGACGTTTATACATTCCGGGATAACGGGACTTATAGATATTTCTTACAATCAGGGGCTTTCAACGGTTATAGTGCTTGACAACTCGATAACCGGAATGACCGGCCATCAGAACAATCCCGCGAACGGTCTTACGATAAAAGGGGATCCGACGGCAGCGGTCGATCTTGAAGCTCTTGCAAGGGCGGTAGGATACAGAAGAGTCGCGGTAGTCGATCCGTATGACGTAGCTGCGACAAGAAAGGCAGTGATCGAGGAGCTTTCCGCAGAGGAGCCTTCGCTTATAATTGCAAGACGTCCCTGCGCTCTTCTTAAAAACGTGAAGCATGCTCCCGCTCTTAAGGTCGACCGTGAAAAATGCGTAGGATGTAAAGCTTGCCTGAACGTAGGATGCCCGGCGCTCTCTCAGAAGGATAAAAAAGCGGCGATAGATCCCATGCAGTGCACGGGCTGCGGGATCTGCGCATACGCGTGCAAACCCGGAGCGATAGTAAAGGAGGGGATCTGAATGTCGGTAAAGAATATACTCATAGTCGGCGTTGGGGGTCAGGGCACTCTTTTGGCGTCCAAGATAATGGGAAAGGTATACCTCGGAAGAGGATACGACGTAAAGGTGAGCGAGGTGCACGGAATGTCCCAGCGCGGAGGTTCCGTGGTAACATATGTAAGATACGGAGAAAAGGTCTGGTCGTCGGTGATAGAGAAGGGCGAAGCGGATGTGATAATATCCTTCGAGCAGCTTGAATCCGCAAGGTGGCTTGAATATCTCAGACCGGACGGCGTTTTGGTATCGAGCACGCAGAAGCTCGACCCCGCGACGGTGATAATGGGAAAAGCTGAGTATCCCGAAAAGGTTCTTGAAAGAATAGAGAAGCTCGGGGTGAAGGTGATATCGCTTGCGGCCGACGAGCTTGCTGAGGAAGCGGGTAACGCAAGATCGGCAAATATAGTTCTTTTGGGAGCATTTGCAAAGACTCAGGATATCCCCAAGGAGGTATGGAAAGAAGCGGTAGCCGCGACGGTCCCGAAAAAGACTCTTGAAACGAATCTGAAAGCCTTTGAATTGGGGTACAATAATTAGGAAGAATCAAGAACCCAAAAACGCTGCGGAAAATTCGCCGCAGCGTTTTGCGTTGATGAATGAGAGGGGAGCGGGAGTTGGGAGATACCGTTAGATATTAAGCCCCCTCCCCGCACCCCCAAATTCTCCCGAATGTAAAGTCATGTTGCGCAAATGTAAACCCAAAGCGGTTGCATAAGCAAGGGAATTCTGCTACAATGATATCACAGAACCAAAGGAGGTTTCAGAATGAATTTAGCGGAAAAGCTGAACGTATCCCGACAGGCCGTTTTCCCATTTGCTGACGGCCTGAAAAGTCACGCCGAGAAAATTCGCAAGATATTCCTGAGAGATCCCTTTTTCTTTGCGAAGAGATCTTAATTTTTCTGAAAATTATTCATTATTGATTCTCCTTTAAATTGAATTGCGGCCGCTGAATATATAATAATTCTTTTTGATAAAAGAATCAATAACTTATCATTTTAGTCCGTAACTCAAAAATTCAACCTTTGTTAGAGACATGAAAAAATGCTGCAAGTTATTTTTTTAAGTTTGCCGTTCTAAGCATGGCGTACATTTTGCCTATGGTTTTGTTGCGTTAAATCGCGGATGTCAAGTCACCACTAAGTTTTTTCTTATTCCTTTTTAGCCTTTTTCCGATTCAAATTCACTCTGCAAGCCGTTTCGGTCGATGACCTGCACGCACCTTTTTGTAACCTTTGCGTGTTTTCGGGATTTATGATGAAAAAATTTTTTCCTATTGCATTTATGCAGATGTTGCAGTATAATCATATGAAAACGAAAGCCGAGTTATTGCCCGAATGCCCGATCGCAACGACCGCTCAGCTCATCGTGAACAAGTGGAAGCTGTTGATTTTGCGGAATCTTTTACAGCGACCGTGGCGATTCAACGAGCTGCAAAAGAATTTAGAAGGCATAAGCCAAAAGGTGCCGACTGACAGCCTACGCTCGATGGAGGCGGACGGAATCATCACCCGCACCGTCTATGCCGAGGTCCCGCCGAGGCGGAGTATGCCCTGTCGGAACTGGGGAGAGTTTGAAGCCGATACTTGAAGCGATGAGGGTGTGGGGAGAAAATTTATGGGCGAACATATAAAAACCGCCTGATTGGCATAACAAGGTTTGGCTTGAAAGGTGCGCCGAAAGTGGAAATACGCATAAAAAAGCCATACCCAAAATCTCGGATATGGCTTTGTAAGTACATTTTTTGCAAACCGTTGTACCGTAATCTTAATATGCAGGGGGATTCGCTTTCCTTTTCTCCAATTCCCCCGCCTTGCCTATTTGCCTATTTGCCTACTTGCCGCCTTCACTACTTCCCCGCTTTCTCTGCGATCCTTATTCTCAGCTCCGCGCGACGGAGCTTTATCTGCGCCAGCTTTTTCGCAGCGTCGTTCTTCGGGCTCTCTATTCTTCCGAGAGCCTTTTCTTTTGCGGCTTCGGCTCTTTTTATGTCTATATCCTCGGCCCACTCAAACGTCGTCGGAGCTAAGAATACCCCGTCCTTCGTGACGTTTAAAAGACCTCCGCAGCAGGCTGCGATTTTAGGCTCGCCTTCGTCTCCGGGGTAGACCCTGCATTCTCCTATTCCTACTGCGGTAAGATATGGGATATGCCCGGCAAGGATCGATACGTCTCCGTCGATGGAGCGAAGCGTTATCTGGCGCGCTTTTCCGTCGTAGAAAACGCCGTCCGGAGATACTATTTTCAGATCAAATTCTGACACACGCCTTAACTCCTTTCAGGAAGAAGAATTACTTCGCGTTCTTTGCGCGCTCTACCGCTTCGTCTACCGTTCCGACGAAGAGGAACGCAGATTCCGGGAGATCGTCGTGCTTGCCTTCGATTATCTCCTTGAAGCCCCTTATCGTCTCTGAGACCGGGACGTACTTTCCGATGTAGCCCGTGAACTGCTCGGCGACTGTGAAGGGCTGGGAGAGGAAACGCTGAACCTTTCTTGCGCGCGCTACGGTGAGCTTGTCTTCGTCAGAGAGCTCATCCATACCCATTATCGCGATTATATCCTGGAGCTCCTTGTATCTTTGGAGGATCCTCTGAACGTCTCTTGCGACTCTGTAGTGTTCCTCGCCGACCACGTCGGGGGAGAGGATTCTTGAGGTCGAATCAAGAGGATCCACTGCGGGATAGATACCGAGAGAAGCTATGGATCTTGACAGAACGGTGGTAGCGTCAAGGTGTGCGAACGTCGTCGCGGGCGCAGGGTCGGTAAGATCGTCCGCGGGAACATATACCGCCTGGACGGAGGTAATAGAGCCGTTTCTTGTGGACGTGATCCTTTCCTGCAGAGCGCCCATTTCGGTAGCGAGCGTAGGCTGGTATCCGACTTCGGACGGCATTCTTCCCAAAAGCGCCGAGACCTCCGAACCCGCCTGAGTGAATCTGAATATGTTGTCTATGAATAACAAAACGTCCTGATTTTCGCGGTCTCTGAAATATTCCGCCATAGTAAGACCGGTGAGCGCGACTCTCATTCTTGCTCCCGGCGGCTCGTTCATCTGACCGTATACAAGAGCGGTCTTTGAAAGAACGCCGGATTCCTTCATCTCGTTATAAAGATCGTTTCCTTCACGCGTTCTCTCTCCGACTCCGGTAAACACCGAAAGACCGCCGTGCTGTTTTGCGACGTTATTTATAAGCTCCTGGATAAGTACGGTTTTTCCGACTCCAGCGCCGCCGAACAGTCCTATTTTACCGCCCTTGGCGTAGGGGCAGATGAGATCCACCACCTTGATACCGGTTTCAAGTATCTCGGTCGTAGATTGCTGCTCGTCGAATTTCGGAGCGGGACGGTGAATAGGCCAGCGCTCCTTTGTCTCGGGAGTCGGCATGTTGTCTACGCACTCTCCTAAGAGATTGAATATCCTCCCTAAGGTCTCGCGCCCTACGGGAACCGTTATCGGCGCTCCGGTATCTACAGCGTCTATCCCTCTCGGAAGTCCCTCTGTTCCGGTCATGGCTATGCATCTTGCCACGCTGTCTCCGATATGCTGAGCGACCTCGAGGGTAATTTTTCTGCCCTCGTAGTTTATAACTATCGCGTTGTTAAGATCGGGAAGCCGCCCGTCCTCGAAACGGATATCAAGAACCGGGCCGATTATCTGTACAACTTTTCCTACGTTTTCTTTACTCATTCGGTTATCCTCCCAAAAAAGAAGATTATTATTGAGCGCGAGCGCTCGGTTTTACACCTATTCGGCCTGCGCTCCCGAAACTATTTCGGTTATCTGCTGAGTTATCGAGCTCTTTCTCGCCTTGTTATATTTAAGCTGAAGATCCGATATAATGTCGTCGGCGTTAGAAGTGGCGCTTTCCATCGCGGTACGTCTTGACGCAAGCTCGCTTGCAAAGCTTTCGCATACCGCGCCCCAGATAAGCCCGGCTACGGTATCGGGGATGATTGAGTTGAACACCGCTCCCGCGCCCGGCTCCACAAGAGTGAATCCCGGCTCGGGGCCGTCCGAAAGAAGGCTTCGGTCAAGCGGAAGAAGCTTAAGCTGAGCTGGCTCCTGTCCGAGCATGGAAACGAAGTTGGTATACACGCATACTATTTCGTCTATTTCGCCGTCAAGATACATCCTGCATAAAAGCCTTGATATCTCAAAGCAGTCCCCGACGTCGATATCCTCTACCGAGACGTACTCATCGGTTATTATCTCATACCCGCGGCGCTCGAAGTGCTCAAGCGAACGCTTTCCGATAGGAAGCACCGCGACGTTTTTTCCTTCGGATATTCCGGAAGCGAATTTGAAGAGGTTGTTATTGTATCCCCCCGCGAGACCTCTGTCTCCGGCTATCGCTATCATGCAGCTCTTTTTTACTTCACGAAGGTCGCAGTAGAGCGTATCGAGCGGAGAGACGGCTCCGGCTACGTCCGAAAGAGCCGAGTAAAGCTCGGTGTAAAACGGTCTTATCCTGTCTATCCTCTCGCGCGCCTTTGAAAGCTTAGATATCGCGACAAGCTCCATCGCCTTCGTTATCTGGCGCGTTCCGGAGATGGATTTGATCCGAAGGTTTATTTCCTTCATAGAACTCATACGCCGTCGCTCCTTTCATAAGTCATAAGCTGAAATCAGATCCCGGAAATATATTTTTCGGTGTACTTCTCAACCGCAGTCGAAAGCTCGGCCTTATGTTCGTCGTCAAGCCCGCCGCCGGTGAGAAAGTAATCCAAAAGCTCGCGGTGATAGGAATTCATCTCAAAATAGAGTCCCTTTTCATAGTCCTTTACTTTTTCCACGGGAACGTCCTTTAAATAATTGTTTACCGCCGCGAATATTATGCAGACCTGAAGCTCTACGGGTACCGGAGAATTGCGGTCCTGCTTCAGAACCTCGACTATTCTTTCGCCCTGAGCAAGGCGGTCCTTAGTATCCTTATCAAGATCCGAGCCGAACTGAGCGAAGCTTTGAAGCTCACGGTACTGCGAATACAGGAGCTTCAGAGTGCCCGAGACCTGCTTCATAGCCTTTAGCTGAGCGGCGCCGCCGACTCGGGATACCGAAATACCCGGGTTCACGGCGGGCATTATTCCGGAGTTGAACATCTCGGTCTCAAGGAAAATCTGACCGTCGGTTATTGAAATTACGTTAGTCGGGATGTAAGCGGAAACGTCTCCCGCCTGAGTCTCGATTATCGGAAGCGCTGTCAGAGAACCCCCTCCGGCTTCGGGAGAAAGCCTTGCGGCGCGCTCTAAAAGTCTTGAATGGAGATAGAATACGTCTCCGGGATAAGCTTCTCTTCCCGGCGGGCGGCGAATCAGAAGCGACATGGTCCTGTAGGCGACGGCGTGCTTGGAGAGGTCGTCGTAAATGACAAGAGCGTCAAGACCCTGCTTCATGAAGTATTCTCCCATCGTGCAGCCGGCGTAGGGAGCTATATACTGTAATGTTGAAAGCTCCGAAGCGGTAGAGCTTACTACTATCGTGTATTCCATCGCTCCCGCACGGGTAAGAGTCTCCACCAGCTGCGCTACTGTCGAATTCTTCTGACCGATGGCTACGTATATGCAGATACAGTTTTTACCCTTTTGGTTTATAATGGTATCGGTTGCGATAACCGTCTTACCGGTCTGGCGGTCGCCGATGATAAGCTCGCGCTGACCTCTTCCTATCGGTATCATCGAGTCTATGGCCTTGATACCCGTCTGGAGCGGGACCGAGACGGATTTTCTCTCGATTATTCCCGTGGCCTTCTGCTCTATCGGGAGCACGGCTTCGCTTTCAATAGGTCCTTTTCCGTCGATAGGGCGGCCGAGGGCGTTTACGACTCTTCCTATGAGTCCCTTTCCGACCGGGACCGATACTACCGAGCCGGTTCTTTTAACTACGTCGCCCTCCTTGATTCCTACGTCCGAGCCGAGCATAACTACCGAAACGGAGTCCTCCTCAAGATTTAAGCACATCCCATAGGAGCCGTTCGGGAACTGCACGAGCTCGTTTGAAAGGCAGTTGTCAAGACCGTACACCGAAGCTATACCGTCGCCGACGGTTATGACCGAACCGGTTTCGGAGAGCTCGGCTTTAACGTCGTAGTTTTTTATCTGTGCCTTTATGATGTTTGAAATATCCTCTATATTCATCTGTCATCACCGCTTTTCTGTAATTCGGGGGTTTTGATAGCGCCCAAAAGTCCCGAAAGCTTTCCTCTTACGCTCGCGTCGTAGCGCTTGCCGTCGTATTCGAGCCTTATGCCGCCTATGCAGGACGGATCGGTAAAGGCTTCAAGAAGCACTTTCCTGCCTGTTTTACGCTCAAGCTGCTCCGAGAGTCTTTTTTTCTGCTGATCGCTGAGCGCTACCGCCGAATACGCTTTGACGGGTAAGATCCCGTTGTCGGCGCAGTAGAGCTCCTTATAGACCTCATAGCATTTTCCGACCGAAGCCATCCGTCTTTTTTCGGATAAGAGCTTCAGAAAATTCAGAAGACTGCGGTCTATTTTTCCTTCAAAGACTTTTCCGACAAGATCAACTCTCTCGCTTTTCGGAAAGCTCGGGATCGAAACGTACCGTATAAAATCCGGGGACGCTTCAAAAAGCTTGGCAAGCTCTGAAAATTCGTTGAAAACGGTTTCGGAGGTGTTCTCCTCGACGGCGAGGTTATAAAGCGCCGTACCGTATTCGCGTGAAAAATTATTTACGTTCAAAGACTATTCCCCCAGACTTTCAATCGCTTCGTTGATAAGCTCTTCGTGAGTCTTGGGATCGATTTCTTTTCCCACGACCTTCGTCGCCAGATCTATTACCATTTCGCCCAGCTCGTCCCGCATTTCTTCCACGGCTTTTCTTCTTGCAAGCTCGATATCCTCGTCGGCGTTTTTGCGCCTTCTCTCGGCTTCGGCTCTTGCGTTCTGAATTATCTCCGCGGACTCCGCTTTCGCGCGCTCCGACGCCGAGGAAATAAGGCTGTCGGCTTCGGATTTTGCGGCGCTGAGTTTTTTCTGATACTCGGCCTTTTCGTTCTCCGCGTCGGATAAAGCCTTATCCGCGTCGGAATAGGTCTTATTTATCTCCTCCTCGCGCTGTCTGAGAATGTTCTGCACGGGCTTGAAGAGGAACTTTTTAAGTATCAGGACAAGTATCAGAAGGTTTCCTACCGCCATAAGGATATGCCAGACGTTGACCGATAAAAAGTCAAGCGTAGCGGAGGCAATTACAACATTCAACATAATTTACCACCTTCTCTGCGTTACGGACAGCACGCAGTATTCGCTTCATCCGGATCAGAGTCTTTTGAGGAACAGGCCGGGCGCGAGGAAGATGAGAAGAAGTCCGATGATGAAGCCGTAAAGACCTGTGGTCTCGGCTACCGCGCATCCCATCAGCATAGTGGTGGTAACGCTTCCCTTCTGCTCGGGCTGTCTTGCAATGGCTTCGCAAGCCTTTCCGACCGCAAAGCCTTCGCCTATACCGGGGCCGATACCCGCGATAAGAGCAAGTCCCGCGCCGATAGCGCATCCCATAAGTACCAGAGCTCTTGCAAGAACGTTAGGGTCCGCAGAAGCCGTAGCCGCAAGCATAACGTTTAAAAATTCCATAGTTATATCTCCTTTTATATATAATATTTTTGATTGACGGAATTTAATCCTCGACCTCGGCCGCGGACTTGATATAAAGCATGGTGAGCATGCAGAAGATAAACGCCTGCAGCACGCCGCTGAACACGTCGAAGTAAAGCGAGAGAACAGCCGGAAGACCGAGCTGTAATATAGGGAGCTTTTCGGCGGCTTCGCCCAAGATCCCCGGGAGCCATCCGAACACGGCGTTATTAAGCGAAGCGAGAGCCGCGTACAAAAGAGCCGATACGACGGTTCCGGAAGCCACGTTTCCGAACATACGGAACGCCATCGAAAGCGGAGTCGCGAATTCGCCCAAAATATTCATAGGAGTCATTATGAATATCGGCTCGGTAAGGCTTTTTGCATAACCGAACGCTCCGTTTGTCTTTATCTTATAAAACGTGATCAGGATAAAGGTCATGATCGCCCAGCCCGCGGTGGTATTCAAATCGGAGGTCGGGGGATACATCCCGAGAAGCGAGATAAGGCTTGAGAACATCGCGAGACTGAAAAGCGCCGCGACGTAAGGGACGAACCATTTCCACTTCTGCCCCATATTCGACGTAACGAAGTTTTCGGCCGTTTTGACGATGTACTCCGCGACTATCTGTCTTTTCGAGGTCGGTCTGACCTTGAGACCGTGGGTGAGCCAGATGCAGAAGACCGCGATCCCGAGCATTACGAGCCACATGTTGACCTGAGTCTCGGTGACGGTTATCCCGAGCGGAAGCGTTAAAAGTATCTTCGCGCCGGTCACTTCAATTTCCAACTTCATCGCCCTCCTTTGATTTTTTTCTGTTTAAAGCCTGATATGCCGCCACCGTCGCCCTCGGAACGAGCATCGAAAGAGCGAGCGGAAGCCAGTGGAAGATGCCGAATTCGACGGCAAGAAACACCCCGGCGCCCATAAAGATCACCAAAAGAAACATTCTGAGACTGTAAGCGGACTGAACTCTTTTTTTGACGGTCTCGGGATCCGCTTCCACGGCCTTTGCGGTGGCTCTGGCGAAGAGGTAATAGTAAAGAGTCATGACCGCGGAGCCGTAGAGAGCTCCGAAGAAAACCGCAAGAGAAAGTCTTTCAGCGATCAGGAAGGCTATGCAGACGAGCGGGATATATACGGCGAAGCCGAGCAGAATGCAGAGCATAAAATCTCTGACGGCCTTTTTGCTTTCCATCCGACTACCTCCTTAGGAAAAGCCCTCCCCGGGCGGGATATTTTTTCTAATCTGCCAATCGTAATTATAAATCATTTGCGGCAAAATGTAAAGGGCTTTTTTATTATTTTCGGTGATATGCTGTATACTTTCCCACTTTGCCGAAAAAAATTGTAAAAATGCGCTGATTCCGATACCCTTGCGGCGCGTATACGCGCTGCGCGCGCCAGGACCTGGAGCCGCAAAATTAAAAACTGCAAAAAAGCTTTTCGGGAGCGAAACCCGCGCTCCGCTCCCTTCGGTTAAACTAAAATCCCGCGTCTTTAATGCCGTCCTCCGACTCCTCCAATCCTCTGAAGGCCCAGCCCGCCGCGCCGGTATAAATGCTCCAGCCTCCCCGTCCCATGCAGTTATTGTTGGTATAAACATCCCCGCAGAGATAATAAGGCTCGGTCTTATATCTTAAATACCCGCCGTTTTCGGAATGCGCGATCGGGTTGATCGCGTCGAATATATTCTTTGATTCCTCGGTAAGTCCCGCCCTTTTAAGCGCGATCGCGAGCCAAACAGCCGCGTGGGTATACTGCCCGCCGTTTTCCCGAAGTCCCTCGGGATAGAATTTCACATACCCCGGGTCCGGCTCGGAATCGGTATCGAACGCCGGTGTAAAAAGCTTTACCGTCTTTCTTTTCGGATCGTAAAGCTCGGAATAAGCCCTAAGAAGAGCTTTTTTTGCAAAGCCGTCGCTTCCGAGCCCCGCAAACTGCGCAAACGACTGCGCCACCGAATCTATCTTGCAGCAGACTGACTCTTCGGAGCCGAGCTTTTCCCCGCTGTCGAAATATCCTCTTATATATCTGTCGCCGTCTTTGCCGTATTCTTCTATCGCTTTTTCAAGCTCTTCGGCGCTGTCGATAAGCTCCTCGGCGTAGCTTTTTTCGTTCATCTTAAGAGCCGTCTCGGAAAAGCTCTTTGCGACAATTATATAAAATTCGCTCAGCCATACCGATTCGCCCTTTCCGTCCTTTCCGACCGAGTTGAAGCCGTCGTTCCAGTCCCCGGCTCCGATAAGCATAAGCCCGTGCGGTCCCTTTTTCCCGGATCTTGAAGCGAGCGCTCTCTTGCAGTGCATATAAACGCTTTCCCGTGAAGCGGTCCTGTAGACCTCTCCGTAGCTTTCCTTTTTGCTGTCCGGGATTTTTATCCCGTCGCAGTAGGAAACGTTTATATCAAGTATCCCCATGTCCTTTGAGACCGAGATATATCTTGATACCGCGTATACGAGCCAGAGCGGATCGTCGGAGATCTCGGTTCTTATCCCTCTCGGCTTCTTGCCGGGAAGAGTGTGCCGCCAGTGCAAAACGTCTCCCTCCGGGAACTGAGCCATGCAGGAGCGAAGAATCATGGATTTTAATATCCCGGGGTACGCTCCCGCTATCCCGCATGCGTCCTGGAGCTGATCCCGAAAGCCGTAGGCTCCGGAGCACTGATAGAACCCGGTCCGCGAATAGATCCTGCCGTGAAGAGTCTGGTACAGAAGCCAGGGAGTTATAAGCCGCGTTTTTTCATCCATAGATCCGCTCTTCATCCAATTCTTCCCATCAAAGCTCTGTTCTTTGAAGTATTCCGGCATGGCTTTCGCGGCGCTTTCGCAGAGCGCGAAGCTGAGATAAAAGTCCGCGCGCCGATATCCCGAGACCTCGCAAACTACCGCCGCTATAAGTCCCGGGCAGGGCGATACGCTTTCCGACCAGTCTCCGGATAAAAACTTCTCCCTGTCAGCGACCGCGCTCACGCAGCCCTTCACGCTTATATAAGTCCAGCCGCCGAGCTCCGAAGCCGGGGCGTGCAAGATAATCCCGTCCTCCGTCCTCTTCGGGATGATCATCGAAGCTCCCGCCCGCGTGACTCCCATGCAGGGCTCGGTGTAGTATGCAAGCTCCGCTTTTTCTTCGGTCCGTATCTCCGCTCTTATCCTCTTAGACATTCCCTTTTCCGAGACCTCGACCGTAACATGCGCGCGGTATCCTTCCCCGTGAGAGAAATATTCCGCTTTTCCGAAGGAGAATAACGCCGCCGAGCCGTCTGTGAGATCGAACATCTCTCCCCTTATTTTAAGGATAAGTCTCTCGCCCCTGTTGTCCCTCGTCGGATCGTTGTCCCAGGGCGTAAGGCGGTTTTCACGGGAGTTGAACGCGTAGGTGAAGCCGAGAGAACAGCTTGATAAAAGCGTTCCGAATACCGGGTTTGAAAGTATATGGCACCACGGAAGCGGAGGGACGGAATTTATCGCGTAGGACGTTCCCGAAAATCCCCCGCATGCCACCGGCCTGTCAAGCGGTATCTCATCCGGAAGCGACTTCTTTATTTCTTTGAACGCCGCAGTCTTGGGCTCGGCTTCGCGCTCCGTTATATCCTCCTCGCAGACGTAAAACGCATACGCGCAAAGAAGCTCCCAAAGCCCGCGTCGGACCTTTGAAAGATCTAAGGGCAGAACGCCGCCCGGGGAATATATCTGAGCTTCGCAGCGCTCCTCCCTTGCCGCGGATATCAGAAGATTATAGTGCTCCCGTTCGTATCTTCCCCCGTCGTCGAACGCAAAGATAAGCTGCATCGAAATCCCGCTCCGGCTTATAAGCTTATACGCCCCGAGGTATGCCGAAAGCTTTCCCGAATCGTTTTTGCCGTTCAGAATTACCACCGCAGCCGGGATATCAGTAGAAACCGAAAGCTCCCAAAGACAGCTCAGCGGCAGAGAATTATTCATAACTCCGTTAAGCTTTTCGCGGTTCATACCGGAGCCGTAGAGAAGCTTCGGCAGCAAAAACGAAGTCAGTCTTCCCGAAGCCGTATCCAGCCTTGGGAGACTTGAAAACTTAAGCCGCTTTCTTCTTATCGCGCAGGCGCGGTTTATAAGCTCCGCTTTTGAATCCGCGCAGACCGTGAACATATTTATCTCCGTCTCCGCGCCCTCGGGGATAGTGATCTCCGCGCGGATGAATACGCAGGGATCCGGTTCGGAGATAAGGCTTGACTGGATCCCTAAGAATCTTTCCTTAAGCCCGTATAGCCCGTCCGGGTATGAAAGCGCTTCGCCCCTGTCGAAGCTGACCGTCTTTTTAACGTCCTCTATAAAGCCAATCCCCATATAGACGCTTTTGTCCTCGCGGAGTCTTGTTACGGTTATGATATCGTATTCCGGATCCCTTTCGAGCCGAAGAAACATCTTAGAGTAGGCGGGATGAGCGCGCGCGTCCGAGTCGGACTGTAAGCAGGGGTCGATATAGCATATCACTGAGGTATCGAGAGCTTTGCCGGAAGTATTTTTGAACGCAAACGTCTTTATCTCGCAGGGAAGCTCCTGATGTAGCCTAAGCTTCATCCCCGCTGACAGAAGCTCGGTGTTTCGGTAAAACGCCGCGCCGTCCTCGGAAAATTCCGCGCAGGCCCCCGGGAGCTTGTCCGGAAGATAGCTAAAGGGCAGAAGGCTGTTTCCGTCATAAAAATAATAAAAGCAGCCCTGCGGTCTTGAATAGGGATCGAAGCCGGGAAGATAGAGATTTTTCGAGCGGTATAACGCCCTGAAAAGCCCGCCGTCCGATACCGTAAGAGTCATCTCGCCGTTTGAGAGAAGCTTTACCCGCGGCGAGCTTAAGCTTATATCCTCAAAAGTCTCGGTCTCGCTTTCGGGCTTCTCGGGGGAGGAAAGCGCAGGGCGGCGAAGGGTGTTTTCAAATACCGCCGCGCCGAGGTGGAAGCGCTCGTCCAAGAGCTCCAGAGCGCCTTTTACTCTCAGGTCGCGCATGAAGCGCTTCTGCATAATCCCGCCAGTCAAAGCGTTGTCGCAGCCTAAGATCGACATCCCCATGTGGTGAGACATATAGCTTCTCACGGGCTCCGGCCGCCCGGAATCGGAGTAGGTGAAGTCGAGAGCTTCATAGAGTCCGAAGCTCCCTTTCATCCCGTACTCGGATATAAGTCTCAGATTCTCAGCGCCCTCGGATGGAGCGTAGCCGAGCGACAGATAGGTCGAATAGGGGGATACGACATAGTTGTTTTCAAGCCCCCGCCTTATTCCGGTCTTAGGAACGCCGTTTGCGGAGTATCTGTAATTCAGGGCGGTGTCGAAGCTGTAGATCCCGCTCTCGGAAACGCCGTAGGGGCGTTTTAGTGATGAAGCGTATCGTCTCTGGACGGAGAGCGCGTATTTAAGACTTTCACTGAAAAGCGAGCCTTCGGGGCTCTTTAAGAAGAGCTCCGGCATGAAAAATTCAAACATAGTCCCGGAATAGGAAGCCGCGCCGCTGAAAAATCCCGAGGAGAGCATGGCGCGGGAAAGTCTTGACCAGTGGGACTTCGGGACCTGGCGCGAAGCTATCGCCCAGAAAGAAGCGAGCCGCGCTTCGCTCATCAGGTAGTCGTAGTGACCTCTTGTTTTTTCGCCGGTTTTGGGATCTATCCCTATTGCCAAAAGCCCCCGGACGGGATTATAGAAGATCCCGAGGTCCGTTTCGTTTACTATCCCGAGAACTCTTCCCGCAAGCGCTTTTCCTCTTGCTCCGAACTCTTTAAGGCCCTCTTTGAGAGTTACCATGCAAACCGCGAAGTTTCCGCTGTCTACGCTTGAGACGAATTCCGGATAGCATATCTCAAGAGTTTCGGTATCGTACCAGTTATAGAGATTACCTCGGTATTTTTCAAGCCGTTCCACAGTTCCAAGAGTTTTTTCTATCCTGTCAAGAGCCGCTTCCGAGGAAAGGAGCCTGCGGTCCCTTGCGGCTAAGACAGAGAGCATATAAAGCCCGATGTTTGTCGGAGAGGTCCTGTGAGCGACTCTGTATACCGGCGAGAACTGCACGTTATCAGGCGGCAGGAAATTATCCTTCGGGCCTGCGTATTCCTCAAAAAATCCCCACATATCCGCGACCTGCTTGGAGATCTCCCTGCCGTCCCGGTATCCGAGCGCGGGTTCGTTTCTGATATTCCCGGAGTTTATCCCGAGGAGCGCAGGCATAAGTGAAAATACCGCTCCGAAGAGCCTTATAAGATAGTCCGGGGACCAAAGAAGCGAAAGGCTTAAAAGCTCCGGAACAAGATAAAATCTCAGCGGAAGAGTCCCGAGACGGTCCGAAGCGTCCGAGGTGGTCCATTCCAAAAGCTCCCTTCCCGTAAAAAGCCTTATTATCGCCGTGAGCGCGGCGCGAAGGGATTTTACCGCAAGAGTCGGAAGCATTACCGCGCTGTAGAGAATATTTCTTAAGGACAGCGAGGCCGAGTTTATAAGTCCGGAATAAAATCTTCTTCCGTGGGAGCGGTCTTTAATAAGAGAAAACGCCGCGCCCAGAATATGAGGAAAAAGCCATAGAACGAGTCCCGCGGCAGCCGTTATCGCGCCGGACGGCGGGAAGAGCAGAAATCCCGCGAACATGATCAGAAATACCGATACGGGAGTCATAGCTCGCCTTATATTGTCAAGAAGCTTAAGCTTTGAGACCGAATCGTAATTCTTTGAAAAGATCTCCGGGATGTTCTGAAAATCTCCCCTTATCCACCGATCGAGCCTTCGGTAATAGCTCTGCGGCGTTTTCGGAAATCCTTCCGTAAAGCATACGTCCCCGGCGTAGGCGGTATTTATGAGTTCGCCCTCCAAAATGTCGTGGGAAAGTATCCTCTCCCCGGAAAGCTTTTTTTCGGTGAGAAGAAGCGCGTCGACGTTTATAAGCCCCTTGCCGCAGAAGGTCGCCCTGCCGAAAACGTCCTGCCAAAGGCTTGCGGCCTCGGAGTCATAGCTTGAGCGGGAGCCTATGCCGCCGAGACTTTTTGAAAATTCCGTTCTTAAGCTCTCGTCGAGCCGTGTAACCATCCTCGGCGCGATTATCCCGTAACCGGATATTATCCTTCCGTTATCGGTTTTAAGCCTGTTCGCGGGATGAAGAGCTATCCCGATAAGACTGCTTACGCCGTCCATCAGCGGGACGGTATCGCTGTCGAGCGCGCAGATATATTTGCAGCCCGAAAGCTCCTTATACGCCCCTATCGTCGCGCAGAAATCCCCGCTCCCGGTCTTTATATATTTTGCAAGCTGCAAAAGCGCCCCGCGCTTTCTTAACGCTCCCATGTATTCCTGCTGTGTTTCCGAAAAGGTTCTTTTTCTCACTAAAGCCGAAAAGCGGTTCGGGGATATTTTTTCAAGCTTTTCTATAACCTCCGAAAGGCTGTCCGTAACCGATCTGTCCTCGGAGGATATCGGCGCCTGCTCCGGCGGCAGATCTATAAGCGCGCAGATTTTGATATTCCCGCCCGGTTCTGAGCAGTGGATCCTTAAAAGCTTTTCATAAAGCCCCGCTGCGTCCTCGGCCCCTAAGACCGCCGAAGAAAGCACGACAGCGGTCTTTGTATTTTTTACCTCTTCAGAGTCGGGATCAAATCTCATCAGCCGCTCGTATCCGCGTTTATGATATAAGATCCTGTCGGAAAATGGCCTTAGCGCTTCAAACGCAGGGAGAAACAGAAGAGGAGTCATGAAGAGCGCGTCGGCAAAATATGAAACCGAAAGAGCGACGCCCAAAGATACAAGCGAAAGAACCGCAGCCGCGAATACCGCTTCCCAAGGGGATCTGTGCGGGGAGATCACGCCAAGACTCATTATATCTATATCCCCGCCGCCGCTTTTTTCAAAAAGCCGCTCGCAGATCTTCACGCCGTCAGAGCCTGATTTCACCGCGCAGAGATAAACGGCTTCGCGGTAGTAAAGCCTGGTCCGTGAATCGCTTTTAAGATATGCGGGATCCTCTCTCAGCTTTATCGCCACGGGGTTTATGAGCGAATTTATCCCCGCGGAGTCAAGCCCGCCCAGCTCCGAAAGAAGAGTCATATACTTTATAAGCGCGCGGTCGTTGTCCTTAAGACATTTATATATCTTCTCGATAAGACAAAAGCTCGCGGTCTCGCTTAGATATTCGGTCTCGGGGCCGCGAAGGATTTGCCCGGAAAGCGCTTGCGAGATGATAAGCGCCCCGCTCTCAGCGGACGGAAAGAAACCGTCTGCGCACTCGATTATTTTCTCCGCGGCAGGAAAGGTCCCGTTTTCCGCCCACACAAATCTTGACTTCATCGCCTTACCGGGCTTTTGCTCCTTGGATAAAACGGCGTGGAAGCTGTCGGCGAAGAATCCCTCCAAGGATGTTTTCACGCCTTCGCTGCAGAGCTCGGAATATATCTTCTTCAGCTTCTTTATAGTACGCAGGTTTATCTTAGAGAGCGCCCAAAGGCTTACCCACCCGGTTTTTCCGCTTATTTTCATAAAGACCTCCGCTTTTTTCGTTTAGTATGCTCCTTAAAAAGGAATTTTATGCTAAGACAAGCGGATAAGTATAATTTATGAAAATCTGCAAAAAAGGCTCCCCGGAAAACCCGGGAAGCCCGTAAAAGTAATCTCTTTATTTCTTTTCCACCGTAATCCTGAACCCGTATTTCATATTCGGCTCGTTGGATACCTTATATTTCGGAAGCGTTTCGGGTCCGCATGAAGCGCCGCCGGTGCCTCTGGTCTTGTAGCTGAGGTTGAGATAAGTGTATTCCGGCTCGGCTTTGAGCTGATAAGGCGCTCTTGCCCGTTCAAGCTCCTGAGCGGTATAGTGAAGCGCAGATGCTTCTATATTCCCGTCTTCGCCCGCAGAGATCCTGACTCTGTATTTTGAATTCTCAAGAGTAAGATATCTCACGTCGGTCTTATTTCCCGTATCCTGCGGGTTTCCGTACGGGAAGAATCCGTCGTAAACGGTCTGCGAATAAATTCCCGCAAGACTTCCCCGCTGTCTGTCGCAGTAGGTATCCGCAGGCCCGCGGCCGTAGTAAGTCATATCCTCAAAATCCGCGGGGAGTATAAGATTAGAGCCGTAGCGGTAAATTTCCGAGAATTCCGAAGAAAGATCGAGACTTCCGGAGTAGTCTATGGTTCCGTCGCCTAAGACGGTGATATTCACCTGCTCCGAGGTGTTTCTCGGGAATTTAAGCGTTACGCTCATGCTGAACCTCTTGCCGCTTTCGTCAAGCGAATATTCAAGATTTTCTACAGACTCGATTCCCGCTCCCGAGAGAGGACTTCCGAGGTTGTCGTTAGAAAGATGGGCGCGCTTGAAATCTGTTACGGGTCCCGATACAAGTATCTGATCTTCGCCTAAAGAATACCTGTCTATAGTTCCGGTCTTTTTGGATATCCCTATAAGAAGCCCGTCTTCGTTTGTAAGAATTATTTCGTCCGCGCCGTCCTCCAAAATCAGCATGGGAAGATCCCCAAGATCCTCTTCCGCTTCTTCGGGCTTATCGGTTTTGACTTCAAACTGCTCGAGCGCTACGGTATGCCCCGCTTCGGCCCAGGAGGAATCGGTCTTAAGCTTGCAGTAAAGACTTACAAGATATTCCCCTTCGCCGTAGGAGGTAATGCCCTCCGGAAGCTCGGCCATTACCGTCTCCATAGGCGCGCAGGATATTTCGCCTAAGCTTCCCTCGGCTACCTTTTCGCCGTCCTTTAGTATCTCGTAGCAGAGATCGAATTTATTAAGATCCGTAAATCTGAATTCGTTATAGATATTCACGGTCCTGCTCTCGGCGGTTATCTTATCCGCAGTGAACCATACGGGCTGGTATACGTATTTTACTTCATACGCTTCGGGCTGTATAGTCCTGTCTGCGGAGATTATTCCGTTCTGGCAGAAGTCGCCGCTGTTCGGATTATCTCCCCATGAGCCGCCGTAGGCAAGATATTTCCCGTTTCCGTAGTAGTCGTATCCCGACGACGGGATCTCGGTCCATACCGCCTGGTCCACGAAGTCCCAGATAAACCCGCCTAAGATGTTGTCGTACTTTCTGAATACCTCCCAGTATTCATAGAGATTGCCGACCGAATTTCCCATCGCGTGCGCGTATTCGCACATCAGGTACGGCATATGATTTTCCCACTGCCCGCGCTGTTCGACGTCGCCGATCGAGGAATACATCGTGGAAGCGATATCTACGCCGCCGCCGCTGCCCTGAGATTCAAAGTGCACGGGACGCGTCGGATCGCGCTGCTTAAGCTCCTGTATAAGATTAAGATAAGTTTCGCTGCCGCCTACGGTCTCGTTTCCTATCGACCAGATCAGTATGCAGGTGCGGTTTTTGTACGCAATAGTATGAGCTTCAACGCGGTCTCTTATAAGCTCTTTGAAATACGTCTCTGTATCCTGAGCCGATACGTTATAGTGAGTCTCGATGTTGCATTCGCCAAGAACCAGGATCCCGTAGCGGTCGCACATATTATAAAAGCTCTCCGAATCGGGATAGTGGGATGTCCTGACGGCGTTGATGTTCAGGGACTTCATTATCTTAACGTCCTTTTCCTCAAGCTCGTCCGGCATATAACGTCCGGTCTCGGGATTTATCTCGTGCCTGTCCACGCCCTTTAAAATCAGCGGCTTGCCGTTTAAAAGGACCTGCGAATAGCTCTCGTTTTCCTGAGTTCCCTCGGTCGGAGTGAATTCGAGTTCCCTGATCCCGAGCTGCTGAGATACGCTGCCGAGATACGCTCCGTTATTTTCATAGAGAGTTATCACGAGCGTATAGAGATACGGGTCCTCGTCGGACCAAAGGCGCGGCTGAGATACCGTCTTTTTCATCTCTATGACTTTGCTCTCCCCCGGCAAGATCTCCGGCACGGATTTGCTCATTTCGGCGACCGTCTCGCCGTCCGCGTCCACAAGCTTCGCGATAACGCCGTAGTTTCCGCTCGATACCGAGGTCGCGGCGGTATCCGAGATCTCTACCGAGAGATTTATATCGGCCGAGGTATAGCTCCCGTTCAGGTCGGTCACGACGGTGTAGTCGGAAATTCTCACCGCAGGGGTGCTGTAAAGATACACGTCGCGGAAGATCCCCGCAAGACGCAGAAAGTCCTGATTTTCAAAATAGCTTCCGTCGCACCAGCGGTGGACTCTTACCGCAAGAAGGTTGTCCTTTCCGTCGGAGTTCAGATAAGGAGTGATATCAAAATCGCAAGCGTCGAAGGTATCTTCGGAATACCCGACCTCGCGGCCGTTTACATACACATAATACGCCGACTCAACGCCGCCGAAGGAGATATAGACTCTTCTTCCCGAGCCCACCCATTCGGGATCTACGTCGAAGCTGTATCTGTAAAATCCCACGGGATTAGTCACCGTCGGAACGTTCGGCGGGAAGAGTCTTTCATTTCCGTACGCTCCGTCGGCCCAGGGGTAGACGGTGTTTGTATATATCGGAAAATCAAAGCCCTGAGTCTGCCAGGAAGCGGGGAGGGTTACGTCTTTGAATCCCCCGTAATAGGCGTTTGAAGAAGAATATATCTTCTCTTCGCCTTCGTATTTCGGCGCGGACTGCATATCGTAGTCCGGCTTATAGAAGCCGTCAGATACACCCGCGGCTTCCGCGTCGTCCATATTCTTATAAACTGCAAGCTGCCAGGTGTTCTCATCCCCCGTCAGGAGTTTATAGTACTTCGAGAGCGAGCGGTCGTAGTTTTTAGCCCCCTCTACGGCCTTTTCTTCGCTGTCGTAGACTACTGTTCCTACGGTATGATACGGCAGGTTTCCCATCCTCACTATCGCGGGCTGGCTTGCGAAATTTCCGTCAGCGTCCTGGGAATACGGCTTTCCGTTCCATTCCCTGCCGCTGAACTTAACGGTTTCCGTCGGCAAAAGCTCAAGCGCCGTCGGCGCGGTATCGTAGTTGAAAGGCTGCTCCTCGGCCCCGCAGGATGATAAAATCCCCGCGAAAAGCGTTATGGCGGTCATAGTCAGCAGCAATCTGATAAAGGAAGTTTTCACTGTAATTACCTCCGGAAAAATTATTTTATACTGTCATTTTATCACAATTTTACGCGGTTGTAAACAGTCTATTTATGCAAATTTTATTGATGAAAAGGGAGATGGGGGCACAGGCAAAAGGTTTCTGGGAGCGAAAGCCGCACCTGCGGTTTTATCGCGCCGACTTTTATGCGCAGAAACCTATAGTTACAACTTCTGACTTCTGATTTCTCAATTCTGTCTTCTAATAGCGCAGGATTCGCTGCTTCTATGCTGAATCTTTACCGACTGCGCCCACCCACCCGCCCAAGTCCGCTCATCTTGCCGTCCCCTCCCACAAATTTCCCTTCAGCGATTGACATTTTTGCAAAAACGTAGTATAATATAAATACCGAATTATTTTTATTTTTATCGGAGGTAATAATTATGCCGGCAAAGAAAAAGGCCGAGACCGCAAAAGCAGCGGCCGAGGCGGAAGTAAAAACAGCAAAGGCGGCTGAGAAGCCCGTAAAGAAGACTGCTGCGAAAAAGCCAGCCGAGAAGAAAACTTCTACCGTTAAGGAGACCGTCAAGGTCCAGTTCGGCGGCAGCGAGTATGATTTTTCGGATATCAAGAAGGCTGTGGAAGCAGACTATAAGGGCAAATTCAGCGGCAAGGTCAAAACGCTTGAGATTTATATCAAGCCCGAGGATCAGGCAGTATACTATGTCATAAACTCCGACTTCTCGGATAAAGTCGCGCTTTGATCTGACGATCCTAACCCCGCCGGTACCGCTATCGGCGGGGGATTTTTTGACGGTTTGGCATGACAAATCCCACGGTTCAGATATAATAAATTATCTTCTTGACGCCGTTCTTACGCGGACGGGACGGTAATATCTTTTTTGAGTTAGTGCAAACAGCAGCTTCGTCTGCCGGTTTTGAATTTATAAATATAAAATGAAGAAAATTTTAATATCAGCGCTTGACAATCCCGCGGCGGTATGATATAATAATCGGGCGGGTGAAGCTGAAAAAGCTCCGTCTCGGTATCCCGACCGTGTAAAAATAACGGGAAACGCGGGTATGGCGGAATTGGCAGACGCGCATGGTTCAGGTCCATGTGAAAGCAATTTCATGCAGGTTCAAGTCCTGTTACCCGCACCAAATTAGTATAATCCGAACCTGTTCCCAATTGGCGACGCGTTCGGATTATTTTTTTGACGGATGGGAGGCTGACAGGTTTCAAAACCGTAAGCGCCGCTGTTTCAGCATATGAATTTACGGTCAGTACCTCGCTTTACTTCATTCTCAATTCTGCACACCGTGTGGGAGAGTCCATGCACATATTATTTCAAATTTTTTAAATCCTCGCCGAAGCGAAACCCTGAAATTTTAAAATCCGACTTTCTGACCTTTGTCTTCCGGACGCGCCGCTTCGGCGCATCTGGGAGTGTCTAAATCGCCCGCATTATTCATTATTTTTAAAATCGTCGCCATAGGCGACGCCTTGAAGTTCTGACATCTGACTTCTGACTTCTGTATTCTTGATGTGGCCGCCCTGGCCACATCAGCGCATCTGTCGCTCTTGCATTTATTTCAAAAATGTGTTATAATACCTACATATCGTGCCGGGCGGGACGCTCGGCTGCTTCAGGGGAGGTATTTTAATGCCGGCTAAAAAAGAATACGGCAACGAAGCTATCCGCTCTTTGAAGGGAGCGGACAGAGTAAGGCTGCGCCCGGCGGTCATTTTCGGCTCGGACGGGCTCGACGGCTGCAAGCACTCTGTTTTTGAGATCATTTCCAATTCCGTGGACGAAGCTAATCAGGGCTACGGCAAAAAGATCTCGGTGACATACTATAACGATCACTCGGTCGAGGTCGAGGATCAGGGCAGGGGCTGCCCGGTCGATTTCAACAAGGCCGAAAACCGCTATAACTGGGAGCTTGTATACTGCGAGCTTTACGCGGGAGGTAAATACGACAACGCTCAGGGCGGCGGGAATTATGAATATTCCCTCGGTCTTAACGGTCTCGGAGCCTGCGCTACGCAGTACGCTTCCGAGTATATGGACGTGGAGGTGTACCGCGACGGGTATAAGTATGACCTTCACTTTGAAAAGGGAGAGAATATCGGCGGTCTCAAAAAAGAGGAGACCAAGCGCCGCCAGACCGGTACCAGAACGCGCTGGCTTCCGGATCTTGAGGTCTTTACGGATATCGTTATCGAGAAGGAATATTTCTGCGACGTCTTGAAGAAGCAGTCGATAGTGAATCCGGGGATAGAATTCTGTCTGAGATATCAAAACCCCGAGGGGGATTTCGAGAGCTTCGACTATCTGTATCAAAACGGTATTCTTGATTATGTGAACGAGATCGTGGGGCTTGATTATCTCACCGCGCCGCAGCTCTGGACTGCGGACAGAAAGGGCCGCGACCGCGAGGACATGAACGATTATAAGGTTAGATATAACTTTGCGTTCGCATTTTCTAAGACCGTTAAGCTATCGGAATATTTCCACAACTCAAGCTTCCTTGAATACGGCGGCTCGACCGAAAAGGCCGTAAGACAGGCTTTCACGAGCTTTTTGGACGGATATCTCAGGCAAAACGGGAAATATCTTAAAAACGAAGCAAAGATCCAGTATCAGGATATAGAGGACTGCCTTGTGATGGTATCGAGCTCCTTCTCGACTCAGGCTTCGTATGAGAACCAGACCAAAAAGGCTATAAACAACAAATTCATCTACGACGCGGCTGTGGAATTTTTAAAGCATCAGCTTGAAGTTTATTTCATAGAAAATCCCGAGGACGCGGGAAAGATTTGCGATCAGGTGATGATAAATAAGCGCAGCCGAGAGTCCGCGGAGAAGACGAGGATAACCCAGAAGAAGATCTTCACCGAAAAGCTCGACATGGCTAATATGGTAAAGAAATTCGTAGACTGCCGCTCTAAGGACGTTGAAAAAAGAGAGCTCTATATCGTAGAGGGAGATTCGGCCTTAGGCTCCGTAAAGCTTGCAAGAAACGCGGAATTTCAGGCGGTGATTCCGGTAAGAGGAAAAATTCTCAACTGCCTGAAGGCAAGCTATAACAAGATCTTCGAGAGCGAGATCATAACCGATCTTATGAAGGTCTTAGGGTGCGGAGTGGAGGTCAAGTCCTCTAAGAATAAGGACCTTTCAAGCTTTAATCTTTCAAATCTGAGATGGTCTAAAATAGTTATCTGCACCGACGCGGACTACGACGGCTTCCAGATAAGGACTCTTATTCTCACCATGCTCTACACCCTCGCTCCGACGCTTATAGAGAAGGGGTATGTGTTCATAGCGGAGTCTCCGCTTTACGAGATAAATACAAAGGACAGAACATACTTTGCCTACGACGAGTCGGAGCGCGCGGATATAATGAATAAGATCGAGGGGCAGAAGTTTACTATCCAGCGCTCAAAGGGACTCGGCGAAAACGAGCCGGATATGATGAGCCTTACAACCATGAACCCCGAGACAAGAAGGCTTATAAAGGTCGGTCCCGACGAAGCCGAGCATACGAAATTCATGTTCGAGATGCTTTTGGGAGATAACCTTTCCGCAAGAAAGGAATTCATAAATAACAACGGCCACGACTATCTCGATATGGCCGACATCAGCTGATTTTAATTGAAAAAAGTAGGAGAGAAAACGGCAAATGGCTAAGAAATCCAAAGACAGAGAAACAAAACAGCCGAAGCTGTCCGAAAGGCATCAGCAGGCTTATATACAGGGCGCGGGAACGGTCGTCGACGAGCCTATTACGGTCACGCTCGAAAAAAACTATATGCCCTACGCCATGTCGGTCATAGTTTCGCGCGCTTTCCCGGAGATAGACGGCTTCAAGCCCTCTCACAGAAAGCTTCTTTATACTATGTATACGATGGGACTTCTTAAGGGCCCCAGAACCAAGTCCGCAAATATCGTCGGGCAGACAATGAAGCTGAACCCACACGGCGATCAGGCGATATATGAAACGATGGTAAGGCTCGCAAGGGGAAACGAAGCGCTTCTGCATCCTTATATAGATTCAAAGGGAAACTTCGGAAAAGCATATTCGAGCGATATGCAGTACGCGGCTTCAAGATACACCGAAGCCAAGCTTGAACCTATTTGCAACGAGCTTTTTTCGGATATAGACAAAAACACCGTGAATTTTGTCCCGAACTACGACAACACGATGCAGGAGCCGGAGCTTTTGCCGGTGACATTCCCGTCGATCCTGGTGAATTCAAACGTCGGTATCGGCGTTTCGATGGCAAGCTCGGTATGCCCGTTTAACCTTAAAGAGCTCTGCGAAGCGACCGTGGCGCTTATTCGCGATCCCGAGACCGACGTTATGCAGTACATGAAGGGTCCCGACTTCCCGGGCGGGGGATATCTTATTTACGACGAGGAAAAGCTTAGGCAGATATTCAACACCGGCAGGGGAGCGGTCAAGATCAGGGCGAAATATACCTACGACAAGTCCGCAAACTGTATTGAGATAACCGAGATACCGCCCACTACTACGGTGGAAGCCATTATTGAGAAAGTGATCGATCTTGCGAAAACGAGTCTTAAAGAGGTAAGCTATATCCGCGACGAAACCGATCTTTCGGGTCTTAAGATCGCGATCGACCTTAAAAGAGGAGTTGATCCCGAGGAGCTGATGAGAAAGCTCTATAAGCTCACGCCGCTCCAGGACAGCTTCTCGGCTAACTTCAATATCCTTGTGAACGGGTATCCCAAGGTTTTGGGAGTTACGGATATTTTGCGGGAGTGGATAAAGTTCCGCGTGGGATGCGTTAAGCGAAGAGTGGCGTACGATCTTGACAAGAAGGCCGAAAGGCTGCATTTGCTTGAAGGGCTTGAAAGAATACTTCTTGACATCGACAAGGCGATAAAGATAGTTCGCGAGACCGAAGAGGAAGCGGACGTGGTGCCGAATCTGATGATAGGGTTCTCGATAGACGAGATCCAGGCCGAATACGTAGCGGAGATAAAGCTTAGGCACTTAAACCGCGAGTATATATTAAACCGCTTAAAGGACGTAACCGATCTTACAAAAGAAATAGCGGACCTCCAGGAAGTCCTCGGAAGCGAAAGAAAGATAAAGCTTATAATTATCGACGAGCTTAAAAAGGTAGCGGAAAAATACGGTATCCCGAGAAAGACCATGATAATTTACGCCTACGACGAGCCCGAGGTATCCTCCGAGCCGGAGATCCCTGACTATCCCTGCCGCCTGATCCTTACGAGAGAGGGGTACTTCAAAAAGATAACCCCGCAGAGCTTAAGGATGTCCGGAGAGCACAAGCTAAAAGAAAACGACGTTATCACAACCGAGATAGACCTATCCAACCGCGCGGAAATTTTGTTCTTCACAAATAACGCGAAGTGTTATAAGGCGAAGGCTTCACAGTTTTCCGACTCAAAAGCGAGCGTTTTAGGGGATTACATCCCCGTCGCGCTTAAATTTGAGGAGGGCGAGACGGTGACGGCTATGGCGGCGACTCTTGATTATTCGGGATGTATTTTAGTCGTATATAAAAACGGAAAAGCTGCAAAAGTCCCGCTCAGCTCGTTTGAGACAAAGACGAACAGAAAGGTGCTGTTAAAAGCCTACAGCGACAAATCAGAGGTTGTGGATATTCTTGACGTCAAAGAGGGCGCGGAGATAATGCTTCGCTCAACAAACGGCAGGATGATAATTTTCAACACCGGGATGATACTTCCGAAGTCTACAAGGGATACCCAGGGCGTGCAGGTAATGACTCTGAAGGCGGGGGCTTCTGTAGAGAGCGCGCATATTATTGACGAAGCGAAGGCGCAGGAGCTTTCAAAGTACAGAACAAAGACTCTGCCCGCCGCCGGTCCTTTTGCTAAGGATATACCGGATCCGGATCAGATGACGCTGTGAATTTTGCGAAGGGTTGGGGAGTTGGGAGAAGCGCAGAGCGGGAGGGCGCAGCCCGCGGACGGCCGTATGGCCGGCCGGGCTCGCCGGCCGAAGGACGGCGAGCCGTGCGCGTCAGCGCACCGGGCTGCGCCCGGGGTGGGAGCCGGAAAGGGAAAGACAAGCAGAAGGTCGTTGGGAGCGAAAGACGCACCCGAGCATTTATCGCGCCGAGGGGGGAGCGCAGAGGGGTACAGTAAGCAGATCTGATTTCTGATTTCTCAATTCTGTTTTCTGACAGCCGCGGCGGGATTCGCTGCATATCTACTGAATTACTACCGACTGCGCCCACCCGCCCTCCCTCTCCCGCTCATCCCGCCGCTTTCCCTCGCCAAAACCTCTTTACAAATCCGCGATTATATGTTATAATATACTCAGCGGCTCCCGCTAAGGGCGGGCGCTTGCAAATAACAGGGGGTGTTCACTGTGACTGTAACTATGGTTCTCGTTTGGGTGATAATCCTTATAGGCGCGATCGTGCTTGAAATTATGACCGTGCAGTTCGTCTCGATCTGGTTCGCATTCGCGGCTCTTGTCGCCGTGATCCTTGCGGGGCTCGGGACTCCCGTTTGGGCGCAGCTTCTTTGCTTCGTCGCCGTGACTCTTATCCTTCTTATCGCCACAAGACCGCTCGTTAAAAAGCTCCGCGGGGAGTATGTGAGAACAAACGCCGATATGAATATCGGAAAGCTTGCGGTAGTTACCGAGGATGTGATCAACGAAAGATCCCTCGGAAGGGCGATCATAGGCGGGGTATCCTGGAAAGCGGTGAGCGAGGACGGCGAGCATATCCCGGAGGGTTCGACGGTCGTTATTAAGGACGTAGACGGCGCTAAGCTTATCGTCTCCCAAAAGTGAAGCTTTTCCGTCATTTTTACACTCTGTCAAAAAATAAATTAAAAAAGCGAGGTCATGAGCATGTTACCGATAATAGTTTTCGTAGTGGTACTGATACTTATTTTCGTCATTATCTCAAACTTCAAGATCGTGCCGCAGGCGCAGGTGTTTGTAGTCGAACGTCTCGGCGCTTTCAACCGTGAGCTCCACACAGGTCCGCACCTTCTCGTCCCGTTCATAGACAGAATAGCGAAGAGGGTGTCGATAAAAGAACAGGTAGCGGATTTCCAGCCGCAGCCGGTTATCACCAAAGATAACGTCACCATGCAGATAGATACCGTCGTGTTCTTCCAGATCACGAACGCGAAGCTCTACACCTACGGCGTAGAACGCCCGATCGCGGCCATAGAGAACCTTACCGCCACGACTCTGAGAAATATAATCGGCGAGATGGAGCTTGACGCTACTCTCACATCGCGCGATACTATCAACACAAAGATCACTGTGATACTTGACGAAGCGACCGACCGCTGGGGTATCAAGGTAAACAGAGTCGAGCTTAAGAACATCCTGCCGCCGAGAGAGATTCAGGACGCGATGGAGAAGCAGATGAAGGCTGAACGCGAGCGCCGTGAAAAGATCCTTCAGGCCGAGGGCGATAAGAAGTCTCAGATACTTGTAGCCGAGGGCGAAAAGGAGTCGAAGATCCTAAAAGCCGAAGCTGATAAACAGGCCGAGATACTTCATGCCGAAGCCGAAAAAGAAGCGATGATACTCCGCGCGAACGCGGTCAGGGAGCAGAAGATCCTTGAGGCGCAGGGCGAAGCGGAAGCGATAGAAGCCGTACAGAGCGCGCTTGCGGAGAGCATAAAGAAGCTCAACGCGTCTAATCCGAACGAGCGAGTAATAGCGCTTAAGTCGCTTGAAGCCTTCGGCAAGGCCGCTGACGGCAAGGCGACGAAGATAATAATCCCGAGCGAGATCCAAGGTCTTGCGGGATTGGCGTCGAGCCTGAAGGCGCTGACGGAGGACGGAAAGACGGAGTGAATTAAGGGAACCGGAGCGGGGGAGATTTAGGATAAAGAATTTTGGGGCGGAGGAGTTGGGGATATAAAAGGTCCCGCGGTCTTTACATGATAGGCCGCGGGATATTTTTGTCGGTGATGAAGAGGTATTATAACTTAATTACTTACTACTCCTGAATTTCACTTTCGGTGAAAAGCAAGCCGGTATAAAGCGGCGGCGAGATTCTCAATCTTTCATTGTGATAATATAATTTCCGGATAAATTCAAAGCCGTTTAAAACTTAATCTCCAATCTCTAATTTCTATTTTCTATTTTCTAATCTCTGATTTCTGCTTTCCCCCGCCCGGGAGTGTCTAAATCGCCCGCATTATTCATTATTTTTAAAATCGTCGCCATAGGCGACGCCTTAAAGTTCTGACATCTGACATCTGACTTCTGTATTCTTGATGTGGCCGCCTTGGCCACATCTTCCCCGCCCCCACATATTGACATCACATTGACAATGTGCTATAATATTTTTAACTAAATATAATATCGGAGGTCTTACCATGCTTAAAAAATTTATTCCCGCTGTTATCTGCGCTTCGATCTGTTTCGGGATCTCGGGCTGCGGCGCTTCCGAGGAGGTGAGCCGGCTCGCCGACGCTCCGGAATCAGACGGGTGGAGCTGTATCTTTACCGCCGCGACTCAGCCTTCTAAGGTCGATATGATGCCGAAAAATCCGCATCTTTCCGACTCGACCTGCCGTCAGGAGCTTCGGGCTTCTATGTCCGGATCGAAAATCCGTCTCACATTTTCAAACGAGCATTCCGAAACCCTTGATCCTCCCGGCTCGGATCTTGTGATCGAGTCGGTGCACGTCGCGAAGCTTCTTAAGCCGGGCGAGCCTGATATCGATACCTCGACCGATACCGTAATTACGTTCGGCGGTTCCGAGAGCGTGACGGTGGCTTCCGGGGAAACTGCCACCTCGGACGGCGTGGATTTTGAATTCTCCGCGCTTGAATATTTGGCGGTAACGGTAAAATTCGGCTCAGTTCCATCCTTCCCGGCGGTGCATCAGGAAGCCGACTGCGCAAGCTGGGTAGTGAGCGGGAACCACGTGAGCGAGAACTTCAGTCCTACCGAATGGATGTGGAGTTACTTCTCGCTTTGCAGAGCGGACGGTTATAATGAAGGCTCCGAGACTCTTGTCTGTTTCGGGGATTCCATCACCGACGGCTCTATTTCGACCTGGAACGGCTTTGACGCATGGCCTGACGTTTTGGCAAACGAGCTTCAGTCGGATCCCGGGACCTCGCATATTTCCGTCGTTAATACCGGGATCGGCGGCAACGCGATCTGGGGCGGCGCAGGGATGCCGGCAAAGGAAAGATTCAAGCGGGACGCTATAGATATCCCCGGGGTAAGAAGCGTGATAATACTTATCGGCACAAACGATATCCCCGGCGCGCAGACCGATACCTCGCAGGACATGATAAACGAATATAAGGCGATGATAAACGCCTGCCACGAAAAGGGGATAAAGATCTACGCGGGAACGATAACGCCGTTCGGCTCGAACGAGTGGTGGGAATCTGAGCTCCACGAGAGCGTAAGAGAAAAGGTAAACGACTGGATGAGAAGCGACGGCAGCGGTTTCGACGGGTATATAGATTTTTACTCGGCGGTAGCTGATCCCGATTCGCCGAACAAATTAAAAGCCGAATACGATTCCGGAGACTGTCTGCACCCGAGCGCAAAGGGTCATAAGGCGATGGGAGAGGAAGCGGCGAAGGCATTAAAAGGGTATTTGGGGAAATAGGCGAGCGGCGAACAAATAATATCCGATATCTGAATTCTGCCGTCCGGCTTCTTGACACGTCCGTTCAGGAGGAGTGTCTAAATCGCCCGCATTATTCATTATTTTTAAAATCGTCGCCATAGGCGACGCCTTGAAGTTCTGACATCTGACTTCTGACTTCTGTATTCTTGATGTGGCCGCCTTGGCCACATCTCGTTCAGGCCGCGTCTTGACATTCCCATGAATTTAGTATATTATATCAATACCACACCCCGCTCAACCCCTTTTAAACTTCATCACACATTTGGAGGATCCGAAAATGGAAGTAAAAAACACTCTTGAAAATCTTAAGACATATTCCCTGCACATGGGAAAAGCGAAATGCGCGGTCGATTTAGGCGACGGCAGCGAAAGAGGAGAATATGTTAATCAGGACTATATCCTTTCTAAGCTCGGCAGACCCCACCGCGCGATAAATCTTATGTACTGCTACTACCCGCTCGACGAGGGATGGCCGGAAAGGGCTTCCGTCGCATTTCCTTCGACCGATTCTTCTAACGCCTGGGGATATCCCTACGACGACTATTTCCCCTATAGGGGAGGTCTTGACGGCGATAAGAACGCCGAGGTCTTCGAGCAGATGAGGGATATACGCAGGCACGGCCAGGACGTGATCTTTACTCTTACCGTCGATCCGCACGTCTCGGACGACCGGCTTATAGCGATAGCGGAGGATCTCAGACCGTTCGGAAGAGTCATGATGAGAATAAATCACGAGTGCACGGGGAGCTGGTTCAGCTTCAATAAGCGCTGCACATATAAAGAAGTAGCGGATTTCTTTACGAGATTTTCAAAGATCGTCCACGAGCACGCCCCCAACGTAAAAACGATCCTCTGCGCGGGAGCTTACAGAGGACGCGAGGGAAAGCTCGAGATGGAGGAGCTTTTCATGGAAGCCGCGAAGGAGACCGATATCTGGTCTATAGATCAGTATTTCACCCTACACTACGGATACCCGAACGACATAGCCGAAAAGGGCGGCCACAGCTATACCTATAACGGAAACGAGCCGGTCTGGAATTCGGTCAGGGATACGCTTAAGAGATACCGCGAGATAACAGGTCAGGATAAGCCGATGGTAATGAGCGAGCTGAATACCGACGGAGACGTTACCGGCCCTTACGATCAGGCGAAGATGGTAAGAGCGTTCTGCGAGAAGATAAGGGATGAAAAAGCCGACTGGCTCTCAGGCTTCACTTTCTACCAGTTCCGCGATCAGGGAAGGCTCGGACTTGAGTTTGAGGATCCTAATAATAAAGAGGTCGGGATCGAGTGGCCGATACTTCGGGACTATAAGGAAATAATCTCCGACGACTGGTTTAAGCCTGAAATGACGGTAGGGGAGGAGATAAAGCTTCCCGCAAGACTTCGCTGGGGCGGCTCAGAGGACGCGGAGGGAATAGCTGTCCCGATTGAATTCGAGGGCGATCCGACGTTCTGCGAGCTGTACTTTGAGGGAGAGGAGAACCTGATGATAGAAATAAACGGCAGGTGGTTCTATAAAGCTCCGAAGACCAAGTTTGTGGATCTTATGCCGGCCTTCTTTGATTCCCGACTTGACGGCAAAAAGACTCTGACTCTTAAGCTTTTCGCACCTCCCGCAAGCGGCGAAAACGACGTCCCCGCGAGCACGGATACATATTCTACGCTGAGCGCTCTTCCAAAAATAAGGATAAGATACGAGCCGGTACAGGCCTTCACATTTTAGAGGACAGAGGGATAGGAGCCGAAAGACAGTAGCAGGATTTTTTGGTACGGACAGATATATCGAAGCAGCGCTTCGGCGCTGTTTTCGTTATTTGTCCGGAAAATAGGAGTAATGATTTATGGAAATTATCGATACGTATTCTTCCGTTCGGACGGCCTATGATTCGTCGGGATTCTCGTTTGAGCGGTGGAAAAGATATATAGATACGGCCCTGCCGGGACTGTGTTCAAAGCTTGTCTCGGACGCTAAGAACGCAATCGGTACCGGAGAATTTTCCGAAGACGATTATTTATCGGTATTAAACCTTCCAGCGAGCGAAAGCGATCTGCTTGAAGCCGCGCACGGCTCGTTTTTAAAAGCGACGGAAAATTTGGATGATAAAATAAAAAAATGCTTCGGCAGAAGTCCGGACGTGACGGTAGCGTTCTATCTCGGGCTCTGCAACGGAGCAGGGTGGGCGACGGAGTACCGCGGGAAAACGGCGATACTTCTCGGAATTGAAAAAATATTAGAGCTTAACTGGTGCGGGGTAGACGATATGCGCGCCCTTATCTACCACGAGCTCGGCCACGCCTACCAGAAGCAGTACGGGATCCTGAACCGCGATTTTGAAAAAGCCGAAGACTCGTTTCTCTGGCAGCTCTTCACCGAGGGGATAGCGATGTGCTTTGAGCAGACCATAGTCGGCGATCCCGGATACTGGCGTCAGGATAAAAACGGCTGGAAGGAGTGGTGCGAAAACCGCTTTGAGCAGATAAAAAAGGATTTTTCAAGCGATTTAAAGACCATGACTCCTTCAACTCAGCGCTATTTCGGCGACTGGGTAAGCTATAACGGCCGCGGCGACGTGGGATATTATCTCGGCGGCAGGTTCGTGAGATTTATTCTTTCAAGCTGTGATTTTGATGAAATAATCGGATTTGATATAGAAAAAGTGAGGGAGATGTTCGGGAAGTTTTTGCGGGAGGGATAGTGGTTTGCGGTAAACACAGCGGTATTTTAATTTATTTCGGAATTGGCGGACGAGCCCTTCTATCCCTCTAACGCCCTGCCCTCTAAAAGGCAGACGGCGTGGGCGGCTATGCCTTCTCCCGAACCCGTGAAGCCGAGACGTTCCTCTGTAGTGGCCTTTACCGAAATTTTGTCAACTTCCGTTTTCATCGCTTCCGCTATTCTTTCCCGCATCTTTTCTATATACGGGGAAAGCTTCGGAGCCTGAGCTATCACCGTCGCGTCTACGTTTATCGGCTTAAATCCCTTTTCCGAGACGTATTCCGTCACCCGCTCAAGAAGCTTGATACTGTCAGCGCCGGAATATTTCGGATCGTTATCCGGAAACAGCTTCCCTATATCCCCAAGAGCTGCCGCGCCGAGCAGGGAATCAATTATCGCATGAACTAAAACGTCCGCGTCGGAATGCCCCAAAAGCCCCTTTTCGCAGGGGATATTCACCCCGCCCAAAATCAAAGCTCTCCCCTCGACAAGCCTGTGCACGTCGTAGCCGTGGCCGATCCTGAAATTCATATTCGTACTCATATTCATCTCTCCTAAAAGTATACGCGCAAGCGATACGTCGTCCGGAGTCGTAAGCTTGATGTTGCGGAAGCTGCCGAGGGTGATGTGCGGGACCCGGCCTATCGCGTCAAGAAGCTGCGAATCGTCTGTGATACCCGGCTCGCAGGCGTTTAACATCTTTAAATAAAGCGAGCGCTCGAAGGTCTGCGGCGTGCGGACGGTATAAAGAAGATCGCGGTTCGGGCAGAAGCTTTTTTCGCCGTCGGAATATCTTACGGTATCCTTTTGGGGCGTGCAGACGACCGAGCTTCCGTAGATAAAAGCGTCGTCGATGGAGGACTGGACCTCCTCGGGACTTACGAGCGGGCGCGCGCCGTCGTGGATAAGAATAAGGCTGTCGCGGGATAATTCCGCGGCGTTTTTCACGCTTTCCGAGCGTGTAGCGCCGGCGGGAGCGAATAAAGGCTTAAGCCGAAGTCCCGAAAGCTCTTCGGAATACTTTTCGGTCATGTCCTCGGGAGCCGCGACGATAAGAGTTTTTACGTCCGGGGATGACAGAACCGCTTCTGCGGAACGCCGAAGACAGGACTTGCCGCAAAGATTTATAAGAAGCTTATTTTCGCCCATTCTAAGGCTTTTTCCCCCGCAGGCCAAAACAGCGGTAACGTTTTTTGTTTTCGGCATAAATGGCCACCTCCGTGGAAAAGTATAGCATATTTCGGCGAGGTTGTCAAATGGAGAAAACGGTGGGGAGAAGACAGAAGACAGAGGACAGATATGCAGAGGATAGAGGATTAGAGGATTAGAAGATAGAAGATATAGAACTCGGAACTAATCCTATTCCTATCCGTAAGCACTTATATGTGATAAAACAACAGTAGATTCCTTCACCCCACATTTTTCCAAAACAAAAAAACAGGCGCCCTACGTCGCCTGCTTTTTATCTGGTCTGAGTGACGGGACTTGAACCCACGGCCTCTACCACCCCAAGGTAGCGCTCTACCAAGCTGAGCTACACCCAGACGCTGCGCCTTTTGGCGCCGACAAATATAATACCACATTTCCTGAAAAAATGCAAGTGTTTTTCGTAAAAAATTTTTATTTTTTTATTATTGCACTTTTGCTCCAAAAGTAGTATAATAATTTTAAATAATTTGTTCAGTTTTTACTATCTTACTATCTCTCACCGCGCCTTATCCAAAATAATTTTTTTCGGAGGTAATAAAATGAAAGCGCTGATTCTGACTTGCAACACAGGACAGGGACATAATTCCGTCTCGGCTTCGCTGGCGGGAGTATTCGGGAAAAAGGGGATCGAATGCGAGACTACAGACGCTCTTGCGTTCATCTCGGAGTGGGCTTCAAAAACTATCTGCGACTGGCATGTCAGGCTCTACAGATATTTCCCTAAAACGTCCGGGAACTCCTACAGCTTTATCGAACAGCATCCTGAGCTTTTTAACACCGGCTCTCCTATACACAGACTTTTGGATCTCGGAATCGATAAGCTTTATGCTAAGATATCCTCCGGCGGCTTCGATACGGTTATTTGCCCTCACGTTATCTCCGCGCTGATGGCGACGGATCTTGAAAAGCAGTATCCCGACGTTAAGCTGAGGACCTGCTTTATCGCGACCGACTATACCTGCTACCCCATGACCGAGGAGTCGGATCTGGATCTTTACTTCGTGCCGTCGGGAGAACTTATCCCGGCGTATGAAAATATCGGGATAAATAAGGAGAAAATCAGGCCGATAGACGGGATACCGGTCCGGGAGGAATTTTTTGCCGGGATAGATAAGTCCGAAGCCAAAAGGCGGCTCGGGATCCCGGAGAATTATCTTCATACCCTTATGATGTTCGGCTCGATGGGATGCGGGAATATCCCGAAGCTTGCGGGGCTGATAGATGAAAAAATGCCGGAAAACGCAGTTCTGACGGTGGTATGCGGCACCAACGAGACGGTATATAAAAAGCTTGAGAAGCAGTTTGAGGGCTCGGAACGAGTCAGAGTCGAGGGATTTGTGAAAAACGTCCCGGAGCTTATGGATTCTGCGGATCTCTTTATAACAAAGCCGGGAGGACTTTCTACGGCCGAAGCTGCGGTGAAGCGGCTCCCTATGCTCTTGGATAACGCCGTATCGGGCTGCGAGCAGTATAATCTTGACTACTTCTGCGGCTCGGGGGCGGCAGTTACCGCAAAGGGCGAGGAGGAGATCGCAAGCGTATGCGCGGAGCTTCTTCGGGATCCCGAAACGCTTGAAAGGATGAAAGAAAAGCTTCCCGAAAGGAAAAACTCAGCGGAGCAGGCGATAGAAATCCTCTTGGGGGAGACCAAGGAAGCAAAAGCGCCGCCGGAGATAGAGAACGATTTCAGATACTGGCGCGAACGCATAGGGCTTGAACAGAACGAGCTCGCAAGGATGATGGCGATACCGCCGAGGACTCTTAAGAGTTGGGAAAGCGGAAAAACCTCCCCGCCGGAATATGTAAAAAGACTCCTTATATCCGAACTAAAACGAATCAGCAGAAATAAAAAGTAAAAAGTAAAAAACCGCGTCCTCAGGACGCGGTTTCTCTATCTTCTAACCATCTAATCCTCTAACCTCTATAACCCCATATCTGTACAAAGTCCTTTGATTCCGCTACAATCTCGAACCCTTCTTCTTCAAGGATCGGGGTAAGCTTTTCGGTCAGGGGATCGTATATGCTCAGGGCGTAATAGTCGTAATCGTCGGGATCTATTCCTGTTTTGACTAAGCTCTCGGTCAGCTCGTATACCTCAAGCCTTTCGGCGACGTGGGGCAGAAGGAAGGTGTTCGCAAGAACGGTAGCGTCCTCGGGAATTTCCGAAAGAACTTCGTCGGCGCTGTCGTAATACTCCCGGTTCTCGCGGTAATCCTTGACGTAGGAAATCTTCGGGGTGGCCATCGCAAAGGCGCAGATGAAGGATACCGTCGCCGCCGCCGCAAGAATTTTCCCCCTGCCTTTTTCTATTTTTCCGGCGTTGATAACGCTTAAATAAATCAAAAGACAGATCGGACCCGTGACGTACTGAAAGCCTATGTCAGAAGCGTAGCCGTATCCCGCGCCTATGACAAGGCACATTATGACGTAGGGGATCATAAGAAAATACCCGCTGAGACTCGCGCTCATGAACGGCAGGAACATAAGCGGCAAAAACGTTTCAAGTATGAAAAGAAACGAGCGCTCGGTAATAAAGAGACTGAAAAATCTTGCGGGATTTTTTATCACAGTTGAGAATATCCCCGCAAAGCCCTTGGTCTCGCCGTCGATGAGTATCCCGAGACGGGAGGAGGTCATATAGCCTCCGTCGCCGTATTTGGTAAGATAGGACATGATAAAGATGAAATAAATCCCCGCAAGCGCCGAAGCGATAAGCCCGTGGAAGCGTTCCGGGGATTTTTCCGTCGCAAGAAAGTAAAACCCTATGCAGATGACATAAAGCGGAGCGTCCTCTTTTACCGTGCACACGAGAGCGGACATGAGATAAAACACCGTCGGGTTCTTTCTGTCAACCGACCAGAGAAGCCACATCAAAAGCAACGGAAGAAGAGAGTTTTCATGAAACGGGTAGTAGCAGGGCATTAAAATCCCGAGACTGAAAATATAAGTCATGCATATGCATAATATCTGTAAAGGCTCGAAGCCGCGATTTTTAGCTATAAGATAAAGCGGGACGACCGCAGCCGTCATCGCGACCGCCTGAAAGACAAGAAGCGTCTCGGGGGAGGGGAATAGGGAATAAAACGGCAGGAGAAGATAGAATATAAACGAGCCGTGGACCCTGAAATGAGACATGGCGACGTTTCGCTCGCAGGTTATCACCGCGGTAAGAGTCTCTTTAAGGGCGTGGAAGGTCTGGACGAAGATCCCCATATCAAAACAGGGAGTGCCGAAGGTCTTTTGCTTGCAGAACGTGGTCGCGATCACGAAGATAAAGGTCGAGATCGCAAAGAACGCGATTAAAATCTGCGGCAAAAGCTTCGGAAGCTTAGGAGCCGAGGTCAGCTTTGAATATGCGTAAAGAGAAAAAATCACCGCGCAGACAGATATCGCCGCGGCAGTATAAAAGCTGCCGGATCTTCTTACCGCAAGCACCGAAAAGGCTGAGACCGAGATGAAAAGAAGATAGCTGTCGGCGTTTTCGTAATATATATGCAGAGCGCTCAGCGCTAAAAAGCATAACGCGGCGAAGATGAGCTTTGTTATGACGGAAAATTCCGAAGAAAAGACCTGCCATGCCGCGATAGGATCTATATTTCTTTTTGCGGATATGATAAGCTCAATAAGCGAAACGGTAAAATACGCCGCGAAAAGCCTTAAAAAGAAGCTTTCGCGTATCCCGGCGCGTCTTAAGATCTCCGACGGTTTTTTGTACATATAAACACCTCTTAACATTGTATACCATGTAAAGAGTCTATCATTTTTCTGAGTGTTTGTCAACCGCAGAAGGAAAAATTAAGAAAGAAATAAGAGCGGAAATTTACTTCCCGCTCTTTGTATTAAATTATTAGGCTTCAGTCTTTAAGACCGTACTGCGCGACCGTCTCGCCCTCGGGAGAAACCCAGAGCTTTACGCTTCTTCCGTCCGGGATATGCGCTTTGAAGCTCTTTCCGCTTCTTAAGTCCTTAAGCTCTATATCGTCGTCCGGGCCGTCGTTTATCAGGGTGTATTCGGTGCAGCCGGAGTATTTTATCGCCTGTATAAGAACCGCTTCATGTCCTTCGGGCGTCTCGTAAACGGTATTTTCGGCTCCGCTCACGCTTACCGCATAGCGGTAAAGAGCCTTTGCGGAAGCGCCGTCCGAGGAAAGCTCAAGCGGCAGGGGAGAATAGATAATTTTTCCCTTTCCGCATTTCGATACCGTAACGCTGAGCTGCTCCGGGGCCGCAACGCTTAGGACGTTTTCGACCTCGGCGTATTCCGCAGCTTCTTTGAAGCAGCAGACGTAGTCGCTGCCGTCGATAGTTATTCTTTCATAGCATCTGCAGGGACGGAATACCGTCCTTTCGCGTGTGATTTTACCTATCCTTTCGGTGTGCTCAAAATAGCTGTTTTCATCCACGCAGCCGCTTATAAGAAGCGAAGCGCCGCCGCGGACGTATTCAAGAACCGTCTGCCAGCAGGATTCCGAAAGTCTCATCGCCCCGGGGATGATTATAAGCTTCGGGTTTCCGATGATATCCTTATGCTTCTGATCGAAGAGGTTTTCCGGAACAAGATCGCTCTGCAGACGAAGATCGCGATTAAGGATATCTATATGCTTTCTCAGGGCGCTCAGGGCGAACTGAGAATACATCGAGTAGTGCGAGCTCGTAGGATAAAGAGTGATTATCGGGAAGGCTTCCTCGTCGCGGTCGGTCATATATGCAAGCGCGGAGTTTTCGGCATTTATAAGCTCTCTTATCATCGGCACTGCGGGCGTGAAGCTTCTGTCCGAGCGGTAAACGCCGAGCATATTCTCGCAAAGCTCGTCCCTGTCGGGATCGCTGTAGGACTGCCACTGTATCCAGTTCCCGAATCCGAACATAAGCTTGCGTTCAAGATCGTTTCTTATATTTTCATCGCTTAAACGCCGTGAGCCGCGCGGATCGATGAACCTGTATATACCGAGCTCCTGAGCGCAGCAGACGCGGTTTTTGATCCTGTTAAGCATATACTCCTGATGAAGCTGCTCGTCGTAGTGCCACTGGTGCCAGCTGACCATGTCGATATGACCGTTAGCGGCTCCGTTCTGCTCCATCGGGACTCTGAGAGTTTCGTCCCTTCCCATTATGACTACGGTCTCGGGAGCTATCGCCCCGACTTCCTTTCTTATCATCCCGAGCCAGTTATCAAAGCTCTCCTGCGCGAACTGCCAGAAATCCGCGGCGGCCGAGGATCTTCTGTCATGCTCGGTTCTGTCGAAAGCGCCGCCGAAATCCGATCTTTGAGGGACCGGGATATTTCCGAGCTCCGGAATTTCCTTGGAATTTTCGCCCCAGGCTATCCTTAAAGCGCTCGCGGTCTTATACTTCTTTTCAAGCCACCTGTTCCACGCCGAAAGCTCATACGGATCCCCAGACGGCAGACATCTCTGCCACATCCCCTTATAAGAATAGGACGGCTCGTTTAAAATGTCGAGCATTACGTTCGGATACTCCCCGAAGAGCTTCGCGAAGCTTTTAACAAGATTTTTGACCTTAGCGATATTTTCGGGATTATGTATCGCGCACTTCGAGCGGTCCCAGTCGTTCAGCGCGATATGACCGAGAGTAAACTGCACGCTCAGGCCGTTTCTTGCCGCGGTGAGGAAATACGCCTGCAAAGCTCGTCTTGAGTATGTTTCTATCTTCCCGTCCGGGCCGTGGAAATCGGTCTGTCTGACCCAGTTTCCGGATCTTAAAATGTTATACCCGTCCCGCTTTAGGATCTCAAGATCGCGGCGGCAGAGATAATAGTTGAAGTCTGTAAAGCAGTTCTGCCAAACGTCGGTGACAAAATATGTTGTTCCGTGCAGCAGAACGGGCTTGCCGCCCTGAACGCAGAGAGTCTTCGATACCTCGGGATCGATCTTTATCCTCTCGTACTTCTTAACCTCATCCAAGAGCGCGGAGTCGCTGATAACAACGAATCCCGTCCTTCTCAGATACACCGATTCGCCGTTTCTTTCAAGATCCACAGTGACGGTATAGTCCCCCTCGGGGAGCTTCGGGAGCTGGAATCTTTTCGTGGTGATGGTCCCGCGCAGGACATATCCGAAAACCTCCGCGCCGCTTTGATCGCAGACGGAAATATTGAATCTCAGCGCGACCTTTGACTGGCTGTTCAGACCTCCGATATAGATGGCCGGCTCCTCGTCCGGAAGATATCTCGGAAGCTCGGATCTTAATATGAAGGACGCGTCCCCTAAAGAAGCGATCTCGACTATGCCGCGGTAGACTCCGGTTATGAAGGGCGAATCAAGAAGATTTTCGGCGTCAGCGGCGATCAGGAAAACGGTTCCCCCGCCGATATACTTTATCCCGACCGCAGGCGCGGCGGCGATATCGCCGTTTTCATCGTAAAGCTCGGCTAAAACCGTGAGATCGGCATGCTTCACTCTTCCCGCCGTAAGCTGATGGGAAAGGCAGTAAAGCCCGGAATATGCAGCGGTCAGAATATCGGTTTTCTCGCTTTCTGGAGAATTTTTTCTCAGCGGAGAATTTTTTCCCACGTTCTCGCTAAGTCTCAGCTCATACTCCCCGGAAAGCGGGATTTTGGTGAAGCTGTCGCCGATATCGAGCGCTCTTAGGCCCTTTTTCACCTCGGGATACCGCCTGTCCCTGTCCTTCGGGACGGAAAAAGGAGCGCCGCCAAGGTTTATGAACGCGCCGCCGTTTCCGATGAAGTCGCATATCATCGGAAGCTTCGATTCGTAATACTCCTCGCCGAGGGCGTTTACGACAGCCGTGGCCTGATGGAGCTGGGACGAAGTCAGATCCGCAAATTTCGCGATCTCTACCTTGAACCCGCAGCCCTTGGTCTTTTCGATAAGCTCTTTTAAGAACTCGTCTTTGTTTTCGTACAAAATTACCAGTTTTTTCATGTTACACCTGCGATCTTTCTAATATTTCTTTAAGTCAATTCTTGCTATCTAAACGTCAGTAATATATTAACATATATTTTTACATTTTGCAAGTGTGAAAATAAATAAAATATAGTACGTTTAAGCGTGTGAAAACACTTGAAATTACTAAAAAAATGTGTTATGATAAATCATAACGTAAAAATCCTGCCGCTCGGCGTTTTAACGCCGGGGCGAGCCGGGATGAAAGGGGCGTATGGAAGTGGAGAAGCTTCGGGGATTAAGACCGCTGAATTTTATCATGCTCACGGCCGCGGGAATAATAAACGCCTTCGGGGTGGTGATGTTTTTAAGTCCTGTGAGACTTTACGACAGCGGGATCTCCGGGACGGCGATGCTTCTTGATACGCTCACTCCGCTCGGTCTGTCGGCGCTGCTGATTATCTTAAACGTCCCGCTCTTTCTTTACGGTTATAAGCGCCAGGGCGCGGCGTTCACGGCGTATTCTCTTTACGCCGTCGCGGTGTATTCTTTGGCGGCGTGGGTAATAAAAGCCGCGCTGCCGGCTGAAGCGGCGGCTTCGCCGATAGCGGGGAGCGATCTTTTGCTCTGCGCCCTCTTCGGAGGTATGATCTCCGGAGCGGGTTCGGGCATAACCATTCGCTTCGGCGGGGCGATAGACGGAATAGAAGTCTGCGCGGTCATATTCGCTAAGAGGATCGGGGTTTCGGTAGGAACGTTTGTGATGAGCTTTAACGTCGTCTTATATATCGCCGCGGGGATTGCGACAAAAAGCTGGATCCTTCCGCTTTATTCGATAGTTGCGTATATGGCGGCGCTAAAGACCGTGGACTTCATCGTGGAGGGACTTGACAGATCGAAATCCGCGATGATAATCACCGAACGTCCGGACGAGGTATCAAGAGCTCTTATGGAAGCCTTCGACTGCGGCTCTACAAGAATAGCCGCCAGGGGAGGATATATGAATACCGAGAGAACGGTGATATATTTTGTCGTGAACAGGTTCCAGATAGCGAGGATGAAGAATCTGATCCATGAAGCCGACCCGAACGCATATTTTACCGTAAGCGAAGTAGCGGAGGTGTTCAAGAGCTCGGGAGCGGGTTCTGCGACGGCCGCGCCGATGGAGATAGAATACGGGGGCGAGCTGAGGGAGTCTGAGGAGGAGAACGAGGATGAAATCTCAAAGACTTAAAAAGATCGCGGCGGCGCTTATGTGCATAACTGCGGCCGTATGGATAGCGGTTTCCGCACTGCTTTCGACCGTCTCGGTTTCGGGGGTATATATAGGATATATGACGGCTCTCACGCTCGGAGGAGTTCCGGTGGCATTTTTGCAGCTCAGGCTTTGTCTTGCCGAGAAGGAAAGATGGGTAAGATGGGTTCCTGCGGTAGTCGCGGCAGGGGTATACTCCCTCGCGCTGCTTTTCTATTTCGGCGGCAGTATGTATTCGCTGCTCGGGATGATTCTGGCGGTTTTCGGGATGGCTCCTCTTGCCGGGATATGCCTTGGATGGCTCGCCTGCGGAAAGAGACACGCGTTTTTGCTTCTTGATATCTTATTCATAATTTATCTTATTGCGAACAGGATACCGTTTTTCAACCGTCCGTTCGAGGGGACCGATCTTATAGCGTTTTTATATTTAGCGGCGGGGATATACCTGTTTATAAAGCCCGCTGCCGAAATCGGAGGTAAAGAGAATGAATCCTAAAATCAGACCCGTCGTATTTTTCTGCGTTACCTTAGCGCTCTGGGTGATACCTTCATACGTCCTGAGCGGATATATGATAGGAGACATATGGTTCTACGGCTTCGGGATAGTTCCCTGCACTTTTTTGCAGGTCTGCATGTTCCTTAGGCCGGTGGAGAAGTGGGTGAGATATATCCCGGCGATCGGGATAATGTCCTTTGTCGCGATAGAAGTAGTAGTTTTAGCGATAAGGGGAAGGCTGAACATTTCCGAGCTTCTGACCGCTTCGCTCTTCCTGATAACCCCTCTTGCGGGATTCATTATCGGCTGGACTATCTATCTTTTGGTGTTAAGATACGAGACGGACTTTGAATTTCTCGACGTAAGCGACCTAAAGACCGGGGAGATATCCCTAAAGCTCAGAAAGCAGGTCCCCGGAAATCTCAAGGGCGACCGTTTACCGGACTACCGTTTTTATATTCTCGACTCCCGAGGAAACAGGGTAGGGGAGTGCGACTTAAGGGTAGGGCATAACGAAAAGGTCTTCTACGGAGGAAATATCGGCTACAGGGTATATGAAAATTTCCGGGGAAATCACTACGCGGCTAAAGCTGTGACGCTTTTAAAGATTTTAGCTAAGCGGCACGGGATGGAGTTTCTCTATATCTCCTGCAGCCCCGAAAATAAAGCCTCGTACCGCACCTGCGAGATAGCGGGAGGAAAGCTTTTGGGAACATTCACGCTTCCCGCCGACAACGATATGAGACTTCGGGACGGCGAGGAAGAAAAATGCGTGTTCAAATTCACGGTCTGAATCCGGGCGATTCCCGCGCAGCCGGCAGCTAACGCCTTTTAGGAGCAAACGCGGGTAAGAACGGCTTTTATCCCGTCCGCAACGGAATATTCTTATAAAAATATAAAAAATAAAAAGCAAAAAGAAAAGGTTTGATCCGATGACCGAAAAATTTGTACGTCAGAATCTTAAATACTTCAAGGGATTTATGACCGAAAGCTCTCTTGCCGCCGCAAGAAAGACTCACGTCCTCTTAGGAGACTTCATGGCGGTATCCCACGGAAACGGCGCAAGGCATGAGCGAAGGAGCTTTGAAAACTTCGAGGGAGAATGGATAACCCCCGGCGAGGAGACGAGACCGGGAGTGATACTTTATCTCCACGGCGGGGGATACACATGCGGAAATATCGAATACGCAAAGGGCTTCGGGAGCGTTCTGGCGTGCGAGTTCGGGATAAGGGTGTTTTGCTGCGCGTACCGTTTAGCGCCGGAGGATCCCTTCCCCGCAGCGCTGGAGGACGCGCTTTTTGCGTATAAATATCTGCTTGAGAGCGGCTTCGGGCCGGAAAAAATAATCCTCTGCGGCGAAAGCGCCGGAGGAGGGCTTTGCTATGCTCTGAGCCTTAAGCTCTTCAAAGAAAACCTCCCGCAGCCCGCGGGGATAGTAGCGATATCCCCCTGGACGGATCTGACTCTCTCCGGAAAATCCCATCTTGAAAACGACGAGATAGACCCTTCGATGACGACCGAGAGGGTGAAGTTTTTTGCGGACTGCTATTCTCAGGACCGCGAGAATCCGCTCGTATCGCCTATTTTCTTTAAAAAAGAAGAAGCGGATTTTCCTCCGTCGCTGATCTTTGCCGGCGGCGACGAAGTCCTTCTTGACGACTCTAAGGTGATGAATAAAAGACTTAACGGCGAAGGGTTTCGCTCCGAGCTTATCATAAGACCGAATCTCTGGCACGCTTATGTGTTATATAATCTCAGAGAGTACCGCGGGGACTATGAAAAGATCGGGAGCTTTCTTGACAAAAGGCTCAACGGCGAAGCGAAGCTATGGTCAAGACTTGATAACGCCGCGCTTATATTCCCGGCGGCTAAAAGGCGCGGCTGGCATAATATCTTCAGACTCTCGGCCGAGCTTGACGAACCGATAGACAGGGATATTATGCAGTCGGCGCTCGATCTGACCGTAAAGCGCTTCCCGCTTATCGGCTCTCGGCTCAGGGCAGGGGTTTTCTGGTATTATCTTGAACAGACCGAAGCGCCGGAAATTATCAAAGACGGAAGCTGCCCGATCATGAAGCAGCCCTTCGGCGAGGTCAGAAAATGCGCGATCAGAGTCTTGTACTATAAAAAACGCATAGCCGTGGAATTCTTCCACGCCGTCACCGACGGAAACGGCGGGCTTATATTTTTAAAAACCCTTATCGCGGAATACCTGTCTCAGAAATACGGCGAGGAAATTCCGAACGAATGCGGAATAGCCGACAGGCTTGCAAATCCTACTCCCGAAGAGCTTGAGGACAGCTTCTCGGAGTACGCGGGAAGAGTGGGATTAAAAAGAAGCTCCGACAAGGCGTTTCACTTGACAGGCGTAAAAGAAAAGGACGGATTTCTGAATCTCACCTGCGGCATAATACCCGCGGACAGCCTTTTAAAGCGCTGCCGGGAGCTCGGAGTCACCGTGACCGCATTCTTGGCGAGCGTGATGATATATACGCTCATAGCACTTCAGAAGCGTAAAGTAAAAGACGTTGACAGGCGAAGACCTGTAAGAGTTCAGATACCGGTGAATCTGAGAAAGCTTTTCCCGAGCCAGACGGTGAGAAACTTCGTCATGGTAGCGAACGTAGGGGTGGATCCGAGGATGGGAGACTACGGATTTGAGGAGATTTTGGGGATAGTGACTCGCCAGATGGCGCTTTATGTCACTCCGAAGTATATGCAGGCGGCGTTCACCGCTAATGTGAACGACGAGAAGCTGTTTATTATAAAGCTCGTGCCGCTCTTTATAAAGAATATCGTCATGAAGACGGTGTTCGACAGGGTGGGGGAGTCGCAGGGGTGCATAACGATTTCCAACCTCGGAAGGATAGAGCTGCCGGAAGAAGCGAAAAAATATGTAAAGTCTTTCGACTTTATACTCGGACCGCAGGCTAAATCCCCGCACAACTGCGCGGTCTGCACCTACGGAAACGAGCTCAGGATCAACTTCATAAGGCGCTCGGAAAGCCCGGAGCTTGAACGCGAATTCTTCAGAAATCTCGTCCGGCTCGGGATCCACACGACGGTGGAATCAAACCAAAGAGAGCTTACGGAAAGGTAGTGTAGATATATTATGTACTGTGTAAAATGCGGCGTTCAGCTTAAGGACTCCGAAAAAGTCTGTCCGCTTTGCAAAACCGCGGTTTTCCATCCCGACATCCCCGCGCCGGAGGGCGAAGGACCCTATCCCGAATTCATCCCGCCGTCAAGAAAATTCAACCGCTTCGGAGCGCTATTTATCCTCACCTTCGTCTTTCTCATCCCCTTCGCGATCTGCCTTATGATTGACCTGAGAATAAACGGAAGAGTGCTCTGGTCGGGATATGTGATAGGCGGGCTCGCGCTCGGATATATCTGGTTTGTGCTGCCGTTCTGGTTCAGAAGGCCTAACCCGGTGATATTTGTGCCGATAGATTTTGCGGCGGCGATACTCTTTCTTTTGTATGCGGATCTTGCGACCGGCGGGGACTGGTTTTTACCGCTCGCGTTTCCGATAACGGGAATCGCCGGGATAATCGTCACGGCGGTGGTGGGGCTTTGCAAATACCTTAAAAAAGGCAAATTATTTGTATTCGGAGGAGCGTTTATCGCGCTTGGCGGGTACAGCATGCTGATAGAGATGTTTATAGTTATAACCTTTAAGACGAGGTTTGTATTCTGGTCGGTATATCCGTTGACGGCCTGTGCGATGATAGGGATCATGCTGTTGATAATCGGTGTATGCAAGCCGCTGAGGAGATCGCTGGATAAGAAGTTTTTTATCTGAATACGGAAAAAATTTTGGTATGAGATGGGAACTAAAAAGGTTTCGCCGGCCTTTCCTTAAAAGGCCGCAGGGGTCCAGGGGGCAGAAATCGTAGCGTTAAAACTTGCTTTTCAAGGCTCCACAGGAGCCTTGAAAAGCAAGTTTTAATCGCAACGACCTTTGGTCGCGCCCGCAGGCCGCAAAACTCCCCCAGTGTAAGCGAGCGCAGGACGGGGAGCAAAAACAGTCCGGCGGACTGTTTTTGCGTGGGGAGACACTCGCCGCTGCCTAACCCAAATTTTCTCCCTGCACAAATGAAATTCCAAAAGCAGCATCCCATAGCCCCGGCCTGCTCCGCGCCGCGTCCGTTTTATCCGTTTACGCTGCGAAAATGACGTAAACAAAGAACATTTTCAACCTAAACTGCCTGTAATGTCATAAGCCTTTACAGACAGCTCTGTTTTTTTTTACCACTTTATTCCGACGCTGCGCTGTCATTTTGCTGTATTGCGATGTTAAAAAAACATGAAAAATTGCCCTAAAAATGCCCCTTTTTAATCACTATTTTTTATGCTGCCGTGTATATAGTATTATAATCTTCCAAAAGCGCAATATATAGTTGTATTTTTTAAAAGTCCCTGCCAATTTATAACATAAAAAATGACCAAAACAAAAAGGGCATTTTGGCTATTTTTAACGAAAATTTGTAAATCATTGATAATTCCGAATATTTCTTATTGACTTTAACGCACGAAATGATATAATATTTATGAGTTAATTTATATGGAGTATGTATAAACAGTTAGTCCGATTAACTTTTATATCGGAACTCACGCAACAAAAAAATTATAAAAAGCTAAGGAGGAAGAATAAATGAAGAAGATAAGAAAAGTTCTGGCGGTAGTCTTGACGCTGGCGCTTATGCTTTCACTCTTCAGCGACGGTATTTCGGCGACTCTGAACGAAATGCTGCCGAACGGCGAGACCGAAATGACGGTCGAGGGAAGCATAGAAAGCAGCGTAGGCATGGGCGACGAGCCGTATGTAGCCCCGCCGACGCCTGAAACGGTCATCTTCGGCGCGGTAAACGGGGGTTATATGCCGGAAGTTACGCTGGGCGGCATATCAGACAAAGTGGTATCCGGCAATACTGTTACATATACCTATAATGATACTGATTTCGGACCGGTTAATGTAACGGTGAAGTTTTCATGCAGCACTAATTCGCATTCCTTAAATGCACCTGTCGGCTCGGCAGGACCTATTTTCGATTACTGTGATAAAATTGATATCTCCTTCGATTTTTACAAAGTACCGGACGGACAGCTTGCTAAGTCTCAGCTGAGTATTCCGCTGACTATACCGAGCGAAGGCAATCTATTCGACTTACCGAATTATTATGATAATAAGGACATTCGTATAAATGATGTCGTAAACGGATCTATATATGTTGCCGGTGATTATCATTATGATCCTGCGAACGGAAACCTTGTTCTTAATTTTAACAGCAAATTTACAAGTCCGGATACGAAGAATAGAAATTTTAATGTCTATGTTGAAGTCATACCTCCGGAGCCCGGTGATGATTATCAAAATGATAAAGAATTCAAACTTCATCTTTGGGATCAGGATTATAACTTTTCTTATCATGACTCTGAAGGAACTGTAAACGCTCAAAAGTCCGCAGAGGTTTTTGAGTTTATCCCTCAGAAGGACGGACAGCCTGCTAAGCTTATAATTAAATACACTGCAAAAGCAGTCGTAAGCGGACGGGCCCAGGATCTTACTATTCAAGACCTTATAACTGCTAATGACAGTTCTGCATATAAACTTATTCAGGATTCTATTAAGGTAGTACACGATAATAACGGTCATTCAAGTCCTGAATTTACTTATGACAGCACCGGCAATGTCAACGGCTTTACAATGAATTTCCCCGGAGATTATAAGAATGGGGATTATGTTCAGGTAGAATACTTGGTAGAATATACGGGCGATCAGCTTGATAAATGGTCAAAAGGCGAAAATCTTGATTATAACGCTTATGTCAACAAGCTCACAGCCAAAGGAAAAAAGTACGCTTTAAATGAAGTTATACCCGATAGCAATGCCACATCAGGTCTTCCTTACCTTGCCAATACCGGTTTGTATAAGTCGAATACCTGGACTTCAAAGGTTGTAGACGGTAAGGCGTACTATGTTGCTACCTATACCGGTTCTATTGATTTCTCTGCCTTTTATAATAACCTTGACGCAGCTTCAAAAAGTGAAATAGACGGTTTGGTCAATGGCTCAAACCTGCCCGGAGCTATTGAGAAGCTTCTTGAAATGTATGGCAGACAGTCCGATATTAAGGATGAGCTTTATGTCGGAGAGACGCGTTATGCCGATCTTAGCGATAAGATAAAGTCTAATCTTACTGTCAATTCTCCCTTCGACGGGAAGTTCAATTTCTCCTATACAGTAGATATTGAAGCTGATAAAGTAACCGACGGCGAAATAGTAAAGAATAAGCTTACTGTAGGTAATGGCAGTACCGAAGATTCCGGATTTAATCCTAATCAGAAGGAAGAAGTGACCGGAAGAAAATGGGTGACAAACGGTTACAATAAAGAATCAGGCGAAATCAGATGGCACGATGAATTCTCTCTTCCGAAAGTTTATGATAGAAATCTTCTGGTGACGGACACAGCTACAATCGACGTGCCGGCTTCGCTTAATTCAAAGGGCGAATGGAAGCATCTGATAGATATAGATTCTATCAAGATTTATGCTAACGGTACTGAGATTGATAAAGATACGTACGGAATAGTGATTACTCCTTCTTCCGGACTTTCCGATTACTTTACTGTAAGTTTTAGCGATGGGGATCTATATTCAAACCTTATCAACTCCGGCAATGGACAGACCGTCACAAATCTTAGCATAGAATATAATACTAAGGTAACTTTAAACGGCGAGGTTTACGAGTTTGGAGAAGGCGAAGGTCTTACTGCATATAACGAGTTCATTGACCAAAAGGTAGAGGCCAAAGTCGAGGGAAAAACTATTCCCATTGAAGGTTCTTTCAAGAAAGAAAAGCTTGATTCGGATCCCGAAGACGACGATTATACGTTTAAGTGGAGAATCTCTCTGACCGGAAATCCGTTCAAGTGGGAAAACGGTCAAGTGACTTTGGATACGAATTATAAATTTTCCCTTACCGATATCCCGCACGATATGGAGGTTCTTGATCTTGCGGAAGACGGACATCTTAAGAATCTTTCATTCAAACGGTTCGATAACCAATCAGAATATGGAGATTGGAACATCGGATTCTATATGGGTCTGATAAATAATAAGACTATTAACGGCGACGTAACCAAGAGCGGCCAAGAAATATATGACGAATTACGTTCCGGCATCGTTCAAAGACTTTGCAGTATGATCAAGGTCACGGAAAACGGCGACGGTTCAGTCGATCTTGTTTATAATCCGTCTGATCCTGCTCTCGGTTCTCAGGTTGAAGAATTTAATCGGTGGATCAATTCCCAGCCTCTCATTGTAAACAATGAATGGAACGGGAAATACGACTTTGGAAAAGAAGTTTTAGCTAACGCCGATAACTATATTACTATTACCTATAAAACGAAATTTGCAGGTATGGACGCGAGCAGCAAAAGTGAAGTAGATGCCTTTATCAAAGGTGATACCATACCGCTTACCAACATTCTCAGAGGTACGGTAAACGGAAGCCTTCCGTTCGAGTCAAAACCGTCCGTGCAGATAAAGCCTAAAAAGTTTCTCGTAAAGAGCGGATTTGAGTATAAAGAAGATAATATAGAAAAAGCGGACCAAGCCTATTATACTAATCTAAGCTATGATTATCAGAGTCTTGATTTCTTTAAAGGCGAGAATTTCAAAAAATATGTCGAAGCTTATTATTCAAGCGGAGACATTAACGCAGAAAATAATTTTTTAACAAACTACCTCTATGTAATTGATGTAAACCCTGACGCGCTTAAATTCGGTACGCAAGGGTATATAGAGGTTCAGGACATAATGGGCAACGGATTGACTCTTGCCGAAAGCTCTGTAAGGCTTGTCGAAGTCAACGGTACACCGGGCGCTTACACGTCAGGAACAGCATATAAGCTCTATCAGCAAGGGAGCGGATTTTCTCTTACTAAAGATAATGTTCCCGGAGAAGACAATAAAAACCATAGTTACACCTTCCGAATGAAGGACGGTCAGCACTATCTGCTCGTATATTGGGCAAGAGTTGTGTACAGTGTTGACAGCGATGGTAATTTTATAACAAGTGATAATACCGATGATTACAAGAACAGCGTAACTGTCGACGGCTACGGACTTATTCCCGTAGAAGGCTCAACCAGATTTAACGGTTCGAATTATGCAAGCGTTAACGGTTCTTCCTCCGGCATAACTAAGACACAATTCGTTTTTAAATTCCACAAAATAGGCGTTGAGGATGTAAATGTGTGGACCGATTTGGCTGGCGTAGGGTTCACGTTTACTCCGTATATTTGGGACGGAAGCGTCGGAAACGGCGAGCTTAAGTTGGTCACGGACTATTCGTCTTGTAGCGTTAAATCCGATGAAGACGGTTTGGGCTCAGTATCTCTTGAAAAAGCGTATATCTACGAGGTTACCGAGAATCTTGAGACGGTTCCCGAAGGATATGAAGGCTTTGACAAAAAGGTCTATGTAGTCTTCAAGGAAACGTTTGATAATCTCAGCAAGGAAGCGCAGGATTTCCTTGAAAGCGGAGATCTTCGCGTTATAGAATCCTCTATAGATGAACAAAAGTTCTTTAACACAAAGACCGAAAACAAGGGTTCGCTTAAAGTAACTAAGAAAGTGGAGAACCCCAACGGCGTTGGAATTCCGACCGATGATGAATTTACATTCACGGTTTCCTTTAATACTTCCGCTGAAATTCCGGATCCTACATACGTTGGAAATGAAACCGGAAAAGACATCACTAAATCAGAAGACGAAAGTAATACAGAATATAAATCTTTTGAATTCACGCTTAAGAACGGTGAATCGGTTTTATTCACAGGTATTCCTGTCGGAACGGAATATAATGTTGTGGAAACCCCAAAAGAGAATTATATCTCTACTTCATCCAATGCCAGCGGAACCGTAACCGGCACCGAAACGCCTACCGTCGAGGTGACTTATACAAACATTTATAATGTAATTGCTAAGGATGTTCCTAAGCTTTATAAAAAGCTTGACGGTAAGCCTGCCGATAAGCAGTTCACATTTAAAGTTGAAACTGACTTTAAACCGGCTGACGGAGCTGCATATGACGGCTCCGGCACGGTGCAGAACAATAAAGATGGCGAAATCATCCTTGGAAAAATTACCTTCTATAAGGCCGGAGATTATGAGATAAGAGTTTCCGAAGATGACGGCGGGGACAGCAATATCCTATATGATACTAAGACTATAGTAATCAAGTACAGCGTTACTACCGGTAAGGACGGCAAACTTGCGGTTTCAGACCCGACTTATTGTGACAAGGATGGCAATGAAGTCACTGGCGAGTATGCAAATACTTTCAACAACTTCACGGGAACCTCCAAAGAGTTGAAGGTTAATAAGAAGCTTGTCCCGAAGACCGGAGATTCGGCTTATCTGGATAAGGCCGTTACGTTCACATTTAAGGCTGAGGTTGAAGACGCAGCTGATAATAAGGCTACAGATGAGTCTATCGTCAATAAAACCGTCAGCGTAACGGTTCCTGCCGGAGTGATAACATCAACGAGCTTATTTGAAGCTGCCGAAGAGTTCAAATTCAGTTTCAGTGAAGAAGGAAACTACAGCTATAAGATAAGCGAGAATGATGATAAGTCAACTAATGTTGATTATGACGGGAAAATTCATACTGTAGAGTTCACTGTCGAAAATGTCGAAGGAAAGCTTACGGTTACAACTGTTAAGGTTGACGGTGAGGAGGTTTCTGAGCCGGATATCGCGGCGGAGTTTGAAAACAAATACACATCAATCACCGGCGAAGGAAAAATAGATGTTGAAAAATCCTTCGAGGGCGGCGATTGGCATGGCACGTCATATGTATTTGAGCTCAAAAATATAGATGAGGGCATTGAGAATGCTCCTATGCCGTCGGCGGATGCAACGGCTTCAATTACATTGACTAAGCCCGAGAATGCTGTAATAGCTGAAGGATCATTCGATTTTACCTTTGATAACGGCAAGCTTCAGATACCTTTAAACGGTCAGAATGTTTTCAATTATGAAGTAAAGGAAAGCGCTACTACCGAAAAGGGAGTTACTATTGACGTAGCTGTATACAAGGTGACGTTGACAGTTAAAAACAACGGCACGCAGCTTGTGGCTGAAAAGGCTGTAACAAAATATCTGGACAAGGTAAACGGTAAGGTTGATGAAACATTTAGCGGCGAGACGCTTAAGTTTGTCAACAAGTATCAGCCCGACCAAACTTCCGCTCCTATCGAGATAAAGAAGGAGGTTACAGGCGGTTATAAGCTTAAAGGCGAAGACTTCCGGTTTGAGATCAAGGCTTTACCCGAGGACAGCACTTCAACTCCTATGCCGAGTCATACGACAGTCTCGAACGATATCAACGGAGACGTTTCGTTTGGTAATATCTCCTATACCAAGGTAGGGACCTATTACTATGTAATTCAAGAAATAGTCCCGGATCCGGAAGACAGAATCCCCGGCATGACCTATAGCAATGATAAGGTATATGTTACCGTAACTGTATCTGATACCGACGGAGTTCTTTCGGCAAGCGTAGCTTACTCTAAGACAGATCCGACTGTCGCTCCCGTCCAACCCTCTTCAATGAGAAAGGCGGCATTCACCCTCATGAATAACGAGGGCGGGAACGACGATGACAAAACTATCGTAAACACTTACGAAACTTACAAGGCTGACGGCAAGCTGAGTCTCAAAGCCACGAAGACACTCACCGGCCGCGACATGAAGGCGGGAGAATTCAACTTCGCAGTCAAGGAAGGCGAAAAAGTAGTCGCCGAAGCGACCAACGACGCTGACGGCAACATCGTGTTCCCGGATATTGCATACACGCTTGATGATGTAGGCGAGCACACCTACACGGTATACGAAGTCAAGGGCGATCTCAAGGGCGTAAAATATTCTTCCACAAACTACGTAATCACCGTAACAGTAGCGGATGGCGGCGATGGAAAGCTTACGGTAACATCTGCCGATATGCCTGATGAAATGCTCTTCAAGAATGAGTATAAGGCTGACGGCAAGCTGAATCTCAAAGCCACGAAGACACTCACCGGCCGCGACATGAAGGCGGGAGAATTCAACTTCGCAGTCAAGGAAGGCGAAGAAATAGTCGCAGAAGCGACCAACGACGCTGACGGCAACATCGTATTCCCGGAGATCACATACACGCTTGAAGATGTAGGCGAGCACACCTACACGGTATACGAAGTCAAGGGCGATCTCAAGGGCGTAACATATTCTTCTACAAACTACGTAATCACCGTAACAGTAGCGGACGGCGGCGATGGAAAGCTTACGGTAACATCTGCCGATATGCCTGATGAAATGCTCTTCAAGAATGAGTATAAGGCTGACGGCACCGCAACAATCGAAGCCGCCAAGACTCTCACCGGCAAGACTCTTGTCGCAAATCAGTTCACCTTCAAGGCGGAAGAGCTTGACTCCGAGGGCAACGTCATTAAGACCTTTACCGGCGCCAATAATGCCGCCGGTAAGATCAGCATAACGATACCTTACACTCAGGAGGATCTCGGCATTCATACCTATAAGGTAACAGAAGTTAATGATAAAAAGCCCGGCTACACCTATTCCGAGAACGCCTTGACGGTTACCGTCACCGTAAGCGATAACGGAGACGGAACTCTTAAGACAGAAATTGAGTATGCCGAGGGCGAAAAGACATTTATCAACACTTATAAGGCTGAAGGCGAAGCAACAATCGAAGCCGCCAAAACTCTCACCGGTAAGACTCTTGCCGCCGGAGACTTCACATTCAGCGCAGTCGAGGTCGATGATAACAACAAGCCCATAGAAAACGCCAAGACCTTTACCGGAGCCAACGACGCCAACGGTAAGATCAGCATTGAGATTACCTACACTCAGGACGACTCGGAGGGCGCTCACAGATATCTCGTCAGCGAGGTCAAGGACGACAAGGACGGAATCGTTTACTCCGATCTTCAGTTCATCGCGACCGTGAACGTGACCGATAACGGCGACGGAACCATCACCGCTTCCGAGCCCGTATATACTAAGCTTGACGGCACAGTGATTACCGATATGACGGATAGGACCTTCGGGAATACCTACAACGAAGCTACGGGTTCGTTCAGTCTTGCGGGATTCAAGAGAGTCGAGGGCGATACCTACGGCAAGTCCGCGGATTATCAGTACAGCTTCACCGTCACAGAGGACGGAAAGAGCGAGACTGTGACCGCAAAGGCCGGAATGATCGAATTCATCAAAAACCGCGTTTACACCGAAAAGGACGAGGGCAAACATGTCATAACCATCAGTGAGAACGATGTTCCCGAAAACAGGCATATCACTACGGATAAGGCTGTATACACAGTCACCGTGAATGTAACGCCCGGCGAGTATCACACCATAAAGGTCGAGATAGAATCCATCGCCAAGTCCGGAGCGGAAGGAAATGTAAATATCGAATTCACAAGAGACGGAACAGGTAATAATTACTACACGTCAGAGAAGCTTGAATTTGTGAATACTTATAAGGTCGAGACGGTAAGCGTACCGTTCACTGCGACTAAGACGGTTTCCGGCCGTCCTGCCGGCAAGTGGTACGAGGGAGATAAGTATTCCTTCACGCTTAAAGGTCTTGACGGGGCTAAGATGCCCGCCGGAGCCGAGGACGGAACGGCGACTGCCGAAAACGTCGCCGGAACCGTGGCGTTCGGAACTGTTACTTACGATGAAAGCGATATCGGAAAGACTTATACTTACGAAGTAAGAGAAGTTATAGATAATAAGGTCGAAGGAGTAAAATACGACGGAAGCGTTTATACCGTCGAGGTAACGGTAACAGAGAATGCCGACGGAACCCTCAAGGCCGATACGGTATATAAGAAGGGCGAAGAGATCGCAAGCGGTATCCTGTTCGCGAACGAATACGAGACCGAAAAGACTAACGCTAAGTTTAATCTCAGCGTTAATAAGAAGCTTGCGGGAGATCCGGCTCCCGAGGAGACCTACGTCTTCACCGTTGACGGAACAGATTACAAGGCTTCCGTCAAGGGCGAGGGAAGCGCCGAGATAATAAGCGCCGAGTATGATAAGGCCGGGACCTATGTGTATAACGTCCGCGAGACCAAGGGCTCGACCGTCGGAATGGAATACGACGGAAGATATTATCAGGTGACGGCGACGGTAACTGAGACCACCGAGCCTAACGGAGATATCACTCTTAAAGTGGAAGACGTAAAGATCATCCACAGAAACGCCGACGGAAGCGAGATCGCAAGCGTTGATAAGGATAACGTGACGTTCACGAACACCTACAGAAAGCCTGTGAAGACTCCCGTAAGCTACAGTCTTAAGGCCGAGAAGTCGGTTGAAGGAAACGCTCCCGAGGATTACAGCTACAGCTTCGAGATCACCAAGGACGGAGTTTCCACGCTTCTTGAAAACGTAAAGCCCGGCGAATTTGAATTCATAAACGAGACCTACGACGAAGCGGGCGAGCATACCTATACCGTCAGGGAGATCCCCGGCGGGCTGCCCGGAATGACATACGACGGCGCGGAGTACACCGTTAAGACGACCGTGACCGAGCATACCGATCCCGCTACGGGAGATAAGTCTTACACCGTCGAAGCGGTTATAACCAAGAACGGCGCGAGCGCTTCCGAAGTAGAATTCGTAAACGTCTATAAGGTCGGAGGATTCAGCGTTGAGAAGGAGGTAAGCGGAACCAAGGGAGTTACCGAGACCGAGAGGGATTGGAACTTCACGGTCGAGCTTGATACTGCTCTTAACGGGACCTACGGAGACATGACCTTCACCGAAGGCAGAAGCAGCTTCACTCTTAAGAGCGGAGAAAAGCTCACCGCTGAGAACATTCCCGTCGGAGTGACATATAAAGTCACCGAGACCGACGCCGATACCGACGGTTATACTACTTCGGTCGAGGGCGTGACCGCAGCGGAAGTGACGGAAGAATTAAAGATGGTCAAGTTCATCAACCATAAGGATAAGGACAAAGTAGGACTGTCCGTAGAGAAGATTGTTACCGGCACCGCCGGAGAGACCGACAGAGACTTCAACTTCACGGTAACGCTCAGCGATAATACAATAAACGGCGCTTACGGAGAGATGACCTTCGTAAACGGCGTGGCAAGATTCACATTAAGGCACGGCCAGAAGAAGGCTGCGAGCGGACTCCCCGCGGATATCGGATATAAGGTAGTCGAGACCGAAGCAAATCTTGACGACTATGTGACGACGTCCCAAAACGACGAGGGACAGATCCCCGAGGGCGGGACCGCGGCCGCAGTATTCGTAAACAGCCGCGACCGCAAGGTGGGATCCCTCACGGTTCGCAAGCAGGTAACAGGTGAAGGCGCAGAGGCCGGAAGAAGATTCACATTCTCGGTGGTTCTTTCGGACGTAACCGTAAACGGACAGTACGGAGATATGTACTTCAACTCCGGCAGAGCGGTATTCACTCTTGCGCACGGCCAGAGCGCGACGGCGATGGGACTTCCCGTCGGAATTTCCTATAACGTTATCGAGCTTGACGCCGGAGATTACACCTCGACTGCTTTAGGAGCGAGCGGAGTTATCACCGAAAACGGCTTCGCGGAGACCGTATACATCAACAATAAGGATAAGATCCCCGAGTTTGGCGGGCTGTCTGTAACTAAGACGGTAGTCGGCGAAGGATTCGATCCCGATCAGGAATTCACATTCACCGTAACTCTTGACGACGGAACAATAAACGGAACCTACGGAGATATCTCCTTCAGCGGCGGCGTTGCGACCTTTAAGCTTAAGAACGGCGAGAGCGCGTATGCTGACAATCTCCCCGCCGGAACGGGCTACACCGTAACCGAGGAGGATGTAGAGGACTACGTACAGAGTTCTACAGGATCAAGCGGAACGGTTGAAGCCGATAGGATAGCAAACGCTTCGTTCGTAAATACCTACGAAGCCCCCGCGACGAGCGGATTCGGAGTCAGCAAGACCGTTACCGGAACCGCTGCGGAGCCCGAGAGAGTGTTCACATTCCTCGTAACGCTCAGCGATTCTGAGATCAACGGAGTTTACGGAGATATGGTATTCAGCGGCGGCACAGCGACGCTCTTCCTCTCGAGCGGCCAGACCGCATACGCGGACGGGCTTCCGATAGGTACGGGATACAGCGTGACCGAGATAGACGCGGAGGATTACCAGGTCAGCTCGGTCGGAGCTTCCGGAACTGTCGAAGAGGGAGTTTACGCGATGGCGGCGTTCATCAACCACAAGGACGCTCCCGCTCCCGAGGTGCCTCTTGAAGAGGAGGGCCCCGGACCTTACGGCGACGATATGGGTGCAGGACAGTACGGAAAGGATAAGAGAACCGGCGACGACATGGGCGCGGGCGCGTTCGGAGACGATATGAACCCGGCGACCGGCGATTACGAGACCGAGAATGCTGCGAACACCACGGCGATGATAGCAGTTCTCTGGGCGCTGGTATTCATCTTCGGAGCCGTTGTAATAAGACGTAAGAAGGATTAAGATTTATAAAAAACGGCAAAGGCGGCAGGGAAACCTGCCGCCATTTTGCGCACGAAGACGTTCTTAAGCCCCGAAAAATCCCGACTCCAGACTCCCGTCATCCTATCCCCGCCTTCAGAAAGGAGCGCTCATTCCTTGCCGAAGTCGAACCCCTGAAATTCCGATATCTGACTTCTGATATCTAACATCTAACAGCTGCTCGCTCTTGCATTTTCATACATGTTGTGCTATAATATCAGTATCACCGTTTTAAACGGCGAAATAATTATCGCGGAGGAAAGTATGATCAAAATTTTAAGACGTTTGCTCACCGTTCTGCCGGCAATTCTTATTCAGGCTGTCTGGCTTTACGTTCTTTTTAAATGGCTCGCGCCCTGGGCGGTTATCATTAACCTTGCGCTCAGCGTTCTGTCGTTTCTGTTCGTGCTATATCTTATCACCAAACAGGATGAGAGCACCTACAAAATTCTCTGGCTTTTAGTTATTCTGACCTTCCCGCTTCCCGGAGCGCTTTTGTATCTTCTCTTCGGAAACAAGCGCACTACCAAGCCGCTTAGAAAAAGGCTCGGCAAAACCCTGCCGCTTCCCGCGGAGAATTCCGATTCCGAGGAAATATATTCCGAGATATCAAAGGATAATAAACGCCTGGCTCAGAGCTTTCGCTGGACAGAGAGCAAGACCGGTTTCAAGCCCTGCGTGAACCGCGGCGCGAAGTATTATTCCTTGGGGGATGAAATGCTGCCGGATATGCTCGAGGAGCTTAAAAAGGCCGAGAAGTTTATATTTGTCGAGTATTTTATAATCGAAAACGGCCTGATGTGGGATTCAATAACCGAGATACTTGCGGAAAAGGCCGTGGCGGGCGTTGACGTGAGAGTTATGTACGACGACCTCGGAAGCATTTCGACATACTCGGCAAAGGACGCGGAAAGCCTTCGTAAGAAAGGCGTCCGCTGCATGCCGTTTAATCCGCTTGTTTTTGTCAAGGGACAGCTCAACTGCCGCGATCACAGAAAAATGCTTATCATCGACGGCAAGGTCGCCTTCAGCGGCGGCGTAAATCTTGCGGACGAATATATAAATCATATCGAAAAACACGGGCACTGGAAGGATATAGGCTTTAAGATGACGGGAGAGGGCGTGATGAATTATGTAAGGATGTTTGCGGAATTCTGGAACGCGTTCGCGTATGAAAGAATCCCGGACAGCTTTCTTGAATGCCCCGAAACGTCCCGGGATACGGACGGGTATGTGTTAAGCTACTACGATTCTCCGCTGAGAAACGACGCGGTCAGCAACGAGCTCTATATAGACCTGCTTTCACAGGCTCAGGAGAGCGCATGGTTCTTTACGCCTTATTTAATGCCCGGAAACGCGCTTCTTGACGCGTTCGTGAGAGCGGCGAAGAGGGGAGTGGACGTGAGGATAATCATGCCGGGGATACCGGACAAAAAGCTCGTATACAGAATGTCAAGAAGCTTCTATTCGGTTTTGCTTGACGCTGGTGTGAAGATATATGAATATACCCCGGGATTTGTTCACGCTAAGGCTTCGATAATCGACGGAAAGGTCGGAACCATCGGCACGGTGAATCTTGATTACAGAAGCCTGTTTTTGCATTTTGAGAACAACTCGCTGTTCTATAACGCGTCGGTTCTTAAGAGTCTTGAGGACGACTTTATCAGGACTCAGGAAAAATGCGTTGAGAGAACGAAAGAAAACGTTGGGCAAAGCTTCGGAAAGTGGCTTATAGACGGAGTTTTACGCATCTTCGCTCCGCTGTGCTGATAATGTCGGGGGTTATCGTAACAGAAAAAATAAGACCGTATGCGCGCCGGTTTTCCGGGGAAAAATGGCATGCGGTCTTTTTTCATGCGGTTTTGGGGGCGGGAGGGGATAAGAGATGAGGGGGATTTATGCGTTTGTTTTTTGGCGCAGGGAGGATTGTGAGGGCGAGCGGCGGCGGGATGAGCAGGGAAGGGCGGGTGGGAGGGCGCAGTCGGTAGCGGTTCGCAGAAAAGTAGCGAATCCCGCCGCCGCTCCCCCAAACTCCCCCCGCCATCTCCCTATTCTCAATCCCACTCCGAAGTCGAGCCCCTGTAATTCTGACCTCTGACCTCTTACCTCTGACATCTGACTCCGGACCTCTGACTTCTGATATCTGCCTTCTAATCGCCCCTTGACATCCTGATTATACCGTGGTATAATATATTATACAATAGTATAACAAAGGTGATATCATGAAGTCAAATCTTAAAAAATTCTATGGCAGCTCCGCGCGGAGCAGAGCCGCAGCTCTTTACAGGAAAGATCTTTCGGATGAAAAGGATATCAAGGAGCTGAGAAAATATCCTGACAGATCGGAGCGTGAGACGGATGAGTGAATATTTCGTTACGGCGATAAGCGTATCGGTTTCAACGGGGATTCTTATCGCGGCTTTGCTGCTTATCTCTCCGCTCGTGAATAAAAGATACTATTCTAAGTGGAGATTCCGGGCGTGGGCGATTTTGGCGCTCAGGCTGCTGATACCGATAAGCGGACTCCCGGAAAGCGTCGAAGAACCTGGTATCTTACCGCAGCAAACAAACGCCGAAAATTATTCTTTCCAAGAGCAAAATTATGAATACCCAAAATACCCAAAATACCCAAGACTCGAGATCAATCTCCCCGAACGGCTCACGGAACCTATAGCTGTTTCGGGATATTCGGAAAAAACCGCCCCGGAAAGAGCGGTAAAGCGGGGAATATCTGTTCTTGATCTTGCCGCATGGATATGGATTTTCGGCGCGGGGATATGTTTCAGCGTACAGTCGGTGGGATTTATAATCTATAAAAGAAAAATTATCTCGCACTCAAGCGCCTTTGAGGACGGGGAGATATATGAAAGCTTCGCGGCGCTTTGCAGGGACTTCGGCGTTGGGAAAGGACCAAGACCGATATACTCTCCGATAGCTTCAAGCCCTATGATAATGGGATATCTTAAGCCCTGTCTGGTGCTCCCGAGGTATGATTATTCAAAAGAGCAGCTTGAATTTATAATCCGTCACGAGCTCACGCACTATAAAAGAAAAGACGTTTGGTTCAAGCTTTTGTTCGCGCTTTCGTCTTCTCTTCACTGGTTCAACCCGCTTGTCTGGATAATGAGAAGACAGGCTGATATAGATATGGAGCTTTCGACCGATGAAGGAGTGACCGAGAATTCGGATATCAGTGAGAAAATTGCGTATACGGAAGCTCTTTTAGAAACAGCGGGAAATAGGATGAATATATCGGGATCGCTGTCAACCCGCTTCGGCGGCGGCAAGAGAATAATGAAGAAGCGGTTTTCAAATATTCTGTCAAAAATAAACAGAAAAAACGGAGCGCTGCTCGTTATTACGGTAACGGTTCTTTCGGTCGCCGCGGGAATGCTTATAGGCTGCAGAGCGGATCCCGAAAAAATCACTCCGGAGCTTGATTCTTACACGGTAAAGCGGCTGATAGACGGGGACATAAGGATAAGAAACTTTCTTAAGTCATCCCCGCCCGAGCATGACGAAACGGATAATTCAGAGCTTGACGGGCTTAAATACTACCGCGTTACGGATGAAGCGATAGACGAGTACAGCGAGTGGAAAGAAGCGCTCGAAACGGTATATGCGGGCGAAATGCTTGATAAAACGCTCTCGGATCCAGCTATTATCGATATAGACGGAAAGAGCTGCTGCCTTGAGGTCAGAGGGTATGGGATCCCGACGGATTACACCTATTGGCAGATTAAGCTGAGCGACATAGACGGAAGCGGCGGCCGAAGCGCTGTTATACGCACGGCTTCGACTGCGGAGGGAGGGGGATATTCAAGCGAATACGATCTTATCTATATTCCAAAGACCGGCTGGAGGATAAGCGGGATAGCTCCCACGTCCGGGACTGAGGAAATAACCTTTGAGGAGACGGCGATACTGAAAGAAATTCTTAAGGAAGCTTCGGGTGAGGATGAGATCTACGCGTTCGCGGCAGGGGATTACGACGGCGACGGAAGCTTTGAAGCGTTCGGAGCGACGGGAGAGGAATACTTCGACGGGAAGCTGTGGTTTGTGGATGAAAAGGGCGCTGAAGTCGTGGCCGAGGACGGATTTGACATGTCGGGAAGCGACGGCTCGCATTTACTGAACTTCGGCCGGGAGATGTATTACGTGATCGAGCAGAGCTACGGCGGCAGCGGAGGATTTTCCTTGGTGTACGGAGTGAAAAACGGCGAGTGGTATGAGAATGAAATCTCCGGAAAAGGAGAATCCCTCGCTCAGATACCGGGATATCCTTATCAGGCGACGATAGTGGACGGAAGCGGATTCGACGGTCTGACGGATGAAGACGGAAACGACGCGGGAGGGCATACCTACAAGACCTACTATCTGTACTACGACGAGAAGAGCAAAGACTTCAAGGAATTCGGGGGATTAAAGATATCCGAGGAGGAGCTTACGGCATACCGCGGCGCAGACGAGATAATTAAAGAGATAAAGGATTCCGGGGCGGCGATCGGGGATATATTCTACCGCGCGAACGGGGTAATAAATATAAATTTCTATACCATAGATCCGGACGGTCTGAACGATAACAGGAATATTACCCTTATAACAGACGGGAATTCGGTAAAATATGAGCGCAAAGAGTTTGAAGAAGGAGTAATGAAAGCGGCATTTTTGGAGGAGATAGCGACTTATCCGGGGGGATCGGGCGTGCCGACGGAATAATTTGATTCCGAAGAATATGACGGTCTTTCCGTGAGCGATTCGGAGGGGATATATTAGGCGGCTTCTATGCCGTATAATAATCAACACACAGCGGCAGTCGGGCAGTAAAGCGCCGGCTAATTATCAAGTCATTTTAAAACCATGCTTTCTGTTCCACATCTGCTCTAATTAAAATTCTCTTAAATAAACTCCGCCGCAGAAATCGCACGTTATTATCTCTTGGCGCATTCATAGAATCTCACTGACTGCCCGCTCTACTCTTTAATCTCCATGCGCCCCTCAAATTCTCATTCTCGTTGAATAATTCTCACAAAACAATTTATTGACCGCGAGCGCTTTAGGGTGTATACTTAAACCGTAAAAAGCTTTTTGCAAAAATTAAAACTAAAAAATCAAAGGAGATTTAATTAACTTATGAAGATTACTTTAGGCGAAAATATTCGCAGGCTGCGCCGAGATCGGGACTTGACTCAGGAGCAGCTTGCAGACGCGCTCGCGGTTTCCTTTCAGGCAGTTTCGCGCTGGGAGAACGGAGTTTACTTTCAAAAAGGTGACTGAAATCTGCACCCATGTTAATCACAAGAACAAGCCTTTCAGAAACCGCTGA
>CANPYR010000005.1 GCA_947588805.1 uncultured Clostridia bacterium
ATGCCCGTGGGTATCGTTAAAGACAAAGATTAAAATGTGACAGCAATAAGGACATCGTACTGTCCTTGGTTCGTCTGCCGAGTGCTTATGACACACGTTTAGGTATAATACATATAAAGCCGATAGGTTTAATTCAAAAAATCAATTACTAATTACTAATTACTAATCACTAATCACTAACAACTATCAAGGAGTCGAAAAAAATGTCAAAAAATTTAACAAGAAACGAAGCCTGGGAGCTTCTGTGCAAGTGGAATCAGGAGTCCTTTCATTTAAAACACGCCGTGACGGTCGAGGGCGTGATGAAGTATTTTGCCGTTGATCTCGGATACGCCGACGAAGCGGATTTCTGGGGGATAGTCGGACTGCTGCATGACTTGGATTTTGAGAAATTCCCGGAGCAGCACTGCATAAAGGAGCAGGAAATTTTACGCGAATACGGCGCGGACGAGCGGCTTATTCACGCGGTCGCGAGCCACGGATATGGGCTGACGGTGGACATAAAGCCGGAGCATGAGATGGAAAAGGTGCTGTATGCCGTGGACGAGCTGACGGGGCTTATAGGCGCGGTCGCGATAATGCGGCCGTCAAAGAGCGTAGCGGATTTGGAGCTGAAATCGGTGAAGAAAAAGTATAAGACGCTGAATTTCGCGGCGGGATGTTCAAGGGATGTGATAAACCGCGGCGCGGAAATGCTGGGGTGGGAGCTGGATGAGTTGATCAGCAGGACGATTCTGGCGATGAGAAGCTGCGAGGGGGAGTATGAGAGGGTATGATAAAGTGGGGTCTTTCCTCTATATGGCTATAATCTCCGCGCCCGTTTTCTTCCTTGCTTCTTGTGAGTTTCTCGGTAATGGGATCTTTCGCACGCGCTTCTCCGAGAGCGCTGTTTACCTCATTCCTGCACCTTTCAATCAAAGAATAATCCGCCCTGTCGCGTTAGACAGAGCGGATTTGATTTTATTTTATTTTAATATATTGACAAGCAGATTTCAGTCTTGCCTTATCGCCCTGGGCTCGGCGCTATCCTGCCTGATCTCTCCTCACCCCAAACGTACACAGCGGGACTTTTCCGGCAGGCAGTGCAAGGTCGCCGCGGGTCATGAGCTCCTCAAGGAGTACCGCGCCCGCTTCGAGCCGGTGGTGGATTTTCGCGATCGCGCCGCATTGGTCGCGAACGCTTGCCGGGGCGTGGGCGGCGAGTATCTTTTCGCATACGTCCGAGACTTCGATCATAAGCTTTCCGACCTTTTCGACGGCAGAATTGAGATATTTTTCGGTAAGCTCGTTATACGATTTTTCTGTGAATACCGGAAATTCTGCCTTCATAACGCCGTCATTCACTGAAATAAATCCTCCGTCGATGAGGATCTCAAGCTGTTCCTGCTCGCTCTCACTGAGATTATCCGCACATTTTTCATCGATCGCCCGAACCATCAGTCTCGACTTTTCCGTGAACCGCCAATGATCCCAGAGCTGGCAATTTACGATCGCCCTGTAATTTTCTGCCGAGAACCATGAGCTGCTCTCCGGAACCTCGTTGTGCATCGTAACGCCCACAAAACGGCTGTTGTCATAGTCGCCGTCATGCCCGAACACCCAGCCGTAACCTCCCAGCTTTAGGGGCTTCGGATCGCCGTAGGACGATTTATTTCGCGCATAGATAAACCCGTCTACGACGGCGATGTTTAACAGCATAAACAAAAGCCTGTTGTCGTCGTAATTTTTGCCGGTGAAGTCGAGTTCCCGCACTTCGGGGACTATTTTTTTAATATCCTCGAATATCTCCTCCGCTCTGCGCGATACGAGCTTTTCAAGCGTTACGGCTGACTCTTTTTCGTATTCACCGGTCAGAATGACAAGGTTGGTCTGATACTTGCCGCCGATTTTCGTGATAATTCCCGCTGCTAAAAGCGCTTCTATTTCGTCTTCAAGATAAGGCATCGCAACGCCGAGCTCGACCGACAGCTCCTCCGCCGAGACCGGGGCATAATATGCCGCCAAAGCGATCGCACCGAGAATTTTCCTGTTAAAAAAGTCGGAATAATGATTCCGATCGCCCCAAAAATCCACCGAAAATCTGCCGGGGTCGTAGCTCTTTTTGCCTAATTTTCTTTCCATATAATAACCTTCTTTCATCTTCGCACGCGCCTTGAACAGGTGATATTTCACCGTCTCGACGCTGATCCCAAGTTCTTTTGCTATTTCGGAGCAGGATTTATTTTGGATATAGTATCGGACCGAGACCTCGCGCCGCGTTTTTGACAGAAGCGAGAGCTCGCGGCGTATGAGATAGATCTCCTCGGCATTTTGCGACGCGTCGAGCACGCCGTCCTCCGGCGAGGGAATGATCGTTTCAAGGTAAAACGCATTTTCTGCCGCCTTTTCATGCTTTCTCTTCTGCTCCTCACGGCGAATGTAGACTCGAAGGGTATTTTTGGCAGTCGCCCAGACGTATCCCCAAAACGCGCGGTCGTCGTTGAGATTTCCGACCGATTCTAAAACCCCGCAAACGATTTCCTGCGCCAAGTCCTCCGCGTCGCCGTAATCGAAAATGTTTCGCACCGCATAGCCGTAAATCGCGGGCAGATTGTCCAGCAGCAACTCCGCAGCCGTCTTGATATCCATAACTTTGCTCCTTTGAAGATCTTCGTAAATATAGTGTCGAATCTTCCCCGCCGGTTAGCGTTTTGATAAAATTCGGGGCATTTTTCGATGCATTTTTATTATATACTTTTTGAAGAAGGCGGGCAAGGGGCGGTTCTGAGAAAGAGGGCTTCAATCGTTTATATACATGACGTTCATCGTGCCGTTGCCGATGTCGCAAAGCATATTTATGCCCCTAAAATCCCGCAGCTTGTCCGCAACTGCCGAGAAGCCCTGCGGAAAAATATCCGCGCCGACAAAATTCACATGGTAGTCAGCACCCTTGAAGTTGAAGTCCGCGCTCTCTTTCTGCAAAAGATACGACTTAAAGCTGTCCTTTTGCTCACTGACCCAAGTCAGAGGAAGTCCTGCCGCGATGTAAACGTCGGCAGAAGCCAGCTTGCGGATATTAAGTTCCCTTGCGACGGCAGCGAGGGTAAGGATATAATAGTCGCCGTCGGTCATTTTGTCCGAGATAAATTCTTTGTGGTTTTCACCGATGATATAATACCTGCCCTCATAGACAAGCATATTGCTTTTGAAAGTCGGCTCCTTGTCATAAGCGGCAACGCCTGTTTTAAAGCAGCAGTGCGCGGTCTTGATATTCCCGTACCCATGGTCTATTCCGATGATGATCGGATTGTTAGTATAGTTCATAATTATTCCTTTCTGCCCTTTGGGCTGTAAGACAGCATAATAAAAGCCCGCGAGACTTTTTAAAAATCTCACGGGCATTAAATTTTATGCCGATTTCTGTTTTTCGGATTCTTTTAGGTCTTTTCTCTTTAGGTTGTTCGCAGCGTGTCTGCAGGAATCACTGCAAAACTTTGTATTTTTTCTTTTTGCTTTGAAAGAGCTCCCGCAAAATTGGCAGCGCAGCGTTAAAAGAGGTTTGCTTGCACGCTCTTTTTTGTAAAACTTCCTCCTGCAATCAGCTCCGCAGAACATCGCGTTTGACCGCGTTGATTCAAACGTTTTTCCGCAGTTTTTGCAGGTAAGCCTAAACGGTTCGCCGACTTTATGTTCTCCCGCCTTTATCATGCGGTAACGCTCGCGGCTTGTGATACGATGCCTTTTAAGAGTTGCCTGCCGCTTTTCCTCTTCGGGAGAAAGTTCGGTGGGTGGGAGTTCAAACCTGCCGATAAATTTGAGATAAATGTCAACCTGCTGAACCCTGTCGCCGTCAATCTTTTCGGGAGCGTGAACGACGATTTTGTCTATAAACTCGTTTATCATCGGCGTGGTAAGCTCTGTAAAGTCGGTGTATTTTTGAGCAAGCTCTATGAATTTCCCGATGTTCTCGGTATCTTCGGAATATTCCGCAAGAAGCTTCTCATCAGCGGAAATTCTTTCTTTAAGCTCGCTCTGTTCCGATTCATACTCCGATGAAAGCACGTCAAATCTTGCTTCGGGAATTTTCTCCATTGCATAAGATTCATAAAGTTTCTTGATTATGACGTCGAGTTCGTCAACGCGCTTTTTGTTCTTGGCGGTCTGCCGCTTAAGCTCTTTGACGGTTTCGGCTTGCCTTATTTCGGAAGCACATCTGATCTTTTGAACAAATTCTTCCTCATTGTCGATAGCGTATTTGCTTACCGCCCGAATTGTTTCCAAAATCAGCGCCTGCAGATTTTTGGTTGTTATAAAATGACCTCTGCAAGCTTTGGTGTGATTTCTCTGCCCCAACTTGTAGGCAGAACACTCATAGAAATCATAAGGGTATCATCGCTTTGCCCGTCTGCCGTTGATGAAATATCAATTCGTTGATATTGATATTGGACTTAATCAGCGGATAGATATACTCATAATGAAGCTGCAAGTTAGGAATATCGCCTGCTACGGACTGATTAGCACAACCGGCAATTTTCTATCTTTACATTTATGGATTAAAGACAATTTCAGCACGGCTTGACGCCTTACGATTGACAAGGATATAGCTCAGATATATAATTTCAACAAAATTTGAATTTAACGTAGCATTACCGCAAAAGCCGTAGTATAGTAGTATAAGTTGAACAGAAAAGGAAACTGCTGGATGATTGACGATGAAAAATCATAGAGATGTTCTTTAAACGGTCAGAACAAGGCATACGGAGCTGGACATTAAATACGGAACAATCTGCAGAAGCCTTTCAATAATATTGTGAACAACAGACAGGACTCGGACGAATACGTCAACGACGCTTATTTATGAGCATGGAACGCCATTTCCCCGACAAGGCCAAACCCGCTGCTCAGCTTCGTCCTGAAAATCGTTCGGAACATTTTGCTCAAAATCTATTGGAGAAAGGAAGCGGCCAAACGGAGCGGTCGCTGCAAAGTTGCCTTAGAGAAAATCTAAGGCTGTATAGCAGATCAAAATGCCGTGGAAGATAAAATCGAAGCTGGGGAGTTAGCCCGTATCATTAAGGACTTTTTGGGTACGCTGACGCTTGAAAACCGAGTTATTTTCATGCGCCGCTATTGGTTTGCCGACGGCTATAAGGACATAGCCGAGATTATGGGGCTTTCGGAGAAGAATATCTCGTTCCGACTGACGCGTATCCGAGAGAAAATAAAACAGTATTTGATAGAAAGAGAGGTATTCATATTAACGCAAAGAAGTTTTCCGACGCTATGAGCGAAATTGATACGAAATATGTTGATGAAGCTCTTTCTTATGACGCGTCGCATATCTCGAAGATACAAAGACATTTTTGGATGGCAGTTATACAGAACAGTATTTTTACCTGACGCAAGATACAAAATCCGGTAAATTGACGGTTTCTGATAATACGGCTCCAAACATAACGGCAGAATAGGATTACTGTTTGTGGGGGAGATATGCAAATGCTGAGCAACTATACGAGGGATTTGGAGAATGGGCGTAAGTAATTTCATCCCCGTCAAATAAAAAAATAATCCGAACGCGTCTCCAATCAGGAACAGGTTCGGATTATACTTATTTGGTGCGGCAAATGGGACTTGAACCCATACGTCGTTCGACACACGCCCCTCAAACGTGCCTGTCTGCCTATTCCAGCACTGCCGCAAGCGATAACTAAGGGGGGTTGGGGATCCTTAGTTATCTATATTGATATCCGAGGGGATGGGGTGGCTCGGATATCAGATGAGGGGGCTCGGATGAACCGAGCATTGGTATTATAGCACTTTATGCCGGAGTTGTCAAGGGGTTATGCGAAAATTTTTTAAATTTTTTTAATCCCTTCCCCGCCGTCTGTCCTCAGATCCCCTTCTCTCACTCGTCGCAGATCTTCTTTATCCTTCCCTCGCTGTTCTTTATCAGATTCACCATCGACGAATAAAGCTTCGGGAACTGCTCGGCAAGCGTCTGGGTGTTCACTTCGAGCTCCGTCTCGTCAAATTCATCCACCGCGTCCTCCGGGGGGATCGCGTTACCGTTCACCGCCGCTTTGAGCCTTGCGTCGCAAAGACTCATCGCCGCGTCTGCGCCGGACTGAGAGAGATCCTTATCCACGCTGAAGAAGTTCTGATCGTTTTTCGGACTCGCGCTGTAAAGATGTCTGAAGACCTTATAGACCGCAAGCATAAGATACCCCGACGATTCTTTTATAACCGTCTGAGAACGGCAGCGCGTGAGAAGCGAGAAAAATACGCTCATCGAGTTATTTATAAGCTTTTTGTTGAACGCGATCATCACCGAACCGGGAGTAACGCGATCGCGCTGATTAGGGTCGTCCTCGGGGATGTCCTCGAACGAGATGGTCTGACCGCCGGGTTCGGGGGAACGTCCTAAGAGATAGTCGCAGCTCACGCCGTAATAATCCGCGGCGCGAACCAAAAAGTCGAGCCCGCACTCGCGCTTGCCCTTTTCATAGTGCGAGAGAAGGCCTTGTGAAACGCCGAGATCCTCGGCGGCTTTTTTCTGTGATATCTTCCGTTCCTTGCGCAAAAGCGTCATAATTCTTGAAAAATCGCTTGTCACTTTATTATACTCCCCGTAATAATAATTTTTACAAAAAAGATCCGGAGCGCAAAAAAGCACCGCTCCGCAAAGATCAGCTAAGGATAATTATACACCGAAAATTACAAATTGTAAAATCGCAGATTAAATAAACTTTCCGGTCGATTTTTGTTGAAAACAGAGAGGGCGACAAAAAATCCCGGAAAAAACCGTCGAAATATTCAAAAAAAGAATGCCGCGCGGCATTTCGGGAAGTTAGACAATTAACTAAGGCAATAATAACAGGCGCAGAAAATATCCCAAGCTGAGCATTTATGACTTCTCTTCATACGGCATAACCGTTCCGAATTTTTGCATTTTTCAACCTCAAATCCCTCAAAAAATCCCCCCACCCGCTTGAAATTCTTCGCGGGATGTGGTATTGTGGTATTGTAAAATAAAGTTCTTTTGATTAGGAGCATTTTAATGAAAACTTACAGGATACATTTTATTCGCCATGGCCTTACAGTCTCAAACGAGGAGGGGAGATACTGCGGGATAACCGAGTCCTCGGTCTCGCCGAAGGGACGGCGCGAGCTTATGGAAAAGATGAACAAGTTCGTTTATCCCCCTGCCGACAAGGTCTATGTCAGCCCGCTGAAGCGCTGCGTCGAGACTGCTGCTTTCATCTATTCCGACGGTTACGCAAGAGTCGTCCCGGAGTTTCGTGAGATGAATTTCGGAGTCTTCGAGGGGAAAAAGCTTATCGATATCAAGGACGACGAGAGCTATAAGAAATTTTTAAAGGGAGGGCTTGATAACCCTCCCCCGAACGGAGAAAGCTTAAGACAGGTTGTACAGCGCTGCTTTGAGGGCGTGGACTTCGTCATTAAGGATATGATGAGGGAGGATATCTCGAGCGCGGCAGTTATTACTCACGGCGGGATAATAATGAATATAATGGGCTGCTTCGGGCTTCCGAAATATCCCCCGAACGATTACGCCTGCGACTTCGGAGAAGGCTTTACCGTCCTTGCTTCGGCGCAGATGTGGCAGCAGAGCGGAGCCTTTGAGGTCGCGGGAAAGCTGCCATATTTCAGAGAACAGAATTGAGAATTAAAAATTAAGAATTGAGATTCAGAACTCGGATCTCTGATTTCCGATATCAGTTTTTGAGACTGTGAAGCGGCGCGGGGATCTGTCCTCCGCGGTTTATGAATTTTTCCGGGCTTCTTGTGTTCACCTTCATTATCGGGGCATGACCGAAAAGCCCTCCCCAATCCAATTCCTCGCCGTCCTTTTTGCCGATGGCGGGGATTATTCTTACAGCGGTGGTCTTTGAGTTTATCATCCCTATAGCTGCCTCGTCTGCGATTATTCCCGCGATCGCTTCGGGAGTGATATCGCCCGGGACCGCTATCATGTCAAGACCTACGGAGCAGACTGCGGTCATGGCTTCAAGCTTTTCTATCGTCAGAGAGCCGCTTTTAGCGTCCTCTATCATTCCCGCGTCCTCGGATACCGGGATAAACGCGCCCGAGAGTCCTCCTACCGAAGAACATGCCATCACGCCGCCCTTCTTAACGCTGTCGTTCAAAAGAGCAAGGCAGGCGGTAGTCCCCGGCGCGCCGCACTGCTCAAGCCCTATCTCTTCAAGGATATGAGCGACGCTGTCTCCGACGGCTGGGGTGGGAGCGAGTGAAAGATCGACTATCCCAAACGGCACGCCAAGGCGTTCCGAAGCCGTCACGCCGACAAGCTGCCCCACGCGTGTGATCTTATAGGCGGTGGTTTTTATTATATTGCATACTTCGTTTATATTTGCTTCGGGATGCTTAGAGATCGCAGAGCGGACCACTCCGGGGCCGGATACGCCGACGTTTATAATGCAGTCCGGTTCGCCTACTCCGTGATACGCTCCCGCCATGAACGGGTTATCGTCCACCGAGTTGCAGAACACCACCAGCTTTGCCGCGCCGAAGCAGTCGCTTTCTACCGTCATTTCGGCGGTCTTACGGATTATCCTCCCCATCAGTTTGCATGCGTCAAGATTTATCCCGGTCTTTGTGGAGCCGATATTCACCGACGAGCAGACTCTTGACGTGAGCTTAAGAGCTTCGGGGATGGATTCTATAAGCTCCCTGTCCCCTGCGGAAAATCCCTTCTGAACGAGCGCCGAGTATCCCCCGATAAGATTTACTCCGACCGCTTCCGCAGCTCTGTCCATGGTCAGAGCGAATTTCACGGGACTTTCCTTGCACGCCGCGGAAATAATAGAGATCGGGGTGACGGAGATCCTCTTATTTATAATAGGTATCCCGTACTCCTTTTCTATCTCCTCTCCGACTCGCACAAGATCCTTAGCGCAGCCGGTGATTTTTTTATATACCTTTTCGCAAGCCCTGTCTATGTCGCTGTCGATACAGTCCAAAAGAGAGATTCCCATCGTTATGGTCCGTATATCAAGGCACTCGTCCTGTATCATATGTATAGTTTCCAAAATATCCGTTACGTTTATCATGTCAGCCCTCTGCTTCCTAAAGTCGTATTCTGTGTGTTAAATCAAGATAGAAAATATAAAATATAAAATATAAAATTTAAAATTCAGATCGAAGCTTCCGAATTTCAGATATGATGCATCGAGTTAAAGATATCCTCGTGCATGACATAGATAGACAGCCCGAGACTTTTCCCGAGCTCGCTCATCCGGTCGCTGAGTTCCGCTAAAGGGATGCTGAGCTTAGTTATGTCTACGAGCATGATCATAGCGAAAACGTCCTGCAAAACCGACTGAGAGACCTCAGTGACGTTAGCGTTGCACTCCGCACACATCGTCGAGACCTTCGCCAAAATCCCGACCGCGTCCTTACCGATAACCGAAATAACTGCTTTCATTGGTAGCCTCCGTTAAAAAAGAATTTATACTGATAGATGGTGTGAGGATATTATAGCACAGGTTGGGAAGAAAAGCAAGAGGGAAAGATACGCGGGACGCGCCACGGCGCGGCAAGAAGTCAGAGGTCAGAAATCAGATATCAGAATTTCAAGGGGTTCGCCTTCGGCGAGGGATTTAAAGCACGGGGATAGTGTGTGCGTAATGGATGCGCCTGGATACGCTGGCGCGCGGCCTGCGGGGCTTTAAGAGGGGATTAGATGGGGGTTCGGCGGCGGGATGAGCTGTCCTTTGATAAAGCCATTACCTACTGCGCCCGCCGAACTTGCCGAGTTTTGTCCGTGAGACAACCGAAGCGGTACTTTGACAACGCGATTAAAACTCTTTGAGGACGAGCGGTCGATAATTTATGACCGCGAAGTCCGAAAAGCAAGTTTTAACGCTTTGTTTCTGAGGGCGGTCAAACGGGAACAAAACCGGCAATGTTTTCCCGCCCCTCTCCCGCTCATCACGCCGCCGCGCTCGCATTTTTCATTTGCGAAATAATCTCCAAATCCCCTCTATCAGCGTTCCCCCAAATTTAACTCCAAGTTAAAAAAATAAACCTAAATTTAACTGCGCGGTTCTTGCAAAAATTTGCGCGGCGTGGTATGCTTTAATCACGGACAGAAAATGCGCATTAAAATCCCGCGCTTACGGTTCATTTCCGCAGCCGGGAGTCTGTGATTAAAAACTATAAAATTTAATTAAGGAGTTATATTATTATGGAGATTACTATTTCAAAAACGCTTAAGGAGCTTCGCCGCAAAAAGGGCAATACTCAGGAACAGCTTGCCGACTTTCTTTCAATCAGCACCCCCGCCGTCTCAAAATGGGAGCGCGCGGAAGGGTATCCCGATATCACGCTTTTACCCGCTATTTCCGAGTTTTACGGCGTTACGGTCGACGAACTGTTGGGAGTGGATTCGATAAGAAAGCTGCATAAAATCGACAGCGGAGTTAAAGACGGCCTTGAGCTTTTAAAAGCGGGAAAGACCGCCGAAGCCGTCAGGATCTGGCGCGAGCTTTATGCGGAGTTTCCTAACGATCATTCGGTTATAGCAGGGCTTGCTTTTGCGCTTTATTACGATTACAACGGAAACCGTCAGAACGTCGCTAATCTTAACGAAGTTATACTTCTTGAAGAGAGGATTTTGGATGAATCCACCGTACAGCACCTTCGCGACGCGGCCATAGAGCGGCTCTGCTACAGCTATTCCGCGCTCGGGGATGTTGAAAAGGCGAAGGAGTATGCAAATATGTCCGGGACTGTGAACTCATCCCGGGAGGTCCTTACCGCGAACATCCTCTCCGGCGACGAGCAGTCCCGCAGCAACCGGACTCTTATAATCCAGCTTTTAGCGATCCTCCAGAACGCTATATATCATGTCGGAGCCGTCGACTGGCTCACCCGTCACGAGCTTGTTTTAGGTCTTTTGGATCTTTTCTTCGACGGTAAAAACATGGGCGCGTACTACGGTAACGCCGCGAACGCGCACTACTTCTGCGCAAGAATTTACGCCGGTACCGAAGGTTGCGAGGATAAGGTCAGATATCATCTTGAGAAGCTTGCGGAGTGCATAAAAAACGGTGCCGAGGCGCATCCGACCTACGGCGGCGAGATTTTCAAGGGGTATTACGTCGAGGACGGGGCCGTAATTAAAAACAGCGAGGAATCTCTGGGACAGGTTTACGCCAAGGCGCTCGGGCATGAAGAAAGCCCGATGTTCGACGGGCTGAGGGGAGAAAAATGGTTTGAGAAGGTGATGAAGACAGCGGAGGAGGGGTAAGGGCGCTTGATTAGGCGCGGCGGCGGGGAAGAGCCGTGAATCGTTAAATTACGCATAAACCCGCGAAGAGCATAGGCGCATTTGCGCATTCATAGCTCCACGTGCAACGTACCGCAGTGCGGCTTACAAAAGCTATGCGCGTTCACCCCACCCCCAGCACGCCTGTTTTGACAGCATTAGCCGTCAAAAGGGGAGACCGCCTGCGGCGGCTCCCCTTGCCCATCTTTTGCTTATGGAGATTTCGCGCCTGCGGGCGCGGCCAAAGGTCGTTGCGATTAAAGCTCTTTGAGAGACTCCTGCGGCGCCTTGAAAAGCAATTTTTAACGCTACGAGTTTCTGCCATTTGAACCCCATGCTGCCTTTTGAGGAAAGGCCAGACTTTTCGCCTCCCGTCCTCAGCAGGCGGCTCTCTGAAACCGGCTTATCAATCCTCGCCCAGCTTCAGCGCCTTATTGATATTTATCTGCTTAATAAGTCTCGCAATTACTATAAATCCTACAATCAGCATCACAAGCACTATCACGTAAAGCTTGATATAATCGCTTCTCTGAGATATTACCCTGAACGGCGGCACCTGGTCGGTGACGTTGTAAAGCACCTGGAACAGCGGTACGAAGATGTCCGAAGCTATTCCTCCGATTATGATCGAAAGGAATATCGATACCCCGGAAACGAGCAGCTGCTCGTATACTATCATCGATATTATCTCCCTGAAGCTCATTCCCATCGCCCTTAAAATGCCGAACTGCAAAGTTCTTCCCTTGATGGAAAGGATCCAGTAGATAAGGAATCCTATGAAGCACATCGCCATTATCGTTATAAATCCGAGAGTCAGAGCGCCGTTTACGCCCTGAAGGACCGCGTCGGTCTTCGAGCTTATTATCAGCTGTGAAGCTACGTCAAGTCTTGTCGCGGTTATATCGTTATCCACTACGCTCTGGTAAAGCGCTGCTATATCCGCGTCGTCCTCAAGATCTATCCAAACCTCGTAAGGCTCTGTGATCGTCATTATCGACATATAGTCGTAGTTTAATATCGCAAAGTCGCGGTAGTCTCCCGCAGAGTTTTTGTCATACGGGTTGAGCGCCGGCCAGTATTCCACGATAGCTACAACCACCGTCTCAAACCAGTCGTTTCTCGCCCACTTTACCTGCACTACGTCCCCGAGCTTTATCCCGGCCTTATCCGCGTAAGACTGCGATACTATGATACCGTCCTGGCACTCGTTAAGAGCGTTTATGTAGTTATTTATATGCGAGGGAAGAAGATCCGAGCGGAACCAAGCAACTCTTGCGAACTGGCTCGGCACTATTCCCATGACGTGAACGTCTGCGGTCGTGGATTCGTTATAGCGGAGCTGGACCGCGTCGCGCTGGAACACCGGAGTCGCAAGCTTTACTCCCGCAAGAGAAGAATATCTGTCGAAATCCGGCTCGGTGTACTGAGTAGTCGAGCTCTCCTCTCCCGTCTCGGGATCCGTCACTCTCACGCGGCTCGTCTTCCATGCTTCGGAGATCACCGCGTCGGCTCCGAGGTTATATCGAATCCTCTCCTCGGTGTTTCTGTTTATCGCCCTTGCGGTATTCGCCGAGAATATCCCGAGCGCTACCGTTAAGATCAGGAATATCATTATGAACTTCTCGCGCCCTGTCGAGGAGCGGCCGATATTGTTAAGCGAGATATAAGCGGCCGGAGACCAGCGCTTTCTTCCGATCATATATATGAGCCTGATGAAGTATGGGTAAATCCTTACGCATAAAAGCGCAGCGCCGAGTATAAACACCGTCGAAGCCGCGAACATAAGCGGACTCATGGTCGTAGAGGTATCGATACCCTGGCTTATAAGATTGTCGTTCAGTCTGTTATACCACCAGAGCCAAGCTATCGGCAGTACCAGGCAGATAACGTCAAGGAAGGAGCGCTGCCAGAACGACTTTTTCTGCTCGTGAGCCTTAGACTGCTTATGCGCGACTATAGAAACTCTTGAAGCCGGGATTATCGGAACGAGAGTAGTTATAAAGAACACCCCGACCGCAGCTACCGCATACCCGAAAGCCGTAAGCGAAAGCTTGGCATGAAGCGCCGGCCTGTTTACAAATTCAAGGAAGCCGTTTGATACGCCCAGGATATTGCAGAGCCCGAGACCGACAAACGGTCCTATAAGCGCCGAGACTGCGCCGAGTATAAGCGTTTCATACGCGTAGATCCTTAAGATCTGCCACGACGAAGCGCCGCGGGATTTGAGCATCGCGATCTCGTTTCTCTCGCTCTCGATATTGAGCTGAGATACCATAAACAGGTAGAATATCAGCATCAGTATGACCGGTATATCGAGCATAAGCATTATATACTTGAGCGAAGCCGCCTTGGAAGCGTAGCTTTCAAGTATCTGCTGCGCGGGGACGGTGAACGTCGCGTTGTCGTCCCTATATTTTTCCGACTGCGAAGCGAACTGACTGCGGACGTGCTCGATAACGTTCATGTCCATGTGCTGGTAGTCGATTATGATCCGGCAGTCTACCTGGTTAAGATTTACGACTCCGGTCATGATAACGTCGTCGATGAGGGTGTTGAACTCGCAGAACATGGTGTTGTCGTATTCCGAAAGTCCCTCTGACCAGTAGGTATCGTTATCGTCCAAAAGCTCGAATGTACCTACTATCTTTATCTTTACCGTTTCGCCGGGCGATAGGATATTCGTCACCTCGTATACGGTATCCTGCATGACCTGCGCCACCTGCATAGCGCGCTCGGAGCATATTACTTCGTATACGTCCCCGTCCTTCTTGCCGGGTTCGAACATTCTTCCCGAGGTGATATTGATGTGATCGCCGATTTCGGTCATACCGCCCAATTTTATCATCGCGGGTTCGCCCGTCTCGGTCTCGATATTTGTAATATACAGATACGCGTCCGAGGTGTAGCACTTATGGTTCAGATACGGCACAAAAAGGTCGTTGAATCTGTTTACCGACTTCGCGTATATATCCACGACGGTATTTCTCTGCCGCGCGGCGTTAGAGCCGGAAACTATTGTCTTTGAAACCGCGTAAACGCCGGGATATATCCCCTGGTCTTCCTGATATGCCTGCATGTCCTTTATAAGCATTCTCTGAAGCGAGGCGTGCATATATATCGGGATCGTACTTGTCATCGCGGTCGCCATTATAAAGCCGATAAGAAGGCATATTACCATCCACTTGGTATTGCGCATCTTACGTATCAGAAGTGTCAGCATATTTTTCCTCCGAAAGTCTTATTTTGCGCTTGCCTTTTTATCTGATTATTACCTCGTCGCCCTCTTCAAGCCCCGAGGTTATCTCGACGAGCGACCCGCTCTGCAAGCCCTCGGTCACGCTGACGGCGGTCCTCTCGTTGTCCTTGAATACGTAAACCGTCGGAACTCCGTTTACCTTCTTTACAAGGTTAGCCGAGATTACAATGACGTTCTCGCGCTTGTCAAGAATTAAAAGCGTATCGGCGATATTTCCGACCGCCGAGGTCTCGGGGATTATGTCGTTGAACTTGACGATTATATCCTCCGACTGCTCTCCCAAAACGTCCTCGCCGTTTGCGTCTACCAACGGCCCGCTCACGCTCTCGTCCCACTGACGGCCGGAGATATTTCTCACTATCGTCCCGTCGAAGTATTCGCCCTCGTATCTTATCTGGATCGGTCTTCCGATCAGAAACTCTCCTACGTCGTTATTCGGGTCGATCTTTATATAAAGATCCGTAACGTCTATTACCGTAACAACCGTGACTCCCGGGTTTACCCAGTCGCCGGGAGAGCAGGTCAGAACGTATGAAACGGTTCCCGAAACTCCCGAGTAAAGCTTCGCGGCTTCCTTTTCGGCATAGAGCTTGTCGAGATCGTTCTGCATAAGCTCTACGTCCAAAAGCTCCTTAGCTTTCACGTTCTCGGATTCGTGCTTCTCGACTGCGATATCGTATTCGAGCTGCTCTCGCCTTAGCTCCTTCTCCATCCTCTCTATCGAGTTGTCAAGCTCGTATGTCTCAAATTCCGCAAGGAGCTGCCCCTGCTCGACGTTTTCGCCTGCAGTCACATATACTTCCTTTATATTTCCTCCGACGTCCTCAAACCTGGCGTTATATTCGGTGCCGGAAGCTATCGTCCCGAGAGTCAGGACCTGCTTGACGATATCCCTTCTCGTGGCGGTCGTGGTGGTATACGAAACCTCGTTCTCCTTTACCACCGGCGCTTCCAGAAGCTCTTCCTCCTCCGGAAGGAAATAGCAGCCGCTGAGCGAACTCATCATCACGGCCGCGGCTCCCGCCGCTAAAATTATACCTTTAAGTTTCATAACTAAATGCTCCTCCATGCGTAATTCATATTGGTCGGTTTGTCCGTATGCTTCTTTATCATTTATCAAACTCCCGTAAATAATGGGAAGTTATATACTTTTTTAATACCAGTCCCCAAGGCTGTCTCTGGTTATAGCGTCCTCGCTTCTGTAGAATTTTTTCCAGTCCCGAAGCTTCATATATCTTTCGGATATCTCCCCGTCGATCTCTGCTCTTATCCCGGAATAAACCGCCGCGAACGCCCATTTTGTTCTGTCTCGTGACATTTCATCCGGTCCCGGAAGTATATCGCACTCGGTTATCGCCGCCATCTTTTCCGGCGCTATCTCCTTAGCCGCGAGCATGAAATTGACTCCGCTCCCGACTCCTCCGTAAAGATCCACAGAAACTATGTCCACTCTCTCGTCCCCGGGATAGAAATCCCTGTTCTGGCCGTTCCATACCCATATCAGGCTGTCGAGCTTATGAAAATACGTGAGCCTGTCGAATATTAGCTTATAAAGCCAGATATAGCTCTCCGCGTCGGCTCCCCACCAGAAAAGTCCGTTTCCCGCTTCGGGGAGGGGTCGGAATATCACCGGGATCTTATCCTCCCTGAGTCTTTTAAGCTGTATCGCTATCTGATCTATCCCGTCTACCACCATAAGCGTTTCAAACGGGACGTCTCCGTCGTCGTATCTCTGTCTTAAGGCCCCTCCGTCCATCGTCGCTATATCAAGATCTATCACCGCGGATCTAAGATCAAATCCGTTTTCAAGATAGAGCGAGCCTCCCATCTCCCAGTACCAGCTGTAGCCGACGATCCCTCCGTCGTCCCACCACTGCTTTGCAAGCTCTATGTCCCCGGCATCCTCTCCCGAGGAATACCCCATAAGCTCTCCGAACCGTATCGCTGGATACTTTCCCGTGGCGTTATATACCGCTTCTATCTCGGCGTTCGAACCCTGCGAGCAGTGCTGCGCGGTCATCACGCGAAGGCCGTATTCCTTTCTCAGGAATTCGTAAAGCTTTCTCATCCTTCTTAACGGGTCTTCAGTCACGGGCTTTCTCTGCACCGCATAATCAAGCCCGTTTACCGCTTCGTTGCTTTCGACCAATAGGCAGTCGAGATCCGTAGGCGCGTCAAAGCCTTCAAATATCGCGGAATTCGCGCCCTCGGTAAGATAAATGCCGTCAAATTCGACCGATTCGTATTCTCCGTTTCCGAGAGTTTCGACGTTATATTTTTCATCGCTCCCCGAAAATCCGAATCTGAACCGCGCCGGCTCATCCGACGCTATGCGTAGTGTGATATTATAAAGCTGCGAGCTCGGGACGTTTATTTTTATCTCTATCGCCCCGCCCGGCTCCGCTGTGACCGTACCGCCGCCGGAATATCCTTCCCTGCGGCCTGTCACTCCCGGGCCGTCCTTCTCAAACTCTATAAGCTCGCTGTGCTCCTTGTATTCGTATTCATACTCCGTCGGCTCGTATACCTCCGGGATATCGTTCCCCTCGGGATCCTCTGCAGGCTCCGTCTTAAGCTCTTCCGCAGTTATCTCTGCGTCCGAAGTCGCAACAGTCTCTATCGCTTCGGTCTTCGGTTCTTCGGTTATCTCGGGCTCAGTATCTTCCGAACTTACCGCCGTAGTCTCAGCCGGAGCTTCGGCGGTCATTATTTCAATTCCTTTGCTGTTTTCTGTCTTTGTTTCGTCCTCTGAATTTTGCATATTCTCCGCGCCGCAGCCCGAGAGAAATATCGCAAGCGCCAGCACAGACAGCAGTTTTTTCATATAAGCATCTCACATTTAACATATAAAAAGATTTTGCGCGTTTAATCGGGAAAACCTGCCGTCAAAAAACGGCAGGCCCTGTCTCAGCGGTCGAGCCGATACCGAATACAGTCTTCGATATCTTTTCGCCCGCGGGCTGCGCCGGGGATAAATAAATTTCTCCCGCGGCGCTTTGCCCTTAAGCAGTTTATTCGCTTTAATTTTTAGCCGGAACTGTAATTTCGCTCTTTTGCTCTTTCGCTCTTTTCACGCTCCGAGTGATATTCGCCCTCTCAGCGCGATCCGAACGTTAAGATTAAAATTACAAATTACATACCGGTCAGACCGGACCTTGCAAGACCTTCGGTGAAGTGCTTCTGCAGGAAGATGTACATAATAAGTATCGGAGTGATGGAAAGCAGACAGCCTGATTCGAGCCATACTATCTTCTTTCTCGTACCCACCTGCGCGCCGTTGAAGAGCTGCTGGTCGAGCGTGTTGGAAAGCTTCTGGAGCTGCAAGGCTACCGTGTGGTATCCGTTTATGTATGTAGAGGATACATAGTAGTCGTTCCAGTACCATACTATCGAGAAGAGGAATACCGTTAAGAATGCGGAAGCCGCGTTCGGGATCATTATCTTCACGAAGGTCTTGAACGGGCCGCAGCCGTCAAGATAAGCCGCGTCTTCAAGCTCTACCGGCAGTCCTCTGAAGAACTGACGGAAGATGAAGATAAACAGACCCGACTTGATTCCGTTTGCAAACAGCGCCGGAACGTACATAACTACCGGTACGCCTATCATCGAGCAGTAGAGCGAGCCGTCAAATTCGGAGACCAGAATGCTCTTTCCGAAGATCGAGGTTACTCCCATGCTGTGGAGCAGCTTCACAAGGCCGAAGCCCTTGAAGAACGCCCACTGCAGGTAAAGCGGGATAACCGTTATCTGCGGAGGAACGATGATCTGCATAAGAACCACTGCGAAGCATATTCCCTTGCCCTTGAAGTTGAATCTCGCAAGACCGTAGCCGGTGAGGGCGCAGGTCACGACCGAAAGGACCGAGCAGACAAGATTCAGTTTTACAGTGTTCCAAAGAGTCATTCCGAAGTCCATCGTCTCCCAGGTATCTATGATATTCGAGAGCGTGAGCGACTTAGGAAGCCAGATTACCGACGGGTCGGTCATCTGAACGTTAGGCCTGAACGCGGTCGAGAACATATAGATCAGCGGGTAGAGGATTACGAAGCAGAGCCCGAAGAGGATAAGGAATCTGAAGAACGGCCAGACCTTGCCGATTATGGCTTTTCTTCTCAGGTACGCCGTGTGCTCAGGGGATACTATGCGCTCGTCAAGAGTGCCGGCTTTCTTCGCTGCTTTGAATGCCTTATGGCGTTCCTTGAGCGCCTTGGCACGTTCTTTTTCAAATAATTTTTCTTCTTTTGCAGTTGCCATTTATATCCCTCCTTTATACCTCGTAGTAGACGAATTTGTTGATTATCGGAAGCACTATTCCGAGGGCGAGTATTACTATCGCGAAGTACGCCCACGCCATGGCTGCCGAATAACCGTGGTTCCAGTTCGACGCTTCGCTCAGAACAAGCGCCATAACGCCGTTAGACGGGTCGATGAAGGAGTCGACTATCGTGTAGATAAGGTTAGTAACTATCATCGGGCTGATATACGGGATCGTTATCTTCCAGAAGAATTCCCAAGCCGTCGCGCCTTCTATCGACGCGGCTTCACGCGCAGATACCGGAATGTTCTGCAAGGCCGAGAGGAAGATTATGATCTGGATACCGGAATCCCAGACGAGGTTAAATACGTTTGACGTTACCGTCGAGATAAGATCCGTCACCTTATCCGAGATATTGTATACGCCCAGGAAGTTCATCAGCGCGCCGGTCATATCCGTTTCAAACATCGTTGAGAACGCCTCCGCGCCGCCGGAATATCCCGACGTATCCATATCGCCGTTGATTATCGACATTACAGGTCCGGTCGCGATGATGACCGGCAGGAAGAATACCGCGCGGGCGAAGGTTCTTCCTCTGAACTTCTGGTTGATTATAACCGCGATAAAGATCGAGAAGATTATAATAAGAGGAGTCTGCCAGAGGGTATCCTTGAGCACCGAGAGAAGCGCTTCGGTGTATTCCGTATCCTTTCTGAATGCGTCGATATAGTTTTGAATTCCTACGAAGGTGGTTCCTAAGTGACCGAGCGAAACGTCGGTGGTGTTGAAGGAATACCAGAAGGACAGCGCCAGGGGCCTGATGAAGAAGTAGAGAGATCCCACGATCCAGATCGCTAAGAATCCGTAAGCGTAGAGCGCTTTTCTGCGTTCGTAGGCGATCCTCATACCCTTCTGCTTCGGAGCCTTTTCCGGCTTCGGCGCCTTCGGCTCTTTGACCTTCGGCTCCTTTGGCGTGACCGCTTTTACGGCCTCGTTTTGGGTTTCAGCCATTATTTCAGACCTCCTTTAACATATTCGGTATAGTTATAGGTCTTACCGTTAGCTTTGATATCTCCGCTCTTAAGATCCACAACCGTCTTATAACCGTTTGAATAGGTGGTCGTGATCTCGCTGCCGTCGATAACGTAGTCGGTAATAGTCGCGTCTTTCGCTCCCGAAAGCACCTCGTTCACGAGCTTATATGCGCCCGCCGCTTCCTCGAGCCAGCCTTCATAGCAGGCGTAGAAGAGATCGACATAGTCGGTGTTTACAAGCTCCGCCGCTTCGTCGTGGATGAAGTCGAAGTGGATATTAGAGCCGGCGGCTATCGCCTTGAGAACCGCGACGGTGGTATCGGGAGTCCCGTTTACCGCTTCGGACGAATAGTCCACATAGCCGTGGAGGACCATCTGATAGAACGGAACGTCGTAGTCGCTTACCTTGAACTGAGAAGACTGAAGAGTCAGGTTCTCTATTCTGTTTACATAAGGGATTATGTAAGCGTTAGGCGAATCGGCTATAACCTTTCCGCACTTCTCGGCCGCGGCCTTATAGTACTCTACGACCTTTTCGGCGGTTACGTTTCTGTTGGTGCGGTTCTTATTTGAGAAGTCGCTCCAAAGAGTCGTCGCGATAACTCCGAGTCCCGCGCCCTGATCGAACTTGCCGAGATTCTTAGTTACCTTCTTGGAAAGCTTCTCTATCGATCTCGGAGTCATGAGAGCCGGCGCTACGCCGGAATCGGGAGTGCCGTAGGCTATATTGTAGGAGTACTGTCTTGAATATGATTTGGATACTCTGTAGGAAGTATCGAAGAGAGTCCAGAAGCCGTTGCCGTTGGACTTGAAGGTAAGCCCGGAAACGGAAGCGTAGTAGTCTACGCCGCTCTCGGCGAAGGACTTGAGCATCTTCTTATAGTCGCCCTTGCCGCCCAGAACTCCCGCGACAGAGTCGCCGGTATCGAGCTTATTTGACATGGAGTCGTTAGACCAGTCGTTATACTTTACGACCATGTTGTCAACGCCGAATTCATTAAGCTGCGAAACGATATCCGACGCTTCGTCAAACGTCGTGTAAGAAGTCTTGAGCTTTACGGGGAAGCCTAAGATGGACTTGGACTTAAGAGTGCCGCCGTAGAAGTCTACGTAAAGCGCGGGATCGGAAGCCGATTCCTTCTTTGCAAGTCCCTTTTCCTCGATAAGATAGTTTCTGTATACGTCCGCTATCTCTCCCACGGAAACTTCGTCGTTGTCGGAGGTTACAGGGATGTACTTAACGCCTACTCTCGGAACGCCTATGGTTCCGTCGCCCTTTTCAAAGACTATGATGGCCGAAGAGTCGCCGGTCATGTAGTAGTCGTCGGTGGAGCGGAGAGTGAAGGAGAAGTAGCAGTTATTATACCAGGAGTTCTCCTGCTTTGAATAGCTTACGTTTGCGTTGGCTTTAGCGAAGGTATCGCCGTCGGTCGCTATCATTACAAGACCGTTGTTTCCCTTTACCATCGCCATTACGGGAAGATAAGCCTGCTCGGTGTGATCCGGCTCGACTTCCTTGACCTGGGTGATATCGCGGCCGTAGATGTCCTGAGAGTAGTCCGCGTACGCGCCCTTACCGTTATTGAGACGGATTATCGCTCCCGAGCCGTCCGGTACGAACATATATCCGTCCTCGTCCTCGGTGGCGGCCGACATATAAGGAGTCAGCGCGAGCTCGGTGAGAACTACGGTATCGGTATCGGCTTCGGTATCGTCCTTGACGTCCTCTTTATATCCGTTGCGCTCTTTAATCTCGCTCGTCTCTACGTATACGTAGAGTCCGTCGTCTTCAAGTCTGAAGTGGAGCGGAACGGTAGCTCCGGCAGTTCTGAGATTGTATGTGACTTTAAGACCGCCGTCCTCTGGCTCCATCTTGGTGTTGCCGTTTTCGGTGCATTCACGGTAGGAATACAGGAAAGCGGAGGACTGGATAAGGTCTGTCGCGTTGCCGTATTTGTAAGCCAGCGAGCTCATTCTGTTCTTGCGAAGGCTCGGCTTGCTGGTAGACTTATCGGAAAGGGCGTTTATCGGGTTTACCCAGTGGATGACTCCGGTCTCTTTTACATAGAAACCGACTCTTTCCATGGTAGGCTCGGGATCCTCTCCCTCTTCCTCGGCGACAAGTCCCTCGTCGTAGTAGAGGATGAACTTATCGTTCTCGGCCGCTACCTTGCAGTTCGCAAGGGCTTCCTCGTCGGTGATGAGCGGCTCGGCTTCATCTTCCTCTTCGCCCTCTTCGCCTTCTTCGCCCTCGACGGCTTCCCCGTCCTCTGCGGGTTCTTCACCCTCGGCGGGTTCCTCGTCTTCTGCCGGCTCTTCGTCCTCTGCGGGCTCCTCGTCCTCTGCCGGTTCTGCGTCCCCGTCGGTTTCTTCACCGTCGGCGGGCTCGTCTGCGGGATTTTCCTCGGTATCCGCTTCCGGCGCTTCCTCGGAGGCTTCGGGGGCCGCGGTCTCGTCGGCCTGCTGATCGTCTGCAAGCGCCGAGAAGGTCATTGTTGTAATGAGCATTACCGCTGCCAGCAGGCAAGCCAGTAATTTAAGAAATTTGTTTTTCATAACTTTACTCACTTTCTGCTTTGTCAGCTTCTTACTCTGTAGAGTATTTCCGTATAGATCGTTGCGAAGAATACATATACCTGCTGGAACAGCGACATGATAAGCGCTAAGAGTATGAGTATTATAAGCATACCCACGACCGTGAATATCATCGTCACTATCGTTACGGTGAAGTTGTACTGGTGGCACGCCTTCATTCCGAAGATCATCAGTATAACGCTCCACCACAGACCTACCTGATAGATAGCGCTGAACCAGATGGACTCGTCAAGCGTGATGAAGTAGGAGATGCCTGTCGAGAGGAAGTTTCCGATTATGTACGGAACAAGCGCGTACGCCGAATAGATAGCTACTCTTCGCATATTTCCTTCGCCGTCGAAGAGCGTGCAAAGGCTCCAGTTAGCCACTACCCAAGTCGCATAGTACGCGACCGACTGAACAAGTATCGGAACTATGTTGAAGATGTCCGAATAGCCCCTCGGGTTATATGCAAATCCTCCGTAACGGGTGTTGAATACCTGAGAGCAGAACAGCAAGAACACTATAAAGAAGGCGATCTTAATCGAGCCGGCCTTTTTCCATCTCATATCCTCAAACCCTTCAGTCGGGTGGAATATGACGTGCTTGACCCATGCCCACGGCTTCATATCATAAATCATTTGCCATTGCCCCCTTTCTTAATTTTACCTACAACCGTTATCGCCGCGTTCTTACAGGCTTCCGCAGCCTTCCCTACGCCGGTGGCGATAAGTCTCTGAGGGATCTTGCCCTTTCTCTGAAGGTACTTTATCACGAAGTAAATTATCACCAGGATAATTATTACGATTACATAGAGAGTGAAGTTGTCTCTTAATCCCTCCTGGCGATTCGCTTCAAAGGCTCTGTCGTACTCGTCGGCCTCAAAGGCGAGCTTTGCATACTTCATCGCTCCCTTGTAGTCGTCCTGGTTGTAGAGAGCCTTCGTTACGCCGACAAGACCCATGTAATATGCTCCGTCGCGCTTTAAAACTTCCTGCCAGATTTCGTAGGCTTCCTCATAAAGTCCCTGGTTGTGGAGCTTTATGGCTTGGTGTACGTAAGAACCGAACTCGGTCATTCCGAACACCGTGATATCGTTGTTACGTCCGTCAAGAACATAGATCTCGTCGCCCCAGGTCTCGATGGCGTTCGGGTTAGAGAATCCTCCTCTTTGCTCCTCCTGGTCAAATCCGAAGATAAGAAGCAAGTTGCAGCGCTCGTCGTACTGGAATATACGTCCGGAGGTATAGTCAAGGATGTTTATGAAGTGATCGTCCGAGACTGCGATATCGGTAAGACGCGTCGCGTATGTCGTGCCGTTGTAGTTTACCGCGACCAGATCTCCGAATTCATTGTTATCGGCGGTCTTTTCAAGGATGTTGTATCCCGCGGGATTCATTCTCTTTACCGCGTCGGTGGAAGCGTTAGCTACCTCGGTTACGGTATATACGAAGCCCTCGTCGTCGATGTCGAAGTTTGCGTACTCGACAGGCGTTGATTTTGTCAGCGAAGCTATCTGCTCCTCGGACGCTATCTTTCTCCAGAGCTTATTTCTGATTACCTCTGCGGTAACTTCAACTCTGTTCGCGCCGTAGTATCCTATGAAGGACCCGGAGTCGCTGAACATTATAGCTCCCTTGTTTACGGCCGGGCAGATGACGTAGATGTTCTTCGCCGCGTCGACGAGCACCTTGGTGCAGTAGAAGGACTGAGACTCATAAAGAGCGGTTTCTGGCTTGTAGTATTCCTGAATGATCCTTGCCGAAGTCGGAGTCTCCGCTGCGCACTTTACGATTCTCTGGTTATCTCTGTCGGCGATGTACATAATGTCGTTCTCGTCTACAAAGATACCGTAAGGAGATTTGAGCTCGTCTGCGTCTACTTCGATCTCGTTGCCCTGATCGTCTACTATAGTATGCTTTGAAGTAGAGCCGGGGAAGTTTTTATAAACTGCCAGAAGCTCGAAATCAAGACTCAGCTTGATGATTCTGTTGTTTCCGGTATCGACGATATACATTTCGCCCTTCGGTGAGATGAAGAAGTCCTTCATATCCGAGAAGTTCACGTTCTCGTTATCAGAGATATAAAATTCCGAAGAGGGATCTCTCACTCTCTCGAGCCCGATATCGCGGTATGTAACCGTTTGGATTACCTCGTATCCCGCCTGGGACGGCAGAGCGTTCTGCCAGGCGTCGTAGTTATAGGTCGGATAGGGATCGACTGCCAGCGCCGTTATGCACATCGTGCTCAGCGCAAGCACGGCAGCGATCAGTACTGATATTATTTTTTTAAGATTCATACTTTTCACCGCTTATCACCTTTCAATAGATTTAAATATTTCCAACGTATTGAATTAGTCCTTCATACCGGAGTTAGCCATGGTTTCCATAACATTACTCTGGGCAATGAGGAATATGACAAGCGGAGGGATCATCAGAACGACGGCCGACGCATAGATAATACCCTGTCTGGCGATACCGGAAGCTGCGATCTGCGACATGATCGTCGGCAGAGTCTTGAGCTGCTCCTTATATACAAGAGCGCCGCCCTGGATGTTCCAGGCTCCCTGGAAGACGAAGATTATAAGCGTTGCGATAGCGGGCTTCTGGTTGGGGATAACTACCTGCCAGCAGGTCCTGAACGCGCCCGCTCCGTCGACGCGCGCCGCGTCGATTATCGCGTCGTTGATGGTTGACATATTCTGACGCATAAGATACAGTCCCATCGGAGTCGCTACCGACGGAAGTATCATCGCCCAATAGGTGTTTATCATTCCCATTTTAGCCATGATAACGAACTGCATGATCCATGTCGCGGTCGAAGTGAAGAGCATCGAAGTTACTATCAGCTGGTTTGCGAATCTGTAGCCCGGGATGTTGGGGCATTTTGAAAGTACGTACGCGCAGCAGCAGACTACAAAGACGTGCATGACAGTGATAACGACGGTGATGAATACCGAGTTGAACACGTAACGTGAGAACGGTACCCAAAGGTTTCCGGCGACCTTGAAGAGGTTGGAGAAGTTTTCGCCGGTCGGCTGCAGTACATAGAGCTTAGGCGGGAATACGAAGAGCTCGCTTATCGGTTTTAACGACTGTACTATTGAGTAGTAGAGAGGGAACACCATGAATATTCCTAAGAGCGCCAAGAGGATGAAGATCGCGATATCTCCGCCCAAAGAGCCGTTTATATGCTTGCCCTTTGATTTCTTGACCCTTGCTTTTTCGATGTCGCCTCTTTTTTTCTGGCGCTTTCTCAGTTTCTTCAGCGCCTTTTCGTTTGCAGCTTCCAATGACTCAGGAATCTGATTCTGAACGTTTTCAGCCAAGATACTCCCCTCCTTTAATCTGTGTATTTGCTCAGCACGCTTCTGATGACGTGGTTACAGATAAGCATTACCGCGAAGAGCACGAAGCATATTGCGGAAGCGTAACCCATCTCATAACGTATCGAGCCGTAGTCCTGCGCGTGGTTCATGACCGTATGCACCGCGTACGCCGTTGACGGCAGACCGCAGAGCGAAGCTCCTACCGAGCCTACGGTGAAGGCTCCGGATATCGCAAGTACCGCTGCGAAGAGAAGCGACGGTCCCATGGCGGGGATGGTTATCGTAAAGAGCTCCTGGAATCTGTTCTGGATGCCTTCGATAGCGCCCGCTTCATAGAGCGCGGTATCGATTCCCTGGAATCCTGCGCGGAGCGCTAAGAAGCCCGCGCCCATCGACATCCACAGCTGTACTATTATAACTACCGTCATCATGTAGGTGACGTCGGTTAGCCACTGCTTAGCCGAGTTGATTATTCCGAGGTCGAGAAGTATGGAGTTAAGATATCCGTAGGAGTCGCCCGAGAAGATGAGCTGCCAGATAACGAATGCCGACGGCGTCATCGACGGGGCGTAGAATACGAAGGTGAAGAATACCTTCAGGAACGGGTTCATCTCGTTTATGAGCCAAGCGAGGATAAAGCTCAGCACATAAGAGAACGGACCTGTGAACACCGCGAAGATAAGGGTGTTCTTGATAGCGATCAGGAATACGTCGTCGTTTACGAACAGCGAGTAGAAGTTGGTAAGTCCTACGTAGTGCGGGAACTGAACGAGGTTAAACGACGTAAGTCCGAGCGGCAGCGACATTACAACCGGGATGATCGTAAAGAACGTGAACAGCAGGAAGAACGGAAGCATCATCCAGTAGCATGCCTGATTCATCTTCATCAAATGAAGCGTATAAGCCGTTTTGCTCTCGGTATTTATCGGTCTCGGCTTCTTTTGCTCTTGGGTTTCTTTTTTAGCCATGTTCATCCCTCCTTTAAGAATTTTCCTCGGGAATCGGAATTCCGAGTTCCTCGTACTTTCTGATGATCTCGTCGTTTATATCCTTGTTGTACCAAAGAAGAGTATCTCTCGGGTTGGTAGCCTGGTTGACGGTCTCTCTGAAAGCGTTTGTGATGTTACGAGTTACGATATATGTTGCGGGGATGATATCGATATCTACGGTATCCGACATCTGCTCAAGGATAAGGTCGGATTCCGACTGGCTCCAAGCGAGCTGAGGAAGGGCTTCCATATTCGCGGTATCGAAACGTCCCATCGGTCCTAACAGCGCTTCGATCGAGCGTCCGTATTCGGACTGGATCTCTGCGGAGGTGAACCACTTGATGAGCTCCCAGGCGATCTCTCTCTGATGCTGATTGAGCTTCGAGAAGATTATAGCGCCCGCGGAGGATGATGTGACGGAGTTATTAAGCTTTCCGCTCGCGTCGGGAGTGCCGGGCACGATATCGAATTCCCAGAGTCCTCTGATTTCCGGAGCGGCCATATAAAGCTGGTTATAGAAGGTGTAGCCCGTGATCACTATCGGATATTCTCCGGTTCTGAAACGTGTGAACTGGTCGAAGGTCTGCTCGAAGGAATAGGTCGAATAGAACTTGCACCACATCTCGAACGCTTCAACGGCGGGCTGGGTATCGAAGATGGTCTTTGTCTTTGAAGGATTATAGTATCCGAGACCTCTTTGAACCATGAATGTTCCGTAGACGTCGAAGTTAAAGCCTACGCCGAGGTAGCTTCTCTGGAGAGTCGGGAGCATATCGATAAGCTCGGTCCAGGTATCCGGGCCGCCGTCGAATCCGAAGCCCTCCAAAACGTCGGTACGGGCGAACATCATCGGGAAGTTCTGAGAGATCGGGAGTCCGTAAACGCCGTTCTGATATGTATAGAGCGTCATGACGTTCGGAGCGAATCTCTTTATAACCTCCTGATAGTCCGGGAATTCGGTGAGATCCACCAAGCAGTCACGCGCAGCGAGCTGGATCGGGAGGTCTCCTCCGACGAAGAGAACTACGTCCGGTCCTTTTCCCGCGAGGGTGGATTCAAGTATACCGCCCTGAACGAGGTTGATATTTATAGGTCTCTGCTCGTTTGCAAAGTAGGAGTCGACAAGCTCCTTGACGATCTGAGCCTGGTCGCGTCCTAAGGATACCCAGACGTTGAGGGCTTCGGTGTTGTCGTCCGAAAGAACGTCGTAGTCCTCAAAGAATGAGCCTAAGAACGAACGGAAGCTGAAGGAAAGCTGTTTGAAGAAGTTTTCCTTTATCGGGCTGAAGTCCTTCTCTGCGGATACCAGCTCGATAACGTCTACTTCAAGAGCCTGGCCTCTGTAGTCGGCCATCCACTGAGACAGCGAGGAGATATTATCCTTGATCTGTCCTAAGCAACCCGGGATGTCGTCCGGCTTATCGACGAGTCTGTCAAGAAGTCTCGCCATAGTATCAAGAGAGATAGCTTCGGTACCTTTAGTACCCGCAAGAGTCTCGACCTCGTCCTTGATATCTCTTAACGCCTGAGCGTAAGAAGCGAAGTCGTCAAGTATTCCTTCGATCTGGTTCTGGATCATGTAGGTGTTGTATTCGTCGGGAGACGGTCCGGTGATCTGAAGGATCTGACGGTAGTAGCTGTTAAGATAGTAGATAACGTCGTCAAGCTCGCGCATGATGCCGCCGATCTCGCCCGGCATGGCTTCAAGCATGAGGTTATGTTTTCCCGCTTCAAGATAGAAGTAGAGAACGTTTCCGTCGGCGTCGGTAGGAGTTACGCAATCCCAGGTGGTGGAGTAATAGAACTTTACCTGCTCCGCTTCCTTGCAGGGTACCTCGCCGTCGATATAGAGGGTTCTGTTGGAATAAAGTCCGCGCATCTGATCCTGCTTAGCTCTGATACCGATCTTTACCCATCCGGCCTTCGGCATCTCGAAGTCCCAGCTGATATACTGGTTAGAAGCCTTCCAGTTTTCCTTGCCGATGGTGTTATAGGTCATCTTTGTCGGGTCGGAAGGAGAAGTGAGGTAGGTGGAGCGGTCGTAGGTCGGATAAAGAGTTATATCCGAAGCGGAAGCGGGCGTCTCGCCTTCGATAGTTACAAAGATATCCGACGAAGAAGAAGCCTTGGACTCGTCAGCGGTGACGTTTTCCGTAGCGGAAGCCGCGGGAGCGTCGTCGGGATTGGCGAGCGTGATGGTCTTGATAGCGAATTTCGCCTTTTCGGATATCAGAGAAACGGTGTGAGTTCCCTTTTCAAAGTAGAATCCCAGAGGGCCTGCGAAAAGTCCGTCTCCGTCCTTGAACCATGCGGTCTGCCAGGCGAGAGCTTCCTCAAGCGTAGGTCTTATCTGGTTGTCGTGGATATCCTTTCTGAAGCCGAGACGGTTTCCCGCGTCGTCGTGTTCAAAGGAATCCTCCGCGCCGACCCATTTCTTGGCGAGCGCGATCCTCTCCGCGGAATCAAACGGAATCTCTCCGTCGACAGCCACCGAGAATTCGATGTTGTTTGCCGAGCTCGCAAGGGCGTAGTATTCGATCTTCATGCCGTAAACGCCGCTCTCGGGGATATCGACTGTAAAGTCTATCTGTCCCGAAGCCTCCGGCCAGAAGAGAACTTCGCCCGCGCCGTCGGCTCCAGCGTCTACATACGCGCCGGTCTCCTCCGACGCCTGAACATAGTCGACGCCGTTTATGACGACCTCGGACTTTGGTCTTGGGTCATTTTGATGCTTGTCATAGTATGTACCGTAGGTACGCGCTCTGTTTTCGTCAGCCATCGACTGCGCCGAGGTTTCCCTTGCGGCGACAGGCTTGGCCGCTTCTTCCGCTTCGTCCGCGTATGCGACGGGAATAACCGGAAGCAGCATCGAAAGAGCGATGACAAATGCTATCAAACGCCTGAACATTTTGTCTTTCACTTTGAATCCACCTTTCAATAGATTTGGAGTGCGATATATTTTCTCCGTTAAGGTTAATAAAGTATATTACTGCTGAGCCTTGTGTATGTAGATGCGCTCATTCTCGAGGTCGAGATCCGCTTTCACCTTCGAGCCGCCCTTGATGTCGAGTGCCTCGAGGTAATCCTTCGGAAGCTGGAGCCGTCCGGTCCTGTCAAGAACCACGAGCTCCTCGGAGAACTCCTCCGCGGCTTCCTCCTCGCCTGTATCCCAGCCCTTCGTCTCAGACATTATCTCCGCGTGAGATTTTTTGATGATCTCGCTCGAGGTCCTTCCGTCCCTTATCGAGATAACTCTGTCTATCTTTTTCGCAAGCCTTAGGTCGTGAGTTACGATCACGACCGTGACTCCGCGTTTTTGGTTGATGTCCTTGAAAACCCCGAGAAGCTGATCCGAGGTTTTGGTATCGACCGAGCCTGTCGGTTCGTCCGCAAGAAGTATCGCGGGATTATTTGCGAGCGAGATCGCGATAGCGACTCTTTGCTGCTCGCCGCCCGACATCTGGTCGAGCCTGGAATTTATTCTGTTTGAAAGCCCTACCGCGTCCAGAAGCTCGAGCGCGCGTTCGCGTCTTTCCTTCTGGCCCTGTAAGAGCATCGGAAGCTCTACGTTCTGCACCGCCGTGAGATAAGGCACCAAGTTTCTCGCGTTATTCTGCCACACGAATCCGACGGTGTTGCGCTTATAGATCATGTAGTCCTCCTCGGTGAATTTAAGAAGGTTTCTTCCGTTCACCGTAAGGCTTCCCGCGGAAGGCTTATCAAGCCCGCCGAGCATATTCAAAAGCGTGGATTTGCCGGAGCCGGAGGTTCCGACTATCGCGACGAGCTCTCCCTTTTTGACCTGAAGATCAAGTCCCTGGAGCGCCACGACCTCTATCTGATCCGTCTTATAGATCTTCACGAGGTTCTCGCACTCTATCGCGTACTCGCTCTCGGCCATAAGCTCCTGCTCGTGCGCAAGCTTTGCTTTTTTCTTTTTAGTCAACGATCTCACCGTCCTCAAGAGTATACACGCGGTCGGCGATCTCTAAAAGGCTCACGTCGTGCGTAGTCATTACTATAGTCATATGTTCATCCAAAACGAGCGTCTTGAAAAGCTCCACGATATGATGCGAGGTGCCGGAGTCGAGCTCCGCGGTAGGTTCGTCCGCGAAAATGATCTTCGGCTCGTGAGCTAAGGCTCTTGCGATAGCGACTCTTTGCTGCTCGCCGCCCGAAAGCTCTCCGGGGCGGTGATGCATTCTCTTTGCAAGTCCTACCTCTTCAAGACACTTAGTAACCCTTTCCTGTCTCTTCTCAAGAGGGAACCCGGCGAGTCTCAGCCCGAAGTCTACGTTTTCGTAAGCCGTCATCGAGCTCATAAGCGCCACCGACTGGAAAACGAACGCCATCTGATACCGCCTGAGCTCGTCGCGTTTTATATCGCTGAGCTTGGTTATGTCCTGCCCGTCGAAGATAACCTCTCCCGAAGTCGGCCTATCGAGCGCGCCGAGCATATTTATAAGGGTTGTTTTTCCGGAACCGGAGCGGCCCTTTAAGATAGTGAGCTTTCCCTCCGCGACCTGTATGTTCACTCCCCGAAGGGCATGGACCACCGAGCCGTCGCCGATCACGAAGTCCCTTGTGATGTTTGAAGCTGTGAGTATGTCTGCCATATTGATCTCCAATTGCTTGTGCATTTTGCACAAAAATACCTGTCAGTTCTCTAAAACGACTTTAAGCAAATACTTTTTCCGAGGGATTTGCCTGAAAAAGATATTTGCTCTTTAACACTTTATACTATTTTTGTTCCAATGGACTGCGTATATTATACCAAAATATCACCGAAGTGTCAAGTACTATCACGCAATTTACATAAAAAATTTTTTATTTGGGATTTGTATTCTATTTATTGTGCTGATTTTACGGCGAATATCTACATTTTGTGCTTTTTCCGAGTAAAAAAGTTGATAATTTTTGATTTTCGGCCAATAAAAACCGCCACCCGAAGATACGGATGACGATTTTATATGGAAATGAGAGTGAAGAAAATTTCAGAAATCTGCACAAATTTTACAGGCCTTATCTGTTCAGCTCGCGTATTATTTTAATGAAGCTGTCAAGGTCGTTGAAGTCCTTATACACCGACGCGAATCTCACATACGCGACGAGATCTATATCCTTCAAAGCCGCCAAAACGCCGTCTCCGAGCTCTGCGGTAGTGACCTCGGTGCGCATATCGTTCTGGAGCTTATTTTCGATACCGTCAACGATCCCCTCGACGGTGTCGGGGCTTATAACGCGTTTTTTAGTTGCGGACATAATGCCGTTAATAAGCTTCTGGCGGTCGAAGGGCTCGAAGCCCCCGCTTTTTTTGATCACCATCAGAATCGGCTTTTCCACGACCTCGTAAGTGGTATATCTCTTTCCGCATTCCGGGCATTCGCGGCGGCGGCGCTTTTTCCCCTCGCTCTGGCGGCTGTCTATGACCTTAGTTTTTTCATATCCGCAAAACGGGCATTTCATGTCTGCAAATCCTTTCAAAGTTTATTATATTTTGATGAATTTTATGCTTTTAACGGTTCTCTGCGGCCTGAGCGCCGGGAAGATATCGGCGAGGAATTCGGCATTCTTTGAAAATTTTTTATTTAAATCTACAGACAGTATAACACATTCGATTAAAAATTGCAAGAGGTTTTTTAAAAATTTCGGGAAAATAACGGGGAAAATATGGGGATATGCGGCGGGATTCGCTGCATTTGATGTAGTTTCTGCCGACTGCGCCCGCCCTTCCCCATAACCAAACTCCCCCACCCCGCCTTACGCGGAATGAGGGAGTTCCCAATTAAATTCCGATCAGATCTTCTATAATCTCTGAAGCCCCGATTTGCCGTTTCTGACCTCAGGCCTTGCCTATGCAGCCGAAGATCTCCATCTTCTCCCTGACGGTCTCCTTGATGGCTTCGCAGCCCGGAGCTAAGACCTTTCTCGGATCGAAGCCCTTGCCCTGAAGATCCTTGCCGTCCTCAATGTACTTTCTTACCGCGGCGGTGAAGGAGATCTGGCACTCGGTGTTTACGTTTACCTTCGCAACGCCTAAGTTGATGGCCTTTTTGACCATATCCTCCGGAATTCCGGTGCCGCCGTGGAGAACGAGCGGCATATCTCCGACGGTCTTCTTGATGTTCTCAAGAACGTCGAATCTCAAACCCGGCCAGCCCTCGGGATATTTGCCGTGGATGTTGCCGATTCCGGCGGCAAGCATCGTTACGCCGAGATCCGCGATCATCTTGCACTCCGCGGGATCGGCGCACTCGCCCATGCTCGAAACGCCGTCCTCTTCGCCGCCGATAGCGCCGACCTCTGCTTCAAGAGAGATCCCCAAGATATCGCAGGTGTTTACAAGAGCGGTGGTGAGCTTAAGGTTTTCTTCGATGGGATAGTGAGAACCGTCGAACATTATAGAGCTGAAGCCGGCGTTGATGCAGGCCTTCGCGCCTTCAAAAGTTCCGTGATCGAGATGTAAAGCGACGGGGACGGTGATGTTAAGGCACTTAATCATTCCCTTGACCATCCCGACTACGGTGTCGTAGCCGCACATATACTTACCCGCGCCCTCGGATACTCCTAAGATAACCGGAGCCTTGAGCTCCTCAGCGGTCTGGAGAATACACTTTGTCCACTCCAGGTTGTTGATGTTGAACTGACCGACGGCATAGTGACCGTCTCTGGCCTTGTTGAGCATTTCCTTTGCCGATACCAGCATAGCAGTATGACCTCCTGAAAAAATTTTTATCTGAAGAATACTTCGATGGATATATTATAGCAAATCTTTTTGAAAAATGCAATATTAAATCGCGAATTTTTATTCGGGAGGGGGGAAGATGTGTAAAATCCACTACAAAGCCGTCTCCTCCCGCCGCCATACTCGCTCTCCCCTCAATCCTCCGACGGCATTTTTTGTATCTCAAACCAGAACGTCGAACCTTTTCCCAGCTCGCTCTGCGCGCCGAATCTCAGCCCGTGCATCCTCATTATCTCCTTGACTATCGAAAGCCCTAAGCCCGAGCCGATAACGTCGCGCTTCGTTCTCTCGTCCCTGTAGTAGCGGTCGAATATCTGCGGGAGCCGCTCGCGGGCGATGCCTACTCCGAAGTCTACTACCTCTATCCTCACCGTCTCCTTTAAATTCTTCTGCCGCACTATTATCCTGCGAGATTCTCCGGAATAGTTCACGGCGTTGTTTATGAAATTATATAACACCTGCGCGAGTCTCGACTCGTCGCCGAAGCAGATCACGTCCTCGTCAAGCTCGACCTCGAATTTATACCCCTCCCGCTCCGAAAGCACCTGGTACCTCGCAAGCACCGAGGATATAAATTCCTGAACCGAGAATTGCCGCCTGTCAAGCTCTATCGCGCCGTTTTGGAGCTTTGAAAGCTCTAAAAGATTGTTTACCAGCTCCGAGAGCCTGTCCGACTCGTCTATAATTACCGACAAATGCTCCTCGCGCTTTTCGGGATTGTTGCCGGAAAGATCCCTTATCATCTCCGCGTACGCTTTTATCATTGTGAGCGGGGTGCGAAGATCGTGGGAAACGTTCGCGATAAGATCGTTTCTCAGGCTGTCTACCTTCAGGATCTCGGACGCGGCGAAGTTAAGCGCGTCCGCAAGCTCGTCTACCTCGGTATATCCCCCGCCCTCGAAGTGGGTGGTATAGTCCCCCGAAGCGAGAGCCTCCGCGCCCTGAGTTATCTGCTTGAAAGGCCGTGAAAGCCTTCTTGCAAGCGCGGTGGAGATGAAGATCGCAAGAAGGAATGTAAGAAGCGATATGAATACATACTGCTCCTTTAATATCTCTACCGCCGGGCCTATCGGCTCTATAGACGTGTTTATGAATGTGATATAGTGGTCGTGGAGCCTTACTCCGTAAAGATACTCGGTCGTTCCGAAGCGCTCGTTTGTCGTCTCGAACATGAAATGCCCGGAGGAGCTGTTCAGCACGTCGCTGCTGTAGCGGAAAAGATTGAATCCTCCGTCCTTTGTAAGAGCGGAGTATCCTCCCATGAAGTCGGCCGTTACCACGGCGTTTCCGTTCAGGTCGGCGATGACTATGGCCGCGGTGTTGTTGTACGCAAGATCCTCTATCACGTCCCTGACCGAGAGAGGATAGTTTTCGTCAAACGCCAAAGAGATCGCGTTCGCCATCTTTCTTATCTTTATCTTCGTGGACATTTCATAGTAGAAGCCGAGGGTGAAGATCTGGAAGAACCAGACTATAATCAGGATCCCGGCGATGAAAACAAGAAGATATATGCTTATCGTAGAATGAAGCGAAAGCGTTTTCTCTTTTATCTTAAGGCGCTTTTTTAGATCTTTGATTTTATCTGATGTTGTCAAACTTATACCCCATTCCGCGCAGCGTGACGATAAGGTCACGGTAGGGTCCCAGACTGTTTCTCAGCATTTTTATATGAGTATCCACGGTTCTGTCGTCGCCGTAGAAGTCAAATCCCCAGACCTCTTCCAAAAGCTTTTCACGGGACATGGCGATATTCATGTTCTTAGCAAGGAAGAAGAGTATATCGTACTCCTTCGGAGTCATCTGCGCGCGCTTTCCGTCGATTATCACGTCGCGGGCGGCAAAGTTTATCACAAGACCCTTGTATCTTATAACGTCCTCCTGAGTTTCCTTTGAAGCCCTCTTTATTACCACCTTTATCCTCGCCATCAGCTCCTTCGGAGAAAACGGCTTTACCACATAGTCGTCGATACCGACCTCGAAGCCGAAGAGCTTGTCGTACTCCTCGCCCCTCGCCGAGAGCATTATCACCGGGATATTCTTTATCTTCTTTATCTCCTTGCAGGCCGAATACCCGTCGAGCTTCGGCATCATTATATCCATAATGATACAGTCGAAGTTCTGATCCTCTCTGACCTTCTCCACCGCTTCCATTCCGTCCGCGGCTTCGACTACCTCGTACCCTTCAAAATTCGCGTACTCCTTGACTACCTCTCTTATCTTCGCCTCGTCGTCTACCATTAAAATTCTCGGCATGATACATCCCCCTTATATTAAAATTCCAAAAATTTCCGAGAGCTATTACTCTTCGCTTCTATTATACACTCATTATTTCCTTTATTTGTGACTGTTTTATGAATTTTTTCGGAATTTTACCGCACTACTTTTAAATATCGGTTGAAAAATCCGCGGGAAAGTGATAAAATAGAGAATATAAACGCTTCTTGAGCAAAAAGAAAGGAAACTGAGGACATGAAAATAGGGATGATAGCGGCGATGAAAAGCGAGCTTGAAGCCGCGCTTGAAAAATTCGGAGAGCCGATACGAAAAGAGGAATACAAAGGCTTTGAGATCTCGGTTTACTCCGTTTCGCCAAACGGTCAAGCCCCGAACGAGATATATGTAACGCGTTCCGGCGCTGGGGAGATATATGCAGCCGGCGCGACTCAGATGCTCATAGACCGTTACGGAGCGGAAGCTATCGTAAACTACGGCGTAGTAGGCGGTCTTACGGACGACATGAAGATAACGCGGACGGTAGTCGTAGATAAGATCGTGCACTACGATTTTGACGTTTCTTTTATAGATAACTGCGAACCGGGTAGGTATGTAAACTATCCCGACATATATCTTGAGACCGACCGTTCGCTTTTGGAAGCGGCGTTGAAGGCGGTCCCGACTCTTGAGAAGGTAATATGCGCTTCGGGGGATAAGTTTATAGCGGATCCCGAGAAGAAGAGGGAGCTTAACAGGAAATACGGCGCGAAGATATGCGAGATGGAGTCTGCGGGGATATTTCTGACAGCTGACCGCGCGGGAGTTCCGGTGTTGATGATAAAGGCGGTATCGGACAGCGTTTCGGGCGGCGCGGACGAATTTGCATGCATGGTAAAAGAAGCCGCGGAGGAGTGCGTGCGCGCGACGCTCGCCGCGCTCGCGGGGGTAGGGGGGAAGAACGCTTAGCTCTGCGATTATCCCCGGCGAAGCTCCGAAGATATTATAATTCCCTGCGGTATTTGCAAGCAAAAGTTTATTATACTGTAAAAAATCTAATCCCCGATCGGCATATGAAGCGCCGAGAGGGGATATTTTTGCAGGCGTAAAATCGGATTTAGTCAGACGCGGCCCCATCAAGAAGACAGAAGGCAGAAATCAGATATCAGAATTACAAGGTTTCGCCTTCGGCGAAGAATATATAAATAGTGTGTGCGAAATTGGCGCTCCCCTGCATTTTCTACTTTTACGCCAATCCCCCGCCCAAAATTTTGTGCAAAATTTCCCTCTTCTTCCTCTTGACAAATTTGGTCTATTGTGATAGACTAAATACAGGTCTATAGCGATAGACCAATTCGGGCGGGAGTATTCGCCCGGGAAGGAGTGATATTATGACAACAAAAATCACGGACGGGGAAATGAAGCTTATGGAGATTATCTGGGAGCGCGGCGAAATACGCTCGGGAGAGCTGGCGGGGCTGGCGTTCGAGCGGCTCGGGTGGAAAAAATCCACCGTCTACACGCTTTTAAAAAAGCTCTCAAACAAGGGCGTGATATCAAGCAGACAAAGCGTGATAACCCCTAACGTCTCGCGCGAGGAAGCGCTCTCGGAGCGCTCCGGGGAGGTGCTTTCTTCGGGATATCGCGGCTCTCTGCCGATGTTTTTAACGGCGTTTTTGCAAAAAAGCCGTCTGAGCGCCGAGGAGGCAAGGGAGCTTAAGCGGCTGATCGACGAGTACACCGAGGACGGTGATGAGAAATGAAGGAAGCTTTTCTTGCGGTTTTGAATATGTCCGTCACAGGAGCGGCGATAATCGCTGCGCTCTTGGTGATAAGGATTCTCTTTAAAAATCTTCCGCGGCGGTTTGCGTACGCGCTCTGGGCGATACCTGCGATACGGCTTCTCTGTCCGTTTTCGGTGCCGTCGGCGCTCAGCGCCTTTAATCTTTTCAGACCGAGATCGGTGGTAGGAAACCGGATGTCTTACATCCTTCCCGCCGTTCCGAACACCCTCCCCGAGAGCGCGGTAAATCCGGCGGGGTTGGCTGATTCCGGAACTTTTACGGGATTTTATTCGGGAGGTCTTGAAGCTTCGGAAACGCAGGCAAAGTCTTTTGATTTTATAGCTCTTGCGGCTAAGATCTGGGCTGCCGCGGCGGTTCTGATACTTATTTGGAACATAATAAGCTACGTCAGGATAAGGCTTTTGGTAAAAGATTCCGAGGATATGGGGCAGTATTTTATCTGCGAAAAAATCAGTTCCCCGTTCGTCTTCGGGTTCATAAGACCTAAAATATATCTTCCCTCGGGGCTTGACTCTCAGGATACCGACTGCGTTCTTGCTCACGAAAAATCTCATATCCGCAGGCGAGATTATCTGGTGAAGCTTCTTACCGTCCCCATTCTTTCGCTTCACTGGTTCAACCCGCTCGCGTGGCTCGGTATAAGGCTCATGACGGTAGATATGGAGCTCAGCTGCGACGAGAACGCGTTAAAAATTCTTTCCGGAGATCGCAGAAAGATTTACGCGAACGCGCTTCTGAACGTATCGATGAAGCAGAACGGCCTTGCGGCTTCGGCGTTTTTGGGGTTTGGGGAGACCGGAGTAAAATCTCGGATAAAAGAGATCTTAAGGACAAAGAAGCCGACCGTTTTCGGGATAGCGGCTGCGGTGATAATTATAACTGTCTCGGCCGTATGCTTTCTTACGAACGCAAGCGCGGGAAGAAAGGATAAGGCTCCGGAGGACTTCGGAGGATATCTGAGCTACGCTTCGGAGGAAGTCCCCGACCTTGCGGGCGGGCATAACAGATACGCGGACGGAATGACTCCAGCGGAGATGGACGGTATAACCGCCGACAGCGCGATTTTAGCCCGGACCGAAGCCGACGGCAAAAGCGTATTTCTCATAGGCTACAATGTCAGGCGCGACAGCGAATATGATCCCGAAGCGCTCTACTGCTCGTTTCTCAGCATAGGAGTCTCAAGCGGCGGGGAGTATATAAACACTCTTCAGATCCCGGAAGATATCCTTTCCGATCCCGAAAACGAAGCTTTTGCTCTGAAAGAGCCGCTTTTGGATGAATATATCGGCGCATACGGCATGGACGGGGAACTTCTTATCGCGTTTAATTATTTTGAAACCCCGGAGCGCTGTAAAACCCTTCTTTACCGCGATACCGAGAACGGCCCGAAGGAGATTGAGGGATATCTTAAGCTTTATCCCGACGGATCGGCCGCGGGGGATAAGCTGAGCCGCGGGATAGATCTCTACAGGGGCTATAAGGTTGATACAAAGTCCGGGACTGTATCCGATCCGGTCACCGGTCTCAGCGTGCGGATAGATCTCAAAAACGATATAAACGGCCTGCCGGGAGCGCACTATACCGTCTTAGGCGGCGAAGCGTTTTCGGAAGCGGAGCTTGACGTTCAGAGAACTATAAGCGAAGCGGGAACTCTCGGGTTCATACTCGGGGAGCGGGAGCTTTGCGACTACTGCAGGGAGTTTTATATCAAAGAAAATCCCGATAAGTCCCCGGACGAGATTTATGTAAACGTGCTTTCGGCTTTAAGCGATACCGTTTATACCGTATCGGTTCGCGATGGAGGATGGGACGGAGAGATCATAGAAAAATATACCGTAAATCTTGAAAAGGGAGTCGGCGAAACGGATGACGGCGGGCTGGTCGATCTGAGACCTTATATACCGGAGCTCAGGGACGAGTTTGATATCCCGACTCTTACCGAAAACGCCGAGAGCTTATACAGAGCCGCGAACGGATACTACGGCGAGCTTGAAATAAGCTGCGAGGAAGGGCAGGACGGGATGATAACTATCTCGGTCGAAATTTCCGGGAGCAGAGTCGAAAGCTATACCGTGAACAGATATACCGCGATAGGTTATGACAGCGCTTTATCTGCGGTGGATCTCCGCGAAGCCGTAGCTTCTGAGCTTTACGTTTTAAAGCTTTCGGGTTCGGGGTTTATAAATTCGGTTGCGGATAACGCCGCTAAATACTATGAGGAATTGAACCCCGGCGCGATCGCATACGGATACTTCGGCGGCGCGGACGTATACGGAAGACCGGTGATAGACGTTTACGACGGGGATATGGCGGCAAGCTATTCGATGATAACGGTAAAAAACGACGGCGAGTACGTAACCTATGCCTTCACAGAAAAGCCCGATATCGGCGGCGAGAAAACCGATCAGTCGCTTCTTGCCGACGCGGCGGCAAAATACTTTATGGAAAAGAGCGGGACTAAGACTTATCCCGTTCTGAGCGGATCTACGGTTTATCCCGATACCCTGACCGTAGAGATAGATTCCGACGGCGGGAAAGAAACATACTATATCAACATGATAACCGCAAAGGGCTTTGACGAAAAACTTAACGCGTTCGATCTTAGCGAATATATCTCGGGCGTGTCTCTGTCCCAAGGGAAAATCAACGAGCTTTGCAACTTATATATGGAATTTGAGCGCTTTAGCGAATATTCTACTCTTAAGTGCGACGAGTCGAAGCCGGAAGAGATCGTAGGGAATACCTATCTTCCCGTTACCGAGCCGGGATTTGATACGCTTGAGGACTGGAAGGCATTTTTAAACAGAGTATTTACTCCGGCGCTCGCGGAGAAGATGTATGAAAATACCGCTTCGGGAGACGCTCCGAAATACGCCGAAAAGGACGGGAAACTATACGCTAAAAACGTGGGACAGACGGAGTGGAACTACGACAGGAGCTACGCCGTGACGTGGGGTCAGCAAGGGGACGAAGTTACGGTTTCCATAAGCAGGCGGGTTCTTAGCGACAAAAGCAAAGCGGATTACGAGGTAAAGCTGAAGCTTTCGCAGGCAGGCGGGGAATGGCTGATAGATGAAATTGTCGGCAAAGGCCGCGTTTCGGAGAATGAGAGCTCGGAAGAGGATATTATCCCGGAAAGCGAGTACCGAGAGCTTGCGGAGAAATACGTCGCGGACGAGGGATTTTACTACACGGTAGGTATAGATACCTCCAAAGAGCCCTTCTACGACGGCGAACACTATCCCGCGGGAAACGAAGCTCTTGATACCTTTGAGGAGTGGGAAGAATACAAGAGGACGATTTATACCGACGAAGCGGTCGGGGAGATCATGAGCGGGATAGTAATGATCGACGGCGAAAGCTCCGGGGAATACTACGGGGACGTGCTTTGCGATCAAAAGACGGGAAAGATCTATCTTCCGGTCTCGGACTATATTCTTAACACTTCGGAGATGAGCTTTACCGTAACCCGCCGGGAGGATTTCGACGTTATAACCGTGACGAGGGGATACGAAAACGGTGATATGCTATGCAACGATCTATATGTAAGGAGCACCGAAAACGGGCTCAGGATATTTGCGGCAACGCACTGCACCGTGACGAAGTACGGGGAGAGGATAGGGGACGTTTACACGGATCTCGGGGAATATTTTTAAAATTTTTTGAAATTATCTGAATTTTCCCGAAACCTTTGGGGATGTTTTGACGGGTATTATAGCAGAGGATGAAATTCGCCCATGCAATAAAGGCGCGCGGCGCCGAATCATCTGATTTCTGACGTCTGATTTCTGTCTTCTTTTCGGGCCTTTTCATCCCGCTATAATTCAATCATCCGGAGGTAATAAACATGAACCTGAAAAAACGCCTGATCCCATTGATACTTCTCTCCGCGCTTGCTCTTACGTCCTGCGCGTCCGCGCCGGCTACCGATTCGCCTTCCGCGGTCGAAAATTCCGCTCAGCCGGCAGCTTCCCAAGGCTCAGAAGAAATTACTGAAGACGAGATAAGATCCCTTATCGAGCTTGACCGAAGATACGAAAGGATAACCCGGCTCGCGGACTTTTCCTGGGGCGAATCGGATATAACAGACATCGATCCCGAAGCCGAAACGTTTTATAAGGTCACAGAGCCGGGGCTTGAAAAATTTTCCGACTTTGAGGATTTAGTGCGCTCGACCTATACCGAAAACGTCGCGGAATATTACATCTGGCAGCAGACCGAGTCTGAAAACCGAATTTTCAAAAACGTAAACGGGGATCTATACTTTATCGGCGCGGGCGGCGCAGGCACGGATACCTCCGAAGAATTTTTCTTCGAGATCCTTTCTTCATCCCCGACCGAAGCCGAAGCGGACGTGCACCGCCCCTATATTTTCGACGACGAGCAGGGCGAATACGAAACGCGGCGCTACTTTTTCAGACGTGAAAGCTCCGGCTGGAGGATCGCAAACGGCGACGTATCCGGGATAGAGATCCCCGAAAGCGCGGTCTCGGAGCTTTTGGAGAAGGAGCGTTTCATACTCGAAGCGATAAACGGAAACGGCTTCACGCTTCCCTCGGAGCAGGATATCTCCGACGGAAAATATTCTGCCGTGACGAACGAGTTCGGGGACGTATTTTACCCGGTTTTGGATGAAAATTTCGACGGCTGGGACGAATGGCAAAGCTATGTCGAAAGCGTTTACGGCGAGGATCTTGCCCGCGAGACGTTGATGAACGGTACGGTTATAAAGAGCGGGGATAAAACCTATGCCGAGAAAAACGCCGGCAGCGGCGCGGAAGAAAGCGCCCAGCCCGAGTGGAAGCAGCTTTTGAGCGGCAGTGACGAGGATCCCGAGGTTTGGGGCACGGTAACGGGCGACAAGAAGACGGTTTACCGTTTTAAAGAGACCGCCGCCGGTTGGAGAATAGAATGGGAATACCCAAGCGCGGGGGATTAAATAAGAAGTGTGAAATATTAGGAAAAGATGGGGAAAAAGCAGCCTGCGGGGCTGCTTTTTTGATTGGAATTTGACGGGGATGACTTAATCGGCTTTTTCACATTCTATCCTCTAACCTTCTGACTCTCTATCTTCTATTTTCCCCCCCAAGCCATAATTTTCTCCCCTCGCGCAAGAAAATCGCTTTACTTTCCCGCGAAGAAGTGATATAATTATTTCGCGGCGCGTTTTTTGCCGCAAAAACCCCCCGCCTGCGCGCAAAAATCCCGCGTGGCGGCCTTTAGGAAGTGTTAAAGCTATGATAAAACGAATTCTTGCAACCGCTCTGGCGCTTTCTCTTGCTCTTACAATGCTCTTCGGCTGCGCGGAGGGCGGCAGGGAAGAACCCGAGAATCCTCCCGCGCTCGAAACGGCGGAACAGTCTCCCAAAACTGCGGAAAATTCCGAAGCAGCGACAGAGCCGGTCACGGAGATTCCGGAGGAGACTTCGGAAACCCAAACTGAGCCCGCGCCCGAGACCGAACCCGTTACGGAAACCGAACCCGCCGCTGAGATGGAAAGCTCCGAGACTGCCGCGCCCGAGACGGAAGCTTTTTCCGAGACCGTTGCGACCTCGGTCACGGCCGAGACCTTGCAGTCCGAAACCTTCGCCGTTTCGGTAAAAGATATGAGCGGGAAGATGTATGCGGTAAACGACGTGAACGTAAGGCTTTTGCCTGACGCTTCGAGCGAGAGGATAGGCCATCTTGACCGCGGAGACGAGGTCGAGATTACGGGACAGGCCGAAAACGGCTGGTACAGAATAAAATTCAGGGACGGTGAATATTTCGTGAGTAACAGTTATCTTTCTTCGGAAAAACCTGCCGAGACTACGGCGGCTGAGACTACGGTCATGACTACCTCCGCTGCGACTGCGTCGTCGTCCGCGGCGGCTTCAAAATCCGAAGAAAAAGAAGAAAAAACCGAAAAAACTAAGTGGATAGCGGCTTGGGGCACGGCGATGCTCACGGCGGCAGCGGAACAGACTCCTACGAACCCGGGGCTTTCGGGGAATACCGTAAGACAGCAGGTCAGGGTATCCGCAGGCGGCGAAAAGCTCAGGCTCGTTATCTCAAACGAGTACGGAAGATCGGAGCTTAAGATCGAAAATATCAGGATAGCGAAGATCCCGAATCCCAAAAAACCCGCGATAACTCTCGATACCGAGAAGGTGCTGACGGTAGACGGAAAGTCGTCCTTCAGCGTTCCAGCGGGTAAAAGAGTCACCACTGACGTTATTGATTTTGAGTTTGAAGCGCTTTCGGATCTTGCGATAACAATGAAGCTCGGGAGCGTTCCGGATATGATAACCTGCCACACGGCTTCGCGCTGCTCGGCTTGGGTGATAAAGGGCGATCACGTCTCCGACAACGACTACGGCTCGTTCCAGGAAATGACCGCTTGGTACTTTATCGCGGAGGTGGATACGCTCGCCGAGGAGGACGCGGGAGTTTTGGTATGTCTCGGCGACTCGCTCACCGACGGCGCGAGCGTTACGACAAACGGCTTCTCGACATATCCCCAGGAGCTTGCAAGGCAGTTCTTAGCGGATCCCGAGCTTGAAAATATCTCGGTAATAAATATGGGTATCGGCGCTACCGCGCTCTATATCTACGGCGGCGATATCGCAGGCTCAAGAAGAGCGAACAGAGACGTTTTGAAAGTCCCGGGGATAAAATACTGCGTGCTTCTGATGGGAGTAAACGATATCGGAGCCGCTCAGAACGACATATCCTCCGACATAATCAAGGAATACAAGTCGATAATAAAACGCTGTCACGAAAGAGATATAAAGGTCTTCGGCTGCACCATAACGCCGTTCAAGGGAAATTCCTACTATTCGGATCTTCATGAGAAAATACGTCTTGCGGTAAACGAATTCGTACTCTCGGACGGCTCGGGATTCGACGGCGTTATCGATCTTTCAAGCGCGGTGGCTTCAAAGGACGATCCCGCGAAGATGGATAAAAAATACGTTTCGGTCTGGAACGACTATCTCCACTTCAACGATAACGGCTATAAGTATGTCGGAAAGACGGTATACGGAAAGCTCAAGGAATATTTAGCGGATTGATATCGAAAAATTTATAAAAAAAATTTATATGCGATACAGGAGGAATAAAAAATGTTTAAAAAGCTTATCGCGCTGTTCTTAGCGCTTGCGACTGCGTTCTCGCTCACTGCCTGCGGCTCCGATTTCGTGGAGAAGCCTGACGAGGACGGCTGGGTAGCGACATGGGCTTCGGCCCAGCTGGTCGCGGGAACTAACGAGCTTCCGACCAAGCCCGCTCTCAAGGAAAACACCTGCCGCCAGCAGATAAGAGTAAATATCGGCGGCGAAAAAATAAGGCTCACCCTCTCTAACGAATACGGCGAGCTTCCCGCGATCTTCGAGTCGGTGCATATAGCGCATCTTCTGAACGCGGGCGAAAACGCGATAGATACCGCTACGGATACCGTCGTCACATTCGGCGGCTCCGAAGAGGTGAAGATCGAAGCCGGCCAGACCGCCACGTCGGACGAGATAGATTTCAGCTTTGAAGCTCTTGACGATCTTGCGGTAACGATCAAGTTCGGAAAATATGCCGGCTCAGCCGCGACGAGCCACACCGGCGCGAGGTGCCACACCTGGATCATCGAGGGAGATCATGTGACCGATGAAAGCTTCACAGCGACCGAGACCATGACGAGCTGGTACTTCATCTCGGAGCTCGATACCTGGGCGAAGGCCGGAACAAAGACGGTAGTGCTCTTCGGAGACTCCATCACCGACGGCTACGGGACCACCCCGAACCAGTTCGAGCGCTGGAGCGACGAGATGACGCGGCTCTTCCAGGCTAATCCGGAGTACAGCAATATCACCGTCGCGAACGAAGGGATAGGCGGCAACTCGGTATTCGGCGGGCTGGGGACCGCCGCGAAGGACCGCTTTGACAGAGACGTTTTAGGGATCGCGGGAGTAAGATACGTGATACTTCTTATCGGTATCAACGATATCGGATACGCAAACGAGGATATATCCGAGAGCATGAAGGAGCAGTACAGCATAATGATCCAGAAGTGCCACGAAAACGGGATAAGAGTCTACGCCGGAACGATAACGCCTGTAGGGTCTAACGGTTACTACAGCGAGCTCCACGACAAGATAAGAAACGAGCTCAACGACTGGTTCAGGACAGAAAAATCCTTCGACGGAGTCATCGATTTCGACGAGCTCTTAAGAGACCCGAATAAGCCGGATACGCTGCTCCCGGAGTATTCAAACGACAATCTCCACCCGAGCATAGAGGGTTATAAGAAGATGGGAGAGTACGCGTATCAGAGACTCTTGGAGATCTGGGAAGGGGAGAAGTGAGGAGCTTGAAGCGGGAAAGACTCCCGGACTGTCTTGCGATTCTTTTCTTACGGTAGGCTCGGACAGATGTAAAAAATCCCGCCAACTCTTTGACTTGAAGAATATCAACCGTCAAGCACAGTATCATTTCCCGCCGGAATCTGTGAAATAATCTCAAAAAAATCCCAGCCCGCGACATTACCCGCCGCGGGCTGGTTGTTTTCATAAATCCTATCCCTATATTTCCCCTTAATCCGTATAAGCTACCGCGAGGACCTGCAGGTCGCATCTTTCGTTTCCTGCCTCGGCGTGGAATTCAAGTCTGTATTTTCCTGCGTTAAAGCTGTGATGTAAAACGCCTACGTACGGACAGTTCCAGCCGCCCTGCTCATACTCGTTGAAGGTCTTCGTCCCGACACGCTCGTCGTTGAAGTATATGTCGCATACAAGCTTTCCGAAGCTGTTCGTACCGGAATCGGGATAGATCACGTACGCGGATTTCCCCTCAAATTCAAATACAAGCGGGTCGTTAGATTCGTCAAACATCTTCGTCCAGCCGTCGGAATAGTGGAAGCCCGTGCTCGACTTTCTCCAGGATCCGATATCGGCGGGCTCGGCGTAGGAGCGCTCCAACATATGCGCGTTATAGAAGTATTGCGGATACATCCAGTCGTCGGGAACCGTGACGTCGGCTTCGGGAGCTTCGGCTCTGTCTACCTCGTTGTAGAAGTAGGAGATGAAGTCCGCAACAACCGCGTTACCCTCCGCGTGGGGGTGAGTATAGTCGGAGGAGAATTCGCTCCACTGCATGGCTCCCTCGTCGAAGAGATATGTGATACCGTCCGCGTAGCTTATCATAGGCACGTCGTAGTGCGCGCCGATCTCCTTCTTCCATGCCTGAGAAGTCCAGCCGGCTTCCATCCTCGCAAAGAGAAGTATGACCGCAGGCTTTGTCTCGTAATCAAGAGCGTCGCGGATCATGGCTTCAAACGCGGCTCTTGTATCGTCGTCGTCGCCGTCGTTTACCGCGAATTCGATGAAGATAATATCCGGCTGATGATCCAAAACATCCTTCTCAAAGCGAAGAGCGCCAAGGTTAGAAGGCGTGCCGGAGATCCCGGAATTAAAGTAGTGGACGTTATCGCCGTTCCCCTTGCCGTAGGTTTCTTTAAAGCCGAGGTAGGAGCGGTTCGCGTAGCAGGTCTCAAGACCGTCTCCCTCGGTGATGGAGCCGCCGATGTACACGATATTTACATCCTCGCCGTTTCTCGCCTTTTCTATGGCTTTTTTAAGGCGGTAGGTATTCCCGAGGCTTGTCAAGGATTTGATTTTCGCGTTGTTCATGTACTCGTCGCGCGAAGACGGCTTGTCGATCCATTCAAGCGCCGCGTCGGGACTGCTTCCCCCGCCGCAGGCGGTCAGCATTCCCATCGAGAGAGTCGCGGTTAAAAGATAAACGATAAATTTTTTGACGTTCATAATAAATGCTCCTTTTTGTTTTTCGCCGAAAGGCGTTTTTTTGGCGTTTAAGCGACGGTTATATTATACTATATCTTTCGGGAATTTTCAATATGTTGTGAAATAATTTGCGGGGGAGAGATGAAGAAAAAAATTATGAAGAAGGTTTGAGGGAAGGTAGTTAATTCGGCTTCCGATATCCGTCTTATAGCCCCCGCCCGGCCTGCCATCCTCATCCCCGCTTCCTCGCCTTCACCCCTCGTAAATTTCGAGCTTCAGAACTTTGTCGGCCTGCTCTTCGCCGCTTAACGTCACCGTAACTTGGGCGCTCTCCCACACTACCGACCAGTTGCGGTCGGTCATATTTTTTCCGTCGTTATGAAGCGTGAATTTTTTCTTGCAGACCGTCTTTCCCCCTCTTTTCAAAACCACCCGCCCGTCCTGAGGGCCGAAAGGCCATCCGGGAGAACCGAGCGTCTGCAAAAGGACTTCGTATTCTCCGTTTTCCGACGTCGCGACCGTTTCGGGGATCCTGTCCGCAAGAAACACAATGTTCCATAATATAAAATTCAAAACTAAGGCGCCACCGCACAATTATTTTGGTGCAGATACGCAGTCAGATTTTTTGTCAGATGAAACAAAAACCGGAGCTAATACTTTGTGTATTCGCGAGGATTTTTGTGAAATATGACGAAAAATATGCAAGTAGATGCGCCAAAAAGGCGTTAGCCGCTAATTGCGCGGTGGTGCCCTAAAAATATCGCGAAAACGCGCGCGGCGACGCTTACCGCAGCTGCCGCGGTCAGCGCCGTCTTCTTTAAAAATTTCCGTTATCTGACATCTTTTTCTCAAAACTGCAAATCTTTTCGCAGCAACTGTCCCGGCCTGTATCTTATACTCAGCTCTCGGAATAATTTCCTAAAAACTTGAAGCTCTCGCAGGTCTGCTCAAGCGCTTCAAGCATAGCCGCGACTCTCGTATCCCGCACGCTTCCCTGCATTTCAAAGAAGAACATGAACTCAAAATCATGCCCTACGATGGGATAGCTTTCTAACTTTATCAGGTTAATTTCAAGCGCGGTAAGTCTTGCCAAGACCTCGTAAAGCGCGCCGGGACGGTGCTTGAGCGCTAAAATAAGGCTTATCCTGTCCGCGCCGGGATATATCTCCCGCTCTTTTGATATGCAGATAAATCTTGTATAGTTGTTGTCGCTGTTCTGGATGTTTTTGGCAATAGGAACAAGCCCGTAAAGCTCGCAGGCGGGATGTGAAGCTATGGCCGCGATATCCCCGAACTCAGAGCGCGAAGCGATCTCCGCCGCCATGGCGGTATTCGCGCAGGGGACTACCGATATCTTCCCCCCGAGACTTTTAAGAAATTCGGAGCACTGTCCGAGAGCCTGCTCGTGAGAACGGATCTCTTTTATTTTTTCAAGAGTCGCGCCGGGTTTTGCCAAAAGCTCGTGACGGATGCAAAGACGTGTGCTTCTTACAATGCTGACGTTTTTGCGGTTCAGAAGATCGTACACCGCCCTCACGGAGCCGTTGGAGCTGTTTTCGATAGGGATAAGTCCGAAGCGGCAAAGTCCGTTTTCCACAGCGTCGAAGACCGCCTCGAAGCTTTTGAAGAACATAAGATTCCCGCGCGGGAAAAGGCTGTCCGCAGCCATCTGAGAATTTGCACCCTCGACTCCCTGGACGGCGATTATGCCGTTTTGTGGGAAATCTCCGGGATTTTTTGAAAGGGTTTCGGATAGGATGGATCTTATCTTAGTCCCGGCGGGATTTTTGCATTCGCGGTAAGCCCTGCCGAGCTCGAAAAGCGAGTTGTAGAATCTATGTATATACGGCTCCATATCTCCGCTCTTTTCGGTCGCCCAGCGAAGCATTTCCCTCTCGCGGGTTTTAATTTCGGCGGGACTGAGCTCCTCCTCGGAAGCCTGAGCGGAGAGCTCCATTCTTTCCAAAAGCTTCGGAAAAAGCTCGCGGTCAAGCCTGTCTATTTTTTTTCGTATTTCGTCTATCGGCATTTTTTTACACCTCGGCCTTGATTCGGAAGACGGAACGGCATATAATCCCCATCTCTATCTTCTAATCTCTAATTTCTGACTTCTGATTTCTGTCCTCTAATAGCTTCTATCTTTTGCACCATGCTCTCAAAGCCCGACAGCTTGATAGTGAGAGGTCCGTCGCACATAGCGTGCTCGGGGTTTTCATGAACCGCCGCGAGTATACCGTCGGCTCCCGCCGCAATCGAAGCAAGCGCGAGCGGCTCTACGAGAGGATATTTCCCCGAAGCGTAGGACGGGTCCGCTATCACGGGAAGGTGCGAGAGCTGCTTGAGGACCGGTATCGCGGAAATGTCGAGCGTAAAGCTTGTGTGCGGCTCGAAGGTCCTTATACCGCGCTCGCAGAGTATTACTTCTCCGTTTCCCTCCGACATTATGTACTCCGCGCTCATGAGAAGCTCTTCATATGTGGCCGAAACCGCTCTTTTCAGTATCACCGGCTTGCCGAAACTTCCCAAAAATCTTAAGAGCTCGTAGTTTCTCATGTTCCTTGCGCCGATTATTATTATATCCACGTCCTCGAACCCGCCCGCCTGCGAAATGTCCGCAAGCTCCGCTGCTATCGGCAGTCCGCTGAGCTTTTTTGCCTTTACAAGATATTCTATCCCCTTCTCGCGAAGCCCCTGAAACGAGTACGGCGAGCTTCGGGATTTGTACGCCCCGCCCCAGAGTATATCCGCTCCGGCGTTTTTAAGCTTTAAAGCGAGCGAACATATCTGCTCCTCGCTCTCGACCGCGCCCGGGCCCGCTATCTTTACCGCGCTCCCGCCGCCTATCTTGACTCCCCCTGCGGTTATGACCGTGTCGAGAGGATGAAACTTCCGGTTTGCGCTCTTGTACGGCTCCTGCACCCTCCTCACGGCTTCAACGATCTCAAGCGCGGAGATAAGATCGATATCTATAACGGAGGTATCGCCGACAAGCCCTAAGATGGTCTGCTGCGCTCCGACAGTAGTCTGGACGCTCACGCCCTTCGATTCGAGCCATGTCATAAGCGAACGGAGCTGAGTTTTATCCGGGTTCTGCTTTAAAATTACTACCATAAGATCACCGCTTTTGGAATTTTGAGAATTTGAGAATAAGAAAATCCGGAAATCGGAATATAACCGTCCCCTCTTAAGACGCGCCTTTTCGGGCGCGCCGAGAGGTCGGTACCAAGAATTCGGATATACGGGTGCCGAAAGCCGGAGCGTTATTCGTAGTCTACTACGTTCACCCAGTTTAAGAGGAATTCTCTTTCCTGCTCGTTGCCCTTGACCGACTGGGAAGCCGCCACTATCGGCATCCACTTCTGGACGTACTGGCGCGCGGTATCGGATTTTTTGCAGAAGAGATCGAGATATTTCTTCGCCGTCTCATACTGTCCCCCAAGGCAGAAGAGAAGATAGGTCCTCGCCGCGTCTGCGGAAGCGTTGCCCTGAGTCGCGTGAGCCCAGTCTATCACATACCACCTTCCGTCGTCGGTGATGATAACGTTAGATGGATTAAAATCTCCGTGGCAGACCTTATTATGCTTAGGCATGCCGTCAAGACGGACGTGCAGCTCGTATCTTGTAGTAGCGTCAAGCTTGGTCTGCGAGATCTTCGAGTTCATCTTATCCTTGAGCTTATTAAGCATGGGGCAGGTCTTAGACTGTATCTCGACCTGTATATCTACGAGCTGTTCCAGATACTCCTGCTTCTTATCGGGATTTTCATCCATAAGCTGCTGGAGCGTTTTCCCTTCAATATACTCCGAAACGATCGCCCACCGTCCGTCGATGGTAGTGACCTCTAAGAGCTTCGGAATAGGAAGTCCCGTCTCCTCTATCCTTGCCTGATTAAGCGCTTCGTTCAGTATATTCGCCTTGCTGTAGCCCTCGACGAAGAGCTTTATGCAGCGATCTCCGTCCCGGTAAACCGTTTTGGTCGGGCGCTCGGCTATAACGTTAGTAAGATTCATATATTCAGACCTCCTCTGTCCATTTCTTTCCGTAGTACGCGTTAAGATACATCTTCTTTATCTCGCTCATAAGCGGATATCTCGGGTTCGCCCCCGTGCACTGATCGTCGAATGCGTTCTCGGTCATCTCATCCAAAAGATCAAGGAACTTCTTCTCATCCGGAACATAGTCGCGTATGGTCGGCTTGATCCCTATCTTCTCCTTGAGCTCGTCTATCGCCTTGATAAGCCCGTTCACCTTCGCCCTGTCGTCCTTTCCCTTTATTCCGAGAGAGTCTGCGATCTCGGCGTATCTCTCAAGCGCATGGGGATATTCGTACTGCGGGAACGTCCCCATCTTCGCCGGGGCTTCGGCCGAATTGAACCTTATGACCTCGTCTATTAAGAGCGCGTTGGCGACTCCGTGGGCGATATGATGATAAGCCCCGAGCTTATGCGCCATAGAATGGCACACCCCGAGGAAAGCGTTTGCAAACGCCATTCCCGCCATAGTCGCCGCGTTCGCCATCTTCTCCCTCGCTTTTACGTTTGTTCCGTCGTTATAAGCGATAGGAAGATATTCAAAAATGATCTTAAGAGCCTGAATCGCAAGCCCGTCGGTATAATCTGTCGCCATCACCGAAACGTAAGCTTCAAGAGCGTGAGTAACCGCGTCGATACCCGAAGCTGAGGTAAGTCCCTTCGGAGCTGACATATGAAAATCGGTATCGATAACAGCCATATCCGGCAGAAGCTCATAGTCCGCAAGAGGATATTTAACGCCGCTCGACTCGTCGGTGATGACCGCGAACGGAGTCACCTCGGATCCCGTGCCCGCGGAGGTCGGAACCGCGACGAAGTATGCCTTTTCTCCCATCTTCGGGAAGGTATATACTCTCTTTCTTATATCCGAAAATCTCATCGCCATATCCGCAAAGTCCGCTTCGGGATGCTCGTACAGCACCCACATTATCTTCGCCGCGTCCATAGCCGAACCGCCGCCCAAAGCGATTATAACGTCCGGCTCGAAGCTTACCATAGCCTTGGCTCCCGCCTTAGCGGAAGCGAGCGTCGGATCCGGCTCCACGTCGAAGAATACCGTGTAAGCGATATCAAGCTCTTCAAGCTTATCGGTTATCGGCTTTGCGTAGCCGTTTTTATATAAGAAGCTGTCCGTGACTACAAACGCACGCTTTTTGCCCATGTCTCGGATCTCCGAAAGAGCGACCGGCAGACATCCTTTTTTGATATACACCTTTTCGGGCGCGCGGAACCAAAGCATATTCTCTCTCCTTTCGGCCACCGTCTTTATATTAAGAAGGTGCTTCACGCCGACGTTGTCCGATACCGAATTCCCTCCCCACGAGCCGCAGCCCAAAGTGAGCGACGGGGCGAGACGGAAGTTATAAAGATCTCCTATTCCTCCGTGAGAGGACGGAGTGTTCACCAAAATGCGGCAGGTCTTCATCCTCTCCGCGAATTCGTCAAGCTTTTGCTTTTCGGTATCGACGTTAAGATAGATTGAAGAAGTGTGACCGAAGCCGCCGTCTGCGATAAGTCTCTCGGCCTTTTTAAACGCGTCCTCTATATCCTCGGCCTTATACATCGCAAGGACCGGCGAAAGCTTTTCATGAGAAAACTCCTCGGACAGCTCTACGCTTTCGACCTCTCCTATCAGTATCTTGGCGCTCTCCGGAACGCTTATCCCGCATATCCTTGCAATCTCGGCGGCTCTCTGTCCCACGATCTTGGCGTTAAGAGCGCCGTTGATTATCATCGTTTTCCTTACCTTATCCGTCTCCTCGGGATTAAGAAAATAACATCCGCGGCGTGAAAATTCTTCCTTTACCTTTTCGTATACTCCCTTTAATACGATCACCGACTGCTCCGAAGCGCATATCATGCCGTTGTCGAAGGTCTTGGAATGAATAATGGAGTTCACCGCAAGAAGTATGTCCGCGCTGTCGTCGATTATGGCCGGAGTGTTCCCCGCGCCGACTCCGAGAGCGGGTTTTCCGCTCGAATACGCGGATTTAACCATACCCGCGCCGCCCGTGGCAAGAATTATGTCCGCTTCCCTCATAAGGGTGTTGGTCATTTCAAGAGTCGGGATATCTATCCAGCCGATGATATCCTCAGGCGCTCCCGCTTTGACCGCCGCTTCCAAAACGATTTTCGCGGCTTCGATAGTGGACTTCTTCGCCCTCGGGTGAGGAGAGATAATAATGCCGTTTCTCGTCTTAAGCGAGATAAGAGTCTTGAATATGGCGGTGGAGGTAGGGTTGGTGGTCGGAATCACCGCCGCGATAACCCCTATCGGCTCCGCGATCTTCATAATCCCTCCCGACTTATCCTCCTCGATAACGCCGCAGGTCTTCACGTTCTTGTACTGGTTGTAGATGTACTCCGAAGCGTAGTGATTTTTAATCACCTTGTCCTCGACTACTCCCATCCCGGTCTCCTCGACCGCAAGCTTCGCAAGCGGGATCCTTTTCTTATTCGCCGCCGAAGCCGCCGCTAAAAAGATCTTATCGACTTGCTCCTGCGAATACTCCGCGAACCTCGTCTGGGCTTCCCTTACGCGCTTTATAAGCTCTTCAAGCTTTTCTACGCCGTCGGTTACGGGATAGTTCTTTTCTTCTGCCATTAAAATAACCTCCTCATATACAGATGAATATTTCATCCGGTTAAACAAAGCTAAATACGGATACCCGCCTTCTCCGAGCTGTGATCGGATCCTGTTTTCTGCATTCTTATTGCCGCGGCTTTCTTGAAGTCAGAAATTCCACAGCTCTTTCCGCCGCGTCCCGGGAATTTCCCCAATCGGCGTTTTCTCCGTTGTTTCTGTAGTCGAACATCGAACAGAAATGACTCACGTCTTTATAAAGCGCTTCGACCTGAGCGGCTCCGAGCTTTAAAACGTCGTCTCTGAAATCGAGCGCGGTCCTTTTATCAAGAGCTTCGGGAGCCAATGAAAGAAGAGTCTCGCAGTGCGGCATACAGATATAGGGCTGTTCTTTAAAGAGCGCTCTGAATTCCTTGGAATTCTTATACATATCGAACACAGTCACCATGAGTCTTTCCATCGCCCAATCGACTTTCGAGCAGACGAAGCAGGTGGAATTCGTCTTGGATAAATTTTTCACGCGTTTGGATTTATTATCGATAAGTCCCTGCTTTTCAAAGACCTCGCGCTTCACCGTTTCAAGGCGGGTTTGAATCATAAGAGCGAGCGAAAGGCGGTTTTTCTGTCTGAGCATTTGGTCGAAATGAGTCTTGCAGAAGCCGAGACGGTTAGTTTCTATCCTCACGTCCGGCTCCATCATCGCCGCGCCCATGATATATTCCACGGTTCTCTTTTCAAGCATATCCCGCATTCTGCATATAGGACAGCCGTCCTTCGGTTCAAAGATCTCGTTTACGGGGATGGTTAAGATAGATTCGCGCATATCTTCGGTCATAATAAAGCGCGGCGGCTCCGGCTTTATTATTTCTCCTTTCATTGAATAAATACCGCTCGGGCAAAAGCATTCGCTTCAAAGCGTTCGCCGCTATAGCGTCCGAGAAAAAACAGTTGCAAAATTTCTACGAGTATATTATAATATAATTTCGGAAGAAAATCAACAGTTTCGGAGTGATTTTTATGAAATATGAGATATCGGGGAAGGATATAATACTCTTTGAAGAGGATTTGGAGCTTGACGACGTTTTGGATACGGGTCAGGCGTTTCGCTGGGAAAAGGCGGGCGAAAACAGGTATACGGGATTTTGTCTCGACTCTTATCTGGATATATCGGGAAGCGACGGAAAATTCATACTTAAAGATACCGACGAGAAAACTTTTTTGGAGGTCTGGGCGAAGTATTTCGATCTTGAGACGGACTATTCGGCGCTCAGGGAGCTTTATTCGTCCGACTTGACTCTTAAGAAAGCCTGCGAATTTTCAAAAGGCGTAAGGCTTCTTCGGCAGGACTCCTGGGAAGCTCTCGTATGCTTTATCTTTTCTTCAAACAACAACATCCGAAGGATAAAAGGGATAGTATCCCGACTTTGCGAACGTTACGGGCATTTTCCGACTCCGGGCGAGCTGAGCCGCGAGACCGCAGAATCCCTGAGCTTTCTCAGAGCCGGATTCAGGGCGGGATACATACTTGACGCGGCTAAGAAGATCTCGTCGGAGGAGATATCGCTTGAGAGGATAAAAGAGCTTCCCTACGCCGAAGCGCGCGAAGAGCTTATGAAGATAAAGGGAGTGGGTCCGAAGGTAGCGGACTGCGCGCTGCTGAGCGGATTCGGAAAGACCGAAGCTTTTCCTCTCGACGTATGGATGAAGCGCGTGATGGAGCAGTACTACAGCGAAGGCTTCCCCGAAAAGTTCTATAAAACCCGCGGAATAGCTCAGCTCTACCTCTTCAAATACATACGCGAACAGAAGACAGAAATCAGAGGTCAGAAGTCAGAAAGTGCGAAGCTTTAATTTTTGCACTTTCATGAATAATCGACATAATCAACATTTTCGAGTCGATACGATTAGAAGACAGAAATCAGAGCTCAGAAGTCAGAAAGTGCGAAGCTTTAATTTTTGCACTTTCATGAATAATCGACATAATCAACATTTTCGAGTCGATTATGCGAATCCGAAACTCCAAACGCAGCGCCGCTCTCATCCGACTCTATCTTCTAATCTTCTAACTTTCTAATCAATAGGTGTTAAAATGGTAGCAGGAATAATATCTGAATACAACCCGTTCCACCGGGGGCATGAATATCATCTCGGAAAGACTCGTGAAGCCGGAGCTTCGCATATTGTCTGCGTGATGAGCGGTTTTACGGTCCAGCGCGGGGACTTCGCGATTTTGGATCCCTTTCTTCGCGCCCGTAAGGCGGTAGAGCGCGGCGCGGATCTCGTTCTTGAGCTTCCCCCGCAGTTTTCTCTTAGTCCCGCCCGGGACTTCGCAGCCGCGGGAGTCGATATCCTAAGACGGCTCGGGACGGTGGAAATGCTCTCCTTCGGCGCGGAAACTCCGGATACCGAATCTTTAAAAGATCTCTCCGAAAAGGCCGAGCAAGCCGAACTTAGAGTCAAAAAAATCATGTCGGGCGGCAAAACGTATCCTCGGGCTCTTTCGGAAGCTCTCGGCGAAGAGGACGCTAAAAAGCTCTCGGGACCTAACAACACCCTCGCCGCGGAATATTTAAGAGCCGCTAAAGGCTGGGACGTAACTCCTTTAGCGATAAAAAGAACCTCCCCTCACGACTCGCAGGAAACCGACAGCGGCTTCGCTTCGGCAGGATATATAAGACGGCTTCTTCGCGAAAAAAAGGACTGCGAAAGATATTTGGGATACCCGGCGCCGGATCCTGAAAGCCTTTCGCTCATCGAAAACGCCGAAAAAGCGATACTTTTAAAGCTCTCCGGGATGAGCGCCGAGGAATTTTCACGGGTTCCGTATTCGGGGGAGCTCGCGCCGAGACTCTATGCCGCTTCAAGACGGGCGGCGACGCTTGAAGAGATCTTTATTAAATCTAAGTCCCGAAACTTCACCCTCTCGCGTGTGAGACGGACCGTTCTCATGGCGGTTTTGGGGATTACCGAAGAAGATCTCTCCCCGCCGGAATTTGTCAGGGTATTAGCTCTGAACCGCCGCGGCGCGGAGATCCTAAGGGCGGCGCGCAAAAGCTCCGAAATAGCCGTGGGAAGCTCTTTAGCCGATCTCTCCGGGATCTCGCCGGCGGCAAAAAGACAGGCCGAGCTTACGGAATCCGCTTCACGCCTTTGGGACTTCGGACATAAAATCCCGAGCGGGATATCGGAATACAGAAGAACCGCGAAGCTTTCAGAGAAGGAAATGTAGCAGAGTCAAAGCCTAAATATTTATTATAAATCATATCAAAAGAGCGAAGAGGGCTCGCGCCATATTACGGAGCGCCCGCTTCGCTTTATGTCGGTCGGATAACCGCAAAACGGCAAAGAAAAAAATTTTTCTTCGGCGGGGGATATTTATAATTTTTCGCCGTCTTTATATATGAAGGCCTTCAAATCACAGCAAGGAGGGATAACTATGGAAGACCGGGAGATAGTTGAGCTTTATCTTTCCCGGGACGAGAACGCAGTTAAGAAAACGTCCGAAAAATACGGCGCGTACTGTCTTAAGATCGCAAGAAATATCCTGAGCGCCGCCGAGGACGCGGAAGAATGCGTGAGCGAAGCTTACTATAAGGCTTGGATTTCGATCCCGCCGGAGCGCCCCGAAAGCCTTGGAGCATGGCTCGGAGCGATAGTAAGAAACACCGCGCTCGACATGTTCAGAAAAAGCCGCAGGCAGAAAAGATTTCAGGGCGCGGAGGAGATTCTGGACGAGCTCTCGGACTGCGTTCCCTCGCCGGAAAACGTAGAGCGGGAGCTTGACGTTAAAGAGCTGACCGAGAAGATAAACTCCTGGCTCGAAAAGACCGACAGGCGGGACAGAAGGATATTTGTGCAGAGATATTTTTTAGGGGATCCCGTAAAATTGATCTCGGAAAAAACAGGAGAGCCGCCGGAAAAGATCTCAAAAAGACTTTCAAGGTTAAGGCAAAAGCTCAGAAAAGAGCTTGAGAAGGAGGGTTATACGGTATGAAGGAAAAAGAAGCTATGAAAATTTTCAAGAGCATTTCGGGGATAAGAAGCGAGTATATAGACGAAGCCGAGAGCCCGGAGATAAAAAAGACGTTTCCTGTTAAGCGTTTCGCGGCTTCCGCGGCGGCTGCGGCAGTATTCGCTTTTGCGCTCGGGATATACGCGTTAAGCGGGCGTTTTCGGTTATCCTCGGGATCCCAGTCCCCCGAACAAAAGACCGAGACGGGGCTTCCGGAATCGGCGGCAACGCAAAATTACTCCGAGGACGGAGATGAAATAGTTGAGGTGGAGCTGTCCTACAACGAGAGGATCCAAAACGGCGAGGAGGTTAAGATCGAGACGTATATAGATGAAAGGACGGAGCACCAGGGGTTTGCATACACCCTTAAAAACATCACCGTTTCATCCGTCTTCCCGGAGGGGATAACTAAGGACGACATTTCCAACACCCCGTCGGTAGCGGCCTATACCGACGCGGATCCCGAAAGATATCCCGAGGGGTATACCGCGGAGTATTACGACTACGGCGAATACGCAGCCGAGCACGGTCTGCCGCCGATAGAATCCGAAAAAGGCTACGGGGATCCCGAGACGGGAAGCGGCGCGTACACCGAAAGAGCGCTGTATGTAAGCGACGTGATAGATGAAAACGGCCTTTACATCGGTCCCAAGGACGTTCCGGACGAGGGGTACAAGTGGCTCTTTTTGGAGCTTGAAATAGAGAATCTCTCGGATGAAGAGCGGCTTGAATATCTTGGCGACATGGACGTCTGCGGCGGGGTATATCTCGACTGCCCGAGGATACGTTTCACAGACGAAAGAGGAATCGAGCAGGACTATTATTCGGACTATATCGGATACTCCTACTTCGGAAACCACATCTGTTACATGAGCGAGCACACGGACAAAATAATCAGCGACAACCTCCCGGACGGCGTTGCTTTTTATAATATGAGCTTTTCCCCGAGGGAGAAAAAGCGGGTGATACTCGGGTACTGCATAAGCGATCATTTTGTTTACGGCGAATTGGTGTTACAGCTTCACAACGCGGAAGCGGAGAAGGCGAGTTCGCAGAGGGACATGGTTTATCTGCCGTTGAAGTAGGGCGGAAGATATGCGGTACGGCAGGGCGCGGAAAACTATAGTTACAGCTTCCGACTTCTGATTTCTCAATTCTGTTTTCTAATCTAAAGTTCCGCTTTAGTTTCTGTCAACATCTGCTGTCTTTACATTTTCTGTGCGGCGCGGTATAATTAAATCAACAAAAGCGCTTTTGAATATTTTTTTAGGAGACGGTAATATGAATATCGGACAGAATATTAAATCTTTAAGACGCGAGCAGGACATTACTCAGGAGCAGTTAGCGGAATATCTCTGCGTTTCTCCGCAGGCCGTGAGCCAGTGGGAGACCGACAGGACCGCGCCGGATATATCTCAGCTTCCGATTCTTGCGAACGTATTCGGAGTGACTGTTGACAGGATTTTAGGAATCGACGTCGCGAAAACGCAGGAGAGGATCAAATCAATCATCGACGAGTCGCATGAATTCTACGGCAAGAGCGATTTTGCGGGAGCGGCGGCAGTGCTCGAAAAGGGGCTCAAAGAATACCCGCGCTCGTACGAGCTGATGGAGCGGCTTGCGGACAATCTTTCCTGTCTCGGGAAAAAGCAGGAAGCAGTCAGACTTTGCGAGATAATTCTCTCGGAAAGCAGAAACAGCGTGATCCGCGAAAGCGCCACGCAGAGCCTTATTTTCTGCCGCGGCAATTCCGGCGAGAAAAAAGAAGCCCTCGGTCTTATAAACACCCTCCCGCACGTATGGTCGAGCCGCGAAGATATGCTTCTTCTCATGCTCTCGGACTGCGACGGGGATAAGGAGAGGATTTTGGAAGCGGTTCCGGAGTATGCGGAATTTCTGACGAACCGGCTTATGATCTGCCTTCAGAAGCTTTCGGAGCCGAAGCTTGGTTATAACGAGGACGAAAGGATAAAGCTTTTAAGGCAGTCCGCGGCGGTCGGCGAGACGGTATTTTGCGACGGCGACGGGATGTTCTCGGCGCAGTTCATGCGGACGGCGTACAAAAAGCTCGGGGATATCTACGCGGCGCGAAAGGACTCGGAAAATCTGCTTGAATGCCTTGAAAAGGAGACGGAATACGCAAAAGAGTTTGAGACCTACGACGCAAACGCCGTTCACACCTCCCCGGCGGTCAGAGGATACCGCCCCGGGGGAGCGGTCCCGGAGGACGAGCCTGAAACCGAGCAGATTCTGAAAAGGCTTAAGGATTGCGAGGAATATGATTTTGTCAGGGACAGCGAGAGGTTCATGGAAGTTGTGAAACGCCTTGGGGACCCGAAGCGAGAGGCGTGAAGCATAAGAGCGCCGGCGGTAAAACCCGTCAGCGCAGAATGAAGCCGAAGTTAAGAAAGTGCATAGGATAAACACCCGCCTGCTTTTTATCGGGATCCCCCGGAGCAGGCGGGATATTCTCAATACGAAATTTTGAACATGTATTGAATTTTATATCATTTTTCAGGTTCATATTTTCGGGTTTTTATTTAAATATGCGAGTAAATTCGCGTTTATTCATTTTCAGATCTGCTAATATTACAAAATTGCCGTTGACAAGACGTTAAAAACGGGTTATACTTATTACGGATACCGTTCGGGAAGAGGTGCGAAACCGTGAAGATAAATGAAGCTATATACCCCTACAACATCGAAGCCCGAAAGCTCCCCGTTCACCTGACCGGGATCGGCGGGACCGAGTGGCAGGAGCACATAATCAGGCCGGACGGCTACCACTGGCACCAGATACTTTTCAGCGAGGAGGGCGAAGGCGTTTTAAAATACGACAACGCCGCCGTCAGGATCGAGGAAGGCGAATTCTTCTTTCTCCCGACCGGATATCCGCACGAGTACTTCTCAAATAACGAAAAGTGGGGAGTTAAGTGGATAACCTTCGACGGCTACGCGGTAAATCATATCTTAAGCCTGATGAACATGACGAAGCCGACGGTTATTAAACCGTATGAGCCGGAAGCGCTGCAAAGCCTTTTTGCAAAGATGTATGCGGCTCAGAGATCCGATAAGCTGCACTGCGATTTTATCTGCTCGGGACTTGTTTATGAATTTATAATCGAATTTAACCGACATATGAACGACCGCGAGAGCAGACTGAGAAGCGACCGCAGCAAGCTTATAATCCCCGTGCTGAACTATATCGACGAAAATTTCAGGCAGGATTTTTCGCTCACCGTTCTTGCGGGGATAGCAGGCGTAAGCCCTCAGCACCTCTGCCGGGTGTTCAAGGAAGCGATGAATATGCGCCCCGGAGAATATCTTACGGAAAAAAGACTCCGGGAATCCCGCAGACTCTTACGGACAAGCGGTCTGCCGATAGCCAAGATCGCCATTCTCTCCGGCTTTTCCGATCCGGGATACTTCGGAACGGTATTTAAAAAGCACGAAGGGATCACTCCCGCCGAATATAAGAAGATTTACAGCGGCAAACAGTAAACGGCATGAAAATATTTCAGATACAAGGAGGAAAAAATATGCGTTTTTACAAGACTGCGGCGTTTTTCACTGCCGCCGCGCTGCTGATGAGCGGCTGCGGATTCGATTCCGAAAGAAAGAAGATAAACCCCGACGACGTGACTCCCGCCGAGAGCTACGGCTTTGAAAAGCTTAGCTTTGACGGAATAGAGAAACAGGAATTTTATGTCCTTCTTGAAGCCGAGGATTCCGCTCCGGGAAACGGAGTGAGCATTAAGTCGGATAAATCCGACTGCTCCGGAGGTAAATATGCCGACATTTCGGATAATTCCGGATTTAAGCTGACGGCGGATATCCCGTCCGATCAGTTCTACAAAATAACCGTTCGTCACTGCGCGGGAGGTCATAAAGAAAACGAGCTGAGATTTAACGGCAAAAAAGTGTTCGACATCTATTCCGAATCGGGAGATTGGGTAGATACCGTCGTAGACGGAGTATTCCTGAATAAGGGGACAAACACCGTCACCCTCGGCTCCGGTTGGAGCTGGTTCTCGATCGATTCAATAGAGATCGAGGACGGCGCTTCGATTGACGACGGCATTTACAGCGGAATGTCCGAAACGCTTTCAAACGAGTATGCAAATTTAAAGACTCAAAATATATATCAGTACCTGCGCGCGATATACGGCAAACGAACACTTGCGGGACAATGCACCGACTACGGAAATAACACCGAGACTGACGCGTTGTATAAGGGGCTTGGAAAATATCCGGCAGTCAGAACTTTTGACTTTATCTTTGACAGCCCGAGCTATCCGTATCCCAACGACCGACCCGCAAAGGACTACGACCTTGCGATTGAGTGGAGCAAGGACGGCGGGCTTGTAGTCTATGACTGGCACTGGCACGCCCCATGCGGCGGGGCCGATTTTTACTCCGAAAAAACTTCATTCAGGCTCTCAAGCGCCGTCACAGACAAGGACATAGCGCACATGGCGCTTAAAGATATAAAGAAGCTTTATGACGGCGGCGAAATAAGCGAGGAAGCATATAAGCTTGTCAGCGACATCGACGTAATATCCGGATATATGCAGAAGCTTGAGGACAACAACGTGACCGTTCTATGGAGACCTCTGCATGAAGCTTCTGGCGGCTGGTTCTGGTGGGGAGCTTCGGGCTCGGAGCCGTATAAGTGGCTCTGGAAGCTGATGTATGAGCGCATGACAGACTATTTTGAGCTCGACAACCTCATCTGGGTGTGGAACGCTCAGAACGAGGACTGGTATCCGGGAGACGAATACTGCGACATCGCGGCGATTGATATATACGGAGCAAATCACGACTACGGCGTATCCCCCGCGACTCTTGCGGATATGCATGACTGGTCCGGCGGGGATAAGATGGTCACAATGAGCGAGTGCGCGACGATGCCGGATCCGGATCTTATAGTAAGAGATAACGCGTATTGGCTTTGGTTCGCGGTCTGGAACTGGGACTATATCGTCAAGAACGGCACGCCGGAGCTGTCGGACGCGTTCACGGAATTTGACATGATGAAAAAAGTGTACGACAGCGAGGTTATTATTACAAGAGACGAGCTGCCGGAGTTTTGACGGGAAAAGCTTCCGACCATGCCTCTTTAATTTTGAACATCACCTCACAATAAGCGGCTGACGCCTTTTGAAGAATACTCGAATAAACGCGAGGAATTATCTAAAAGAGCAGTCGAGAGGGAACAAAGCCGGCAATGTTTTCCGCTCTTGCTTGTACCGCCCCCAAAAAATCTCAAAAAAGGAGTCCTAACTCATGTCCAACACCACCCCCAAATTCAAGCTCAAAGACCTCACTCTTACCGCAGTCTTCGCGGCGCTTTTGTGCGTAATATCGCCTTTTACAATCCCTATCGGACCTGTCGGGATAAGTCTCGCCACGTTCGGAATTTACCTCTCGGGCGCGGTTTTGGGCCCGAAAAAAGCTGGGATCGCGACTGCAATTTATCTGCTGCTCGGAATGATCGGGCTGCCTGTTTTCTCGGGATTTATGGGCGGGATCCAGCGGCTCGCAGGCCCGACCGGGGGCTATCTCGTCGGGTATATCCCGATGGCTGCGATCACAGGATTCTTCGCCGAAAGATCAAAAAAATTCGCCTTACTGCCGATCGGAATGGCCTTGGGTACGGCGCTTCTGTACGCGCTCGGGACGGCGTGGTTCTGTATGATGAGCGGGACGGAGATAATCCCGGCGCTGACGGTGTGCGTGATACCGTTTTTGCCCGGCGACGCGTTAAAAATCGCCTGCGCGAGCGTTCTCGGTTCGCGGCTTAAGAAGCTTGTATAATTAAATTTTCATGCGCAAAAAGCGACTTGCCCTAAGACTTACGCATAAAAATATCCCTATCCTCGATATTTTCAGAATCGAAATACCCGAGCTTAGCCCAACACTTCGGTACGCGCTATTCTAAAGTTTGACCGAAGCTGAGATTTTGACGGCTTAGAATTTATACGCGAGCAATCGATACATAGCCTTGCAGACGCTTTTTCAAGACATCGCGCTGAAATTTTCTGTCGCTCAAAAATTGATAATTTAACAGCTCCCATCGCTGAAAAATGCTATCGCGTTGGAAGCCGTTATTTTTTATTTAGATGATGGAACCGGAGAAACAAATCCCCCCGCGTCCCTATTTCCCCGGATCGATAAACTTCCAATACCCCCTGAGATACTCAAGCCCGCTCGCCGCCGTCAGCGCCGCAGCGATCCATATAAGCAGCGCGGAAACTATCCCCGTGAACGGAAAAACGATCCCGAGCGGCTCCAAGCCCTTAAGCAGCAGTATTATCACAAGCGCCGCCATCGTGAACGCGGTCTTTATCTTCCCGAACCACCCCGCAGCTACTACCGTTCCGTCGCCTGATTTTACTACGAGCCTGAGCGCAGATACCGCAAACTCGCGGAATAAAATTATTATCACCGGCACGGACGAACACCAGCCGAGCTCGACGAAAATCACAAGCGCAGCCATCACAAGCGCCTTGTCCGCAAGAGGGTCGAGAAATTTCCCGAAGTCGGTGATGAGATTGTATTTTCTCGCTATCTTTCCGTCAAAAAGATCGGTGATCGAAGCCGCGGCAAAAATAATAAGCGCTATCAGAATGTTGAAGTCGGTGAACTGCCATAAAAGAAACAGCGCGAAAAACGGTATCAGTATCACCCTTAAAAGTGTGAGCTTGTTAGGAAGATTCATTTTTATTTCCCCTTTTTGTTTCTTTGCGGATAAAATTCTTATACATACAGTATGATTTATATTATATTTAACTTTTGGTATGCCCTACACGGTCTCCCCGAAGATATCATAGTCCATGGTTTCGGTGACGAGCACCTTTACAAATTCGCCGGGCGAGAGCTTTCTTTCGGACGCAAAGAAAATTTTCCCGTCGATATCCGGAGCTTCGGCATAGCTTCTTCCGTACCAGCATTCCGCATATCTGTCCCAGCCCTCTACCTCGACCTCCAGAGTCTCGCCAAGTCTTTTTTCGTTCATCCTGTCGCTTATCGCCATCTGAGTTTCCATAACTATATCGGCGCGGCGCTGTTTTTCCTCCTCCGGGATCTGATCCGGAAGAAGCGCGGCGGGAGTTCCCTCCTCAGCGGAATACGCAAAACATCCGAGCCTGTCAAATTTCATCTCGTTGACAAATTCGCACAGCTCTTCAAATTCCTCCTCGGTTTCACCGGGGAATCCCGCGATAAGAGTCGTTCTTAGAATTATCCCCGGGACCCTTTCCCGAAGCTTTCCGACAAGAGCCGTTATCTCGCCGTGAGTGCTCTTTCGGTTCATTCGCTTAAGCACCCTGTCCACGGAATGCTGTATGGGGATATCAAGATACTTAACAAGCTTATCTTCTTTTGCCAAAAGATCAATAAGCTCGTCCGTTATCCTCTCCGGATAGCTGTAGAGCGTTCTTATCCACTTAAGACCCTCTATCTCGCAGAGCCGTCTTAAAAGCTCGCAGATCATAGGCTTGCCGTAGATATCTTCGCCGTAGACGGTAGTATCCTGAGCGACAAGGATTATCTCCTTGAATCCGACCTTTGCAAGCCACTTTGCTTCCGATACTATACTTTCGATTTTTCGGCTTCTGAGCTTTCCGCGTATCGAAGGGATAGCGCAGTAAGTACAATGATTAGAGCAGCCCTCCGCGATCTTAAGATACGCGAACGTCTCGGTAGAGATAACGCGGCGGGAATCGATTATAAGCGAATACTTATCCCCCTTAAGATCCGCAGGCTCGCCGTTCAGCGCCTTCCTAATAACAGTATCGAGCATTTCATTTGCGCCGAGTCCCACCACCGCGTCGACCTCGGGGAGGTCTTTACGGATATCTTCAAAATATCTCTCCGCAAGACATCCCGTCACGATAACGGCTTTGATCCTGCCCTCGGATTTCAGGGTACAGAATTCAAGTATAGTATCGATAGCCTCCTGTTTAGCGCTTTCGATAAAGCCGCAGGTATTGATAATAACCACGTCGGCCAGAGCCGCGTCCGCGACAATTTCATAGCCGAGTTCGCGGAGGGAATAGATCATGTGTTCGCAATCGACCTGATTTTTAGGGCAGCCGAGGGAGACGAATCCGGCCCTGATAGTATTTGACATAATTAGCACCACCGCCGATGATAGAAGATAGAAGATAGAGAGTTAGAGAGTTAGAAGAGTGGGGGATATAGAAAAGAGTGGGGTAAGAGAGGGAACTAAAAAGGTTTCGCCGGCCTTTCCTCAAAAGGCCGCAGGGGTCCAGGGGGCTGAAATCGTAGCGTTAAAACTTGCTTTTCAAGGCTCCACAGGAGCCTTTCAAAGAGTTTTAATCGCAACGACCCTTGGTCGCGCCCGCAGGCGCGAAACACTCATAAGCGTTAGCGTATGCGCAAGAAAAAGCGAAACTTATGTGCAAGAATAAGCGAAGCGTATCGCCACAGAGGGGCTCGGGGAGACGCCGCAGGCCGTCTCCCCTTTTGACAGCGAATGCTGTCAAAACCTGATTGGCCGGGCGTACGATAAAAGTGAAAATCAGGGACAGGAACCCGGGCGGCGGCGAGATTCGCGGGAGAGGGTGGGTGGGAGGGAGCAGTATGTAGTGCTTCCGCAGAAAAGCAGCGAATCTCGCCGCCGCGAACCCGCGCCCTCATGCATGTTAGCGAAGTGGCGGAATCCCCGACATCATCAGTCGAGCCTTCATTTCAGAATGAAATGAAGCTCAGCCGGACAGCGGCGGCGAGAGAGCGGAGAAGGGCGGGAGGGTGGGCGCAGTCGGTAGCGCTTCCGCAGTAAAGCAGCGAATCTCGCCGCCGCCCCTCGCGCCGCTTACTCATACTCCCCCAGCACCCCGTTTATCTCATCATAAGTAAACCCCTGCCTTGCGAGCGCGGCCTTCACCTTCTGCCTGCCGCCGTCCTCCGAAAGCTTCTTCAGATATTTCCTTTCAATAAGCTCCCGAAGTCGGTCTGCGCTCCCGCTTTCATATTTTTCCAGCGCTTCCTCGATAAGCCGGTCCGGGATCCCACGCCGTCTCATCTCGTCCCGGGCACGGTATTTCCCGCGCTGCTTCGTTATAAGATAATATTCCGCGCACTTTTCCGCGTATCTCCGGTCGTCTATAAGCCCGAGCCGCGAAAGATCGTTCGCTACCTCGTAACAAATGTCCTCGGGATAGTTCGCCGAAAGCTTTCTGAACATCTCCGCATAGCCGTATTCCCGAGAGTCAAGAAGATATAACGCCCGCTCTCTCGCACGCCGAAACGTGTTTTTATGTATCGCTCCGTCGACGTCGGAATCCGAAAGAAATTTTCCCGCTCTCAGCCCGAGATCGTATACCACCGAAGCGTTTATAAATATCGGCTCCCTGCCGTCAAAATCAACCTGAATGGTTTCGCCCTTGTATCGCGAAAGCCCGGATATTTTGTACTCCATGACTTTCTTATACCGGAGTGAATTCTTCAAAGTCGTCGTCGGTATCGACTACCACCGAAGCCGGCTTTTCCGAAGCCGAAGCCGCAGGCTGATTCGCAGCAGCTTCCGCGGCGGCTCTCAGCTCAGCTTCCTTTCTGGAGCTTTCGGAAGCCGCCGCCACTTCATCGCGGTGACGGTAGATTTTTTCCTCGACTTCCGCAAGCATTTCCGGATGATTAAGAAGATATTCTTTGGTATTATCGCGCCCCTGGGCGATCTTTGAGTCTCCGTAGCTGAACCAAGCCCCTGACTTGTGTATAATATCGAGCTCCGTCGCGATATCCACGACTTCGCCTATTCTTGAGATCCCTTTCCCGTAGATCATGTCAAACTCCGCTTCCTTGAAGGGTGGAGCGACTTTATTCTTCACGACCTTGCAGCGGACTCTGTTTCCTATAGGCTCCGAGCCGTTTTTAAGGATCTCTCCCTTTCTGACTTCAATTCTCACCGAAGCGTAGAATTTCAGAGCGCGGCCGCCCGGAGTGGTCTCGGGGTTTCCGTAGATAACTCCTATCTTCTCGCGAACCTGGTTAATAAATACCGCCACGCAGTTTGACTTTGCGATAACGCTCGTGAGCTTTCTCATCGCCTGAGACATAAGCCTTGCAAGCTGTCCGACGTGAGTATCTCCCATCTCTCCGTCTATTTCGGCCTTAGTCACCATCGCCGCCACCGAGTCTAAGACTATGCAGTCGATAGCCCCGGAGCGGACGAGAGCTTCGGCTATTTCAAGAGCCTGCTCGCCGGAGTCGGGCTGGGAGACGAGCATCTGATCGATATCCACGCCGAGCTGAGAAGCGTAGACGGGATCGAGAGCGTGTTCAACGTCGATAAAGGCGACCTCGCCGCCAAGCTTCTGGGCTTCGGCGATAATATGGAGCGCGACGGTAGTTTTGCCCGAGCTTTCGGGGCCGTATATCTCAACGATCCTTCCGCGCGGCACGCCGCCGATTCCGAGAGCCATGTCGAGAGTCATCGAGCCTGTGGAGATCGCTTCGACGTTAAGAGTGGTAGTCTGTCCGAGACGCATAACCGCGCCCGCGCCGTAGGTTTTTTCAAGCTGTTGGATAGCTGTTTCGAGAGCCTTTCGCTTTTCCTCTTTAGTCTGCTGCGAAAGCGGCGTCGCCTTTTTATCGGCGGTTTTCTTTACGGCCATTTTTTCATCCTCCTGAATTTTAAATTAAATTTTATATATAATTTATTTAACATCTATATCTTTCCCGCGTTAGCTGCCGACGCGTTTTCTTATTATCAAAAGCTTATTTTCGCCCTTTTGAAACTCATATTCGGTTTTTACGGTTTCTACCTCATAATCTTTTTTGAAGTATTCTGTAACCCTCTCGGTCAGAACCGTCTTATCCGCTTCAAGATTTACTATCGGGAAAATTCTTATCTCTTTGCATACCCTAAGCATTTCGGTCATTGATGCGATATGAAAATCATATCCCGGGGAAGTATACATCAAAAGAAAGTGAGACGACAGCCCGAGGTCGAAATAATTATCTTCGCAGCTCAGTTTATTCGGCGGCTCGTGATACACATACCGTCCTTCGGCTTTTCCCTTTTCATAGTCGACCAAAAATTTTCTCATAGCCGACATTCGGATAGATTCAAGCTCGTCCAAGCTCCTTATATTCTTCCACACATAGTTATCCGTATTTTCGCGCATTTGCTGCATAACTGCGGTTCTGACTTCTTCGATCCTGAATTCCAGCTCCGATCTTGAAAACCGATAGATAGGATCGAACGAAATTACGCTCTCGCCTTATCGGTCCGCGCCGCGCTCTCCGTATACCACCCGAATCTTTCCCGCAAGGTCTTTGACCTGACGGATATCGCGATATCCCTGCTTTAAAAGAAGCTCGGTCACGTCTTTTTCCTGTCCCGCGCCGATTTCAAAAGCTATATGTCCTCCCGGCTTCAGCGACTTTATCCAGATACCCGGGACCGCCCTGTAAAAATCAAGCCCGTCTTTGCCGCCGTAAAGCGCTTCCTTCGGCTCGGCTTCGACTTCTTTCTGGAGATTTTTCATGTCGCTCTCGCTTAAATAAGGCGGGTTCGCGGTTATAAGATCATACCCCGAAAAGTCTGAAGCTAAATCTTTATCAAGAGCGTCGCCCAAGACTGCCGTAAGCTCCGGGCAGGATAAAATATTATCCTTAAGAATCCCGAACGCTTCCGGATATTTTTCAACGGCGGTAACGTCCGCTTCCGGGCGGGATTTTTTTATCGCTATCGCCGCGCAGCCCGTTCCGGAAAAAAGATCCAGAATCTTAGGGCTCTTCGTATCCTTGATAAGAAAAAGCGCGGTCTCGACCAGCGTTTCGGTATCCTGTCTCGGGATAAGCGCGCCTTTTCTCACCTTTATCGGAAATCCGAAAAATTCCCATGAACCGACTATATACTGAAGCGGCTCTCCGGAAAGTCTTCGGGAGATCATTTTCCGTATCTCTTCCTCTTCGCGCCCCGATATCTCAAGATCTCCGCGGACGGCTCTTAGCTTCCAATCCTTTCCGAGCGTCTCTTCAAAGATTACTCCTGCTTCAAATCCCGGGCAGTCGGATATCTTTCCGAGCTCTTTTTCGGCTTCGGAAAAGAGCTTTACCACCTGTCCGCTCCCTCTTCCTTAGGGATGCAGGGAATAAACGCTTTGATCGCGCACTCGATCTCGCCGTCGTCCGGCTCTCTTGTAGTGAGCCGCTGGATCCAAAGCCCGGGCGCGGAGATTATTTTGGTGAGTATGTTGTCGTATCTTCCCGCAAGCTTTATAAGCTCATACGCGACCGAAACTATCACAGGGAGTATTAAAAGCTTGCATGCGACTCTGAGCCAGAGATTTCCCCACTGTATGCGGAAAATAGAGGTGATGATTATTGAGATAAAGAGAACGAGGAACATAAACGAAGTCCCGCAGCGGGGATGGAACCGACGGTGCTTTTTGACGTTTTCGACGGTGAGCTCTTCGCCTGCTTCATAACACGCTATGGTCTTATGCTCCGCGCCGTGGTATTCGTATGTTCTTCTTATATCCTTCAAAAGCGCGGTGAGACCGATATAGCAGATAAACACCGCCATCTTGATAAGACCTTCGATTATATTTTTAGCGATATCCGGAAGCTCGATAAGCTTCGCTATCATCTTTGTTACCGTCGCCGGGATAAGAATAAAGAGTCCCAGCGCAAGCGCCACTCCCAGCACCGAAGCTATTACCATTATAACTCCCATAAGCTTGTCGCCGAGCTTATCTGTAAGCCACTTTTCAAACTTTGAAGGCTCTTCGTCTATGCCCTGCAGCGACTTATCCGCGGACTTTGAAAGGCATTTGTACCCGTCTATCATGGTTATAACGAAGTTTATAGGACCTCTTACAAACGGTATCTTTCTGTACCACGGAGCTGGCTTTAATTCCCACTGCTCCAGATCTATCTCTCCCGACGGAAGCCTTACCGCCATCGCCTGAGTTTCCGGCCCGCGCATCATAACTCCCTCGATAAGCGCCTGACCGCCTATCTGAGTCTTGAATCCGGCCTTCTTTTCCTTTTTATCCTTGCCCATATAATCTTACCTCGATTCAATGATTCGATCCGTGCTTTATATTTTTATGGCGCCACCGCACAATTATTTTGGTGCAGATACGCAGTCAGATTTTTTGTCAGATGAAACAAAAACCGGAGCTAATACTTTGTGTATTAGCGAGGATTTTTGTGAAATATGACGAAAAATATGCAAGTAGATGCGCCAAAAAGGCGTTAGCCGCTAATTGCGCGGTGGTGCCTTATATTAAATCCGACCTTCTTATCCTTAACCGTTCTCCATCTGCGGCAGCGTTATCATCACGGTGGTGCCTTTTCCGACCTCGCTGTTTATTATAAGCTTGCCGCCGTGCATTTCAACTATCTCGTCCGCGACTGCAAGCCCTATTCCGGAGCCGCGCTGGGTGTGATTCGCCTTATAGAATTTCTGCTTTACCTTCGGAAGGTCCTCCGAAGATATCCCCACTCCCGTATCGGAAATAAGAACTATATCGCTCCCTTTTTCCGCGTAAGCTTCTATGGAGACTTTTCCTCCCGATACGGAATATTTCACCGCGTTGTCAATTATGTTTATAAATACCTGCCGAAGCCTTGCGGGGTCCCCGTTCACGAACGGAAGCATCTCCGGCTCGTAGTATTCTATATCTATCCCGAGCTCCTTCGCCCGCTCCGCGTATATAAGCACCGCGTCCCCGAGCTCCGCTAAAATATCCGTCGGAACCTTATTCAGACTGAAGCGCCCGTCCTGAATCCTTGAAAAATCCAAAAGCTCCTCTACCATCTCCGAGAGTCTCTGGGTTTCGCCTGTAATTACCCTCATCCCTCTTCTGAAGGTCTCGGGATCGTTATCCATAACGCTTAAAGTTTCTCCCCAGCCCTTTATGGCGGTAAGAGGAGTCCTCAGCTCGTGCGAGACGGAGGAAATGAATTCGTTTTTCATCTTTTCTGTGTTTTCAAGCGTTCCCGCCATGTAGTTTATCGAATCGCAGAGATCGCCGAGCTCGTCGTCGGAGCGTTTTTCTATTCTCTCCGAGAAATCTCCCTCGGCATAGCTTTTCGCTATGTCGCTTATCTGCCGGACAGGTATAACGATCGATTTTACGAAATAAAGTCCCGAAGCGAGCATGAGAAGGACAATGACCGCCGCGATAACGATAAGTATCGCCGCCATCGCTCTCATCTGGCTGTCTACGGCGTCAAGAGAGGTCATTATCATCATCGCGGAATACTCCCTCGCAAGTCCCGGAAGAAGCACCGTGTAGCGAAGGATATGCTCGCCGCTCTCAAGAACGAGATCCGAAAACGCCGCGCCGTCTTCGGAAACCGCCGCGGCCTTTAAATCGTCGGTCGAAACGGTCTCGGATGGCTGGAAGCCGGAGCTTGTAAGCGTGACCTCGCCCAGGTCCGAAAGCGCCATCAGCTCAAACTTGTCCTTTTCGGTGAAGCGCTCGACGACGTTTCTGACTTCTGAGCGGTATGAAGAAGCGGTAGTAAAGCGCGAAAGAGAGGAGCTTATGGTATCCATCCTTGAGACGAGATACTGCTCGGCGGCGCTTTCGTAATAGTTTCTTGCGACGTTCAGGATCAAAATAACCGCAAGTATCAGTATCACGACGACAAGACCGAGCGTATTTACCGCCCAGCGCGCCGTTATAGACCTTTTAAATCCCCATTTCTGCATTTCAGTACCTTATTATTATATTCGCTTAATTTAATTTGATCTATCAGATCTAATCGCACCACTTATAGCCGTAGCCCCAGATGGTCGTTATGTACTTCGGGTTAGAGGGCTCGTCCTCTATCTTCATTCTTATTCTTCTTATGTTCACGTCGACTATCTTCTCAACGCCGTAATAGCTCTCGCCCCAGATAGAGCGGAGTATAGACGTCCTGTCAAGAGCGGTGTTTCGGTTTTTGAGAAAATATTCTATGATCTGGTATTCGACCTGCGTGAGGTCGATAGGCTTTCCGTTTTTCTGTACGGTTCTCGACTTGGTATCGCATTCAAACGGGCCGGAGCGTATTATTCTCGAAGCGTCCGCGGCCTTATCCACGGTCATAGATACTCTTCTGCATACCGCGTCCACTCTTGCGACCAGCTCGGTTACGGAAAACGGCTTGGTGATATAGTCGTCGGCTCCCATCATAAGGCTCGAGACCTTATCTATTTCCTGAGACTTCGCCGAGAGCATGATTATCCCTATCTTATCGCTCTTTTCGCGTATCCGCTTGCAGACCTCGAACCCGTCTATCCCCGGCATCATGATATCCAAAAGCGCCGCGTCAAAATCATAGTTTCCGGCTTCAAACGCCTTGAGCGCGTCCTCGCCGCAGTTTACGTCGGTAACGTCGTACCCCGAACGCTTAAGATTCAAAACGATAAACTCCCTTATCGAGTCCTCGTCCTCGCAGACAATAATTCTTTTCATTCGATCACCCGTTTCAGCGTATAATATAGAAGTTGTCCCTTATTTCGTCCATTGTAAGAAGCAGCGGCATATCGCTCCCCGCTTCGGATTTGATATAATAATTCTTAAACTCCGACTGATACAGCACCTGATACCCCGCCGCTGCGTATGTTCCTCCGCTCTGCGGATCCGAAGCCGCGAAGCTTACTATCGGTTCCGAGAGATATCCGTCGGCATATGAGCAGAACGTGACCTCTCCCGTTCCCTGATCTCTTAAGACCGTTACCACGTTTCTCCAGCGGTTCGGGATGGTAAAGATATATCCGTCGCGAAGGTTTGTATACGAAACGGACTTAAGATCGAGACTGTCGCCGCTCTCCGAAAGGCTGTACCAGCTCGTCATATATTCCGCTTCTCCCCAAGGCGCGGACTCATATCCCGTAAAAGCTTCAAGACGGGGTATCTCTACCCGCCCGTCGTTATCATAGTCCCGCGAGAGATATCCGGAAGGTCTTGCGGTGGCGCCCGCGAGTCCGTAAGAAGCCGTAGGGCAGATTATTTCGCCTTCGGAAAGATATACGATCTCGGTGACAAGTCCTCCGGAGTCGTTTGCGATATCGAGATAAAGAGCTCTTCGCCCGCCGTATTCTCCGAAAACGCTTCCCGCGATAGAAGCCGCGTTCTCCTCAAGCTGCAAGCCGTAGGCGGTATAGTTCCCGTCGTCTCCGGTCTTTAAGATCTCGATCTCGACTCCGAGTCCCGAGCGCCTTACCACGGTTATCTCGTCTGAGCCGCATCCGTCTGCGTCGGCGGTCTCAAGAACGCTGTAAGTGCCTTCATAAATAGGCTCTAAAACGCTCCCGTTATACCGATACATCCTGACCGCGTTTTCCTCGTAGTCCTGCGCGGAGTATCCGACCACCATATCCGTACCGGAAAACATAACTCTTTCCACCGAGCTTCCCGCGCCCGCGAGTTCATACTGAGAGCGCCATTTACCGTCCCGGCCCCTGTCGAGAACGGAGATTTTTACATTTGATTCCGAGAGCGAGCTGACGGAATAAAACGCGAGAGTCTCGTCCTCGGAGTCCCCGTCAATGTCATAAAGAACGAACGCGGAGCGATAGTCGCCGTTTCTCGGATATTCAAGAGCTATCCCGCGTCCGGCGCTTTCGATAAGAGCCTCATATATAGCGGACTGCTCGTCGGCGATTTTCGGAGCTGCAAGAAGGTCGTCCATAGAAAAGGTTATAGCCCGGCAGCCGCTGAGAAGAAGCCCCATAACGGCCATATAAAGGATCGCAACCGCTCTTTTCACCCGATTCACCCCGTAATAAAAAATGGCAAGGCAAAACTTCGCCTTATCCATTTTACCACAAAAAGAATAAAATTGCAATAGGTATTTTTAAGATGGGGTGGGAAATGCAGAGGAGGGTATGCGGCAGGTGGGGAGGGAGCGCGGCAGAGAGAAAGAACGGGGCTTTGTGGCGGGAAATTTCATTTTGTGCAGTGGGGGATGGGGAGTGAAGATATGGTTTCTGCTTCTATTATTCATTTCGCTATAAAGGCGGGCTTGCGTTAGCGGCGGCGGGATTCGCGGACCGGGAGGGTGGTAATTCAGCAGCGAGACAGCGAATCCCGCCGACCCGAGGTTTCTGCCCCTGAATATCACATTCATCCTGCACACAAGCGTGGTCTGTTTTGACAGCATTGGCTGTCAAAAGGGGAGACGGCCTGCGGTGCCTCCCCGGGTCCCTCTTTGGCATATACGCTTCGCCTATTTTTGTGCATACTTGCGCTTATTCTTGTACATACGCTAATGCTTATAGAGATTTCGCGCCTGTGGGCGCGACCAAAGGTCGTTGCGATTAAAACTCTTTGAAAGGCTCCCGTGGAGCCTTGAAAAGCAAGTTTTAACGCTACGATTTCTGCCCCCCGAGACTCCTGCGGCCTTTTGAGGAAAGGCCGGCGAAACCTTTTTAATTCCCTCTCTCCCCACCGCCTTGGTTCTGACTCCATAACTAAAAGCCCTCCCTTTCGGGAAGGCTTTTTCTCTATTTCGCGTGCTTCTTGTCAAGCGCTCCTTGCCATAACGTCCACAGCGTCGGCGCTATGCAGTTCGAGCTGTAAACGCCCGCTAAAAGTCCTACTACGAGCGGGAACGCAAAGCTTAAAATCGACTGCACGCCGGCTATTACCGATACTATGCATATCGTCAGCATCGCTATTACCGTGGTCGCGGTGGTGTGAAGCGAACGCCCGAAGGACTGCGTTACGCTCATGTTCACAAGCTCCGTAAGAGTCTTCTCGTTGCCGTAAAGACGGCGGTTTTCTCTTATTCTGTCGTAAATTATGATCGTCGCGTTGATCGAATAGCCTAAGATCGTAAGAAGCACCGCCATGAAGTTTGAGTCAATATCAAATCTGCAGATCAGGCAGCATGCATACACAAAGCACATATCGTGCACAAGCGCTACTACCGCGCAGCAGCCCGCCACCCATCCTCCGATTTTGCGGAATCTGAAGCCGATGTATATGATCATAACCACCGCCGAGAAAAGAACCGCTACAAGGCACTTTCCGAAGAATCCGAGACCCGTGGAGGGGTTTACGTCCTGAGATGAGTAAAGCTCAAGATTCGCATCCGCAAACTGCTCCTGAAGAGACGAAGTCAGCTCCGCCTGCATGTCCGCAGTGAGTCCTTCTGAGCTTGGGAAGCTCAGAGATACCGTCTTCTCGCCGTCCGCAAGACTTTCGCCGAGAGTCGCGTTGCACTGCTCTCCGGTTATGGTCTGCGCGGCCGAAGCGATGGCGTTTTCATCCACAGCTCCGTCGTACGCGTAGGATATAATGGTGCCGCCCTTGAATTCGATCGCGATGTTCATCCCGAAAATAAGAGAGAAAACAATACTTAAAGCGATTACCGCTATGGATACGGTATAGAAGATCTTCTTCTTTCCGCATACGTCGAATACCTTATTCTTCATTTACCGCACCTCCTCCGTAAAGCTTGGGATTGCGGAGCGCCTTAAACTTAGCAAGGGATGCGAGCATAAGTCTTGTAGCGCCCACGCCGAAGACGAAGTTCAGAATTACGCCTACAAGCAGCGTATATCCGAAGGAATAAATAGTGCCCTCGATGGTCGTCGGGAAGAGGAAGTAGAGCCACTTCATGATGATCGCGAACGCCGAATCCGGAGGTCCAAACGCGCCCATAAGAATGATCGCGACGAAAACGATGGTGATATTTCCGTCGAAGATAGCCGCCCAAGCTCTCGAATAACCCTGCTCAAGAGCGCTGTATAAGCCCTTGCCGTTTCTGAGCTCTTCCTTGACGCGCTCGAACGTTACTACGTTCGCGTCAACGCCCATACCTACCGCTAAGATAATACCCGCGATACCGGGGAGGGTAAGGGTAAAGCTCGGGATGTTTCCGAAGAAGCCGGTGATGCAGGCGATAGTTCCCACGACCTGCCCGAAGAGCGCTATGGAAGCCACTATGCCGGGAAGCCTGTACACCGCTATCATGTAAACGCAGATAAGCGCGAATGCGATAACTCCCGCGATAAGCATGGCGTTTCTTGCGCCGGAGCCGAGAGTCGGGGAGATGGTGGAGAAGTTAGAAGTCACCATCTTATAAGGAAGCGCGCCCGCGGAGATCTTATCCGCAAGATCCTTTGCAGTATCGTAGGTGAAGTTGGTGGAAGTGATCTGCGCCTTGCCGTCGGTGATAGCCGTCTCGACGTTCGGATAGCTTATGCAGGTATCGTCCATCCAGATGGAGATACAGCCGTTTCCGGCAAGCCTTGCGGTCGCGTCTCCGAATGCTTTAGCGCCCTCGTCGTCGAATTCAAGAGCGACCATGAACTCGGTCACGCCCTCGTTTTCCGTCCAAACCGCCTGAGCGGAGGAGACGTGTTCGCCGGTGACGATAACGTTTTCGGCAGTCACGCCTGTCGGAAGTCCGTATTCATCCACCTCGTGGCCCTCGCGGAAGGTAAGCTCAGCGGTCTCGCCGAGCTCCTTGACGGCTGCTTCGGGATCAAAGTCCTCTTCGCCGGCCTGCCACGGGAACCTTACGATAATGTCGTAGTTTGAGTCGTCAACATAAAGCTCGTAGTCGGTGATACCGAGGTTCACAAGTCTTACCTCGATAGCGGCCTTTGCAGCGTCCATCTGCTCGGCGGTAGCGGTAACTCCCTCCGGCGGGGCAAAGGTCACGTCAACGCCGCCCGAGATATCGATACCCCAGCGGATCTCATCGACGCCCTTGATATGGCTCGTCTTTATATCACCGTAATATGTCGAAACGCCGTTAAAGGTCAGAAACGCAAAAACAGCGATCAGCACGACCACGATAAAAAACACGGGTTTTTTGATACGTCGCAATTTATTTTCCTCCTGCTAATAGATTTCAGACGACCCGCCCGTTTTTTTCGGGCCGCGTCTGAGTAAAAAATGCTTACACAGCACATTCTTATATATTATAACGAATCGAGCCCAAAAAGTCAAGAGTTTTGGGATTTTTTCATTATAAAAACAGGAAAAGCTTCCCCGCGGCGCGCGATATTTACAGTTTTTAGTATTAAAGCGGGGGATGAGGGGAATGGGGTAATATACTGTTTGTATATAATGCGGTTGATATAACCATTTGACAAGAAATGAGCGATAAAAAACAGGAAAAAAATTTCGCCGCGAAGCTATTGCCCCACGGCGAAAATTGGCTGCCTCTGTCAGGCTCGAACTGACGACCCCCTGATTAACAGTCAGGTGCTCTACCGACTGAGCTAAGAGGCAATAAGCTTGAGCATAAGCAAACGCTTATGCTCGCTTTTATTATGTCGGCAACACCAATTTTCCCGGCACGTCACCATGCAAGTATCGTAGGCGCGAGTGAGCTTAACTTCTGTGTTCGGC
>CANPYR010000006.1 GCA_947588805.1 uncultured Clostridia bacterium
CAAGGACTTATCCGCTGCGGTAACTGCAAACGTGCTATGCGCAGGCGTGTATGGAAAGGCAAGGCATATTTTACTTGTATGAATTCAAGGCAGGACCGCGATACCGAGTGCGCGGTGGGCGAACATTACGCAGAAGATGAGCTTGAGCGTGTCGCTTTTAATACTATTAGACTGTTTATTCAATTTGCAGAGCAGGAACAAAGTCAGAGAAAGCAAGCTGCCGAAAAGCGCAAAAGTGATGTGGATAAAGTGAAACGCCTGCAATCACAAGCGGAACAGCTTAAAGCCACCAAGTTGAGGCTTTATGAGAAGTATGCCGCCGACGAGATTTCGCGGGAAGCGTATCTGAAAGCCAAAGCAGAGCTTGATTGCAAGCTGGCAGAGAATGAAAGCCTACAAATAAAAAGTCAAGCCCCAAAATAGAACTTGACGAAAAAAATTGTAGGTGAAGTAGGAAGAAAAAAGAGTATGACAACAAGGCCGCCGTAAAACGCCGGCAAAAAAAGGATGCAGAAGCACAGTTACCCCGGTCAGTCAAGGATAAACAGCTGCGCTGCGCCTGCGGCGTCCTTGACAGCCCGTGTTAACAGTGCTGTCGGGTAAATAAGGGCGGCAACGCCGCCTCAATCAGTCAAAGACTGATCTGAGTCAGTATCGGCAGATACGGTCAAAGCTAAATAAACGAGCTTTTGCAAGCGGAAAGACAAAGAGAAACGGCATAACCGAAATTATGCCGTTTCAGAAAAATTAGTTTCGACTTCCTTATGACGCCCTACCTACCTGCGGCCTTTTGAGGAAAGGCCGGCGAAACCTTTTTAATTCCCGCTCTCCCCATCCTTCACACTATCCTCTTACCCCTGCGTGAACGCAATCTGCGCAAAGTTAAAGAATCCGAGATACCAAATATTGTGATCATGCCCGCCCGGACGTGTCTGCCACATGAAATTCTTCCCGTCAGTCAGCTTATCCGTCTTGTCGCAAAGCCCGTCAACCGCCGCCGAATGGCTCCAAAGAGCGATCCCGTCGTCTGAGCCGCATATGTTGTAGAAGTACTTGATATCATAGTCCGGGAACGCTTCAAGCTTCTTTGCAATCTCGTCCGAGGTGTAGGTCGTCGGGCAGGACGAGAAACCGCCGTAGTATGCAAACATATCAAGACATTCGCAAAGACCTATGTTCGTGGTCTGCATGCCGCCCATTGAAAGACCTGCGCAGGCGCGGTGATTTCTTGCAGCGGTTATATCGTAGCCTTCGCTGTAGTCGGCGTAGGTGGCATAATTTTCGTCGATGTACGGCACGAGATCGTTTCTCAGCTCCTGGCCGAAGAGATAAAATGATTGCATGTCGCTGTCGGAGGAGTTATTTTTTGATGAACGGCCGTTCGGAGTGACGACTATAAACGGATCGATCTCGCCTTTTGCGATAAGATTGTCCATCATCTTCTTAACGTCCGAATTCGGACCGGTCATGCCCCACTCCCAGATATCGCCGCCGATGCCGTGCAAAAGAAACATCACGTTATACTTTTTATTTTCGTCGTAGTTAGGCGGGAGATAGATATAAGCCTTTTTCTCAATATCCGACATATCGCCGAAGTAGTCCTTGGTAGGGTAGGTGATAAGTTCGACTGTGCCGCCGCCATCCTCAACAGGTTCGCGGTACTCCGCGGGGATCTCGTCAACGACTTCGATTTTTTTAGCGCAGCCTCCGGTTCCGAATGCAGCCGCGCCGACCAAAAGAGAGATTACGATCTGCTTTATGATATCTTTCATCCTAAAGCTCCTTTCAATGTTCCTAAATTTTTGGGAATTACCCGTTTATATCATAGCATATTCGGAGGAATAATGCAAGTGCGTGGAGGGGGATATTTTTTTGGGAAATTGAGTAGGGGAGAGCTTTTAGAGGATAGAAAGTTAGATGGTTAGAAGATAGAAAGCTCCCCATCCGTTCGCCGCCTGCAAAACAGTCAGGAAGCCTTCGGCTTCCTGACTGTTTGCTTGTATCATCTAATCTCTAATCTCTAATTTCTAACCTCTAATACCCCCGCGCGATTTCCTCGACCCTGCTCGAATCCATCTCCGCTATGCATTCGTCTACCGTTATCTTATTCCTGAACATTCTGTTCAGAGCTGTCATCATGTCCTCGGCGTTGTAGCCCATGATCCTTGAAGCGGCGGTGGATACGCGCTCGTTCTCTTTTATCGACTGCTCCGCGTCCGTGACCATCTTCGACTGAATGTTCGTGGTCTGGCCCTTGAAGCAGCTGACGGTGGATATCCCCTCGAATGCCGCGTTATAGTTTTCGGGAGTCGCGCAGAATTCGAGAAACTCAAGCGCGGCTTCTACTTTATCGCCGTTTTTATTCACCATCATCATGTTCAGATTCCCGCCCTCGTAGGTGCCGTTTGGGGCGGTGTTCATGAATATCGGCATGAGCGCGAAGTCGTCTATAGAATACTTCCCGCCGTCCTTGAAATCCGTATAAAACCATGTATCCCAGATAAAAGTCATAGCTGCGCTTCCGGAAGAAAGCGTGGGGCTTATCCCGTCCCAGCCCGTCGAGAGATAATCGTCCCCGAACCAGCCTTTCTCGGCGGCTTCCGAGAGCCATACCGTCATATCCCTCACTTGCGGGATATCCGAATACCCGATCTCCCCGGAATTTATTTTTTCGAGCATGACGGGATCGTCTGCAAAAATCGGATCAAGACCGAACTGCGCCATCCAGGAGCAGCCGTCCGCAGGCCAGCATATCGGCGCTACGCCGGTTTCAACGAGCGCCTGGCAGAGCATATCAAACTCAGCCTGAGTCGAAGCGGGCTTAAGTCCGAGACTGTCAAGAAGAGTTTTGTTATAATAGCAGCCCGATACCGAGCTCTCCCAGAACGGAAGTCCCAAAAGATTGCCGTCTTTGTCCGTGCAATATGAAAGCGCGCCTTCGCTGAGATCGGATACCCAGCTTTCGTCGTTAAGATATCTGAAGTCGCCCTCTACGTCGTAAAGATTCAGATCCGCGTTATGAAAATGCAGAAAGATATCCGGAGCCGTTCCGTTTTCAAAGCGTTTCAGGGCTTCGTTTTCGTAGTCCTGATCGTCTACGGAAATAATTTCGAGCCGATTGCCGGTCGATTCCTCGTAGAGATCGAATATTTTTTTCATATAATTTTTTTCAAGATCGCTCTTTTTACCCATCAGCTTAAGCGTGATACCGCCGCCCGTCGAGCAGGAGGGGAGGGCGAGAAGGATAAGGATCGATAGGATCAGGGGGATCAGTCTTTTTTTCATTGAATAGTCTCCTTCTATTAGAAGTCAGATGTCAGAAATCAGATGTCAGATGTTCGGGGGCGCGGTAGGCGAATGTGACAAAAGCGCCTATTTTCGCCTTTCCGAAACCATTTTCCCTACGAACTCTCTCACCGCGTTCATATCTATGGGCTTCGCCAGGTGGCCGTCCATCCCTGCGTCGAGCGCGTTTCTGACGTCCTCCGCGAAGGTGTTCGCGGTCATCGCCGCTATCGGGATGGTCTTCGCCGACGGGTGCCCGCAGGCGCGAATGGCTTTTGTAGCTTCGTAGCCGTTCATGACCGGCATCTGTACGTCCATAAGTATCATATCGTAATGCCCCGGGAGCGAATTTTTGAACATCTCAAGAGCTTCAAGACCGTTTGCGGCAAGCTCGCACTTCGCCCCCTCTATCCCTAACATCTCGGTCAGGATCTCCGCGTTAAGATCGTTGTCCTCGGCGACCAAAAACAGCATACCGCTCATTACGTTCTTCTCAGGCTCTTTTGCCGGAATAATTGCCGGCGCGGGAGATATGAACAGCGGCTTGACCGTCTGCCAGAAGGTCGAAGCAAAGAACGGCTTCGGCATAAAAGCGTTTATCCCGGCTTCTCTCGCTTCCTCCTCTATGTCCGTCCAGTCGTATGACGTTAGCACGAGTATCGGAACGTCCTTCCCGGTTTTTTCGCGTATCTGCTTCGCAGTCTCCACGCCGTCCTGTCCCGGCATTCGCCAGTCAAGAAGTATTATATCGAAGCTGCTTCCCGAGTCGTGAGCTTTTACCGCTAAGTCTACCGCGGTTTTGCCGTCCGTGGCGTGCGATACCTCCACCCCGGCTTCTTCAAGAAGCTCTTTTATCCCGAGACAGACCTCTTCGTCGTCGTCCGCGACAAGAAGCTTTCGCACTCTCTGACGGTACCACTGTTCGCCCTGCTCCTGCTCGGGAAGGGCGAAGGAAAGCTCGACCGTGAACGTGCTGCCCTTGCCCTCCTCGCTCTCTACCGTGATTATCCCGCCCATCAGATCCACAAGATTTTTCGTTATCGCCATCCCGAGCCCTGTGCCCTGGATCTTATTCGTCACGGAATTTATCTCGCGGCTGAACGGCGCGAAGATGTGATCCAAAAATTCCGGACTCATGCCTATGCCGTTGTCGGCGACGGTGAATCTGAGCTTAGAATACTGCGGCGCGGGGCTCTCAAGCTCTGAGACTGTGAAGAGAATGCGGCCGTTGTCCGGGGTATACTTTATCGCGTTTGAAAGAAGGTTTAAAAGTATCTGGTTGAGTCTTAACTTGTCCCCCAAAAGAAGCTCCGGCGGCGCTCCCTGGACGTGGATGCGAAAGTCCTGAGATTTGGCCTTCGCCTGCGGAAGTATTATGATACCGAGCTCGTCCAAAAGCTCCGGCAGGCTGAAGCGGTCCACGTTCAGCGAAGTCTTGCCGCTCTCTATTTTAGACATATCGAGAACGTCGTTAATTAAGCTTAATAAATGCTGGCTCGAAGCGGAGATCTTCTTTACGTATTCCCTTACTTTCTCAGGTTTGTCCGCGTCCTTTTCAAGAAGCACCGAGAATCCGACTATCGCGTTCATAGGCGTTCTTATGTCGTGGGACATATTCGAGAGGAAGTTTGATTTGGCTTCGTTTGCGCTCCGAGCGGCGTTAAGGGCTTCCTGGAGCTTTTGATTCATCTGCTGATCTCTTGTTCTGTCCGAGAGGACCGCGATGAACTTCTCGGTCCCCTGAAGATTCATCCTGTACATGCTGAGTCTGTACCACCGTCTTTCCCCAGTGGACTGGTGCATATACTCATACTCCCAGAATCTGCTGCCGTTCAGGGGGATGGCCTTAAGGTCCTCGGCGGGTATGACCACGTCAAGATTTACGGTGCATTTTTCCATCACCCTGATATTCTCCCTCGCTTCGCTCGCAGGGATCCCCAAGAGTCTTTCTATATTCGGGCTTACGTAGTCTACGTTGAATCGTTCGGAATCTATCATTATAAATATATCGTCTACGTTATTTGAAAGAACGTCGAACATAAGCTCGCGGTACTGAAGCTCGGTGCGGTTTTTATGAAACGCCTTTCTTATGCTGAAAAGTATCAGGACGATTATCGCCGCGCTTATAAGAAGGAAGATCATGCCTAAGACTCCGGCGGTTATCTGCTGCACCGAGAGGAATCCGGCGTTTATGGCGCTTTCCGGCACCACGCTCAGAAGAGTATAGTTAAGATACCCTATAGGCTGGTAGAGTATGCAATGCTTTACGTCTCCGATCTTAAGATTCTTAAGTCCGGAGCGGCCGTTTCTCAGGTCTTCCCCGATAGCTTCAAGCTCGGATTTTTCAAGATCCGAAGCCGCGCTGAGATATGTAAGATAATTCCCGAAAACGTTCCCTCCGGTCTGGGTGGAGAGAAGAACGCTTCCGTCTTCATCAATCACGAAGCACTTGGCTTTTCCCGAGAACGCGTCTACGTTTAAAGAAGCCGCAAGATCGGCGTTCGTATAGCTGACGGCGATAGCGAGGTAGTCAAAATCCCCGAATTTCCCCGGCGCGCAGGGGCTTCCGAAGGCCGTGACCTCGGTCCCGGAGCCGAGAGTATATCCGACCATTATATCCTCGCCGCTCAAAAGCTCGTCCCAGTAGCCGTCGGCGGTGACGTTATAGATATTTCCGTTTACGTCGGCGGCGGTTTTATCTTCGGAGAGGAAGTAAAAGGAGGAGAACTTCCAGAAGTCCTGCTTTTCGCCTATGAACCGTCCTACCTTATCGGTATCCCCGTCAACGGCTTCGATATAGCTTCCGCAGCTGTCCAAAAATCCCCAGTTGCGTTCTATGAACGCGCCGAAGGAGCGGTTTACCTGACCGTATATCTCCTGGAGATGATCGGTGCTGTCCTCGTATATCTTTTCACTTATGAACCGAAAATACTGCGTTCCGATTATAACCGCGGCAGCGGATACGATAAAGACGAGCAGCAACGGCGGCAGTATTTTTTTAAGCTTCGTTTTCATTTTTCCAATGCTCCTTGATCTTAAGACGCGCCTGAATGTTCAATTCATTATTGTATCATATTAGCTATGAAAAGTCAATATAGAGGTTAGAAAAGATGTGGCCAAGGCGGCCACATCAAGAATACAGAAGTCAGATGTCAGATGTCAGAACTTCAAGGCGTCGCCTATGGCGACGATTTTAAAAATAATGAATAATGCGGGCGATTTAGACACTCCCGTTAGAAATTAGAGATTAGAGATTAGATGATATATGCAAAACAGTCAGGAAGCCGAAGGCTTCCTGACTGTTTTGCTTGGGCGAGCGAAAAACGCTTCGCCGCATAAACCTTAAATTCACTCAAATCTGTCTTCTGACCTCTGACCTCTGTCCTCTACTCGCACACGCACCTCACCCGTAAAATCTTCGTAAACCACTTCAATATAATTCCCTCCGCTCTCGCAGTCGAAATTATATTCTATCTTGCCGTCCTCATCCGGCTCCAAAACCGTCTCCTCCCAGCCCGCCGTCAGCTTTATATACGCTCCCCCGCTTCCGTCTATTTTTGCAATAACCTCCAGGTCTTTCTCATAAAGCGACGTGCCGCCGAAAACCGTCTCGGTCCCGGTCTTGTTTTTTACGTTCGTAACGTACTCCCCCGAATACCCGTCGCGCGAAGAGCTTCTCTCGCCCGAGAGGAATATGTCGTCCGTGAGCCTTATCCCGCCTAAAAATTCCACTATATCTCCGTAAACTCCTATAATCATTTCCTTGCTCATCCCCGGCGTTATCCCTGCGCTCATTAAAACAAGATACGCGGCCGCAAGCATTATAATAAGCCTTCTTATCATATATTACTCCTCCTCCGCGTCTAATATATCTATCCTGTCCGCTATCCAGAGCACCGCAAGTATCGCTATTACCGTTATTATAAGCCTTTTCATCTTAACTCACCTCAGCTAACTATTCTGTAATACGCGCCGCTCGTGACCTTGTATATTATCACGTAAAACACCGTGAAGAGTAAAAAGCTTCCCGCAGTCGTCAGGCCTAAAACTAACGCCGCGTCCGATGCAAACATTAACGATATTATCTTATATATTATCGGGAACGCGAATATTATATGCACAGCCGCAAGTATAAGCGGGAGGAAAAATACGGTAAGTATCTGGGAAGAGATACTTTTTTTGATCTCTTTTTTCGTCATCCCGACCTTCTGCATTATCTCAAACCTTGATCTGTCCTCATACCCCTCCGACAGCTGTTTGTAATATATTATCAGAACCGTCGCGACTAAAAATACCAGCGAAAGCACGACTCCGAGATAGAAAAGCCCGCCGTTTAACGCGTACATATCCGCTTTTTCGGTCTCTCTGACCTCGTATCTCGATCTGAAGCCGCCCGCTTCGGCTCTGTCTTCTTCGTTAAGAAGCAGGTCGTTAAAAAGTCCGTACCCTATGTCGTACTGCCGCTCGGGTTCCGCGCCGGTATCGAATTCGTATATCCATTCAAACCTCACCAGGCTGTCGCCGTTATAGTTTGCGATCTTGGATATCTCTTCCGTAGCGTCCTCAACGTCGTTTACGATTATGAACATACTCGGAACGATAGAAGCAACCGCTTCTCCCGGCTCGAACATCTTATGGATCGGCCTTACGTCAAAGGTCTTTCCGCGGTTAAACGAAATAGTGGGATAGCTGTAAGTCCCGGTAGATAAATATACTAAAGCTTCCCCGCCGCCGAGAGCTTCTTTAGTCCCCATGGTATCGTTGTAGTCTTTTAAAGGGACGAAGAAAATTTCATAAAGCCCATCCAAAACCCCGATCGCGTTCATGGTATCTGCAGTTGCGGGATCCGCTTCTATTCGGTCTCGGGAAAGGACTCCCGCGGTATATGCGCAGCGGTAGTCTATAGTATTATTTATTCCCGCGCCTTTTCCGGATACGTATTCTTCTATCTTTTCCTTGAGCCTTTCAAGCTTTGCGCTTCCCTCTTCTCCCATCATGGAGCCGTCGTCGAACGTCATGCTGTAATTAAGCTCGCGGGGGTATCTCGTTTTAATCGTGGTTTCGGTATCCGCATAAAGGCAGGCGGTGGAGGATATCATCACAAGCACCATCGTCGAAAGCACGCAGATAGAAGCGAGCCCGCCGCCGTTTCTTTTCATCCTGTATACCATCGAGGAGACCGAGACGAAATGCTGAGGGCGGTAATAGAAGCGCTTATTTTTCTGAAGCGCTCTTAGAATTATCACCGAGCCGGATATCATGACAAGATAGGTACCGATTATTACCATTATTACCGCAAGGAAAAACATAGTGATAGCAGAGAGCGGATTTTTGACCGTCACCGCGATATAATAAGCTCCCGCCAAAAGCGCCGCGCCTACGAGTCCTAAAAAAATATTTCCCTTCGGCGGCTTTTCGCCTGTGTTTTCGCTCTTAAGAAGATCTATTGCGGTCGAAGTCCTCAACTGTCTTAGGGAGTTAAGGAATATAAGCGCGAAGATAATTCCGAATACGGCGGCGGTTCTTATCACCGACGGCAGGGATACCGAAAAATCATAGCTTATACTGCTTGATCTCATCACGTTCACCAGCCCGAGCTCGAAAAGCTTAGAAAAAAGTATCCCGATACCGAGACCCAAAATAAGAGATATCGCCGCGCAGATAATACTTTCGCACATCATTAAAAGCGCGATATTTTTCTTTCCCATCCCGAGGACGTTATAAAGTCCGAACTCCTTTTTCCTTCTTTTAATAAGAAACGAGTTGGTATAAAACAGAAACAGACAGGAAAATACCGCCATTATACCGCCGCCCATTCCCAAAAGCGACTGAATTATATCCCCGCCCCTGATAGCGGAAACGGCTTTATTAGATGAAAGAAAGAGTATTATATAGTGCATTACTATCATGACGGTGCTCGTGAGAAAATACGGAACATAAAGTCTTGCGTTCTTTCTTATCCCGTCAAAGGCGAGCTTTGGATAGAATCCGATCTTCATATATTATCCCCTCCCGTAGTAAGAAGCGTGAGGGTATCGGTGATCTTCTGATACATCTCCCTGTCGGAGCCGTTGCCCCTGTAAAGCTGATGATAAACTTCGCCGTCCCGTATGAAAAGCACTCTTCCGGCCACGCTCGCCGCCTTGGTCGAATGCGTTACCATTATAATGGTAAGCCCTGTGGAATTTACCTCCCTGAAAAGTCTTAAAAGCTCGTCGGAGGATTTTGAATCAAGAGCTCCCGTAGGCTCGTCCGCAAGAATAAGCACGGGGTCGGTTATCATCGCCCTTGCGACCGCGGCGCGCTGTTTCTGTCCTCCCGAGATCTCGTAGGGGTATTTTTTCAAAAGCGCCGATATCCCGAGCCGCTGAGAAATCCCCATAAGCTTAGACTGCATTTCCTTATAAGGCTTTCCCGCCAAAACGAGCGGAAGATAGATATTATCCTCTACCGTAAACGTATCAAGAAGGTTGAACTCCTGAAACACAAAGCCGAGATTATCACGCCGAAACGCTGCAAGAGACGACTCTTTGATCTTAGAAACGTCGAGTCCCTCAAGCATTACCGTACCGCCGGTAGGTCTGTCGAGCGCGGCGAGGATATTCAGAAGAGTCGTTTTGCCCGATCCCGATTCTCCCATCACCGCGACGAATTCTCCCTCCTCGACCGAGAAGTTTACATTCTTAAGCGCTTCGACCTTTGTTCCTCCGAACCGCGAGGTATAGGTCTTTTTAAGTCCCTGAACTTCAAGTATGCTCATTTTTTATCACTCCAGAAAAAAGAATCCGAGAATTGCTTCCCGGATATTATTCTACGGTATTTTTGCTCGGGTTTCAATTGATTTGTCTTACAATTTCGCGGTGAAAACTTACAGTTTTGTAAGATTAGCGGCGGCGCTTATTCCCATCTTTCCTCCGGCGTCCCTAAATCCAGCCTTATCTTAGTTCCCTTCCCCGGCTCCGACTCCGCGCTTATCCCTATCCCCAAATTCTTCGCGGTCTGCCTGCAAAGATAAAGCCCGAGCCCGCTCGCATGCTTTTCCGCTCTGCCGTTCAATCCTGTGAAGCCCTTTTCAAATATCCTCGGAAGATCCTGAGCGTCGATCCCTATCCCCGTATCTTCAACCGTGAGAATATGCCCCGGCTCCATCCTGACCGAGATCTTTCCCTCGCGGGTGTATTTTAGAGCGTTCGATATTATCTGCTCCAAAAGAAACTCCATCCACTTCTGATCCGTCACTATCTTTTCCCCGGTCTTCCGATAGTCGAGCGAAAGCTTTCTGTCAATAAATTCCGGCGCGAATTTTTTTATCACCGAACCGATTATCGCGTCCAGCTCCTGCTCTTTGAATACGTAGTCGGTATCGCTTGAATCCAGCCGCAAGTACGCAAGGACCATCTCCACATAGCTCTCGGTCCTCATAAGATCGGTCGTCAGCCGCCTTGATAACGGGGTATCCTCGGACTGAAGCGTCAGTCTCATCGCCGCTATCGGAGTCTTTATTTGATGCGCCCAGACGGTATAGTAGTCTATCATCTCGCGGTATCTCTCGGAATCCCGGTTCTCTATCTCTATTATCTCGTCTTTAAGCCCGAAAATTATATCCGAATAGTCTCTTATTATCAGGCTCCCGCTCTCCGGCAGGGCTTCTATCTCTCTTCCGGAAAATGTCTTTAACGTTTCAAGGCGTTTATGAAGCTCCTTAAAGCGGTAAAAATCAGCAGCCGCCAAAACCGTTGCCGCGGCAATACAGATAGCCGCGGGATAGAGCGCAGCCTTTACAGGAAGTCTGTAAAGCAAAAAAGAACCTGCAAACACCGCCGAAAATCCCAAAAATATCAGAGCGGAGTTTTTTCTTTCCTTTAAATATTTTAATATCATTCCGAACATAATCTCACTCCACGATATAACCGACTCCGTGACGTGTGGAGATAAAGCCCGAAAGCCCCGCCGCGTCAAGCTTTTTTCTAAGCCGGTTCACGTTCACGGTCAGCGTGTTTTCATCCACAAAAGAATCGGTATTCCAAAGTCTTTCCATAAGTCTTTCACGGCTCACGACGTTTCCCCTGCTCTCCAAAAGGCAGAGAAGTATCCTGTACTCGTTAGGCGTAAGCGGGATGGCGGAGCCGTTATAGCTTAAGCTTCCGTCGCCTGTGTTCAGGATAGCGCCGCGGTGCTCGATCAGCGGAACCGAGCCGGAAAAGTCGTAGGTTCTTCTTAAAAGCGCCTGGATCTTCGCAAGAAGGACCGAAAGATCGAATGGTTTCGCGATAAAATCATCCGCGCCGAGATTCATCGCCATTATAATATTCATGCTGTCCGAAGCGGAGGAGATGAAAATAATCGGGACTTTTGAAAGCTTTCTTATCTCCGAGCACCAGTAGTATCCGTCAAAAAACGGAAGGGATATATCAAGAAGCACAAGCTGAGGGTCGGCGGCGGTGAATTCGCTCAGAACGGCTCGGTAGTCCTTCACCGTCACCGCGTTCATCCCCCAGAGCGCAGCCTGTTTTTCGACAGCCTGCGCGATAGAACGGTCGTCTTCGACTATAAATACGGTGTACATATTAGCTCCTTAGGTTGGTTTTTATTTGAGTATAGCACAGTTTTAGGGAGAATGCAAGACGTGCGTTGAGATATCAGAGGGCAGAAGGCAGATATCGGAATTACAAGGGTTTCGTCTTCGGCGAGGATTTTAAAAGATTGAAATGATATGTGATGAGTGGCTGTTCTTGTGCAGCAAGCAGGGGAGGGGAGTGCGGCGGGATGAGCGGGAGAGGGCAGGAAAACATTGCCGGTTTTGTTCCCGTTCGACTGCCCTCAAAACAAAGCGTTAAAACTTGCTTTTCGGACTTCGCGGTCATAAACGACCGACCGCTCGTCCTCAAAGAGTTTTAATCGCGTTGTTAAACGACCGCTTCGGTTGTCTCACGGACAAAACTCGGCAAGTTTGGCGGGCGCAGTCGGTAGTGCTTCCGCAGGAAAGTAGCTCGTCCCGCCGCGCGCGCAGTGTTAGTCAGCGCGAAATGATATTCGGAAGCAGGAAGTTATAGGTTTAGATAGCAAAGCTTTATCTCTGCACAGTAGTAAAATTTGCGGCAGAGACCTGCGGTTATATTATGCAGGCTTTTTTGCAGTAAGTAACTGAGTTGTAGCCGCAAAAATTTAATCAGCACTGCGCAGCGCTGAGACCACGGCAAGATGAATACGCGGGCGCGGCTTTCGATCCCAACAACCTTCTGCTTATCTTCCCCTTTGAGACTCCCACCCCGGGCGCAGGGAGTGTACAAATCGCCCTCATTATCCCCACTAATTAAATCTGTCACCAACGGTGACACCTTGAAATTCTGACAATCTGACTTCTGACTTCTGTCCTCTTGATGTGGTCGTTTTGACCACATCTCGGGCGCAGCCCCCTTGACGCCGACCCACAAATATGCTATAATCAATCATCCCCCCAATCACCAAAAAAGAGGTCCCCGCCATGTCAAAAATATTCTTCATCTCCGGCCCCTGCGGCTGCGGGAAAACCACATTCTCAAACCTGTTCGCCCGGCGGCTTGTAAACGCTTCCGGACGGCCCGTATATATCATCCACGGCGACGACTTCCATCAGGGCTTTATCGAGCCCGAGGACAAGGGCGAATTCTTCGTGGACGGGAAAGCCTCCGACTCGGCAAAATGGGAGGATATCCTGAGATTCAACTGGGGCTGCATTCTTGAAACCGCCGGGCGAGCGCTTGAAGAGGGGCTCGACGTTGTGATAGATTATGTTATCGAGGATGAGCTCCCGCGCGTTATCGCGCTTTCCGAGAAATTTAGCGCCGAGCTTTACTATATCGTTCTCACTGCCGACAGTTCGGAGATAGAAAAAAGGATCCTTGAACGCGGCGATACCGACATGACGGAGCGCGCGATATTTTTAAAGAGAAAGCTGGAAGCCATGCCGGAAAATCGTGGCCGTCTGTATAACAACACCGGAAAAAGCCCGGAGCAGTCGGTAAAAGAGGTCGAAGCCGCGCTTGAAAAGTTCAGGGTAATATACTGAATATTCGGTAATTTTAAGATGAATTTTGATAAATTAACTTGATATATCCTACCCTGCGTTAAGTTATGTGATAAATAGTCCCGAGACGATTATAGCGAGCGTAACAAAAGACATAATACGCGATCTGCGGATAAGCCCGGGGATGTATGTTGAATATCTCAGCCACCGAAAAAGCATTTAGAGATCTCCGTTTTCAAAGACGCTAAGCTATGATAGGCAGCTAACCGACATAAACGCCTGTAAACATCCAAACCTGAGCAAAGATTTTTAGTATGGCGATATGCTATAATGTCCTCAGGAAAGGAGAAGCGAATACTATGCGGGATTTACCCCCTCAAGAATAAAACTCAAGCTCACAAAACGATGTTTAGTCATTAAACAGCGTATCCGATAAAAAATACCGTCCGCACGCCGAAAAGCCGATGCGCGGGCGGTGATTTATACTCTTGCGCAGGGACAGACGGTCAAAAGACTGTGTATCCGCGCGCAATATTTGTTCCTGACGGATTTTAAAACTCTTTGAAAACCGAAATCATCTCAGACGTTTTTCCATTGTGATTTCGTCGTCATAACGTTCCCCGGTCGAATAGAAGCCGAGTTTTTCATATAGGTTCTTCGCGGCTTCATTTCCGTCGATATAGCACAGAACGACCTTGTCAAATTTGCCGTCGCGCTCCATTCTCTCTAAAATCAGGCGCGCAGCTTCTGTTCCGAAACCTCTTCCCCGGTAGCGCTCGTTTATAAAAAGCCGGCTGAAATCGTACGCGTTCATTTCATTCAGATCGTAATATAACGCCATTCCCACGGGAATACCGTCACTATAGACGACAAAGGCGTTGCTTCTGTATTTACGGTAGGCGTATGCCCTTGCAAGAAGTCCCGCACTGTCGGATACGTAATTTTTTGAGCTTCGGAAACCTTCAGACCTAATCTCCGATTTTCCGGATCTATCTCCTCTAATCTGATCGCCGATTTATTCCCTCCAATCAAAGAATATCAAAAAATTTCCGTCTAACAGCCGTACTCTTATATTTCACATCAACCGTCAAAAACCGAAGCGTTCCTATATTATCGTTCCGCGCACATAAATTCTGACCTCTGACCTCTGACTCTCTGTCCTCTAATCGCGTATATCCGCAAGAGTCTCGGCGGGGTTTTCGGCAGCCTTCGCCTTGGCATAGATTTTCTCTATCTTCCCGTCCTTGTCTATAAGAAAAGTCGTCCTCACTACTCCCATAGACGTTTTCCCGTAAAGCTTCTTTTCCTGCCACACCCCGTAAGCCTTTATCGCTTCAAGCTCGGGATCCGAAAGGATGGTGAAATTAAGCCCGTACTGCTCCGCAAATTTTTTATGCGAAGCGACGCTGTCCTTGCTTACGCCTAAAATGACCGAGCCGCGCTCTGTTATCTCGGGCTTGAGATCCCTAAACCCGCAGGCCTGTTTCGTACATCCCGAGGTATTGTCCTTGGGATAAAAATAGAGTATAACCCGCTTTCCACGGTAGTCCGAGAGCCTATGCGCTTCGCCGCTTTGATCCAAAAGCTCAAAATCCGGCGCTGTCTGTCCGATTTCCGGCATTTACTTTTCCTCCCCGTTATTTTTAATATTTTTGATATTTTTAATATTTTTAATATTCTCCGGCATGATCCAGAAACTGTTCATACCGTGAAGATAAGTCTTAGCGCCCTTCGGCATCTGAACAAGCGCGTTGAAAGCGTTCATGTAGTCGCCCGCACCCATTCCTACCGCCATCGCTCCCCAGAGTCCTATGTACCAAAGCTCAGGAAAGATCATCCATAAAATATAGGGGATCATGCCGAAAACGACGTTCGGGAGCATGCACATAATGACAAACCGAGCCTTTGAGAACAGCTCCGGCGCGACTACGAAGCAGAGTCCCTTCTTAAGATTTGTATACATATACGCGTCGCCCTTGCAGCAGACCGCGTGAAGAAATTCGTGGGGGACTATCAGTATAAGCGTGCTTAATAAGCAGATTGCGACAAAGACCGCCAAGTACGGGATAAGACCGAATTTATCGATGAATTTACCTACTCCTTCATTCCCGAAGATCATCACCGGAACGATCAGAGCGAGGGTTATAACAGCCGACAGGGCGTTAAAAATTATCGGAAGCTTTTCGGCTGAAGGCTCCTTGAACGGAACGAAGTCCGGCTCATGCTCGCGGGTGGGGAGGGCTTCATAGTTGCCGTCAAATTTTCCCATGTAGTGAAATTTCATATTTTCCTCCTTTTGGTTGGTCTGGTTATATTTTAGCACACGGGCAAAGGAATGTCAATATAGAAGACAGAGGTCAGAAGTCAGATTTGCGGGGAGAGCGATTTCTATCTTCTAACTTCTAACTCTCTAACTTTCTATCCTCTAAGATCAGCTCGCGTACGGAAGGACAAAGGACGGCGAGTCGTGCGCGTCAGCGCACTGGGCTGCGCCCGGGGTGGGAGTCGCAAAGGGGAAGATAAGCAGAAGGTCGTTGTGAGCGAAAGCCGCGCCTGCTGCTTTATCGTGCCGTGGTCTCAGCGCAGCGCAGTACGGTTTAAATTCTTGCGGCTACATCACAGTTACGGACAGAAAAAAACCTGTTCAATATAACCGCAAATCTCTGCCGCTGATTTTACTGCTGTGCAGAGATAAAGCTGTGCTATCTAAGCCTACGCACCCTGCTTCTGAATATCATTTCGCGCTGGACTCAACTTCGAGCACGCGGCGGCGGGATTCGCTACTTTTCTGACTCATCTCTACCGACTGCGCCCACCAAACTTGCCGAGTTTTGTCCGTGAGACAACCGAAGCGGTCCGCTAACAACGCGATTAAAACTCTTTGAGGACGAGCGGGCGGTCGTTTATGACCGCGAAGTCCGAAAAGTAAGTTTTAACGCTTTGTTTTGAGAGCAGTCGAGCGGGAACAAAACCGGCAATGTTTTCCTGCCCTCTCCCGCTCATCCCGCCGCCGCTAACTTTTCCAATATCTCCCATTTAATTTTTCACTTCGCATCCAAAATATCCAATCATTTCTATAAATATCCATATATCCCTCAATTTCCCTCGTCATTCTATACAAACATCCCATTCCCAAATTCAGCATTCCTACAAAATTTTACAATCCTATCAAGAGACTATTGAAATGTTTCACCGTTTTGTTATATTATAGTAAGGGAAAGTATGATTATAAGCCCCGCACTGTCGGTTTTTTTGTAAGATTAGCCGGCGGCTTCGGCGTGGCTTTTCGGAAAAGAGGACTGTGAAATGCGGGACCGTAAGGGGTTTACCTATGTCGAGCTGCTGACCGTTTTGGCGATTTTGGCTGTAGTCGCTCTTACGGTTATGCCCTACGCGGCTTCCGAACAGAAGAGAATAAGACTTAAAATGCTCGACGATCAGGCTCACGCGCTCTATATGGAGTGCCAGCATAAGCTTTACAGCCTTGATTCGGCGGGAGAGCTCGGAGGGATCCGTAGCCTTTCAAACGCCACCGAGTCCGAGACGGAATATATTTTGTTCGAACAGGATTCGGAAGCGCTGAGCGATCTTACGGAGAGAAAATTCGGATTTAAAAGCGCGATACTTGAATATTACGTTAATTCTCCTACAGTTCCGATTGTGAGGAGAGTTTATTATTCCGACAGCATGAGCCCGGAGCAGCTTGAGATACTTTATAAAAATCTCGGATATAAAATTGACGGGGACTTTCGGGAAAGATATATGATAGGATACAGCGGGGACGACGGGGTTCAGGAATTTCCGGAGCCGTTTCCTTACCGCCTGATACCGAAGATAAAGGTCATAAACGACGAGGAGCTGTATCTTGAAATAAGCTCCGACGACATTCCGAAGGACGATGAGAACTTAAGCGTTTCAGTGAATCTTTACGCGGTGAATCCCGACGGCGGCAGGGGAAGCTTTATAAGAAACGTCTCTACCGAGAGAACCGTTCCGGGGTACGATCCCGAGGATATGTTCGATCCAGATAATAAAGTGCTTTTTCGCGCGCTTATAGATTCCGCGCAGTACGGAGGAACGGCATTTGCGGAGCTGAACCCGGGCTATACAGGGGTAAAGGTCGAAGCGGAAGCGGTAATTACATATGTGAAGACGGATAAAAGCGGCGGGGTGATCCGAAAAACATCAGAGGAGGACGCAAAGAAAGCCTCGGTAATTTTTGACCCGATGTTTGAGGACCGCGATCAGGCGGCTTTTTTAGTTTCTAAGGTAAGACATCTTAACAACCTGAGATATTTAAGCGGAAGCATAAACGTAGCTCTGACCTCGGATATAGATTTTTCGGATCTCGTTTCGCCTAAGTTTTATCGCGATACCGTCTCCCACAGCCTTTCGCTGACGCCTATATCTCTTAAGACGGGCGGCTTCACTGGAAGCTTCGACGGGCGAGGGCATATAATAAAGAATATAGTTTTAAACCCGTCCGGCGAACTGTTCGGGCTTTTTACCGAGATAAAGAGCGGGAGCGCGGTAAGAAATCTGCATTTGAGCGGGAGCGTAATTCTTGACGCGGGGGATTCAAAAATCGCCGGAGCGATATGCGGAAGACTTTGCTCGGGAGCGACCGTAGAGAACTGTTCGGTATCGGAAATAAAGATAAGAGCAGAAAGTCCCGGGACGGTCGGAGGGATAGCCGGCGAGTGCCTTGGAGAAATAAAAGGCTGCAGCGCGATATTTGAAGAATTAAAAGCAGGAATCGGTTCAACCGTAGGAGCAATAACAGGAAAACTCCTCGGCGGGACCGTTTTTTTATCCCACAGCGGCGGGAAGATCATATCCGGCTCCGGCTCGGAGCTTAACGGGATAGCCGGAGGAACCGACGGGATAATAAGAAACTGCTACAGCGAATGCAGTACGGGATATATTAACGGCTCGGAATTTTACGCGCTGGGAAGCGTGACATGCAAAAATTCTCAGGCTGCGGCGGAATGCTCCTGGATAAGCATAGGGAAAGAGGAGCGCTTGCCGAGGGACGATATTTCTGTCCCGGGATTTGATACCGCGTACAGGCGTTACAGAAACGGGGAGATATATTCGGGCTTTGCAATTCCGGAGAGCGTTAAAACGGATTACGGGCCGACAAGATTCGGAAGCGACGCGCTGCCAGAGCCGAGAGGACTTATAGGGATAGTTAAAGTAAGATATGACGGCGGGAACGGATATGAATATGAATTGCGGGAAAGCTTCGACGGTTACGGAAACGACTCCGAAAATTTTCCGAGGATAGAATGGTACAGTCCTCGCGACGGCGAAGAGAGATATTATATTTTCAGAAACGCTTTTTCCTATCCCGAGGGCGGGGAGGACGGCTGGGAGGTAATTACCGACGGCGAGCTGAGCGATGAGGGGACAACGGATTTTTATGTGTATATGAGGGTAACGGATACCGAGCTGGTGACTCTGAGGTTCGGGGATACGGCGCGGGACGTTGAGATTGAGGAGAGGGAGGAAGAGGAAGAAGTAAAGGAAAAGGGCAGCTTCGGTCTGGCGGCGGTGATGTATGACGAGTGGGCGGGATTTGACGAGTATACTTTTTCACCGATCCCCGGCTACGTATTTTATTATCAGTACTTTGACGAGACAGGGCAGATACGCTTACGAGACGGCGGCGACAGCAGAGATCCCGCGGATATCCTGCCATGGCTTGAGGAGTTCAGCTTTAACGATCCCGAGGATTTGCAGACAAAAATCTTTATCTTCTGGACGAAAACCCTTGAATGCAAGAAAAGCTGGGACATAGAGGAACTTGACATAGACGGCGAGATACAATATTATTTCAGCGGCGAAGGCGCGGAGCCGTACGAGGATTCGACAGGCGTGAAATATATGGTTTACGAGCTCGGAGATTTCAGCGCGTATGAAGACTACGGAAGATTCAGCGCGACGTTTAACGCCCCGGGCTGGGAAAAGAGCAGAAAGCTCACAGTTTACGCGAGGGAGTCTCCGGGAGAGGGGATATACATTCCGCAGTTTGAGGGTTCCGGGCCTTAGTCGGCATGAAAAACCGCCTGCTTTTCACCGTAAAACCGGTGAAGCGAGCGGGTCCCGGATACAAAAACAGCCGCCGGGATCCCCGACGGCTTTATCATTATAACTATATGACTATATAACTATTCCTCCGCTCCCGGAATCTCCGGCGGTTGTCCTTCTGATCCCTCCGGCGGTTCGGGCGGCTGACCGTTCATGCCTTCCATACCCTCCATGCCTTCCGGAATTTCCGGCGGCCGGCCGTTTCCGTTCATTTCTCCCTCATGGCGACCCATGCCGCCCATCGGGTTCTGCTTGCCTTCGCCCTTCATACCTCCGAAGCGCCCGGCTTCTCCGAACATCTGTCCTCCGCGCGTTCCTCCGATCCCTATCGTTCCGTAGGTGTTAAGCCCTTCGGTCAAAGTCATGGAAGTGAGCTCGGTACCGCCGGAATAGCTTCCTCCCTCGCATACGCAATAGTTTGTCTCGCCCGAGTATTTTCCTCCGTAGGAAACGGTATAGGTCTCTCCCGCAGTCAGATCCGGGGCGCTGAATACGATATTTCCGATATCCTTATCCGTCCTGAAGACGTATTCCTTGCCGCCGCCCGAAATCGAGATATAGCTTCCCGACTTCACCGTTTCGTCAAAGGAAACCGAAAGCGTGTTCGCGTTCGGATTGTCGGGAGCCTGAGCCATTCCCTTAGAGCCGGCGGCGAAGAGGATCCCGCCGTCCATATAGAAATCGCCGTTGTAATCTATCGCTCCGTCGCCGTCGGATACGGGTCCCGAGACGATAAGCGTGCCGCCTGACATATAGATGTCGCCGTTAGAGTCTATTCCGTCGCCCTGAGAGTTTATATATACGAACCCGCCGGAGATCCCGAGATAAGACCCGTCGCTCTCGAACATCCCCATCATACCGGTCTCTCCGCTCGAATCGTTGCCGCCCGAAGCGTTGATTCCGTCGTCGTCGGCTATGATATAGACTTCGCCGCCCGAGATCTCGATAAGCGCGCCCTCAAGCCCCTCGTGGCAGTCAGGCATTTCGATCCTTCCGCCGTTTATATAGATATTTAAATCAGAGTGAACTGCGTCGTCGCCGGTAGCTATCGAAAGCGTGCCGCCGTTGAATTTTATATCTCCTGCCGCATGGAAAGCGTCGTCGGCGGTATTTATAACTATTGTGCCGCTGTTTACGGTTATCCCGCTAAGATTTGATTTTATGCCTTTAAGAGACGAGTCGGAGGGAGCGCTGTCCGCGCCGTTTGATCCCGCAGTCAGGCTCATAGAGCAGTTTTCAATCGTTATCCCGCGCTCGGTCTGGACGCAGTCGCCGCCCGTGGATGAAAGATAGATATTTGAATCGGTAAGGCTTGCCCAGCCAAGACTCGAATCGTTTTCCTGAGTCGAGCGGAGACAGTCGCCGGCCGCCGATACTTTCACCGTGGAATTCTGAACGGTAAGGCTGTCCTTGCCGTTAATTCCGTTATTTTTCGCGGTCACGTCTACTGTGGTATTTATGATCTTAAGGGTATCCTTGCTTATTATCCCGGAATTAAAGTTCGCGTTTACTTTTAAAGAACCGGTCCCTCGGATGATAAGATCACCCTTAGAGAATATGCAAGCGTCCGGCTCCTCGTCGGGAGCGCTGCAATATTCAAGGCTGTAATTATACTGCTCCCCGTCGGTAAAGACGTTCTCGGTGGTCTTATTAAGAAGAAGCGTGACCGAAGCCGCCTTATACACATAAAGAGGAGAGCTGTCAGAGCAGGTTACGTTCACGCCGTCAAGTATAAGGACTACGTCCTGACCCTTAGCGCTGACGACTATTCTTCCGTCGGTAAGAGTGCCGGAGAGCCTATAGATACCGCTCTGGACGATAAGAAGAGTATTGCCGGAAGCCGCCGCGCCCTGTCCTTCGACAGAAATTTCCGAGCCATTGAAAGTAACTACGGTATCGCCCTGCTCGTCGGTCTGCTGAACCGGGGTGGTAGCGTCGGGGAGGGAGGACTGATCTATCAGCTCAAGCTGACTTGAATTCTGGACCGCGTTATCGCCGCCAAGGATATCGTCCTTTATCCCGGAAATGATCCCGCCGCCCTCGGGAGCCCAGAACACCATCATAGCGACGGCGAGGACGATAACGAGGACCGCGACGAGGATAATAGCGGGAGCGGCTGATTTTTTCTTTTTATATGACATATAAATACCTCCGGAAGCTGGAAATACAGATGATAAAAATAGGATGTGAAGAGGGAAGAGTTTATATTACAATTATACCAGAATTTTTTGAGATGTCAACGCAATTTATAAAATTTCATAATTTGAAAATCGCGGGAGGGGATGTGGAGATCGGATGGAGAAAATGTGATTTTTTTGGTCTGCGCCCGCTCTCACACCCATCCACTGCATAAAAAAGAAAAGCCCCAAAGCCAAGGACTTTCCCGTAAAATCTCTCCGTCGCTCCCCTTTACCCCTCCGTCACGGGGAGCCCCAGTTTCACACATATTTCAAAATCTCGCCGAAAGCGAACCCCCGGGAATTCTGATATCTGATTTCTGACCTCTGACTTCTTGCCGCGGCCGAGCCGCGGCACGGCCTTACCACTTATCGTTCTTCGACTGGTACCTCTGCACGCCGTATTGCTTCGCGCGCTTTTTATTCGCTTTTCCTACCGCTATCTTCAGTACTATTATCAGCAAAGTATAGATAAGAAAAAATGCGACCGAAAACTTTGCGGCGTCGAAAAATTCCTTCGAGCCGATGAAGCTCTGCGCTACCGCGATCATCTCCTTCTGCTCGGATCTCGCTACATCCGCTGTCGCGACAAGATTTATTACCGCCATCGTCTCGCCGCCGTACTGCAGCTCCATCGTCCCCAAAATCTCGCCCTTTTTGACCGGCGCGATCACGTTGTCCTTAAGATCTATTACGCGGTGTACGCTGTCCGCGGGAACGTTGGTGTTCCAGACCCTTGAATATTCTTCCTCCGGTCTTACTATCACATAATCCACCCCGTCTCCGTATTCGACCGGAACCTCCGCTATCTCCTCGGTGCCGGCTATGAGAGTTGTGTATGCAAAGCTTGAAAACGCCCACTCGTATATGTTCTTGTGGTCGATCATGTTATACATGACCTGGTTTCCGTCTGCGTCGTACTGCGGCGCGTTGAGGGTGACAAGAAGATAGCTGTAGCCGTCCTTATATGCGGTTGATATCAGGCATCTTCCCGCTTCGTCAAGCGTTCCGGTCTTTATTCCCTTAGCGTATTCGTAATAGTAATCGCTGCCCTTCATCATCATGGAATTTGTATGGCTGATGGTGCGCTGTTCGTGGTATGCGGTCTCCTCCATTTCATAGGTTGCGGAGCAGGCGATCTCGCTGAACATAGGAAGCGACAGGGCGTACTGAGTAAGTATCGCAAGGTCGTGGGCGGTGGTATAGTGATCCTCCCAGAAAAGACCGTGGGCGTTTGTGAAGTGCGAGTTCTGCATGCCGAGCTGCTGAGCTTTCAGATTCATCATATCCGCGAACGCCGAAAGGCTTCCGGCGACGTTCACTGCAAGAATATTAGCCGCCTCGCATGCGGAGCGGAGCATAAGAGCGTACAGAAGATCCTTGACCGAGACTTTCTCGCCGTTTCTTATATCCGCGGTCGATGCGCCGGTAAGATAAAGCTCGTCGAAGCATTCATACCCGCCGGACCAGTAAGTGGAGGACAGCGCGGGGATGTTGTCCATGAACTGCTCAAGAACTATTACCGCGGTCATAATCTTAGTAAGCGAAGCAGGCGTGAGCTTTACGTCCGGGTTTATCGTGAAGACGGCTTCCCCGGTATCCATATTATAAAGATATACCGCTTCGGAGTAAATTTCAAAATCCGGTGTAAAGGTAACTGCGGAAAGCTGCGAGGCCGCAAAGATAAATATTATAGCCGCGGCGATCGCTGCGGAAATTATTCTTTTGAACATCTGTATCACCCTGAATGCAAAAGTGTTTTGGTTTTAATACTGTCCGGTATAATAATATCACAAAAATCCCTGCGCGTAAAGAGGAAAATTATTAAAATTCAGTTACAAAGAGCGCGCATAGAGGATAGAATGTCAGAGGGTTAGATGATAGAAATAAAATAATCCGCAATTCACAGAGTACTTTTATTCCCAAGTCTCCTCCGGCAGTCCCTCCAAAAACGCCTTCATCTCGCCCGCCATCTCCTTCTGCTCAGAATATCTCGGATGTCCCGGAGTAGCTGTCCCGGTGCGGGAATACATAAAGTGATAAGCCTTGTTTTCAATGCCGCCGAGACGGTCCTTTATCTCCTCAAGCGCGTCGTCCCAGATCCTGTCATGCCCTAAAACCGTCAGCGCTAAAACTACTGTCGCCTTTGGCGCGTGCGAGCGAACGGCGTTTATTATCTCGATATACTTTCCGAGCCACGCTTCGCGCTTTTCCGGCTTTTTAAGCATATCCGGATCAGGATTCGCGTCGTTTTGACCTATGGCGAAGATTATCACGTGCGGAACGAATCCGAAATCCCAGTCGCTCTCGGGGCGGTAGCTCGAGTACCTGCACTTGTCATAGCATGACTCCATACCCTTGGTATTCGGCATTTCAAACCATCCCGTCCCGTCTAAGATAGCAATCCCGCCCTGCGAGGTATCGTAAACCTCGGCCGGAAGCTCTCTTGCCAAGATCTGCGGGTAAGCGTGCCAAGCGTTATCGAATTGCCCGCAGTGTTCGGGATCCGTTTTTCCGGCGTATTCCTCGCAGTCCACGACCGAGCCTGCGGAAACGCTGTCGCCGTAGACTTCAATGCGCTTGTCCGGGGCTTTCGGAAGATCCAAAAGCTCGCCGTCGGTTTCAAGCGATTCCACGGTAAAGTAGTGCCCCTCCATTCGCTTGTAGATAACGACAGAGTGATCGGTAAGCGGAAGATTTTCGGCGATTTTTATGTAAACTTTTCCGGAGCCGCCGATAAAGAACTTTTTTTCTTCGCCGTCAATGACCGCGCCGAGGATAGAATCTGCGCCGAAGTTGTCGTTAAAGCCGTTAAGGGACAGATTAGTTCCTCTGAAGCGGAAGGAAACGGCGGTTCCCGGCCATGTGAGAACGATCGAGCCGTTCTCAACGCTTACGCGCCCGGTAAAACGGATTTTTTCGGATACGGGACTGAAATTCATATAGTTTACCTCCTGATAAATTTAGAGTTGGAACGGGGGATTTAAGCGTAGGACGCTGCGGGAATAGGAATAAAAGCAAAGATGACCGAAGCGGCCGGCGGCAGTTACTCCAAATTCGGCAAATCCGCGCCTTCGCCTCTTTCTAACACCATTATATCTCAACTCCGCGCAAATTTCAACACATTTTTTAATTTCCCTGCAAATTTGCTATTGAAAAATTCCGCGACTTGTTATATAATATATTGGTCAAAAAATGTCCGGTATAGCCGACGGATAAGATTGAAAGAGGTTTTTTCATGGACTTTGCAGATATAGACAGAGATTTCAGATACGACGGGGAGCTCGGAGCGGAGCCGGGAGAGGATTCCACTTCCTTTTCGGTTTGGGCTCCGGCGGCCGAAGAGGTGGAGCTAAGACTATATTCCTCTCAGGAAACCGCGGAATTTCAGGCCTTTCGGATGATAAGGGGAGGAGACGGCGTATACAGAACCGTTATACCGAAAAATCTTTGCGGGACTTATTATACCTACGCTTACACCTATAACGGAGAGACGAAAGAGAATATAGATATCTATGCCAGGGCCTGCGGGATAAACGGGAAAAGAGGGTATATCGCTGACCTTCGCAAAACGGACCCGTTCGGCTGGGAAAAGGAAAAATACGTTACTGCCGAAAGCCCGACGGACGCGGTTATATATGAAATTTCGGTGAGGGATTTTTCTTCGGACCGGTCCTCGCAGATAGCCCCGAGCGCGAGGGGGATGTACGCGGCGTTCTATGACAGGTATTCTCGGCTTCCGTCCGGAGTCCCGACCTGCTTGGGACATCTTAAGGAATTAGGTATCACTCACGTCCAGCTTATGCCGGTGTTTGATTTCGAGGGCGTAGACGAAAGGGATCCCGGCTCGGAATATAACTGGGGCTACAATCCCGCAAACTATAATATCCCGGACGGCTCCTATTCAAGAGAACCGCACGTCCCGGAGAGAAGGGTGAACGAGCTTAAAAAGCTCGTCCAGGCGCTCCACAGAGAGGGTATAGGCGTGGTTATGGACGTGGTATACAATCACACCTACAGAACCGAGGATTCCGCTCTGAGCTCCGCTTTTCCGAAATATTACTACCGCGCCGACGGGGAAGGAAATTATTCTAACGGCTCGGGGTGCGGAAACGAGCTTGCTTCCGAGCGGGCTATGGTGAGAAAGTATATCGTGGATTCCGTCCTCTTTTGGGCGAAGGAATATAAGATAGACGGCTTCAGGTTCGATCTTATGGGCGTTTTGGATACCGAGACCGTGAACGAGATCTCAAGGCGGCTTCATGAGATAAATCCCTGCGCGCTTATCTACGGCGAGGGCTGGACCGGAGGGAGAATAGCCCTGCCTAACGATTTAGCTGCTATGCAGTATAACGCGAACCGAGTTCCGGGGATAGGATTTTTCAACGACGGCTTCCGGGACGCTATTAAGGGCGATACGTTTTCGGACGAGGGGCTTGGGTATATAAGCGGGAACTATCATTTCAGACAGACCATACTAAACGGTCTTTTGGGGCATTCCGGGTGGGCGACTTCTCCGGTGCAGATCATAAACTACTGCGAAGCGCATGACAATCTCACTCTTTGGGACAAGCTTTCGGTCTCGGTCGGAGCTTGCTCCGAGGAGGACAGAAAGAAGATGTCGAGACTTGCAATGTTTTTGGTGCTGACCGCTCAGGGGATACCGTTTTTGCACGGCGGCCAGGACTTTCTCCGATCGAAGCCGCTCGGGACCTTTATATATGATCACAACTCCTATAATTCTCCGGATATAGTGAATTCGATAAAGTGGAATATGCTTGAAAAGAATATACGCGAGTCGGAATACTGCTGCGGGCTTATCAAGTTCAGAAAGAAACATTCCGCGTTCAGGATGAGGAGCTTTGAGGAGATAAATTCCTCCGCGGAGGTCATTTCATCCCCCGACGGCACCATAGCTTTAAGGCTCAGGACCGAGCCGGAGGACGTTCTGATACTTGTTAATCCTATACCGAGGGCAAAGATGATAATGCTTCCCGACGGCGAGTGGTATCTTCACGTCAGCGACGTAGGGTGCTCAGAAAAGCCTATGGCTACCTACTGCGAGGGAGTCATAGTCCCGCCGATCTCGGGTATGATACTTATAAGAAAGAAGGAAAACTGAAATGGATATGAAAATGAAAAAAGTTTTTGAAGCTATAGAAAACAGCCGCCCTCAGATGGTAAAGACTCTTTCGGAGCTTATATCTTTTCCGAGCTTCAGAGCGGCTCCCGAGGAGGGAGCGCCGTTCGGAAGAGCCGCAAGAGAATGCCTTGACCGCGCGCTTGAAATATGCAAAGAGTTCGGATTTGCGATACAAAACATAGACGGATATGCCGGGACGGCTTCGTACGACGAAAAGGAGCCTAAGCTCGGAATCCTTGCTCATCTTGACGTGGTCCCCGCCGGAGACGGCTGGACTAAAGAGCCTTTTAAGGCGATTACCGAGGACGGGCTTTTATTCGGAAGAGGAGCTATGGACGATAAGGGACCGGCGGTTTCGGTCATGTACGCCATGAAGGCTCTCAAGGATACGGGAGTAGAGCTTAAAAACGGCGTTGAGCTTATAATGGGGACGGACGAAGAGTGCGGGTCTTCGGATATAGCATACTTCAGAAAAAAAGAAAAGCTCCCGGAGTTTTTATTCACACCCGACGCGAGCTATCCCTTGATAAATATCGAAAAAGGCCATCTTAACGCGCTCTTTTCGGCCGAAGCCCGGTCGCGAATCCTTCTTGAAATGCACGGCGGCAAAACCGTGAACGCGATCCCCGCGTCGGCCTCGGCTATAGTGAAAACCGCTCACGAAAAAGTGACGGAAGCAGTCAGAAAAGCCGGCTGCAGCGCGGCGTTTACGGTGACTGACGGTGAAAACGGAGCGGTGAAGATCTCGGTCGAGGGAAAGAGCGCTCACGCTTCAACTCCCGAGATGGGGGATAACGCGCTCACGGCGCTTATAAAGGTCCTGTCGCTCTTAGAGCTTGACAGCCCCGCAAAGGAGCGCATAGACGGTCTTATGAATGCTTTCCCGTACAAAGAGACGGACGGAGAGAGCGCATATTTAAAATCAAGCGACAGCATTTCCGGCGCGCTGACCTTATGCTTCAGCATACTTGATTACACCGACGGAAAATTCTCCGGAGCAATAGACATAAGATTTCCCGTATGCGAGACCGTGAAATCGGTCGGAGACAGGCTCGGGGCGGCGCTTAAGGGCGCGGGATTTGAAGCAGAGATCCGCGGCTCGGAGCCCCACTGCGTTCCGTCTGACAGTCCGTTTATTAAAGAGCTTCTTTCTGCGTATGAAGCGGTGACGGGGAAAAAAGGAGAGCCGATAGCGATCGGCGGCGGGACCTACGTTCACGGAATGCCGGGTGGGGTAGCGTTCGGCTGCGAAGTCGAGGGGGAGGACAACAGGATCCACGGCGCGGACGAATTTATAAGAATCGACGCTCTGATCGAAAACGCGAAGATATTCGCAGAAGCTATCGTCAGGGTGGCGGGAGTATCAAAATAGGATCAGGGGGGAAAGATAATGAAGATAACCTTAAATGAAAACGAAAAGATAGTTTCAACGATACGCGAGGGGCTTTTGAAGCGCGAGCTGCACTGCCCATGCCGCAGAGAGATGAGCGAGGATACGGTATGCATGTGCAAGGAATTCCGCGAACAGATAGCGGATCCGGATTTTGAAGGATACTGCCACTGCATGCTGTACTACAAGAGCAAAGAATAAATAAAGAAATAAATTAAGAAAGGACCGATAGATATGCATATTGAGATCACATCCGAGAATTTTGAAAAGGAGATAATAAACGCGGAAAAGCCGGTTATAGCCGACTTCTGGGCCGAATGGTGCGGCCCTTGCAGAATGATGGCTCCGGTTTTGGAGGAGATCTCCGAGGAGAGAAGCGATATCACCGTCGCGAAGATAAACGTAGACGACGAGGGAGAGCTTGCGAATAAATTTAACGTGAACGCGATCCCGACGGTTATTTTATTCAAGGACGGTAAAGCCGCAGCGACTTCGGTGGGGTATAAGGAGAAGGAGCAGCTGCTTAAGGATTTGGGGATTAGAGGTTAGAAGTTAGAGGTTAGAGATTAGAGGTTAGAAATTAGAAGCGTCGGTAACGGCGGGGGGGGAAGCCCTTTTCAATCTCCTGCATTTAATTTCCGCCAAAACAAAGCTGCGGCGACTAAACCGCAGCTTTTTCTTTATAATTATTACTTCTATCCGATCCCGGCATTAGTCGCAGCCTGTCGCAGCGTCCGCTGATCCGCTAATCCGCAAATCCGCGAATCTAACCGCCGCAAAAGCAAGAATCAACTCTCGCCCCTCAATTCTCCACGCCGAGCATTTTCCCCATCAGGTCATGTCCCGTGGGCTCGTATATTCCCGCTTCGGCGGCCGTTCTCTCGCAGAACTTCCCGACTCCTCTTTTCTTCTCGGAGCTGTTGTAGATAAGATACGGAACGGGATCGTTAGTATGCGTTCTCAAAGAGAGCGGAGTCGGATGATCGGGCAGGATCATCACTTTGTAATCTCCCATTCCGTCAAGCGCTTTAAGTACCGGCCCGAGGATCTTTTCGTCGATAAGCTCAATAGATCTCACTTTATTTTCGATCTCGTATCTGTGACCGCACTCATCCGGAGCTTCGACATGAATATACACGAAATCCTGACCCCGCTTGAATTCTTCGACAGCGGCCTGAGCTTTTCCCTCGAAGTTCGTATCGAGATATCCGGTCGCGCCCTCGACGTTTACGACGTTCATCCCGGAAAACTTCCCGATCCCTTTTAAAAGATCTACCGCGGAGATCATCGAAGCCTTGACTCCGTACTTTTCTCTGAAGTCCGCAAGCGGCTTTTTTACGCCTTCCCCCCAGAACCACATAGAGTTGGCGGGACGTTCGCCGCGGGCTTCTCTTTCCTTGTTGACGGGATGATCCTTAAGAACGTCGTAGCTCTTTCTCATCATCTCATAAAGCTTTCTTGCGTTCGGGTGATCCGGGAGATGACCTCTTATCGGCTTTCCGGTGATATCGTGCGGCGGCGTTAAGGTCCCGAGATCAAGCGTGCCGCCGTTCCAGATAAGGCAGTGACGGTAGCTTACTCCGCTGTAGAGCGTGAATTCGTCATTATCAAACGCTTCTTTTAAAGAATCGACGAGAATCTTAGCTTCCGCGGTGGAGATATCCCCGGCGCAGTAGTCTATAATAGTCTTGTCGTCGTATTCCGGCTCGTCGGAGAGTGTGACGAGGTTGCAGCGAAGAGATACGTCGGTGGGCTTCATATCCACGCCGATAGAACCCGCTTCCAGAGGAGAACGTCCCGAGTAATACACCGCGGGGTCGTATCCCAAAACGGAGAGATTCGCAACGTCGCTTCCGGGCTTAAGGCCGTCGGCTACGGTCTTAACGAGACCGACCTCGGATACCTCGGCAAGCTTATCCATATTCGGCTTAAAAGCCTTCTCCATCGGCGTAAGGCCGCCGAGCTCCGGGACGGGTCTGTCAGCCATCCCGTCGCACAAAAGAACCAGATATTTCATATTTAAGCTCCTTTATCAAATAATATTCGGCCGAAGTCCAAGCCCGCGGACTGAGTCCGGCTAAGTTTTAAGCTATCCCAAGCCGCAGCGCTTTTTCGGCGATCGGTACTATTATATCACAGGCGCGGGAAAAAAGCAAGCTTTTAGAGGTTAGCAAGTTAGAGATTAGAAATTAGAGATTAGAAAATTAGAAATTAGAAATTATAGAATAACCCTCCCCGCGCCGGGATTTAAGGCATGGGTTCAAGATATGTAACCACCTTAACAGTGCGGAAAATGCTCAAAATTCATGAAAGTATGATTTTGTTTTTTGGAAGAAAAATGTGGAATATAACGAAAATGCGCTTGCATTATGCTCAAAGTATATATAATATATACAAAAATTACTGATACTTTAAATGATTAAAGCATAATTTTGCCTTTAAGACGTATGTACAATCAGCATTTTGGCAATATTTTGCAAATGTACAACTCAAATTCACCCTGCATGAATTTTCGACATTTTCAACATTTTCGACCTGATAGTTGTTAGAGAATAGTAGTTAGTAGTTAGTATTCGAGGTACTGCCAGACGGCGATATCCTGAAAGTTGCGTGGGGGATTACTAACTACTAACAACTAATAACTATGAACTATAAGCACAATAGGGCCTATTGTGCTTAAAATGTCTATTGTGCAGGTAGTTGTTAGAGAATAGTAGTTAGTAGTTAGTATTCGAGGTACTGCCGGGCGGCGATATCCTGAAAGCTGCGTGGGGATTACTAACTACTAACAACTAATAACTATGAACTATACGCTTAATTGCCCCAATAATGTTTAAAATGCGTATTATTCACAAGCGACACACTCTCAGACCCCAACCCTCAAAACATGAATTTTGCACATTTTGCACATTTTGCACATTTTGTCCCTCAAAATGCGCAAAGTTCACAAAATTCACAAATCTTCCCCCCGAAACCCCTGCCTACCAACCTCTGATTTCTGACCTCTGACCTCTGTCTTCTCAATGCTCCTGTATGAACTCCGCAAGCTTCGCGGCGGCTTTATCATGCGTTCTCTCGGTCGGGTGCCAGTCGGCGGCTATGCCGTCTAAGGCTTGGTTTTGGTTGTCGAACATCATGCTGAACACATTTTCGTCTCCGGTCTCGGTCTTATACTCCTCTACCGCCTGTTCTACGTATCTGTAGAGGTTCTGACCCATTATCCCGAGAACGCAGAATATTTTGCTGTCGGGGTTATTTTCCCTCACGGTCTTTAGGAAATTTATGTATTCGGTTTTGTATTCCTCGCAGCGTTCCGCGATATTTTTGCAGTAGCTGTCGTCGTTCGTCCCCAAATTTATAACGACCGCGTCCGGCTTCTTTTTGAATTCCCAATCGATCTCGGAGGGCTTGAAGCCGTTATTATCGGTCCGGCAGTATCCGTATTTGCAATAGAGCGGCGGGACGGTCTGCTCGGAGACCTTGCGGCTGCCGTCCGAGTATCCCGAAATAATTCCGTAGCCGCTGAAGGATACGAGACTGTAGTCAGCGTTTAAAAGCTCCGCTGTTTTTATCGCATAAGCTTTAGTGCAGTCTTCTGTGCGCGTAGAAAAGTGGTGATTTGCGTCCTCGTCGTCTACTCCGTAGCCGCAGGTGATGGAATCCCCGACGAATTCAATAAGCATTTCTTTATCTTCGGCGGGCTTGACTTCGGCCCCGTTGACGGTGATGTTTGTGATAGCGAAGGTTGACATAGGGGATTCCGAGAGCTTAACTATTTTGATATCGCTCTGCGCGTTTTCCCCGGCGCATTCGATTTCATACGTCTCCGAAGCGTTATCAATCATGTCGTCAACAACTCTTTCGCCGTTCAGATAAACTGCGATCCTCGCCTGAGTGTCGGCCGTAGAAGGGTTCGCGGCGTTGGGATCCCCCTCGACGGTAACGGAGCAGCTTTTGCCCGTGAAAGTGAATTCAACGCCGGTTCCGGAGAGCGCGCAAAAGATCTTCCCATCGTCAAAATAAGTTCTTCCGAGCGATTTAAAATTTTTTTCTTTAAGATCGATATCTCTCACAGAGACCCCCTCCTTGCCCGCAGAGCAGGCTGAAAATCCGAGTATTGCCGCCAGAATAAGCGCGGCGGCCTTTTTATTACGCATAATTTAGCTCCTTTCGGATGGTTTGGGTATATTATACTATATTTTGACGGAAAAAGCAACTGTTAGAGGATAGAAAGTTAGAAATTAGAAGATAGAATAATCCCCGAAAATCTGACCTCTGACCTCTGATATCTGTCTTCTAATAGCGCTTGACTTTCATCCCCAACTTATGCTATAATTTTCTCATAAATTTCCCGGTCGCATATGCGGGGGAAGGAGGAAAATTCATGCAAAAAAAAGAAATTCGCAGGCTTATCTCGGAGATGACTCTTGAAGAAAAGGCGGGGCTCTGCTCGGGGCTTGATTTTTGGCACACTAAAAACGTCTCGCGGCTCGGGATCCCCTCCGTGATGGTCTCGGACGGACCTCACGGCCTGAGAAAGCAGGACTTCAAAGCGGATCATCTCGGCGTGAACGACAGCATTAAAGCCGTCTGTATGCCGGCGGCATGCGCGACTGCGGCGAGCTTCGACAGGGAGCTTGTGGAAAAAATGGGGGAATCTATCGGCAAAAGCTGCCAGCACGAGGGCGTGAGCATTGTCTTAGGACCTGCGGTAAATATCAAGCGCTCGCCGCTCTGCGGAAGAAATTTTGAATATTTTTCCGAGGATCCTTATCTTGCTGGCGAAATAGCTTCGGCATATATTAAAGGCGTGCAGTCGCAAAACGTCGGGACTTCGATAAAGCACTTCGCGGCCAACAGCCAGGAGCATAGGAGGATGAGTTCATCCTCAAACGTAGACGAGCGCACGCTTCGGGAGATATACTTCCCGGCGTTTGAAGCTGCGGTAAAAAACTCTGCGCCCTGGACGGTGATGTGCTCCTATAACAGGATAAACGGGACCTACGCTTCGGAAAATAAATGGCTTCTTACCGACGTTCTAAGAAACGAGTGGGGATTTGAAGGATATGTTATGAGCGACTGGGGCGCGGTCTCGGACAGGGTAAAGGGACTTGAAGCGGGGCTCGATCTTGAAATGCCGTCGTCGGGCGGGGCTAACGATAAGAAGATAGTCGAAGCGGTAAGAGACGGAAGGCTTGACGAAGCCGTGGTCGATAGGGCGGTTGAGAGGATACTTGAAGCCGCGTACCGCTATCTCGAAAACGCAAAGCCCGAGACTCCCTGGGACAAGGAAGCGGATCATCTTCTGTCCGCAAGGATAGCAGAGGAATGCATGGTATTACTCAAAAATAGCGGCGCTCTGCCGATAGATAAAAAAGCCAAGGCCGCGTTTATCGGAGAGTTTGCCGAAAGACCGAGATACCAGGGCGGCGGTTCGAGCCATATAAACAGCTTCAAAGTCACGTCGGCTCTTGAAGCCGCTAAGGAAAACGGTCTTGACGTTATCTACGCAAGAGGATACGATACCAAAGCCGACTGCGCGAGCGAGGAGATGACGGCCGAAGCCGTGAGCGCGGCCAAGACTTCCGACGTGGCGGTAGTATTCGCAGGTCTGCCCGATTCATACGAGTCGGAGGGGTATGACAGAAGGCATATGCGGCTGCCGGAGTATCAGAATAAGCTTATAAGCGCAGTAGCAAAAGCGAACCCGAACACCGTAGTCGTTTTGCATAACGGTTCTCCCGTGGAGACTCCGTGGATAGACGAGGTGAACGCGGTGCTTGAAGCGTATCTTGGCGGTCAGGCTGTGGGAATAGCGGAAGTAAGAATTCTTTACGGAGACGCTAATCCCTGCGGAAGGCTTGCGGAGACGTTTCCAAAGAAGCTCTCGGACAACCCGTCGTATCTGTATTATTTCGGCGAAGAGAATGAAGCCGACTACCGAGAGGGGATATTCGTCGGGTACAGATACTATAAGAAGAAGGAGATCCCGGTTCAGTTCCCGTTCGGCCACGGGCTTAGCTATACCGAATTTGAGTATTCCGATCTTCGTCTTTCGTCGGAGAAAATAAAGGATACCGAGACTCTGAGCGCGACGGTAAGGATCAAAAACGTCGGCTCTCGCGCGGGAAAAACGGTCGCGCAGCTTTATGTCAAGGATACCGAAAGCTCGGCTATACGTCCCGTGATGGAGCTTAAGGGATTTGAGAAGATATATCTTGAGCCGGGAGAGTCTAAGGACGTGGAATTTAAGCTCGGAAAGAGAGCCTTTGCATACTGGAGCCGGGAGCTTAAAGACTGGCATGTAGAGACCGGAGAGTTCGTGATAATGATCGGCGAATCGTCTGAGGATATCAGGGTGAGCGGAGCGGTAACGGTTGAGTCCACGGACGTGATCAAGAGAAAATATTCGGCCGATTCCATCTTCATGGATATAATGGCGGATCCCGTCGCGAGGGAAAAATTCATACCGTTTTTAAAGGACCTCGGACAGGTAAGGCCCGCTGAGGACGGAACGGAAGCCGCAAAGGAAGCTATGAGCGAAGCCATGAACAACGCCATGCAGAACAGCCTGCCGTTAAGGGGAGTAGTGATGTTCAGCGGCGGCAGGGTCCCGTGGGAGCTGATAGAGCGTATAGTGGAAGTGTTGAACGGGGAGTAATGAGGGAAGAACCGGGGATGGGGATTCAGAAAATATAAAAAAGAGCAGACGGGTTTACGTCTGCTTTTTATTTTTGCGCAGTAGATTTGACTTTATTTGACATACCGCAGGAGTAAAATAGTGGGTAGAGGGGATAGCGGAAGCGGCCGCCGCTTCCCCGGATCATTCTAAGAATCAGACCGCGGTGAGATATTTTAAAATATTTCTTCTTGTAACTATCCCGATATATACGCCGTCGTCGTCGGTCACGGGGACGAAGTTCTGATTCATGGCAAGCCGGACAAGCTCTTCTCGTGTCGCGGTTATCCTCACCGGCTTGTATTCCCGCGAGGTCCTGCCGGAGAGGATGTCCCTAAGCTTTAATTCTTCGGCGTTTCTCATCGATATCCCCGATTCTCCCGCCATGTCAAGAAGATACCATAAGAAATCTCCTTCGGCTACCACGGTGAGAAATTCCCCGCCGCGGCGTATCACGGGGATACGCGAATAACCGTGCGCGCGCATTTTCTCAAGCGCCTGCCTTACGGTGTAGTCGTCGAACAGATAGGCGGTATCCTGCTTCGGCGTTAAAAAGTATGCGATATTCATAAATTAGCTCCGTATTAAAATGTATTTTTAAATTTATTTTATATCCGTATTCTATCCGAGAAGCTCCTCAAGGCACTTTCCGGAATCCATCACCGCTTGCGCGTTTTCAAGTCCCACGTACCTGTAGTGCCACGGCTCGTATATGTAGCCGGTGATATCCTCTTTTCCTTTAGGATATCTTAACACAAATCCGTATTCTGCGCAGTGCTCGATAAGCCAGGAGAATTCCTCGGTGTTTTCAAATTCCTCGTAGGTATCCCAGTGGTTGTAATCTATTATATCCACCGCAAGACCGGCGTTATGTTCGCTTCCCCCGGGAGGAGCGATATTTATCGATACGTCGTAATACGCTTCGTCGTAGGACATGCCGTAGTCGTTCATTCTCTGCTTGACGTTTCTGTCGAAAAGATTTTTCTGGTAGTCGATAGTTCTGTACGCGGAGAGAACCTTTAAATCTATCCCGTCCTCCTTGGCGGCGGCTATCATATCCCGGCAGTGCTTAGCGGCGACCGCTTCAAGCTCGTAGCTGCCCTGGACGTAGTCGGTCTCTATTGAATAGTCGTCCGGCAGGAACACCTGTTTATTCACCAAAAAATAATAGTCCTCGTCGTTTTCAAACCTGTACCCTTCCGGAAGAGCTATCTGAGTTTCCGGCACTACCGGTTTCTCCGGAGAAAGATACTCCGCGTATGCGCAAGCCTTCACGCCGTTAAAGATTAGAACGTACCAGCTCCCGTCATAAGTTCTTCCAATGACCTCGGCGCTGTCGCCGGGATTGAGCTGTCCTACGATCTTGGCTTCCGTGGAGGGATATTCCCTTACGTTAAGGGTAGCGGTAGCGAACAGTTCGGCGCTCATGCTGTCGAAAGCGAAATCTTTAGGATCCGAAGTCGTGATCAATTCTTCAGTTTCCTCCTCTGAGACAGTAGGAGCTTCCGTATTTTCCGGCAGCGTCTCGGAAACGGTCTCGGTATCCGAAACGACCGTCTCGGCGCTTGACTCTTCGGGAGCTTCGGAACTGCTATCCGCCGAAGTATCGAATACCGGAGAAATTTCCGTCGGGGGAGTATTCACGGTTATATCGCCGGAGGAAAGAGGAGATCTGTCCCGAACGGCGCAGCCCGAAAGCAGCAGCGCGGAAAGCGCGGAAGCGAAAAACAGTTGTTTAGCGTTTGTTTTGATTATCTTCATTTTTTAAAGTCCTTCTTTGCGCGGCGGGAGAAGCCCTGCCGAAAATTTATTCCCGCCCGGGTAATCGCGTTATCCCGAACCGTCGATTCTATTTTATCACATAATTCCGAAAATTTCAATAACAAACTTATTAAGAATGCGTTACAAATGGGTAACAGATCAGAAAGGAAAGCGGCGGGGTGATTTGCTGCCATTTTATGTAACCGCCGCCGACTGCTCACCCCCGCAAATCCCCCCGCCGCCCAACTTTCTATCTTCTAACCCTCTAACTCTCTATCCTCTATAATCTGTCATCTGACTTCTGTCTTCTGTCATCTAAAAGGAAAGCGGCGGGGTGATTTGCTGCCATTTTATGTAACCGCCGCCGACTGCGCCCACCCGCCATCCCTAACCCGCAAATCCCCCCGCCGCCCAACTTTCTATCTTCTAACCCTCTAACCCTCTATCCTCTATAATCTGTCATCTGACTTCTGATTTCTGTCTTCTAAAAGGAGGTATATATGAAAAATAAAAACAAAAACGGTTCGGACTATTCGTTCGGGATCTTCGCCGCCGCTGCGGTCTTTACCGTTCTGACGGTGTTCTCGGGATCGCTATTGAGACTCCCCGACTCAGGATATGCAAAAGGTCTCGCGGTTATGTCTGCGCGGCTTATGAGTATCGGCTCGCAGCTTAAAAATACGCAGGAACAGGATGAAAACACGCTGGAGGAGCCGCAGCGCGCGCCGGTAATAAGGGAAAAAACCGCAAGACGGCTTATAGCGCTTTCCGGCTTCGGAGCTTGGGATATCGAAGCCGCGCCGGATGAAACGGAGCCTGATGATGATGAAACCGAGGAAGCGGCGGACGAAGACGGCAATTTCAAGCTTGAATATCCCGAAAGCTTGGGAGAAAGCGGCGGGAAGATCATAAGAAAGACGTATACATACCGTCCGTCCGCGACATATCTTGAGCTTCCCGGCGGGGGAATGCTCAGAAACTGCACAGATATCGATCCCGAGTATCTTTTGGAGCAGGCGCAGAGAAAGCCTGATTTTTCTTCGGATGAAAACGGTCCGCTCGTGCTTATTATGCATACCCACACGACCGAAAGCTATGAACCGACCGAGAGAGACAGATACGATAAGGATTTTTCTTCAAGAACGACAGATCTTGAAAAGAGCGTCGCGAAGGTCGGAGAGATGATAGCAAACGAGCTTGAAAAAGAGGGGATAGGAGTTATACACGACGTTACGGTCCATGATTATCCGAGATACACCGGAGCTTACGACAGAAGCGCGGAGACGGTGAGGGGATATCTTGAAAAATATCCGTCTATAAAAATTGTTATAGACGTTCACCGCGACGCAATAGAAGAGGACGGAGTGAGATACGCCCCGGTAGTGGAGATTGACGGAAGGTCGGCCGCGCAGGTGATGATAATTTCGGGCTGCAAAAACGTCCCGCAGTACAGATATAATTTAAGGATAGCAGCGCGGCTTCAGTCGCAGATGGAGAGCGATTATCCCGGACTTACAAGGCCGATACTGTTTGACGAGAGAAATTATAATCAGGAGTATACGCACGGAAGCTTTCTTATAGAGATGGGTTCGAGCGCGAATTCCCTCGCCGAAGCTCTTTACAGCGGCGAGCTTGTAGGAAAAAGTCTTGCCAAAACGATAAAAGCCCTCGATTAGAGGACAGAAGTCAGAAGTCAGAAGTCAGAGGACAGGCGGCGGGATTCGCTGCTTTTTATGAAACCGTTACCAACTGCGCCCTCCCGCCCGCCCTCCCCCGCAAATCCCGCCGCCGGTATCCCAACTAACAACTAACCACTAACAACTAACAACTATATTGACATCTCCTTTAAAATATGATAAAATAAGTGACAGCGTAAAAATTGCGCTCGGTAAATTTACTTTTCTGTCACTGGACATTATACCTAAATCAAAAAGGACGAGGAGATAAGTTATGCTTAATATGCCTAATCAATGCCAAAAATTCGGGTTTTTCCCGCTCGGTTCAATCGTTCCCACCGATCCGTATTCGCAAAATGCTATAAAAAAAGAAACGGAATATCTTAAGTCGTTCGATATCGATCGCGTGCTCGCGGGATTTCGTAAAAACGCCGGAATAAAGACCGAAGCCGAACCGTACGGCGGCTGGGAGAGCCTTCTTATCGGCGGTCACGCTATGGGACATTATTTCTCCGCTCTCGCGCAGTCCTGCGTGAACAGGGCTTTGCCGGACGAGGATCGCAAGACTCTTAAAGGCATGCTCGACAGGATTATCGACGGCCTTGCGGATTGCCAGCTTCCGAACGGCTTTTTGTGGGCGGGAAAGATCTTGGATCCCGAAAATATCGAGATACAGTTTGATAACGTCGAAAAGGGCAAATGCCAGCTCTTTACCGAAGCCTGGGTGCCGTGGTATACTATGCATAAGATCTTCGGCGGTCTTTTGGCTGCGTATGAGTTCGCGGGCTCCGAAAAGGCTCTCAATATCGCGAAAAAGCTCGGAGATTGGGTCTATAACCGCGCCGTCAAGTGGGATGAGGATACCAGAAAGACCGTGCTCTCTATCGAGTACGGCGGCATGAACGACGTTCTTTACGAGCTGTACCGCTTTACCGGGATAGACCGATATGCAGCTGCGGCTCACGCTTTTGACGAAGAACAGCTGTTTTCGGATATCCTCACCGGCCGCGAAAATCTTCTCACAGGCCGTCATGCGAATACCACCATCCCGAAAATTATCGGAATGCTTAAAAGATATACCGTATGCCAGGGTAAGACTATCACAGCTTCCGTGATCGGGGCGTGGAAGAAGGACGTGAATCCCGAAAACGCCGAAAAGCCCGTCACCCAGACGGTGGAAGCTTCCGGATATCTTGAAGTCGCGAAGCTCTTTTGGGATAACGTTATAAAGCATCATACCTACCACACCGGCGGCAATTCGGAGTGGGAGCACTTCCGCGAGGACGATAAGCTTGATAAGAACCGCACCAACGCGAACTGCGAGACCTGCAACGTTTATAACATGATAAAGCTCACAAAAGAGCTCTTCACTGTCACCGGCGAGAGAAAGTACGCGGACTATCTTGAGACAGCATATATAAATCACATACTCGCTTCACAGAATCCCGATACGGGAATGACTACCTACTTCCAGGCGATGGCGACGGGGTACTTCAAGGTGTTTTCAAGCCCCTGGGACGACTTCTGGTGCTGCACGGGTTCAGGCATGGAGAACTTCACCAAATTAGGAGAGCTTCTTGCCGCAGGAGACAAAAACAGGATAACCGTTCTGAGCTATATGCCGTTCGAGCTTAAGGCTGATGGGATAGAAGCGGAGCTGTGCGGAGACGCAGCGAGAGAAGGCAGGTCGGTGCTTAAGATAAAGAGCGGGGAGAAGATAAGGATCAGGCTCAGGATCCCCGACTGGACCACCTGCGAGCCGGAGATACTTATAAACGGCTGCTCGGCGGGGATACTTGTACGCGGAGGATTTGCGGAGCTTGAAAAGCCGCTTTCAAAGGGCGACAGCGTAGAGATCAGGCTTTCGTCGGCGTTAAAAGCGCTGAGTCTAACGGACAGCGAAGATACGGTAGCGCTCAAATACGGTCCGTATCTCTTAGCGGCGGAATTGGGCGACAGCGACATGAGCACCTATCGCGGAGGAGTAGCGGTAGCGTTTGCGGAAAAGAGCGTTTCGGACGGAGTCCTGAAGCTTAACGTAAGCGCGGGGGAATTCAAGAAAAACCCCGAAAAGTACGCAAAGAACGTCGGAAACATAGAGTACGAGCTTGGCGGCATGAAATTTATTCCCTATTATCTGATAAAGAACAGATACGGAATTTATTGGAAAATCGAAGAATAAAAGCGACTGTAAAGGAGATTCCCGAAAGGGAATCTTCTTTTTCTACGCTTCTAACTTCTATCTTCTAACCCTCTAACCCTCTAACTTCTAATCTGCCTTCTGATTTCTGATTTCTGTCCTCTAATCGCCCTTGCATTTTCCGAAAGAACATGATATAATATCCCCAAAGGCGCTCTCGCCGCTAATCCCGGCAGGGGCTCGCCTGCAATCGAAAGGAGATCGCTTATCGCTATGAAAACTCTTGTAATTTATTATTCAACAGGTTCCTCCACCGAGGAAGCCGCCCTTCGCCTTGCCAAGGAATTCTCCGCGGATACCGAAAAAATCTCTACCGTCGAGGAATATCCCAAGGATAACGAAGCCATGCTCGCGCAGGCTCAGAAAGAGGTCGAGTCGGGATATACTCCGGAAATAAAGCCGCTTTCCAAAAATCCCGCGGACTATGACGTTATCTTTATCGGCACCCCTACCTGGTGGTATACTATGGCTCCGGCAGTCCTTACGCTTCTTAGGAGCGTGAGCTTTGCGGGTAAAACCGTCCTTCCGTTCCAGACTCATGTCGGACAGCCAGGTCACGTTATTCCGGATATGCGAAAAGAGCTCAAGGGCGCGATGGTATTTTCGGGATTAAGGCTTGAATACGACGGCAATAAACTCTCTCCGCGTTCAGAAACCGAGTTTACGGAATGGACGGCGGCCGTTAAGAAAGAAATTTATAAATAAGCTTTGATAGGTCCGAGATTTTTTGACGAAATATATTTATATATATAATATATAAGAATCTTAAATAATAATTCCGAAAGGCGGTTTTAAAAATGTTGACGCTCATGTTGAACGGAAGCCCGCGAGCAAACGGAAACACCGCGCTTGCGCTTGCGGAGATGAAAAAAATTTTTGACAAAAACGGCGTAGAAACCGAGATCATCCATGTCGGAAATCAGGACGTCAGGGGATGTACGGCATGCATGAAATGCGCCGAGACCGGAAAGTGCGTTTTTGACGATATCGTGAACGAGACGCTCCCGAAGCTTGAAAAGGCCGACGGGATCGTTATCGCGAGCCCGGTGTATTACGCTTCCCCGAACGGGACGCTTCTTTCGTTTCTTGACAGGCTATTCTACGCTTCGCGCGCGGACAAGACGATGAAAGTAGGAGCGAGCGTTGCGGTCGCAAGAAGAGGAGGATGCACGGCGACGTTTGACGTTTTGAATAAATATTTCACGATAAGCGGAATGCCTATCGCTTCGAGCCAGTACTGGAACATGGTCCACGGCCGGACTCCCGGACAGGCCGCGGCCGACGAAGAGGGAATGCAGACCATGCGGACGCTTGCCGAGAATATGACGTTTTTGATGAGGGCGATAGAGCTCGGAAAAGAGAAATTCGGGCTCCCCGAGAAGGAAAAAGTACGGGCTTGGACTAATTTTGTCAGGTGAAATAGACAGAGGACAGATAACAGAAATCAGAGGACAGAAAGGTGTGAGCGTGCAATTTCTGACTTCTGAAATCTGAATTCTGACATCTAATTGCTTTTATACTCTGAAAATAAATCCGAATACCCGTTTCATCCCGATAAAGAAATTCATCTTTCGGATATCCTCGGCGGCTACTATCCGCACCGAGAAAAGCTCCTCGCCGTCAACGCTGTAGATCGCCCTTCCGACCTCGTCTCCCTTTTTTATCGGCGCTTTTAACTTCTCCCCGTACTCGATACTTATATCCAGCTTATCCTTCTGCGACTTTCTTATCACAAAGGCCTGCGCGCTCTGCGCTTCGCTTATCACCTCGGTTTTTTCCCCGCCGTCTATTCTGACCGGCTCCGTCCAAAGCTCTCCGCGCTTCGGCTTGTAGATCATGTACGCCGAAAAGCCCGCGTTGAGCTTTTCTTTTGCAGTCGCGAACAGCGTGTTTTCATCCCTCTCGCCGAATATCACGCATACAATCTTTAGTCCGTCCCGCTCCGCGGCGGCTATAAGGCAGTTTTCGGTTTTTTTAGAATAATATTCCTTCATTCCCTTAATGCCGTTATAAGAAAGAATCAGCCTGTTAGTTGAAGCAAGCTGAGTTTTTCCGTCTCTTACAGAGTCCAGCCAGGTGGTGAAATATACGCTCAGGCTGTCATGCTCCAAAAGAGCCGAAGCGAGAATAGCGGTATCTTCGGCGGTGGTAACTGTTCTTTCATCGGTTCCCGTGCAGTCAAAATACTCCGTTCCGACCATCCCGAGCTTTTCGGCGCGGGCGTTCATCATTTTAGTAAAGCCATCTTCGGTTTGTCCCAAGGCTTCCGCTAAAACGGTGCACGCGTCGTTCGCATTTCCTATAGTTATGGATTTCACCAGCTCCTCTACGGAGATTTCTTCGCCCGGCATAAGCCAGATCTGCGCTCCCTGCTTTGAATTTGCGTGTTCGGACGTTTTTAACACGGTATCGTAAGAAAGTTTCCCGTCGCGCATGGCTTCGGCGGTAAGTAAGAGAGTCATGAGCTTCGCGGAGTGATGAGCGGGAAAGCTTGCGGAGCCGTTTTCGGAATATAAAAGCGTGGAAGTGTTTCCCTCCATTAAGACATAGGAATAGGGGACGGTTACGGCGGCCTCGGCATGCTCGGCGAAGCAGGTAAGCGGAACGCTGCATATGATAAGACAGAGGGAAAGAATTATTGCGGAGAGCTTTTTCATTTTTCATATGACCTCGATTTATGGATTTGTAAAGGTGTATGCGTAAGGTCGGGAAAATATGAAAGGGGAGGGGAGCGATGTGATGAGCTGCTTTAGAAGCAGTCAAAAAAGGGGGAGAACGCCGCAGGCGTTCTCCCCCTATCTTTTGCATACGCTGTCCCGCACGGATTATGCGGACTTTTTTATTTAATTCGCTCCCGCAAATTCCGGCTTCGGATCCTCGCGCGCGTCGATATTAGCTTCCTTCATCTTCGTGTTCTTCCTCTGAGCCATAACGAGCTGGTAGTAAACCCCGCCCTTATGCTTCATCAGCTCTTCATGAGTTCCCGTCTCGACAAGCCTTCCCTTGTCTAAGACTATAAGCTGATCGGCGTTTGAAAGAGTCGAAAGACGGTGAGCTATCGCTATCGTCGTTCTTCCGCGGCAGAGCTCCGCAAGACCTTCCTGGATCTGTCTCTCGGTCTCGGTATCAAGACTCGCAGTCGCTTCGTCAAGAATTATGATCTTCGGATTGTGAAGTATCGCTCTTGCAATAGCGACTCTCTGTCTCTCGCCGCCGGAGAGGGTGTGGCCTTTGTTTCCGACTCTTGTGTTGTAGCCGTCCGGAAGCTTGGTGATGAATTCGTGGCAGTGCGCGATCTTCGCGGCCTGTACTACCTCTTCAAATGTGGCGTCCGGCTTTGCATATGTAAGATTTTCAAGAACGGTTCCCTCGAAGAGATAAGTCTCCTGCAGGACCACGCCGACCTGCGAACGAAGACTCTCCTGAGAGATCTTTCTTATATCCACGCCGTCGATTGTAAGGGACCCTTGGGTAACGTCGTAAAGACGGAGAATCAGGTTAATCATCGTAGATTTTCCCGCTCCCGAGTGACCGACGATGCCGTACATCTTTCCCTTGTCGAGCTTTATGTTTATGTTTTTAAGCACGGGATTGTAGATCTTGTAGCCGAAGTACACGTCCTTGAATTCGATGTTGCCCTTTATGTCAAGATCTACGCAGTCGGAGCTGTCTCTTACGTCGGTGTTCTCTTCAAGAATCTCAAAGACCTTTGAAGCGGATATCGAAACGTCCGCTATCTGTCTCGGAAGCTGTAAGAGCCATCTTAACGGGTTGTAGAGCATTCCGACGTAAGAAGTGAATCTTGTCAGCTCGCCTAAGGTCATAGTCCCGAAGGCGGGGATGCGGTTAAGTATCATCATCGCGCCGAAGTAGAGAACGAAATAGTTGCCTATGGTGAGAAGAAAATCGCACGCCGGCCAGATATAGTACCAGACTATCTCGGCCTTAGAGCTTGCCTTCGCGGCCTTGAAAGAAGCGTCGCGGTATTTTTCGATCTCTATATCCTCGGTCCCGCAGGTCTTAACGACCCTGATACCGTCGAGCGCGTCGTGTAAAAGCTTAGAGTGCGCGTTAGAGAATCTCCAGCTTCTTCCGTAGTACATCTGGATAGTATTGTACGCGCGCTTGATGATGAAAGCGACAAGCGGTATGGGAACGATCGCCAAAAGCGCAAGCTTCCAGTTCATAATGAACATTATCACCGTTACGATTATGAGCGAGAAAATTCTTACGACAGCGCTCTTTCCGTTATCTGTAAGAAAGCTCTGGAGCTTATTAGCGTCGTTCGATACGCGGCTTATAAGGTCTCCGGCGGTCTTTTTGGAGATAGATGACATGGACAGATCAAGAGTCTTGCTGAATACGTCCTGTCTCAGGTCCTGGCCGAGGTTCAGGGAAACATAGAAGCTCGCCTTCATGTTAGCCCAGTCAAGAAATGTGTTTATTATGATTATTACGAACATCGACGCGCAGAGCACCGCGAAGCCGACCCAGTTAGACTGATTCTTAGGCCATACGTAGTCGTCGATAAGCAGCTGGTTGATGTACGGAGAAACGACGTTTAAAAGCTCGCTGAAAACGGTGCAGGCGATAGCGGCAAGAAACGCCCATTTATACTTTTTGAGCCTGCCGAAAAGCTTCGAGAAGGTCTTGACCTTTGACGCGCAGTAGGGGCATTCGGTGAAGCTGTCGAGCGGAAGTCCGCACTTAGGGCATTTCGGCTCGTCGATATCCGACTCTTCTACCAAAACGCCGGTGGTTAGGTAGTGGTTAAGTATCTTGCAAAGCTCTGCAAAAGCGATGAAGTTATCCTGAGTGAAGGCGCAGATGCACTTGACGTTTCTGTCCTTGACTCTTCCCACCATCATCGAGCAGCCGATAAGCTGTTCGCAGGCGTATTCCTCAAACTCGTCGAAGGCGATGGTATCTTTAAGCTCGCCCTTGATATAGACCTGAATTTCCGAGCGGGTAACGCAAAGCGTTCCGTCCGTCTTTTTCGCCTTGCCGTAGAGATTAAAAGGCAGCGAAAACAGAAATTCCGACAGCTCATGTCCTTCAGGCGCCTTTAAAAGGAGATTCAATTCTCAGCACTCCCCTTTCTTTTTAATAATAAAACAGAATATAACGCAGTAAAAGCAAATAAAGTATCAGACAAAAATCTCAAGTATCTGTAAGCTCTTCTTATCAAGCTTTTCTATGTCGGGGCAGAAGTACTTGTTTCCGTCCACGTCCACCGCGTAGAGAAGGCTCTCGGAGAGCATTCTGAAGTTTGAGTACCAGTCTCTTACGCAGATGGTTTTTCTTCCGCTCGAGGTCTCGATATCGACAAAGATAAAACCGCGGTTGTTATCCTTAATCGAGAAGATCTTTTTTATCTCGGGCATATAATACTTATATTCAAGATACTGGTCGAGCATCTCAAACTGATCCTTAGGAAGCTCGCTCATGTCCTTTATAACGCCTAATTCGACAAACTCGTTTTCCTTGTTGTCATACGCGACGCTTATATAGGTGGTCTTAGAGAAGAACGGCACGAGCCTTGTGAGACGGACGTTGAAGTAGTCCTCGTTTTTATATTTAAGACTTATGAAATTCCCGTCGTCCCTGTAAAACTTAAGATCTTTACAGTCAAGGATGACCAGCCGGTCTATCTCGAATTTCTCTTCAAGCGCCTTTCTCTCGATCTCCATGTCCTTTGCAAGGTCTTTTTTGTTTTCGTTTTTATCCAAAGTATTACCTCCTTTTTGGGCCGCAGAAGCGGCGGCGTTCATTATTCGGGCGCCTTATTTTACGTCCGCGCCGCCCTATCCTTCCTCGATAAACTTAAGCGCGTCGGCCTGAAGAATATAGAGGTCGAAGTATTTTCCTTCGAGCGCCATGAGCTCGTCGTGAGTGCCGAGCTCTTTGAGCTCGCCGTTTTCGATAACGCAGAGCATATCCGCGTCTCTTAATGTCGAAAGCCTGTGGGCGATAGAGATTATCGTTCTGCCCTCCTTGAGAGCGTCTATGGCGACCTGGATCTTTCTCTCGGTCTTTGTATCCATAGAAGCTGTGGCTTCGTCAAGTATAAGAATATTCGGGTTCTGAATTATCGCTCTTGCGATGGAGATCCTCTGTCTCTCGCCGCCCGAAAGACTGTGGCCGCCTCTTCCTATCTTGGTGTTGTAGCCGTCCGGAAGCTTGGTGATGAATTCATGCGCGTTTGCGCTCTTCGCGGCTTCTATGACCTCTTCGATGGTGGCGTCCGGTCTTGAATATCTTATATTGTCCGCGACCGTGCCCATGAACAGATATGTTTCCTGCGAGACTATGCCGATATTTCTTCTTAAGTCCTTTGTCGGTATCCTCTTTATCGGCACGCCGTCTATCGTTATCTCTCCTCCGGTCACGTCGTAGAGCCTTGCGATAAGATTTATTATCGTGGACTTTCCGGCTCCGGTCTTTCCGACTATGCCGAACATCTGTCCTCCGGTCACGCTGAAGCTGAGGTTTTTAAGTATCGGCCTGCCGGCTTCGTATTCAAAGCTTACGTTCTTGAATTCGATATCGCCCTTCATGTTCTCGATGTGGATCGGTTCCTCCGGCTCGGGAACGGTGGGCTTCGCGTCAAGTATTTCGAACATTCTTGAAGCCGCGTCTATGCATCTCGCCCAGCGGTCGCCTATAGACATGAAGAAATCCATCGGCTCGTAGATCATATCGGTATAGCCCAAAAGCAGCATTATCGTTCCGTATTCAAACTTTCCCTTTATTACAAGGAAGCATCCGAAGCAGAAGAGCCCTCTTGAAACTATCGAATAAAAGCTCCACATGAACGGTCTCGTCGAAGTGATCTTGTTGTTGATACGCGTGTTTACTTCATAAGCGGTCCGGTTCTTTTTCTTATATCTCTTTCTTTCCTTGTCCTCTTTAGCGAAGCTCTTTACTACTCTCTGACCGTTCATAACGTCCGAAAGCACCGAGTTTAAGCTTCTCATCGCAACGTCAAGCTTGCGGTAGAGCTTTCTCTGGGATTTATAGAGATAGTTGTCGAACGCGAGCACGACGGTGATGATGATTATGATGGCGAGGGAAATCACCGGGCTCAGCCAGAACATAACTCCCGCCACGCCGACAAGCTTGATTATATTCGCGCAGCCGTAGGGGACGATATCGACGAAGAAGTTATATACGTTCTGACTGTCGCGGTCTACTCTTGACATCAAGGATCCGGTCTGCTTAGACGTAAAGAACGCGAGCGACAGATTAGACATCGTTCCGTAGATCTTGGTGCGAAGCTTGTGCGTGACGATAGGAACGACTTTAGCGGTGATAACGCCCGAGACGATACCGGTAAGTCTTCCCAAAAGGTTTACGACTACCATCATAAGGATAACGAACAGCACCTGTCCGTAATATCTCCCGCCCTCCTTCAGAACGTCGTCGTAGAGCACCTTGGTGCCGAACCACGGCGAAATGACGGCGAAGACGTTTGACATGATGATGGTAAGAAAGATAAGGCTTATTTCTATCTTGAAGTCTTTAAACATCCCGACGAGCCTGTCGAATACCGAGCGGCGGTCTATGCACCTCGGGCAGACCGGTCTGTTCGGGTCGGGATAGGGCTGATGGCAGATCGGGCAGTTCAGCTGCACCGCGTCCAAAAGCGCGTCGTTGTTTTCGACTCCGCGGTGGATATTATTGAGTCTTTCGCAGAATTTCTCAAATTTATCCGAATATCCTATTGAAAATCTTGCGACTACGATGTTCGGGCGGTTCTTGTCATAGCTTGAACCGAAGCCGCCCCTGAAGTGCCCGCCGTGGCCGGGAAGGTGGAATACTCCGTCAGAGCTTGTGAAGCCCATCCCGCCGGATCCGGGAGTAACGTCGCCGTAGTCTCCGTGCTCGGCTCTTTGGTGGGAAAATCCCCCGCCCTGCATTTCGGGGTAGTTCATAGGCGGCGGCGGGAAGCTCTTCGGAGCCGTCCTTACAGCTGCCGAGGGATCCGGAAAGACCTCGGTCTCGCCGTCGTTCAGAAGCCCTAAAACAAGCCTTGCGGAGTTCTGATGGCGATCGACGTAGGCGGTCTTTATATCCTTGATCCTGTACTCATGATAATCCTCTACGGTATATGTAAGAAGCTCCGGAAAGTAATATCCCTTTACAAAGCCGCGAAGGATGGGAATGTCGCGCATCCGTTCCTTTCTGCGTTCGCTTTTCGGAGTCTCTTCGTATTCCTCATACCCTGAGATCACATAGAGGTTCTCGGAATCTATAACGCAGTACACGTCATAGTATCTTCCCTCGCCGTCAAGATCGGCTTTAACGCAGTAAAGAAGATTTTCAACGTCTACACCGCGCTCCGCAAGTCTTTGGGAAACCGCCTGCGGCAGCGCGTCAAAATACTTCATTCCGTTCTCTCCTTTCTTATGCTTTTCCAAAAGCAGTACTTTTTCCGATGGTAAATTCTTTTTTCGGCATCACTCCAAAAACTGTAAATTCAATAAAAAATCGTCCTGGATACTCTCGCATCCGGACGGGCGTTTACATAATATGATTATCAAAAACCTCATGCCGAGACAAGGAGCGCATTCGTATTAAATTGTGTGGGTATCCCGTAAAAGCACGGTATTTCATTTTTAGCGTCTCCTTTCTTAAGCCTTCCGCAATCAATATATAGTGGTTATATATAAGCGGTATTTTTAAATCTTGTTTAGTATAAGCCTATTCCGAGAATTTGTCAAGAGTTTTTCGGAAAAAATTCATCATAGAATTTTTAAATATTTTTGCAATTATTTGTGCATTTTGCTATACGTCCTCGGGAGACCGTTCAAAGACTCTCATTCAAGGCGGGAGCCGGCTGCATTTTCCTCTTTATGATACTAAAATTTCACGCCGCTTTCACACATACTTCTTGATTTCTGACCTTATATATGTTATAATCACTAAGAATTGAACTGTGTTTTTATATAAAATACCAAGGGGGCTTTTAAATGTTAAAGCTTGAAAATATTGTCAAGGACTACGACGCGGGCGGCGAGAAGGTCCGCGCGCTGAAAGGGATATCCATCGAATTTCGCCGTTCGGAGTTCGTGGCGGTGCTGGGGCAGTCGGGATGCGGCAAGACCACGCTTTTAAATATCATCGGCGGGCTTGATCAGTATACCTCGGGCGATCTCTCGATAAACGGAAGATCGACTAAAAAATTCAAGGACTCGGACTGGGATACCTACCGAAACCACTCCATAGGATTTGTGTTCCAGAGCTATAACCTTATCCCTCACCAGACGGTTCTTGCGAACGTAGAGCTTGCTCTCACGCTTTCGGGAGTCGGGAAGTCCGAGAGGAGAAAAAGAGCGATAGAAGCGCTCGAGAGGGTAGGGCTCGGGAACCAGCTTAAGAAAAAGCCGAACCAGATGTCGGGCGGCCAGATGCAGAGGGTAGCTATCGCGAGGGCGCTGGTAAACGATCCCGAGATACTTCTTGCAGACGAGCCGACGGGAGCTCTTGACAGCCAGACCTCGGTGCAGATAATGGAGATCCTCAAGGAGATATCAAAGGATAAGCTTATAATAATGGTAACTCATAACCCGGAGCTTGCGGAGAAATACGCTTCAAGAACGGTGAGACTTCTTGACGGCGAGCTTTTAAGCGATTCGGATCCCTTTGACGGCGTCGAGAAGGAGCAGAGCCGAGCTTCCGAGGTTCAGCCGCTCAAAAAGGGCAAAAAAACGTCGATGTCGTTTTTCACCGCGTTATCGCTTTCTCTTAATAATCTTATGACGAAAAAGGCGAGGACTATTTTAACGTCCTTCGCGGGTTCCATAGGAATAATCGGAATAGCGCTTATACTCTCGGTATCAACCGGCGTTCAGACCTATATCGACAGGGTGCAGGAGGATACGCTTTCAAGCTATCCGATAACGATAAACGCGCAGGAGGTCGATATGACTCAGCTCATGACCTCGCTTCGGGATACGGCGAACGGGAGCGCCGAGGAGGATCACCAGCTTGACGCGGTTTATGAATCAAAGATAATGTACGAGATGATGAACTCGCTGAACTCGATGGAGACTCAGGAAAACAACCTTGTAAAATTCAAGGACTACATCGAGAACACCGACAGCATAAAACAGTACTCCTCTGCGGTGAGCTATGTATATAACTGCCCGCTGAACGTATATGTAAAAAATACGGAAGGGGATATCGTTAAATCGGATATACTTGAGCTTATGAGCGGGATATATTCGATGATGGGATTTGAGACTTCAAGCTCGGTGCTTTCTAACTTTATGCAGATAAACGCATGGCAGGAAATGCTGGAGGGGATGAACGGCGAGCCTGTGAACGAGCTTCTGAAAGAACAGAACGAGCTTGTGGCCGGAAGATGGCCGGAAAATTACGACGAGGTCGTGGTAGTCGTAAGCGAGAAGAACGAGCTCTCGGATATGATGCTATACGCGCTCGGACTTAAGACCATGGACCAGATCCAGGACGCTATGAAGGCGGCGGCGAATCAGGAGAAGATAGATACCTCGGAATTCGGCAGCTGGAGCTATGAGGATATAATGAATCTTGATTTCAGAGTCATACTCGACTGCGACAAGTATCAGAGATCCGGGGACGCATATACCGACGTGAGCGAGAACGAGACGGGTCTTGAATATCTTTACAACTCGGATAACGCCATAAAGCTCAAGGTCGTGGGGATCGTAAGACCGTCTGCGAACGCGGTCGCTAACTTCCTGACCGGCGCGGTATGCTATCCCGCTTCCCTCACAAGGGAGATAATTGAAAGAACGAATTCGAGCGCCATCGTCAAGGCTCAGGAGGACGATCCCGAGGTGGACGTTATTTCCGGGCTTAAGTTCAGAAAAGAAGGCGAAGAGCCGGATGAAGAGGAGATCAAGGGCGCTGTGGACGAATGGCTGAGCGCGCAGAGCGTTCAGGAAAAGGCGCTTATTTATACCGAGCTCGCGTCTATCCCGACAGAAGAATATCTTTCCGCAACGGTTGCGCAGTACCGCGCGACTCTTGACGACGCGGCTATAGACGATATGCTTGCGCAGGCGTTTATATCCCAGACTCAGATGGACGAACAGACGGTAAGGGACTATATAAGCAATATGGATCCCGAGACCAAGGAAGGATATGTGGAGCAGGTCCTTGCGGCTACAGTAACTCAGCAGTACGCGGAGGGGATAGGTGCGCAGATGGGAGCTATGAGCGCGGAGCAGACCGCCGCTATGCTCGACAGCGCCGAGATGACTCCGGAGCAGTACCGTTATATATTTGAAAATCATCTTCCCTCCACGCGCTCCGATTCTACCTACGATGAAAACATGTCTAAGCTCGGAAAGGTCGATCTTGATTCCCCGCGCTCGATATATATCTACGCTTCGACCTTTGAAAATAAAGACTTCATCTCTGACGCTATCGAAGAATACAACGAAGCCGGAGAGGAAGAGGATCAGATCGTATATACCGACTATGTGAAGCTTCTCATGTCGAGCGTGACTACTATAATCTCGGCTATAAGCTATGTGCTGATAGCGTTCGTCGCGATATCGCTTATCGTAAGCTCGATAATGATAGGAATCATAACCTACATCTCGGTTCTTGAAAGAACGAAGGAGATAGGAATCCTCCGCTCGGTCGGAGCTTCAAAGAAGGATATCTCGCGCGTGTTCAACGCCGAGACTCTGATAGTGGGATTCGTCGCCGGAGCCTTCGGCATCGGTATCACGCTTCTTCTGATACTTCCTATAAATATAATCCTTCACACTCTCACGGGTATCGATACTCTTTCCGCGATACTTCCCGTAGGGGGAGCGGTGACGCTCGTTCTTATAAGCATGGCGCTTACGCTTATAGCGGGACTCATCCCGTCCGGGATAGCCGCGAAGAAGGATCCCGTCGTAGCGCTTCGCACGGAGTGATTTAAGTAATAAACAGAATCAGGCAGGAACTTTTTTAAGCTTCCTGCCGAATTTAAAGGAGATAAATTTAAAAATATGAAAGCAATAGTACAGAGGGTGCTTAGGGCGAGCGTATCGGTGGACGGAAAGACGGTGGGAAAGATAGAGAAGGGGTTTACGGTGCTTGTAGGGATAGGAAAAGGGGACGGCATAGAAAAGTGCAGGGCGATGGCTGAGAAGATATCTAAGCTCAGGATCTTTTCGGATGAAAACGGAAAAACCAATCTCTCGCTCAAGGATGTAAACGGTAAAATTCTTGCGATCTCGCAGTTTACTCTCTTTGCGGATTGCTCTCACGGAAACCGCCCCAACTTTTTGGAAGCCGCGCCGCCGGATATGGCGAACGAATTGTACGAAAGCTTCTGCGAAAGCCTTTCCAAACTCGGCTTTAGCCCCGAAAAGGGAGTTTTCGGCGGGGATATGAAGATAGATATGCTCTGCGACGGGCCGTTTACGGTCTCGCTTGAAATATGATTTCAGAATTTTAGGGAGGATGAAGCTAAGCTATGAATATTCAGATATTCGGCCGCTCAAAGTGCTTTGATTCAAAAAAAGCCGAGAGATGGTTCAAAGAAAGAGGAATAAAATTCCAGCTGATAGATCTTGATTCAAAGGGACTGAGCCCAAAGGAGCTTGACGGCGTTATAGCGGCGGTCGGGCTTGAAGCTCTTATAGACGCTAAGTCAAAATCAAAGGACGCGGCGGTTATTAAATATCTCGGGAGCGACGGCGCAAAGAGGGATAAGCTTTTGGAGGATCCGAAGCTTATAAAGTCCCCGATAGTAAGAAACGGTCGGCAGGCGACGGTGGGATATGCCCCGGAGGTCTGGGGGAGCTGGGAGTGAAACGGATGATTTTGAAATTTTAAATCCTGCAAAAATTCAAGCTGAGAGCTTGCAATTCTGCAATTTGTCCCTAATTGTTGCAGTTTTACCAAGCTTTTGCCCGAAATCTGCAAGATTTTTTCTTCATCCTGCAAATTTCCTATTGCATTCTAAATAAAAATATGGTATAATAGTTACATGAATTTTATCACTTCACAGGAGGAAAGTATCATGACATTCAAAAACGCATATCTTCAGAAGGTTTACAACGACGTTGAGAAGAGAAATCCCGGCGAGAAGGAATTCCTTCAGGCTGTAGGAGAAGTTCTTGAGAGCCTTGAGCCCGTCGTCGAGCGCAGACCCGATCTCGTAGAAGCCGGTATCATCGACAGGATCGTGGAGCCGGAGAGACAGATCATCTTCAGAGTTCCGTGGGTGGACGACAACGGCAAGGTTCAGGTGAACCGCGGCTTCAGGATCCAGTTCAATTCCGCTATAGGTCCCTACAAGGGCGGTCTGAGACTTCATCCGTCCGTAAACGCTTCCGTAATCAAGTTCTTAGGCTTTGAGCAGATCTTCAAGAATTCCCTCACCGGCCTTCCTATGGGCGGCGGCAAGGGCGGCTCCGACTTCGACCCGAAGGGCAAGTCCGACGCGGAAGTAATGCGCTTCTGCCAGAGCTTTATGACCGAGCTTTCTAAGCACATCGGCGCGGATACCGACGTACCTGCCGGAGACATCGGCGTAGGAGCCCGCGAGATAGGCTTCATGTTCGGACAGTATAAGAGACTTAAAAATGAATTCACCGGCGTTCTGACCGGTAAGGGACTTTCCTACGGCGGCTCCCTTGCAAGGACCGAAGCCACCGGCTACGGACTTTGCTACTTCACCGAGGAAATGCTTAACTGCATGGCCGGCGACAGCTTCAAGGGCAAGACTGTAGTTATCTCCGGTTCCGGAAACGTAGCTATCTATGCCACTCAGAAGGCCACTCAGCTTGGCGCTAAGGTCGTAGCTCTTTCCGACTCTAACGGATATGTAGTCGATATGAACGGCATTAACCTTGACGTTGTAAAGCAGATCAAGGAGGTCGAAAGAGGAAGGATCAAGGAGTATGCTGAGCGCGTGAAGGGCGCGGAGTACCACGAGGGCTGCAAGGGTATCTGGACTGTCAAGTGCGATATCGCTCTTCCCTGCGCCACTCAGAACGAGCTTGACGGCGAGAGCGCGGATATCCTCATCAAGAACGGCGTTAAGGCCGTTGCCGAGGGCGCGAATATGCCTTCCACTCCCGAAGCGGTCGAGAAATTCCTCAAGGCGGGGGTATTCTTCGGACCCGCCAAGGCTGCAAACGCCGGCGGCGTAGCCACCTCCGGACTTGAGATGTCCCAGAACTCCGAGAGACTCAGCTGGACCTTTGAAGAGGTCGATTCCAAGCTCCACGGGATTATGAAAAACATCTTCCACAACGCTTACAACGCGTCGAAGGAATACGGCGCTGAGGGCAACCTCGTCGTAGGCGCGAACATCGCGGGCTTCCTCAAGGTTGCGGACGCGATGAAGTGGCAGGGAATCGCATACTGATTTTTGATTTTGATAGGTTAATGAATTGAATTTTGGGAGGTCCCCTTGCTTTATAGCATGGGGATCTTTTTTGACGGGGGACTGTGAGAAGTTGCGGCGAGAAGAGCAGGTGCGAGAAGCGCAGGTTTTGATGTGACTTATTGCCGGCTGCGCCCGCCCATATGTCAGGCTCTCGTTCTATTCTTACCTCTATCTGCTTCCCCTTGCAGCTTTTACCACCTAATCCTCTTAATATTTACATTGACCTCGCGCTTAAATTGATATATAATAACAGTACGAATATCTGATCGTAATATTAAAAACTTGGGGGTATGACTATGAAAAGAATTATTTCGGCGTTTTTGGCTGCGATCATAATTATATCGCTTGTCGGCTGCGGTTCCAAAAAGAGACAGATAATCGAGCTCACGCTTTCAACCGAGGACGCGGAAGCCATACTTCGCGCTGCGGGTATCACCCTTCCCGACGCCGAGGACGCTCCCGCCGCGAACTCTACTATCCAGTGGTTCAGCTTCTGGGACGGTTTCCATAACTACGGCGAGGACGAGGTCGTGAACACGGGATACTGGACTTTCAAAAACAAGTACAACTGCGAGATAGAATGGGTGGAGACGACCTGGGAGGACCAGAATTCGGATCTTGCAAACCTCGTTCTTTCGGGAAAATCTCCCGACTTCGGACAGGCCGGCGAAGGGATATTCCCGAGCGGGGCTTTGAAGGGGATGTATCGCCCGGTGGATGAGTTTGTCAATTACGACGACCCGCTCTGGGAGGGCGTAAAGGAATTCGCCCGCGACTATTACAGCCTTAACGGCAGACCCTATTTCATCATCACCGACTCGTCCTTTGACAAAGTGGTTTGCTATAACCGCCGCGTGATGAACGAGTGGGGATTCGACGATCCGGCCCAGCTTTACTGGAACGACGAGTGGACCTGGGACGAGTTTTACGATATGTGCGCGGACTTTTCGGACTATGACGACGATCGCTTTGCGCTTGACGGCTGGTTCTTCCCGGCGGGGATAATGCATTCGAGCGGTACTAATATCGTAAGCTACGATCCCGAGCAGATGAAGTTCGTATCCAACGTAGACGACCCGAGACTTGAGCGCGCTGAGAATCTCATATACGATCTCACGAAAAACGACTGTATCTATCCCGTATCGCAGAGGGGATGGACGACGCGCGACGGGATAGGGATGAAGGACGGGAAGCTTTTATTCTACATAGCCGGAGTATGGAGCTTCCAGACGACGGTCGAAGAGACCGCAAGGCAGTTCGGCGACGTAAAGGAGAAGGAGCTAATGCTCGTGCCGCTTCCGCGCGACGGCGAGGGCGACGGGAAATATTACTTAGAGTCCGGAGTCGTAGGCTACGTGATGATAAAGGGCGGGACAAACCCCGAGGGAGTCGGTTTGTTCTGCTCCTGCGAGAGATTCAAGGTCCTGGACCCGACGGTTGTGAACATCGACCGCAGGCAGCTTAAGGAGACATATCTCTGGACCGACGAGATGCTTGATATGTGGGATGAATGCTACAGGATAGCGCAGAATTCCTATCAGAACGGCGAAGCGATCGTACTTTACGGAGACGGTCTCGGAGCCGCAAACAGCGCGGCTTCGGCGTTTGAGACTCAGGGCTTCACCGAAGAAGCTCAGACCTGGGCTCAGCTAAAGGAAGCAAATTCCGATACGCTTGCGTTCTATTTAGACGCGCTGAATGAAGAAATAGCGGCGTTTGACTATCAGGATTAGGGGTGGGGATAATAAGGGGTATGGGATATATTTCCCCCGCCGGTTAGATGGGGCGTCATAAGAAATTAAATTTGTATTCTGAAACGTCATGATTTCGGTCATGACGTTTTCATTTCTCTTTACTTTTGCAAAAGGTCGTTAAAAATTATACGCCAAAAATCCTCTCCCCCGCAACCTTTTCATATTTTTGTCGAGATATATTACAGGCGCCTGAAAGAAAGGATGGTTGATTTGCAGGACGGCGAAATTATTGATATGCTCTTTGAGCGAAACGAAGCGGCGCTTTACGCTTGCCGCGAAAAATACGGAAACTATCTTCTTAAAATCTCTTTTAACCTGCTCGGGGATCTTCCCGACTGCGAGGAGACTCTTGACGACGTGCTTTTGGGAGTTTGGAGGGCAATTCCCCCCGAACGGCCGCAGCGCCTTAAGGCATGGCTCGCTAAGCTTACGCGGCGCTCGTGTATAGATATCCTCAGGAGAAAAGGACGTGCAAAACGCGCGGGCGAAGAGTATACGGCTTCTTTGGATGAGCTCGCGGAGGTGATCCCGGGAAAAAGCGATCCTGAAAAGGATTTCGATCTTAAGCTTCTTGGGGATGAGATAAACGGCTGGCTCAAAACGCTTCCCGAACCGAAACGGAGTATTTTTGTCATGAGATATTTCTACTCCGAGCCGATAGGGAAAATAGCGGAAAGAACCGGATTTAAGGAGAACAGCGTAAAAAGCATTCTTTTACGGCTTCGGGGCGGGCTTAAAAAACACCTTGAAGAGCGCGGAATGTATTAGTGTTAAATCAAAAAAGGAGTGTGCAAAATGAATAAAGAAAACATTTACGACGCTATGGGGAATATCGACGGAGAGTATATCGAAGCGGCGGCCGAGACAGGCGCGAAAAAGAAAAAATCCCGAAGATTTCCTTGGGCGGCGATCGCTGCGGCAGCACTTGTAACGGTCATGACGGTGGGCGCTGCGGCTGCGGCGGGAGGGCGTTTTACCGACATAAAAAATATCTTCGGCACAGTTACCGGAACTAAATTCGAGGACGCGACAGATGATCTTAAGCTTGAAATCATCGGATTTAAAAACGGCAGTCCGGAAATAATCGCCGAGAGGACTGATCCCGAAAAGCTTCCGTTCAGTCTTCCCGGGAACACGCTTAAGCTTGGGGAATATCAGCTTACAGACAGCAGCGGAAATGTGATCGCTGAGAGAAAGTATAATTCGGACGACGCGCCGGAGATCAGGTATAACGACGACGCTAATGGAGAGTTTGGGGATGAAGCAGCGGAAGAATATATTGGGATCTCGGGGATAGATCCCGATAAGCTTACAAAAACAGGCAGAAAAGTTATATATCTGACCGCCGAGCGGAATGCGGACGGGACGTACAGCGGCGGCGCGGTAGAGGAGCGGGAGATTTATGCTTCTGCCGACGGGAAAGAGTATCTCTTTATCGAAAATTCTTCGCCGCTCGCTCCGGGTGAGTACGAGATTTCGGTGAAGTCGGTTATTATGTTGTCGAAAGGAGATCAGGATATGGAGATCACGGGGGAGTGGAGATTGGTATTTGAGATAGCGGGGTGATGGGAATTCAAATCCCGGGAGGGCCCGTTCCTCACACACTGTTTCCGATATCTGATTTTTGACATCCGACATCTAACCCCTCTTGAAATCCCCGCCGTTTTATGCTATAATCCTCTCATCCCCTCAAACAAAGGAGCTCACGCTATGCTTACCTTCTCACTCTGCGACGACAACGCTTCAGAGCGCGAATATATAAAAAATCTCGTCATTGACTGGTCGGTCCGGTCTGGCGCTGAGATCAGCCTGCGCGAATATCCTTCGGCAGAAAGCTTTTTATTCGACTGCGAGGACTTCCGGCCGGATATCCTGCTTCTTGACGTCGAAATGCCCGGGCAGTCCGGGGTGGAACTCGCAAAAAGGCTTCGGCGCTTGGACAAGGTTATGCAGATAGTCTTTATCACCGCGTACTCCGACTACATCGCCGAGGGGTACGAGGTCGCGGCGCTCCACTATCTCCTTAAGCCGGTCGATACCGAAAAGCTCTTTTCGGTGCTTTCGATCGCCGCCGAGCGCGTCAGGCGGGACTGCCGGAAAATCACCGTCGAAACGACCGACGGCGCAGAGGTTTTGCCGCTTTACGACGTCCGATACATCGAATCCCGGAAAAATTACGCCGTGATACACGCCGAGCGGGAATACACCGTAAGGCGCACTTTAAGTGAATTTTTATCGGCGCTGGACGGCAGATTTTTAAGGGTCGGGCGTTCGTTTATAATAAATCTTTTGTGGGTAAGAAGAGTGGGGCGAACCGAAGTCGAGCTTAAATCCGGCGAAGTGATTCCCATCCCGCGCTCGGCGTTTGAGACTGTGAATCGGGCTATAATCAACATGAAGTGAGGAAAATATGAAGCATTTATCAAGGCGCGCTGACCGCCGAATCGCCGCATATCAGCAGGAGCTGATAAAAACGCACTACGCCGAGGTCGAGTCGATGTACAGAAAAATGCGCGGCTGGCGGCACGACTACCGAAACCACATCCAGACGATGAAGGCCCACGCGCAAAAGGGCGACATGGCGGCGGTGCTGGCTTATCTTGACATGCTCGACAAGGATCTTAAAACCGTCGATACGGTCATAAAGACCGGAAACCCTATGACCGACGCGATCTTAAACTCTAAGATCACCCTTGCGCGAGATAAAAAGATAGAGGTGAAAGCCGACGCGAATATCTCCTGCGTTCTGGGAATTTCCGAGCTTGAGCTTTGTTCGGTCATCGGGAATCTCTTTGACAACGCCATCGAAGCGAGCGTGAAGCTGCCCGAAAGGGAGCGTAAGATCCGAGTTTATATGGAGATCAAGGAGACGGAGCAGCTCTATATTTCTTTCACGAACTTTACCGCTTCAAAGAAGCTTAAAATGCTGCTCGGGAGGTATGAAAGCACCAAGGGAAAGGAACACGGGCTCGGGCTTGAGAGGATAGATACGATCGTAAGCCGTCTCGGTGGATATATCTCCCGAAACTCCGAGGACGGGGCGTTTACTACGGAGATTTTGATACCGATCGCTGCCGAAAGTCGCTGATATAGCAGCAACAAAACCGGCTTTCATCATGAACGCGGGGTTTTGTCTGCGTGGCAACCGAATCGGTCGTTTTTGATGAGGGCAGCCACGCAGCAACAAAACCAGCTTTCATTTCATCCCTAAAAACCCGCATTTCGTCCCGGATTCTACACCCGGGACGATTTTTATGCTATAATAGCCGCAAGAGGTGATAATATATGTCCGAAAAAGACGTCAAAGACAAAAAAACAAGGGAAAAGCCGACCTACGGCGCTCCGCGCTGCCTTTTGTTCACTTGCGGGCGGGTGTGGAGATACTCAAAGCAGTTCTTTATATTGATATGGACGACCTTGGCGGCTAATCTTATTTGCACGGTCCTGAACTTTTACTTTGCGCCTTCTCTGATCGGCACTTTGGAGCGCGGCGAAGGGATTGCGGCGTTCATGCTCACGCTTCTTGTTCTGGGCGGCGGGCAGGCGCTCGTCAAGGGAATAATCAACTATATCGACAAAAACTGCGTCTCGTACAGACAGATACTCAAATCTCGGCTCACCGAGGAAGTCACAGAAAAAATCGCTGCGACGTCCTATCCGAATTTTCTGACCGAAAAATTCAAAAACCGCACCTCGCAGGCCTTTGAAGCGACCGAGAGCGGTGTGATCAACTCGTTTTGCGATCTTATAACATACTTTCTGAAAACGTTGATACTCTTCGGGTTTTATCTGTATTTTCTGACCGATCTTCACCCGCTCTTGGGGTTTGTCACGGGGATTTTGTCGGGTATAATGTTCTTTTACAACCGCTGGGCGTACGCCTGGGGTCAGCGCCATAGGGACGAGGAATCGGAGGTATGGCGCAAGTGGGACTATGTAAGAGACAACATGGTAAAGCTGCCGTTTATTAAAGAGCTTAAGCTTTTCGGAATGACGGGGTGGATAGAGAGCATATTCCGGGAAGTGTATATGATCTCGGCAAGACTTTCTGTTAAGCGGGAAAAATTCTTCGCCTGGCGCGGCGTTGTCAATATTATAACCAACGTTTTGCAGCAAGGGTTTGCGTTCTATATCTTAATTTCCGCGGCGATACGCGGGGAGATAACCGCGGCAAGGTTTGTGCTTTTGGTCTCGGCTATCGACAACTTTGCGGCGCAGGTCGGAGGGGTGTTCGATTCAATTAACCATGTCAGGCAAGACTGTCTTAAGGTCAATAATTTCATGGAGTTTATAAACTACCCCGAGCCGTTTAAGTTTGAGAACGGCGCCCCCGTTCCGCGCGCGGATGGCTATGAAATCAAGCTTGAAAACGTCAGCTATACCTATCCAGGCGCGGATAAAAAGACTCTCGATCGCTTTGACATAACGATACGCAGGGGCGAAAAGCTTGCTATGGTCGGGCTAAACGGCGCGGGAAAAACTACCGTGGTGAAGCTGATCTGCGGGTTTATAGATCCCGACGAGGGCAGAGTTTTACTTAACGGTCAGGATATCCGCGACTTTGACCGCCGCGACTATTACAGACTGTTTTCGGCGGTGTTCCAGCAATTTTCCGTGATCGATTCTACTATCGCGCAAAATATCTCGCAGACGGTTGAAAATATCGACCGTCTGAAGCTTGACGACTGCATAAAAAAAGCGGGGCTTGAAAAGACGATAAAAAAGCTCCCGCAGGGGATTGAAACCCACCTCGGGCGGGACGTTTACGACGACGGGATAATGCTGTCCGGCGGGCAGACTCAACGGCTTTTGCTTGCGCGCGCGTTATATAAAAACGCGCCGATACTTGTTCTTGACGAGCCGACGGCCGCGCTCGATCCGCTTGCGGAAAACGATATTTATATGAAATACAACGCTATGTGCTCGGGAAAGACTTCGGTGTTTATCTCCCACCGCTTCGCTTCGACGAGGTTCTGCGACAGGGTAGTTTACGTCGCCGACGGAAGGGCGGCCGAGGTCGGCACTCACGACGAGCTGATAAAACTCGGCGGCGGGTATGCTAAGCTCTTTGAGGTCCAGGCGAGATATTACCGCGAGGGCGATATCCGCGAAGCTATAAGAAAGGAGAAGGAAAACCATGCCTAAAAAGCAAAAAGAGAAAAAATACGAAATGTCGGTAAAAGAGTCGGCGCAGTGGACGCTTAAGGCGATAAAGCTTTTGCACAGTCTCGCCCCGGGAGAGATGGAGCTTGAATTTGCGAACGATATAAGCAATATAATATTTAATTATGTAAACATCTATCTCATGGCGCGGCTTATCGACGAGTTGGCGACTCGCATGCGACCGGAAAAGCTTGTATTGTTCGCGGTGTTGATAATTGTATGCTTAATTTTCGATCAGGTCTTTTACTACATATTCTTCCATATCAAGCAGTACAAAGGCATTTTCAGGGGCGAAAAGAAGCAGTATATGCTTAACAAAAAGCTGACGAGTCTTGACTTCGCGGACGCAGAGGGCCAGGAGATCCGCGACCGATTCTTTAAGATAAAACAGGACCAGGATTGGCTGAATATGGGGATAGACGGCGCATACAACATTTTGGAAAGCTTTATAGGCGGAGCTGTTATGATTTTAGGCGGCGTGGTTCTGTCGGTAAGTTTTTTCTTTACAAAAGTCCCCGACGGAACTAAGGGCGCATGGTTTCTGAATTCTCCGCTTTTAATTTTAGCTGTAACAGCGATAATCGCGATAATCACAAAACTCGCTACGGCAAGCGGCATCAAGGCTTATAATATCGAAAGCCGAACAAACGACGCGTCGTCGAAGATGAACAGAATGCAGCGGCATACCGAAGATATCCTGAAGGACGAAAACCGCGCGCTCGATATGCGAATCTATGACCAGCGCTCCCAGATAATCGCAATGAGACGGGAAGCCGTCGACCACGGCTACGCTGCTATGGTGAAAAAGTATTCCCGGGGCTCGGCGGGACTTTTGAGGGCGGCGCAGAGCTTCGCAGTGTGGCTTCCCGACTCGGTCATGTTTTTTGCAGTCGGTTTAAAAGCCCTCGCCGGGGCGTTCACGATAGGCGCTGTCACGCAGTATGTTCAGGCGCTGACGAGAGTTTCGGACTGCATTTCGGAGGCGATCTTTAATCTTTCAAACATGCGGATAAACGCGCCGTATATTAAGAAGGTTTTTGATTTTATGGAGCTGCCGAATAAGATGTATCAGGGCTCCTTAACGACCGAAAAGCGTTCCGATCGGCAGTACGACGTTGAATTTCGCGACGTGAGCTTCAGATATCCCACCGCGAAAAACTGGGCTCTTCGGCATGTGAACATAAAATTCCGAGTAGGCACGCGGCTTGCGGTAGTAGGCGAGAACGGCTCCGGAAAGAGCACGTTCATAAAGCTTCTCTGTCGGCTTTACGACCCGCAGGAGGGGGAAATTCTCCTCAACGGCATCGACATAAAAAAATACAATCCCAAGGATTACATGGACGTGTTCTCGGTTGTTTTTCAGGACTATTTCCTGCTTTCACAGCCGCTCGGCGAGAATGTAGGCTGCTCGAAGGATTATAACCGTGAAAAAGCCGAGAAATGCCTTTGCGAAGCGGGTTTCGGGGAACGTCTCAAATCGCTTCCGGACGGGTTGGATACATATATAAATAAAGAATTTGAGCCGACAGGCGTGCAATTCTCGGGCGGCGAGCTGCAAAAGATCGCGATAGCGAGGGCGTTATACAAAAACGCGCCGTTTATAATTTTAGACGAGCCGACCGCCGCGCTCGATCCAATTGCGGAAGCGGAGATATATAAGCAGTTTGACGAAATTACCGGAGACCGCACCGCGATCTATATAAGCCACAGGCTTTCAAGCTGCAGGTTCTGCGACGAGATAGCGGTGTTCGACGAGGGAAGGATAGTGGAGCGCGGGAAGCATGACGAGCTGATAAAGGCGCGCGGGAGGTATAAAGAGCTTTGGGAAGCCCAGGCGGGGTACTATGGTAGTTGTTAGAGAATAGTTGTTAGTAGTTAGTTGGGAATATTGATGGATGGGATTTAGGATAGACGGAATGTTATGGGATCTGAGTGTTAAATTGTCTGTACTTCTCAAGGGTGGGGAATATATTCTATCCTCTGATTATCTATCGGCTGTTTTCTAAAAGGCGAAGCCTTGGGACTAACTACTAATATATATTAAGCTATAACTAAAAGATCCCCGCTCGGGCTGTCGGCTCGGGCGGGGGGATTATTAAAAGCATTTTTCACCCTGTTTTTCTATTTTCATACTTTCCCCCTAATTTTTATTGACAACGCGCAAAAATTGTTGTATAATATTAGATATAAATAATTGCACGCTTTAAAGTGCAAAATATTGCGCTTTATGCGACATTCTATGACGAAGGGTGAAAAATATGGTCATTACAGAGCTACTTGAAAGAAACGCCCGGCTTTACGGCGACGAGCAGGCGCTTGTCGAGCTCAGCCCGTCCGAGGAAAGGGACCGCGTCGTTACTTGGCGCGAAGCAAGCCTTATCGAAAGCGCGCGCCCGCATTCCCCATACCGCAGGGCTCTAAGCTGGCGTGACTTCGACAGAAGGGCGAACAGAGTCGCGAACCTCCTTCTGAGCCGAAACATCGAAAGAGGGGCGAAGGTCGGGATTTTAATGATGAACTGCCTTGAATGGCTCCCGGTCTATTTCGGGATCCTAAAGGCCGGCTGCATCGCCGTACCGCTCAACTTCCGCTATTCAAGCGACGAGATCAAATACTGTCTTGAGCTTGCGGACGTTGAGGTTCTGGTCTTCGGGCCGGAGTTTATAAGCAGAATGGATTCTATCGCGGACAAGCTTCCCGGCGTGAGGATGATGTTTTTCGTCGGCGGAGAGAAGCCGGATTATACCGAGGACCTTGTCAGGCTGATGGGATTTTGCTCGTCGAGCGCGCCGCCTGTGGCGCTTAGCGAGGAGGATCACGCCGCGATATACTTCTCTTCCGGCACTACCGGCTTTCCGAAGGCTATTTTACATAATCACCGCGCTCTGTATGCCTCCTGCGAGACGGAGCAGGCGCACCACGGACAGACGAGAGAGGACGTATTTTTATGCATCCCGCCGCTCTATCATACCGGGGCGAAGATGCACTGGTTCGGGAGCCTTATTTCCGCAAGCAAGGCGGTGCTCTTAAGAGGAGTTAAGCCGGAGTGGATACTTCGGGCGATAACCGAAGAAAAATGCACGATAGTATGGCTTTTAGTGCCGTGGGCTCAGGATATGCTCGACGCTATAGAGTCGGGAAAAGTCAAGACAGATAACTATCTTTTGGATCAGTGGAGACTTATGCATATCGGCGCGCAGCCCGTGCCGCCGAGCCTTATAAGGCGCTGGAAGCAGGTGTTCCCGCACCACGACTACGATACTAACTACGGCTTAAGCGAATCTCTCGGTCCGGGATGCGTACACCTCGGAATTGAAAACAGCCACAAGGTCGGAGCCATAGGAAAAGCGGGATATCACTGGGAAGCCAAGGTCGTGAATGAAAACGGCGGCGAGGTGAGCGGAGACGAGGTCGGAGAGCTTATCGTAAAGGGTCCCGGCGTCATGATCTGCTACTACAAGAACAAGGAAGCCACCGACGAGATACTTAAAGACGGCTGGCTTTATACCGGAGACATGGCGAAGGTCGATAGCGACGGTTTCATATATCTTGTAGACAGAAAGAAGGACGTTGTAATCTCCGGCGGCGAGAATATCTATCCCGTACAGATAGAGGATTATTTAAGGCAGTACGATAAGATAAAAGACGTCGCGGTCATAGGAATGCCCGACGCGAGACTCGGAGAAATTGCCGCCGCTATCATCTCGGTCAAGGAAGGAGCGGAATGCTCGGAGGACGAGATAAACAAATTCTGCGAAGGGCTTCCGAGATATAAAAGACCGAGAAAGATAATCTTTGCGGACGTTCCGAGGAATCCGACCGGAAAGATAGAAAAACCTGCGCTCAGAGAAAAATACTGCGGAGGAAGGCTCGTAGAGGAGCAAATACTTTCGTGATAATATTATTTCGGACGCAGGACGGCATTTATTATATATAACTAAAATCAAGTTTGACTTTTGACAGGAGAGAATTTTATGGATCTATTTATTAAACTCGCCATGCTGATAATATTCTTCGGCGTGATGGTAGCTATCGGGCTTTACTGCCGAAAGCATGCGACGGACGTAAACGGTTTCGTGCTCGGCGGCAGAAACGTAGGCCCCTGGCTCACGGCTTTTGCATACGGCACCAGCTATTTCTCGGCGGTTGTGTTTGTGGGATACGCCGGGCAGTTCGGATGGAAGTACGGCGTGGCGGCGACCTGGGCGGGACTCGGAAACGCCTTTATCGGCTCGCTTATGGCCTGGGCGATACTCGGAAGAAGAACAAGGGTAATGACTCAGCATCTTGACAGCGCGACCATGCCGGAATTCTTCGGGAAGCGCTTTGACAGCTCCGCTCTTAAGCTCTGCGCTTCGGCGATTATCTTCATCTTCCTGATCCCCTACACCGCTTCGCTTTATAACGGTCTTAGCAGACTTTTCGCGATGGCGTTTGATATCGATTACGCGGTCTGCGTAATAGTTATGGCGGTGCTGACCGGAATATATGTGATCGCCGGAGGATATATGGCGACCGCGATAAACGACTTTATACAGGGTATAATCATGATCTTCGGGATCGTGGCGGTAATAGCGGCGGTTCTTAACAGCCAGGGCGGCTTCCTGATGGCGCTTGAAAAGATGGCGAACGTGAGCGATCCCGCGGTATCGAGCGCTCCGGGAGTATTCAATTCCTTCTTCGGCCCCGACCCGATAAACCTTCTCGGAGTCGTTATCTTAACCTCCCTCGGGACCTGGGGTCTGCCGCAGATGGTGCAGAAATTCTACGCGATCAAGAGCGAGTCCGCTATAAACAAGGGTATGATAATCTCGACCGTTTTCGCTCTTATAGTGGCGGGAGGATGCTACTTCCTGGGCGGTTTCGGAAGACTTTTCTCCGACAAGATGGAGATCGTGAACGGTATCCCTAACGGAAGCTACGATTCGGTCATCCCGACTATGCTTTCGGGACTTCCGACTCTTCTGATAGCGGTGGTTGTGATCCTTGTGCTCTCGGCTTCTATGTCTACGCTTTCCTCTCTGGTCCTGACTTCAAGCTCCACTCTGACTCTTGATTTCATCAAGGGAACGATAGTTAAGAACATGGACGAAAAGAAGCAGGTAAGAGTGATAAGAACTCTTGTGGCGGTATTTATCGCCATCTCCGCAGTGCTGGCTATCATCCAGTACCGCTCGAGCGTCACCTTTATAGCTCAGCTCATGGGCGTAAGCTGGGGCGCGCTTGCGGGAGCTTTCCTGGCTCCGTTTATGTACGGGCTTTACTGGAAGCGCACCTCCAAAGCCGCTTGCTGGGTAAGCTTCGTATTTTCCACCGTGTTCATGCTTCTTGTTATCTCGCCGCTTAAAACTTTCCTCCCGGCGCTCTTGCAGTCCCCGATAAACGCGGGCGCGTTCTGCATGATAATGGGGCTTATAATCGTGCCGATTATAAGTATGTTCACTTCCGCGCCGAAAAAAGAACGGCTTGACGAGATATTCGCCTGCTACGACAAGACAGTAACCGTAAAGGTAAAGGATTCCATAGGCGAAGAAGCGTAATACAAATAATAAAATATAATAAATATTATAAATTAAATCCGGCTCTTCCTAAAAGAAAGCCGGATTTTTTGCATATCGAACCCCGTTTAGTCGGGATCAGTAAAGCGCGGGAAGCTCGGACTTTGTGACAGCGCAGGGGCTGTTATAGAGACTTCTGAGATATTCGTACGTGTTCACATTCTCCCCTAAAACGAAGCCGTGAGACCATGTCATATAATACGACCAGCCTATTTTTCTTCGGGATATCTCCTCTACGTCGGGAAGAGTCCCTATCTCTCCTATCGCCGCGATCTTGTTACGGGACGTGATCTTTATAAGCTCGCGGTATTTATCCTCCTGCGCGGTGTGGCAGTGCGGTTCGGGATACATATCGCGGGAAATTATATCCGTAACGTCGTCCCCGGGATAGCAGGAAGCGAGCGGAGAATTCGCGACCCAGATGAGATTATTGAGCTTATGTATCTCGGTGTAGCGCTTATACATCATCCTGAAGAGCTTTTTTACCGTCTCGGGGCCCTTAGCTCCCCACCAGAACCAGCTGCCCTCGGCTTCGTGAAAGGGTCTCCAGAGTATCGGGATCCCTTTATCGCAAAACGGTCTTAGGAGCCCTGCCATACAGTCCATGTCGGAAATAAGCGCGATATTTTCGGGCGTGCCGTCTACAGTCGCTTTTTCGGCGTCAAAGTCGGTGTTTTTGGTAAAGAATGACTTCGAGCGCCCGCCGAGCGGCGAGAACCAATGCCATGTGAAGGTTATAAGCCCCTTTTCGTTCGCCCACTCCCACGCGCGCTTTAAAGTGCCGTAATTGCGCTCGACTTCGTCAATGCATTCCGCGTCGGTATCAAGATAATTTATGTTCGGGGAATATGACAAAAGCTCAAACCCCAAAAGCGCGGGCTTTTTCCCGGTTATCTCTTCAATTTTAAAAAGCTCCTCCTGCGCCATGGTCTGCGTATGCTGACCGGTTACTATCTTTTCGCCTGAGATATCTGACAGAAATCTGAGCACGTTCTTTACGCCCTCCTGAGCGTTCGGATTGACCGGAGTATACAGCTTCTCGCTCATGCTTTTTGCTCCTTTCGCAGTTTCTGCTCTAAGTATATCACCGTGAGTAAAGAAATTAAATTGTGATTTTAAACAAAGTTATAGAATGAGATTTGGAGGATTAGACGGAGTCTGACCGCTTGTGCGCGAAAAACGACCGATTGTGTAATCGTGGGTTGAAATTAGAGCGGAACGGGGGTAGGCTTTTAGATGTTAGAGGGTTAGATGGTTAGAAGATTAGAAGATTAGAAGATAGAATTCGGAGAGCGGCGGCGGGATGAGCTGCGCTGTCAGAGGACGGAATTGAGAAATCAGAAGTCAGAATACAGCCCACGTTCACGCCGGATTCCGGCCGTCTGCGCCCGAAATATTGACTTTAAATTGCCGGCATGATATACTTAATTATATACCAAACAGGAGGTAAAAGAAGATAGAAGCCCTCGCAAAGGAAGCTGCCGCTGAGGCTGCGAAGAGGATCAAAGAGTAAAGAAAAAAAGAAAAGGAGAGAATAATGAAACGCTTCAGGTTGAAAATCGCGCTTTTAAGCCTTCCCGCCGCAGTCGGATTTTTGATTTTTTATATCGTCCCGTTTTTCCGAAGTATCGGCTATTCCTTCATAGAAAGTGTTGCAAATAAGGATTTTGCGGGCCTTTCTAACTATAAGTCGGTGCTTAGAAACGAATTTTTCCGGCTCGCTTTAAAAAACACTTTGATCTTTTCTATCGTCGGCGTTTTCGCCATCATGCTTTTGGCTCTCGGGCTTTCCGTCGCGTTGGTCAAGCTTTCCAAGAGATTTTCGTTTATAAAAAGCTTCTTTGTCATGCCGTACGTCCTGCCTTCGGCGAGCATAATCTTTTTCTGGCAGACGTTTTTCGATACCGGAGCGTATGCCGCGCTCAGCGAAATTAACGGCTTAGGCGGCTTCTTTGACGTTCTGCCGCTTTATGTCGTCTATCTTTGGAAAAACGTCGGGATAAATATAATCCTGATTACCTCCGCGCTTACAAAGATCGCGCCGGAAATATATGAAGCCGCGGCGCTTGACGGCGCTCACGGGCTTAAGCTTCACGCAAAGATCACGCTCCCTCTCATCTCCCCGAGCCTGTTTTTCGTAGGCGTTTTAAGCTTTGTGAATTCGCTTAAGATCTTTAAGGAAAGCTATCTTTTCTACGCTTCAAACTACCCTCCCGACGCGGCGTACATGATCCAAAACTATATGAACAACCACTTCTACAAGCTTAATTACCAGACGCTTTCGACTGCGGTCGTTATTTTCACGCTCGTTATGGCCGCTGTGATCTTCGCCTGGTATAAGCTGGAAAATAAGCTTTCGGAGGGGACGTACTGATGAAAAAGGCGAGAAAGATTTTGACGCTAAGACTCGTGATTTTGGGATTTTTCGCGGTAATTTTCGCGATTCCCGTGATCACGACGGCGATAAAATCGCTCTCCTTCGAGGGCAAAATCGGTCTTAAGCAGTACTGGGAACTGTTTGTGACAAATTTCACCTACTCCGACTTCTTCCGGAACTCGGTATTCTATGCCGCGGCGATAACCGTTATAAGCGTCGTCATCTCCCTCCCGCTCGGCTTTTTATTCGCAAAGATCAGATTCAAGGGCCGCGACAGCCTGTTCTTCGTCTTTATCTTGGTAATGCTCCTGCCGTTTCAGGCGACTCTTCTTCCGAACTACATCCGGCTTCGCGACTTTAAACTTCTGAACACTCCGCTCGCGCTCACCCTGCCGATGATATTTTCGCCGTTCGCGGTATTTCTGCTCCGGCAGTTTATGAAATCCATCCCAGACGACCTGATAGACTTCACGCTCTTAGAAACGTCGTCTGTATTTAAAACCTTCCGTTATGCGATCCTCCCGCAGATAAAATCCGCGCTCGTATCGTTATCCATCTTAATTTTCTGCGAGAGCTGGAACATGGTGGATCAGGCGTTGATCTTCTCGATGGAAAACGATAAGATCCTGCCGCTCTCGGTCATGCTGAGCGAGCTTCCCGAGAACGTCCGCTACGCCGGAGGGACGGTGTATATGTTCCCGATAATAATGCTTTTCGTGATGTTTCGCGAGACGCTTGAGGAGTCGATGGAGGCGTACAAATTATGAAAAAAGCGGTAACGGTTCTAAGCATAATTTTCAGCGCGGTCATAGTATTTTTCAGCATATTCGGCGAAAGACTGTATTATTCTACCAAACCGAAGGTAGAATTAGAGCGTCCGCTGCGGATTGACGGAGCGCTTTTGGCGCCGGAGTCGGCGGTTTTTCACGACGCGGGCGGCAGCTGCATAGTCTGCGTAGAGAGCGAGCAAGGGTTTTCGGTCGAGATCCTTACAACGCGTAAAATAAGGCTTGCGTGGGTGAGACCGGACTCAACGGGGTACTATGAGGGGTATGTTTTAGTGCAGCCGCAGACCGACCCGACCGGGCCGATAGTAATAAATTCGACCCGCCCGCTCCGCGGCGGGCAGAGAGTCGTGGAGGGGTGAGGGGGTGTGGAAACAAAAATCCTCGCCCCGGCAAGCGCCAAGGCGGGAGAAAATCAGAATATTCCCCAATTGGGGATATATGAAGCTATAAGCACTGTTACATAATATACCTCATACGGTTGATTTGCATCGATGGTTACATCTGCTATTCTATAAATTGAATATCCTTCAAATGCTGATGAGTTATCAAAACTTTCGGTGTAAAGCATACTTTCATCAACATTCCATTCCGGCGTTTTTAACAGTAAGCTTTGTAAGATCGATTCCGTCGCCGTTTTTAATCATTATTCCGCAGAATACGATATTTCCGCCTTGGAGTACTTCTCCATATTTAGTTTCGCCATTGTCAATTCCCGAACCCTTTCTAATCAAATTTCCCCAATTTACCTCTCTAAGAGCAAATGCCCCGATGGAGTCAGGATTATAAACGATATCCGGAGAATGAGGTTGGCTGACTTTATGCTGATGGTGCGCAAAGGCATCGTTATATTCGGAAGTTCCTTCTCGAATTGTAAGGCTACTTTCGCATGCACTGTAAATTATTTTGCTTCCATATAGTATTTCAAGGTTGAGGTCGGTAAATTCAGTAACTCCAAACATATTGACATCAATAATGATAAGAGAATACATTTGACATAATGTTGCGGTAAAAATGCACCGTGCAACGCTGGTATTTTGCATCCGGAAAGACTTCGTGAACCGATTCGCACATTCCGAGGTTCTTATCTCCGACAACCAATTTAACGCCGTCGAGTCCTCGCGATTTGAGCCATACCAAGAAACTCTGCCAACTTTCCTTATCTTCTTTCATACCTTCAGCAGCACCTATCACCTCTCGGTATCCCTCTTCATCAACTCCTATCGCCACAAGGATACTCACATTTTCAAACTCGCCGCCCCAATTCCGCTTAAGGTATATTCCGTCAATGTAGACATACGGATACTTGCCGGAAAGCGGTCTTTGCCGCCATTCTTCGATGTGGACACACGCCTTTTGATTCAAATCGCTGATGGTTGACGCCGATACCCGGCTACCCCAAAGCGTCTCACTGATGTCCTCTACG
>CANPYR010000007.1 GCA_947588805.1 uncultured Clostridia bacterium
GTATTTGCTGATGCAAAAGAAAAGCATTCAATGCGATATACATATATTCGAGGTCTTTCCCATGTGACGAATTGGGTCAGGCTTAAATTTGCTGCTATGAACCTTAAAAAATATGCGATACATAGGTTAAAGGAAGAAGCATCTCTCCGCTTTATTTGGTTTCCTATCCGAAAAATCGCTTCCTTTTAAAAATTTTACCCCTGATTTGCGCAAATCAGGGGGGGTTCTACAAGCTGGCAAGCCCACCTTTCGGTGGGCTTGTTTGATACTCTAAGGATTACACCTCTTACACGGGTCGTGATAAGGTACAATATCTTTCGCAAAAAGAAAATCGGGACAAAAATATAGACATGTCCCCGCACTTCTGGTAGAATGAGGTAACCACAAACCATTCGAAAGGAAGTAAGAAACATGTCTGAAAAGATTATAACATTAAACGAAGATGCAGTCAAGACCGAACTGATAGATTTGGTGCGCAAAAGCGTGGAGGAGACTCTGAACGAGCTCCTCGACAATGAAGCAGAAGAACTTACCGGAGCAAGCAAATATGAACGCAATGAGTCCAGAAAAGGCTATCGCAGCGGGCATTATACCCGAAATCTCACCACTACGTCAGGCAATGTAAAACTGTCAGTGCCTAAACTTAAAGGCATTCCGTTTGAGACGGCAATCATCGAAAGATACCGTCGCCGCGAAAGCTCTGTTGAGGAAGCTTTGATCGAGATGTATCTTGCAGGTGTATCCGTACGCCGCGTAGAGGACATCAGCGAAGCATTATGGGGCAGCCGAGTTTCAGCGTCCACCATCAGCGATTTGAATCAAAAGGCATATGTGCATATTGAGGAGTGGCGGCAAAGACCGCTGTCCGGTAGATACCCATATATCTACATTGACGGAATTTACCTCAAAAGAAATTGGGGCGGGGAGTTTGAAAATGTGAGCATTTTAGTGGCAATTGGCGTTGATGAAGACGGTTATCGCGAAGTTATAGGTGCTGCTGAGGGTATGAAAGAGGATAAAGAAAGCTGGCGAAGTTTCCTTGTATGGCTCAAATCGCGAGGACTTAACGGCGTTAAGCTCGTAGTCGGAGATAAGAATCTCGGAATGTGTGAATCGGTTCACGAGGTATTTCCTGAGGCAAAATATCAGCGTTGCACGGTGCATTTCTACCGCAACATCATGTCAAGCGTGCCGAGAAACAGAATTCGGGAAGTCACTATGATGTTGAAAGCAATACATGCTCAGGAGAACAAGGAAGCCGCGAGGAAAAAGGCGAGAGAGGTCGTCGAAAGGTTGAGGGAAATGAAGCTGAATGCCGCTTCCAAAAAGCTTGAGGACGGGATCGAAGAAACGCTTACATACATGGATTTTCCGTCGCAGCATTGGTTGAAAATCCGCACGAACAACGTAATTGAGCGGCTGAACCGCGAGATTCGGCGCAGAACGAGGGTGGTCGGTACATTTCCTGACGGGAACTCGGCGCTTATGCTCGTTTGCGCGAGGTTGCGCTATGTTGCCGGCAAGGATTGGGGGTGCAAGAGATATTTGTGCATGAAATATCTTGATGAGGTAGCGGAATAATTCCAAAGTAGCGCTTCACATCATTAAAGCGCCCCTCGGCATGCCGAGGGTGATAATCCAAAAATTTTACTTCATTCTATGGGAATTTGCGAAAAATACTTGACATTACCTTCTATATTGATAGTACTGGTCTATTTTGTTACTGCCGAGTATGCGGCACGCTTGAATTCAAAAATATCGGTAAGCAACTTGCTTACCGATATTTTTGCCCAAATTTAAATCAAAATTAAATAATCATTTATAATCAATAACGGAGTCCTAAGTATTTCACATGCTCCCTATTGTTTAAAAAATCCGCGTTCATTCAGCCAATGAACGAAATACAAAGCGACAATGGTGATATTTCGATGTAATGTAAGCGTGGGTGTGGGTTGCGGGTCTTTAAGTGTGGGGAACTCCCCTCCCCCTCTTTGGCATACGCTTCGCTTTTGGAGATTTTGCGGCCTGCCTGCCCCATGGTCGCGGCCTTTTGAGGAAAGGCCGGCGAAACCTTTTTAGTTCCCGCTCTTTGACGGCTTGCGGATTTCTTCACCTCTCCCATTTAACCCCGTCATCCTACACCAAACAAATTCCCCCAAGATCAAAATCGCATCCCGGCAGGAATAACAGCGTGACCGTTATCCTCCCCTTCTTAACCTCAAGCCCGTATCTCTCGCTATGCTCTGCGCCGCCGCCAAATTCTACCGACTTAACCGTCTGCTCGCCGTCGCAGTCGATCGCGATCCTTATACTCTCCATGTCGTTTCTCGTCATCCCCGTGATTTCTATCCCCGTCGGTTCCCGCTCCGGCTCTATATTCTCAAATATTACCGTCACGTTATTACCGATATTTCTGATTTTCTCCCCGTCTTCGATAAAGCTGTCGCCGAACACGCTGTCTCTTGCGCTCGCGGGTAAAAAGCTTCCTAAAACCGGGGATTTCTTGAATTCAAAGCCTTGGAATCTCAGCGAATCCTTAAAGACAAATATTAGATCTTTTATACCCCTTAGCGGCTCGGAAAGTTTGAAAGCGTTATCCTGATATGTATTCCACCGGCTCTGCGCCTGATATTCAAAACTGCCGATCAGATTCACGTCTCCGTCTCTCAACTCAAACGGTATCGGCTCCGAAGAGTAGCTGAAAATCCCGACCGTGAGCGTATCCGAGCCGTATTTTCCGAAGTCTACTCGGTCAAATTCTATCCGGGTATCCTTGTCCTTGAACGTCTGTAAGCCGCCCTGCATCACCACCTGCAAGGGCTCCGAGGAAAGCGAACAGAGCGACGCGCTCACTCTTCCGGAATAGGGGTCGAAGCCCGCAGCGCCGAAGCCTTTGTTTGAAAGCTCGATTTCCGAGATGATCGCTTCGTAGGGCGTTCCGTTTTTGCAGTACGCCCTTAGCCTATATTCGCCGTCGCCCGCGGCTTTTATTTTTGCGCGCCCGTTTTTGAATTCTACCGCGGCAAGATTTGTAACCACGCCGGAATCTGCTGTGGCTTTGAAGAATATATCCTCCGGGCCGAATGTCGTGTTTTCGGGATAAAGCTTCGCTTCCGCTGTTATTTCGGGATCATCAGGAGTTAAAATCTGCGAGCTGACTTTCAGATCTATCCTTCTTACCGGGATCTCGCCGTTTCTTTCGCTCTTTTGATTTTCAAACAGGCAAAGCGCCGGTTCTCCGTCGTATTCGAGCGCTCTGAATTTCATCTCGGCGGGCTTGAGACCTTCGGAAGTCGCGGTCATTTTTATCTCGCCGGGGATATCTTTAGCGGCGATTATCGCAAGAAGCTTTCCGTTAAACAGCCGTCTTGAAGTCCCCTTGTATTGGTCGTAATCCGTTGAATCTCCGTTGTCGAGTCCCACAAGCCTTCCCGCGCCCGAAACCGATACCTCTACCCTGTTTCTTGCGTTTTCTACGGGATTCCCATCTCTGTCAAGCGTCGAAATCTCTACGTATATAAGATCTTTTCCGTCGGCTGTAAGCTCTTCTTTGTCGGGCTTTAAAACGATGCTCTCGGGATCCGAAAAGCTTTTTCTTATCATCTCCGCAACCTTGTTTCCGTTTTCGTCATACCCTACCGCTTTGATCTCTCCGCGGCGGTACGGCGTTCTCCAGCGGCCGGAAAGCTTTCCGAAACCGCTATGGTCGTGGATATGATCCCCCAAGCATTCTCCGTTCACCCAAAGCTCGGAGCGATAGCAGTTTGAGAATATGAATAGATCTATCATCTCCCCCTCGTTCCAGTCCCAGTATGGGTAGAGATGCACAAACGGCTCCGCTGTCTTATTCCACTCGGCTTTATACGCGTAAAAAGTATCTTTTCTGAAGCCTGCGGTATCTACATGACCGAAGTGAGAATTTTTAGTATGAAAAGGCGTGGGCTCGCCGATATAATCAAGCGCGGTCCAGGTATACTGACCGAGGGAAAAATCTTTGATTCGGTCGATAGTTATATTCCATTCCGAATTTACCGCCCCGTAGCTGGTGGCGCAGTTGAGAAGAGACGAGCACTGCTCGTCGTCATATGTGGAGGTCACGGTGGAAGCCGGGAAGTGATATACCCCTCTCGACTGATATGTGGAAGAGGTCTCCGAGCCGTAGATTATCCAATCCGGATATTTTTCGTGATGCTCGTCGTAAAGCTTTTCGCCGTAGTTATATCCCACTGCGTCAAGATATTCCGCGCACCTCTGACCGCCCTCGGTATACATGGTATTAGAGCCGAGAGTAACGGGATAAAGCCGCTTGTAGTCGTGAAGTCTTACAAGCTCTTTGAGCTCCTTTGTAAGCTCGGGACCGCGCGGCAGAAAGTTTGTATCGGATATCTCGTTTCCTATGCTCCACATAAGCATGCACGCGCGGCTTCTGTCCCTTCTTATCCAGGAAGCGACGTCCTTTTCCTTCCACTCCGGGAAGAAGCGGTGATAGTCGTATTTATTCTTCGGGCGCTCCCACATATCAAAGCACTCGTTAAGAACAAGAAATCCCATCTCGTCGCAAAGATCCAAAAATTCCGAAGCCGGAGGATTATGAGAGGTCCTGACAGAGTTCGCTCCCATATCCTTAAGGATTTCCAACTGCCGCCTTATCGCGTTTATATTGACCGCCGAACCGAGAGCTCCGCAGTCGTGGTGGATACAGGTCCCGTTAAGCTTTATGTGCTCGCCGTTAAGAAAAAGCCCGCGGTCGGTTGTGAATTCAAGAGTCTTATATCCTATCCTCTGCGTAACGGAGTCGGAGACTTCGCCGTTCTGTATAAGCTCGGTTTTTAAGATATAGAGATTCGGGCTCTCGGGACTCCAAAGAAGCGGGGAAAATTCGTCAAGAGTCACCGTGACGGTTTTTGATTCGTCCGAAAGCACCGCGTTCTCTTCGCCGAACCTGCAAACGTTTCCGTCGGGATCCGAGACGGTATGACGGATTATAGCTTCTCCCCTGCCCCGGACCTCGGTATCTATCTCGGTCTCAAAGCCGCCCTCCGTCTTTTTCGGAGCGACGTATACTCCGTCGGGAAGTATTTCCGAATCGCCCTTTATTGACAGCCATACGCTGCGGTATATCCCCGCTCCGGAATACCATCGGGAGTTCGGGGAGCGGTGCCTTACTACGACTTCTATAAGATTCGTCCCGTCGGAAAGCCCCCTCAGAGGAACGTCGAACGCGGTATATCCGTACTTCCATTCAAAGATCTCAACGCCGTTTAAATAAACCGAGCAGTCCTGATACACGCCGTCGAATCTGAGCGAATAGTTTAAAAACATCATATCGCTCGAGACCTCAAGCGCGCGGCGGTAGTATCCGTCGCCGTCCTTATATAAATTTTCAGAGTCAAAAATAAGCCAGTCGTGAGGAATCTCGACAGGTCTGAAGTCCTGTTCCTTGGGAGTCTCTCCCGGCGCGCAGAGCGCGAAGAACCAGCCGTTATTGAAAAGCGTGCGCGTCATTTTATCATCTCCGTGTAAATTATGTAAATTCGGGTTGATTTTTTGGATTGGGGTTTTGATATTATAACATATTTTTATCTAATATTCAATAGGACGAGGGGTAGAAAATTATTTTTATACGCCAAAAGACGAGCGTAAGGCGAAAAGCTTCGGAAAAGTTCAAATTATCGCATTGCCGCCGAGACTACAAAAGCCCGTCTTTGTCGAATATTTCGATTATTATTCACATACTACTAATATCCGCTGTACATTTTGTGCAAAATTTTCTTGACAACATGAATTTTTTATGCTAAAATAATACTACAAAATTAACTTTCTGCGGCCGTAATTTTTGATGTTTTAACGGTATGGTTTTGGATAAAGCTTACGGACGTGAAAAAAGCGAAAGGAAAATAAGTTATGGAGTTTATCAATCAGATGCCGGAAAAAATGCTGAGAAATCAGCAGAGAAAGGGCGAAGTCGTCCGACTCGACTATTCTACGCAGACATATGACAAGGAAAGCTCAACGCCGCTCCAGAAGGGCGCTTGGGTGTATCTTCCGTTCGGCTATACCCCCGAAAAGCAGTACAATATCCTCTATCTTCTTCACGGCGGCGGGGTAAGCGAGAACTGGTGGTTTAAGATGTTCCCGGATACCGTTACTATTCTTGACAATATGATCGCGGACGGCGTCTGCGATCCGCTTATCATCGTCACGCCGACATATTACCGCGGCGACAGCGCCGATCAGAACGCCGATTACGTCACCGAAAACTTCTGGCACGAGCTTAGAAACGATCTCATCCCCGCCGCGGAAAAGGCTTATTCTACATACGCCTGCGGCGACGTGAGCGTTAAGAATCTTATCGCCACCCGCTCCCACAGGGCTTTCGCAGGACTCTCGCTCGGCTCGATGACCACCTATCGCGCGGCGCTCTACAATAATTTCGACCTCTTTAGCTACTACGGACCGTTCTCGGGATGCTCGGGACCGTTCGGGGATCGCGAAAAGGAGATCACAAGAATAGTAATGACCTTGAGGACCGGCTATGCGAAGGGCCTTAAGCTTGATTATATGCTCTGCTGCAACGGCGACCAGGATATCGCTTATAAGGAGCACAAGGAGATCATGGACAAGGTGCTCGAAAGATGCGATATCTTAAGACCGGGAGAAAATTATGATATGTTCGTGATCCCGGGCGGCGTTCACGATATGAAGGCCTGGCAGCTGCACCTTTATCACGCTTTGCAGATATTCTTCACGAAGTGACGGGAATTTTGAGACAAAAAGTATGATAGTATAATAGTATGATAATATGATAGACGTTTCACTCTTTTCAGACCGTTACTCTGTCCGGCAGACGACCTCGGACGATATCGGGGAAATATTCGATTTATGCAGAAAAAACGAGCTGTATTATAAATATTGCTCTCCGTTTGTAACAAAACAAAGCGTTGCCGACGGCATGAAGGCGCTCCCGCCAAAAAAGAAGGCCTGCGACAAATACTATCTCGGCTACTTTGACGGGGATAAGCTTATAGCGGTAATGGACTTTATAATGGCTTATCCGGATGAAAAAACAGCGTTCATAGGATTTTTTATGACTGACGTCTCCGTTCAGGGAAAGGGAGTCGGAAGCGGTATTATAAGCGACCTGTGTTCGTATTTAAAGACATGCGGGCTTACCGGCGTTCGTCTGGGATGGGTCAAGGGCAATCCGCAAGCCGAGAATTTTTGGCGCAAAAACGGTTTTACCGAAACAGGTATTACATATAACACGGATAACTATACGGTAGTAGTAGCGCAGAGGGAATTATAGATACGTGTCGGCTGCGGGGGAAACGTTTTCTGTTCATACCGGCTGAGATTCAGAGGGAAAATTTCGATCAACCGTCTTGACCGGCGGTTGATTTTTTATTGGGTATTTACTTTTAAGACGGGATTTTTTCATTTTTAAGCGGCCTTGCCTGTCTTTGGGATTATTTTTTTATTATCAGAAAATTAACGGGTAGCAAATGCGTTACTGATACCTCCTGTCTTTTTCTTACCTCCCCTGCCCCGGAGTTTATAAAAAATTTCGGCGGGACCTCTTGATTTTTTCACCGCGGTGTGCTATACTTCATATAATATCTGTAAAGGCGTTGAACGGGAAGAGCGGTTTTTATTGACGCAAAGAGAGCGGGGAACGGTGCGAGCCCCGCCGTCGTATCTGCCGCGGAAGTGCGCCCGGGAGCCCGGTTGGGGAAATTTTTGATCTGTAATTCAGTATTCAGCCGCGTTTTGGCCGCGTTAAGGCTTTTGAGCGATAAATCGGAGTGGAACCGCGCAAGCACGCCTCCTTTTGGCCTTCGGGCTTTTAGGGGGCTTTATATTTTGGGGAATCGGAGGGCAAATTATGACCGTTATGACATTAAAAGACATAATCGAGACCGTAAACAGCGAGGTCTCTTATATCAAAGAGCGCGACCCTGCGGCGCGTTCGACGTTTGAGATTATTCTCACCTATTCGGGACTTCACGCAGTTTTGATGTATAGGCTCGCCCACAGGCTTTATATCAATCAGTATAAGACTGCGGCGAGGACGATTTCTCAGTTGGCGAAGTTTATTACCGGGATAGAAATCCATCCCGGAGCGAAGATAGGAAAAAGACTGTTTATTGATCACGGAGCGGGAGTGGTCATAGGCGAAACAGCTGAGATCGGAGACGACTGTCTGCTTTACCAGGGAGTCACGCTCGGGGGAACAGGTAAGGGAAAGGGCAAGCGCCATCCGACTCTTGGGAACAACGTCATGGTCGGATGCGGGGCTAAGGTCTTGGGACCGTTTACCGTCGGGGACAATTCTAAGATAGCCGCGAACGCCGTCGTTTTAGACGCGGTGCCGCCCAATTCCACTGCGGTGGGCGTTCCTGCGAGAGTAGTACGTCAAAACGGCGTGAGGGTCAGCCAGGATCTCGATCAGGTACATATCCCCGACCCCGTTTCTCAGGAGCTCTGCCGTCAGCGCGCAAGGATAGAAGAGCTTGAAAAGAAATTGAAGGAATTAGAGAGCACGCGATCAGAAGATTAGAAATTAGCAATTAAAAATCAGAAATGCTGTCGGAGGACGGAAAACGCCGGAAGGCTCGGACGGAGGATTACTTCATCCAAATATATTAAAAGGAGAATAAATATGAATCTTTATAATTCCCTCACCAGAAGCAAGGACGAATTTGTTACGCATACGCCGGGGAGAGTCGAGATGTATACCTGCGGGCCGACGGTGTATCACTATGCTCATATCGGAAATCTGCGCACTTATATCATGGAGGACGTTCTTGAAAAGTATCTTAGATATACCGGCCTTGACGTGAACAGAGTCATGAACATCACCGACGTGGGACATCTTACCTCGGACGGAGATACGGGCGACGACAAGATGCTCAAGGGCGCTAAGCGCGAACATAAGACCGTTATGGAGATCGCGAAGTTTTATACCGACGCGTTCTTTGAGGACTGCCGGAAACTTAATATAAAAAGGCCTGACGTTATAGTTCCGGCGACGAGCTACATCGGCGAATTCATAAAGGTCATATCTTCTCTTATTGAAAATGGGTATGCTTACGAAGCGGGAGGGAATATTTATTTCGATACCTCTAAGCTCCAAAAATACTATGTTTTCAACGACTTCTCCGAGGAGGATCTTGCGGTAGGAGTCCGCGAGGGAGTTGAAGCGGATGGGAATAAGAGAAACAAGACCGACTTCGTTTTATGGTTCACTAAGTCGAAATTTGAGGATCAGGAGCTTAAGTGGGAGTCGCCCTGGGGCTTGGGATACCCGGGCTGGCATATCGAATGCTCCTGCATATCTATGAAAAATAACGGAGAGTATCTTGATCTTCACTGCGGAGGGATCGACAACGCTTTTCCGCATCACACCAACGAGATCGCTCAGTCAGAAAGCTATCTCGGTCATCCTTGGTGCGGGCACTGGTTCCACGTCCATCACCTTAACACCGAGGGCGGGAAGATGTCAAAATCAAAGGGAGAATTCCTGACCGTTTCGCTTCTGGAGGAAAAGGGGTACGATCCGCTCGTCTATCGCTTCTTCTGCTTGCAGTCCCATTACCGCAAGGGGCTGATGTTCAGCTGGGAAAATCTTGATAACGCCGCGGCCGCGTATTCTAAGCTCGCGGCTAAGATCTCGCAGATAGATAATACCGGGGACATTGACAAAGCCGAAGCGGACAGGCTCAGAGCGGGATTCAGGGCGGCGATGGACAACGATCTGAATACCTCGCTTGCGGTAACGGCTTTATACGACGTTTTGAAGAGCCCCGTTTCGGGAGCGGGTAAGCTCACGCTTATAAAAGAATTCGATGAGGTTTTATCGCTCGGGCTTTTGGGAGCCGCGGAAAAGATAAAGAATAAAAATCCCGAGGGGGATGAGATCCCGGATGAGATAGCGGAGCTTATCGAACAAAGAAAGGCCGCAAGAAAAGAAAAGAATTTTGCGCTTGCGGACGAGATAAGGGATAAAATCTCCGCGCTCGGGTATACCGTAGAGGAGACTCGTGAAGGAACTAAGGTCAGGAAGGCTTAAAATTACAGTTGAATTTTGTCTGAAGGGAGCTTAAAAAATATGGACGAATACCAGAATCCGCACAAGGTAAATCCCCTTAAGAGCAGGGCTTTCAAGCGCTATCTCGGATTTTCGCTTGTCGGGATATTTATAATTCTTATTTTCGCGCTTTTTATCTGGCTCGCCGGCGCGAAGCAGCGCGGGATTCCGGACGAGATAGATTTTATTCAGCTTAAAACGCCGGACGATTCGGCTCCGGTAGCAGTATTTGAAACAAACGTCGGAACGGTTAAAGCTGTTTTATATCCCGACAAGACTCCGGAATATTACAGATACTTCAAATCCCTCGCGGACGCGGGATATTATGACGGAACGCATATATGCTCGGTTGTAGACGGGGCGTATGCGCTCGGGGGAACGAAATCCGCAGACCCGGAAGCCGCCATAGGAACGGACAGCGACGTTACAAGGCTCAAAGCCGAAATCTCGGACGACCTCTGGCCGATAAAGGGCTCGATCTGTTCATATATCGGGGGAAGCTTCGGGAAAAATTACGCGGGCTCAAGCTTTATTCTTATAAACGACGTGACCGTCGTGAACGCTGCTTATATGGACGAGGACGCTCTGAAGAGATCCTACGGCGAAGAGCTGGGAAAGGTATTTTCCGAGCAGGGCGGGATACCGAACTTCTCTATGAAATATACGATCTTCGCGCAGGTATACGACGGTTGGGACGCGTATGAAAAAATAATGTCGGCCGAGACTCTTGAGAGCACTCAGCCGGCTGAGGATATAATTTTTGAGAAGGTTTATCTTTCTACCTACGGCGAGGAAAAGGCGGCGGGATGATTAGTCGTGAGAGCGCGCCGAATAAAATTCTCGCCTTGTCAAATACTTAAAGTGCTTACTTCGTCCCGAAGATCCTGTCTCCCGCGTCGCCGAGACCCGGGACGATATAGGCGTTCTCGTTGAGCCTTTCGTCGAGATTTCCGCAGTAGATCTCTATGTCCGGGTGAGCTTCCGAAAGCTTCTTAAGCCCCTCCGGAGCCGCTATTATCGACATGAACTTTATATTTTTGCCGCCGCGGTCCTTTATCAGATTAACTGCGTCTACCGCTGAACCTCCCGTCGCAAGCATCGGGTCGCATACTATTATAAGCCTTTCGCCGATGTTCTCCGGCAGCTTGCAGTAGTACTCGTGCGGGATGTGAGTCTCCTCGTCGCGATACATTCCTATATGCCCTACCTTCGCGGAGGGAACAAGAGTTAATATCCCCCCTACCATTCCAAGTCCTGCCCTGAGTATCGGCACAACGGCGAGCTTCTTTCCGGATACCATGGGCTGTACGGTCTTACAGATCGGAGTCTCTACCTCGCAGTCTTCAAGCGGAAGGTCGCGAAGCGCTTCGTATCCCATCAGCACCGTTATCTCTTCGACAAGAGTGCGAAAATCCTTAGTTCCCGTGGACTTGTCCCTTAAGAGAGAGATCTTGTGCTTTATAAGCGGATGATCGAATATGGTGACGTTTTTCATTTCAATTCTCCTTTTTAAAACAGCGTTTTTTCTATAATAGCAGATATTACTGTTAATTTCAAGGGGTAAATGCATTTTTTGTGCATATTGTTAAATAACGCGGAATTTTCGGATCTGCTCTCCCCCACTTCTTCTTTCACCTTTCTTTCACTAAAAATTTTCTTTTTTTACTATTGACACGCCGTATCTAATATGCTATATTAGATACGGTGATATTTGTGTTCACGTCTTCTGATATTTCAATATAATTCCAGAAAAAAGGAGAGTTTAAAATGGCGTACCGGATTTTTGTGGAATCTTCGGCTGACTTCACGCCGAAAATGCTCAAGGCATACGGTCTTGACCTTGTTCCCCTGAAGCTTATAAGGGGAAGCGAAACTATGACAAACGAGGAGATGGACCCGAAGCTGTTTTACAATCTTGAAAGAAACGGCGAGGTGATGACTACCGCCGCCGCGAATCCTCAGGACTATATTGACGCTTTCGAGCCCTGGCTCAAGCTCGGTCAGGATATCCTGCTGTTAGGATTTACCTCCGGGCTAAGCTCTTCGGTTAATAACGCCGAAACGGCCGCCGTAGAGCTTAGAGAAAAATATCCCGACAGAAAGATCTATATTATCGATACCAAGTGCGCGAACTACGGCCAGGGGCTTCTTGCGGATCTTGTCACAAGAAAAAAAGCCGCGGGAGCTACTATCGACGAAGCGAAAGAATATGCAGAAAAGATAATGCTCAAGGTCTATCACGCATTCACCGTAGCGGATCTGATGTATCTTAAGCGCGGCGGCAGGATCTCTGCGGCTACCGCTATCGCCGGCTCGGTTTTGGGGATTCGTCCGATCCTATATGTAAGAGACGACGGAAAGATCTACGTCGCGGGAAGGGCTCGCGGGAAAAACGCTTCGACCAAGGCTCTTTACGATCTCTTTGAAAAGCACGCCGTGAATCCTAAGGCCCAGACCGTCTATATTTCCCACGCGGACTGCCCGGAGGAAGCCGAAAAGCTTGCTTCAATGCTCAAGGGAAAGGTCAAAAACGTTATCGTCGGATATATCGGACCCGTGTTCGGCTGCCACTGCGGTCCCGAAGCTCTTAGTATGTATTTCATCTGCGACGAGAGAGAACCGTAGCTATTAGAAGACAGAGGTCAGAAATCAGATATCAGATTTTTTTGGCGTCGCCTTCGGCGAAGGTTTTAAAAATAGCGGGGGCGGAGCTTACAGCTGTGATTTTGGGAATTATCTTTCTTTATGCAAAAAAAATTATTAGTATTTGTGAAAAAAGTATTGAAATTATTTTTCTTTGATGGTATAATAGAGAACGATGGGCGTTTGCTCTCAATTTAGACTCTGAAAGGATGTACCGCTTATGTCAAAAGTAAAAATAATCAACGGATCAGCTCTTCCGAATATGCCGTGGCAGGACAGGCCCGAGGGACACAGCCTTCCTATCTGGCGCTATAGCGAAAACCCGATTATCGACCGAAACCCTATTCCCGGGATCGCAAGGATCTTTAATTCCTCGGTCGTTCCGTATGAGGACGGTTTTATCGGCGTTTTCAGAGCCGAAGCTACCGACGGCGTGCCGTTTTTATATCTCGGCCGCTCTAAGGACGGTATTCGCTGGGAATTTGAAAAGAACGTTATACCGATGGTGAACGAGAAGGGCGAGAACGCTATCCCCTTCTATCAGTACGACCCGAGACTTATCAAGATCGAGGACGCGTACTATATCGTCTGGTGCCAGGACTTCTACGGCGCGGCTCTCGGTATCGCTAAGACTACCGATTTCAAGCACTTTGAAAGGATCGAGAACCCGTTCATTCCTTTCAACAGAAACGGAGTTTTATTCCCGAGAAAAATCAACGGAATGTATAAGCTCTTAAGCCGTCCTTCCGATTCGGGCCACACTCCCTTCGGCGATATCTTTATCTCCGAATCCCCCGATATGGTCTACTGGGGCAAGCACCGCCACGTCATGAGCCCGAACGGCTCCAACTGGTGGGAAGGGATGAAGATAGGCGGCGGCGCTAACCCGATAGAGACCTCCGAGGGCTGGCTCCTTATCTACCACGGAGTCTGCAACACCTGCAACGGCTACGTTTACACCATAGGCGGCGCGATTTTGGATATAGACGAGCCTTCTAAGGTTCTTTACCGCTCGAAGAGATATCTCCTTACCCCCGAACAGTGGTATGAGGAGCGCGGATTCGTTCCTAACGTAACATTCCCCTGCTCTACCATCCAGGACGACGCTACCGGCAGGATCGCGCTTTACTACGGATGCGCGGACAGCTATGTCGGACTTGCGTTCACTACCGTCGATACGCTCGTAGACTATATAAAGGAAAACGACAACGCCGGCTGGAACGACAAGGATCTCGGAAGAAGATAAAAAGCGAATCATTCCAAGACGACAAGCAGACTTAAATAAACCGTTCAAATCCGAAAGAAAATCAGCCGTCAGCCGGCAGAGCGCTTAAACCCTGTCGGCTGAAAGCATATCCAAAGAGAGATAAAAATTATGTATGACAGGGATTTAGTATCGCACAAGCTTTTAAGATGGGAAAAGGCGGTTTCGGGATTCAAGCTCCCGAGCTGGGAAAATATCCCGGATATCGGGCTTTATATGGATCAGGTGATCGTGTTGCTTTCGCAGTATCTCGGCCTTATCACCTCCCCCGGAGACAAAGAGGACGACGAGGACGAGGTTTCGGAGGAAAAGCTTTTTTCCGCTTCCGCTATAAACAACTACGTCAGGCTTAAAATAATGCCCGCGCCGGTAAAGAGAAAATATTACAGGGTTCACATCGCGTATCTCATCATCATCTTCACTCTTAAGCAGGCGGTTTCGATAAACATAGTCAAAGAAATGCTCTCTAACGAGCTTCCGGAGGAGGACGTTCAGGCGCTTTACTCCGACTACATTATAAAGCATCACGCTGCTACGCTGTTATTTACGAGCATAGTAAGGGAATGCGCGTCGGACGTTTTGAATCCCGAAAAGAGCGGCGACAATCTCGTATCGAGTTTTGTGATCCAGGAAGCTCTGATCGCGGGATTTTCAAGGGTGCTGACCGAGAAGCTTGTAAGTCTCAAGGGGCAGACAAAGGATGAAGCTATGCGCAGAGAGATACCGAGGTAGAGGAGCTATTGCAAGATATCAGAAGTCGGAAATCAGAACTTCAAGGATAATAGGTGAGATTTATGCTGAATGAATGCTTGTGGATACCCGAGCTTGAAACAGAACGGTTATTTTTGCGCAAACTGACGCCGGATGATACTGACGATCTACGCGAATGGTTGGGGCTGGACGTTGTTTATAAATATTGGGGACGCTCCGCAAACAAGGACGAGAAAAATCCGGAGCTTCTGTTTATCGATCCAAGACCGCATGTTAAGCGCAAACCGTCCCATGATTTCATATGGGGGATCGAAAGTAAAGAGAATCATAAAGTAATCGGAATTATAGAAGTATTCGATGTAGAAAACGACAGACTGGGTAAGATCGCATACAGAATAAATCCTGCCTGCTGGAACCAAGGCTTTTGCACCGAGGCATTGACCAAAGTCGTGAATTTTATCTTTTCGGAAACAGCTTTGGACAGATTGCATGCGGAAGCAGACGTAGAAAACATGGCTTCAAATGCGGTTTTAAAGAAATGCGGATTTACGCTTGAAGGCTGTATCAGAAACGGAAAGATGGTCGGCAGCTACTGCACTTACAATATTTACGGATATATACGGGATGATTTTCGTAAGCGCGCTTAGGTAAATTCAGATTTAGCTTTAAGATGAATTTTAATATTCTTACTTCTATACGCAAAAAGCAGACGGAGCTTCGTCTGCTTTTGCCGTTTTATTCGGGGCTGCCTAACCCGTGATTTACTTTTTGACCGTGTCGGATTACCGATTACCGCTTTAACTACTTCGCGCCGAGGTATGTCTTTACCATCTCCTGCAAAAGCTCGTCGCGGTCGATGTGACGGATAAGGCTCCGCGCGTTATTATAAGTCGTGATATAGGTCGGATCCTCGGAAAGTATATAGCCGACAATCTGATTCACAGGGTTGTATCCCTTCTCATAAAGCGCCTCGTATACTGCCGTCAGCGTTGATTTTATCTCATCCTTTCGGTCGTCCTTGACCGAAAAAGTCATGGTCTGGTCGTTTACCATACGAAATGCCTCCTTGCAGATTATGTGAACGATTGCAGGCCCGCGCTCTTGCGCGGTTCAGACAAAACTATATGTCTATTATAACTCAAAAAATCCGAAATAACAATACCTTTTGTATAATTTTGTGAGAATCTATAATTTTAACCGTCGGTATTATTGCTTATTAACCAAAAGATATTATTCGGGCTGCCTAAAATTTATCCCTGTCAGCTTCTTATCTCAGCCCCAAGCTCCGTTAGCGCTTTTCTTACCTTTTGCATCGCGCCGTCGGCCTGTTCGTCGGTGAGAGTTCCGTCCTTTGAACGCATTACTATCGAGAACGCTACCGACTTCTTACCGGCTCCTATCTGCTCGCCTTTGTATACGTCGAACAGCTTCACGCTCTCAAGAACAGAGCCTACCGCCTTTCTTATAAGCTTTTCAAGCTTCGCTGCGGGGATCCCGTCGTCGCAGATAAGCGAAACGTCTCTTGTCGCGGCGGGATATTTCGGGAGCAGCTTATATGTCTTCTCGGGTATGTCCATATCAAGTATCTCGGTGATATTTATCTTCGCGCAGTACGCTCTCACGCCTATCCCGTAATTTTCCAACACGTCGGGATGAATTTCGCCCAAGATCGCTATAGGCTTACCCTCAGCGGTCGCGACCGCGACTCTTCCCGGATGGAACATAACGTATTCTCCGAAGCCGCAGTTTTCATCCGCAAGCTCGTATTCGACGTTTTCAAGTCCGATATAGCCGAAGATCCTCTCAACTATCCCCTTGACGGAGTAAAAATCGTTCCCGCCGCCGTATATGCCTATAGAAAGTCTCTGCGGTTCAAGAGGAAGCTTCCCCTCCTCGGTCGGGATATATTCGTTCCCAAGCTCGAAAAGCGCAGCTTCGGGATTTCTTAAATTGTAGTTTCTTGCCAGCGTTTCGCACATCGACGGAAGCACCGTGGTGCGCATTACGGAGGTATCCTCGCCGAGCGGATTGAGGATAGTTACGCTCGATCTGAGCTTTGAATCGGCGGGAAGGTTTATCTTGTCATAGAACTTCGGAGAGATGAAGCTGAATGTCTCGATCTCGTAAAGTCCGAGACCCACGCATGCGGCTTCGGTTTTTCTGGTGAGCTGCTGAGCGGGGGTGAGCTTCGCGTTCGCGATACCTCTGAGCTCGGTCCCCTTGATATTGTTATAGCCGTAGAATCTCGCTACCTCTTCGGCGATATCCGCTTTGCTCTCGATATCTATACGGTAGTACGGAGCCTTGATCTCGCTGCCGTTCACCTCAAAGCCTATGTTTTCAAGATACTTTACCATCTGCTCCGCGGGGATATCTATCCCTAAGAAGCGATTTATCCAGTCGGGGGTGAATTCAACCGTTTTCGGAGTCGGAGGATTCGGGAAGCGGTCTATCTTCGTATCAAGAACTTCGCCGCATCCCAAAAGCTCTACAAGCTCAAAGGCGCGCATGATAGCCGGCTCGCAGAGATTAGGATCGAGTCCCTTTTCAAATCTTGCGGAGCTGTCGGTCCTCATACCGAGCTTCTTAGCGGTCCTTCTCACGGAAGCCCCGTCAAACGAAGCGGATTCAAAGATAACGTCCGTCGTATCGTCCATTATCCCGGAATATTCTCCTCCCATCACTCCCGCTACCGCGACCGGCTTCTCGGTATCGGCGATAACGAGCGTCTCGGGACTAAGCTCTCTTACGTTGCCGTCAAGAGTGGTGATGGTCTCCCCTGCCCTCGCGTTTCTTACGTGTATCTCGTTTCCTTTGATAAACCTCGCGTCGAAGGCGTGCATGGGCTGGCCGTATTCGAGCATTACATAGTTCGTGATATCTACAAGATTATTTATCGGCCTTACTCCCGAAGCGCGAAGGCGCTCCCTCAGCCACCTCGGAGACGGTCCTATCCTGACGTTTCTGACATACCCTCCGATATAGCGGCGGCAGAGCTTTTCGTTCTCTATGACTACGTTTATCTTTTCGGAGATATCCCCCGGAACGCCTTTGTACGAAGGCTTCGGCTCCTCGAATTTAATTCCGTATGTCGCCGCGGCTTCTCTTGCAAGTCCGATAACCGAAAGACAGTCGGGACGGTTTGAAGTTATCTCAAACTCCACCGAGGTATCGTTAAGCCCGATAGCGCTCTGTATATCCTGGCCTATCTCGCAGTCCTCCCGCATGATGAAAATGCCGTCCTCGATAGCGTAGGGAAAATCGTGAGCGGTGAGTCCCAATTCTCCTAAGGAACAGAGCATGCCGTTAGATTCGACTCCTCTGAGCTTTCCTTTTTTGATATGGACGCCGCCGGGGAGGTAGGAATTATCAAGCGCCACCGGAACGGTATCGCCGGCGTTTACGTTTGAAGCTCCGGTCACTATCTGAATCGGTTCGCCCTTTCCTACGTCGACCTGACAGACTACAAGATGATCGGAATTTTCATGCGGAGTTACCGAAAGAATCCTTCCGACTACCACGTTTTTTATATTCTCCCCCTCGGTCTCGTATCCCTCAACCTTGGAGCCGGTCATCGTGAGATCGTAACAGAACTTTTTTACGTCGAAGTCCTTATCAACATAGTCCTTAAGCCATTTCATAGATAAATTCATAGTGTTTTCCCTCCTCAGAACTGTTCAAGGAACCTAAGATCGTTCTCGTAGAGAAGTCTTAAGTCGGTGACGCCGTATTTGCGCATTACAAGTCTTTCAAGCCCGAGTCCGAATGCAAAGCCGGAATACTCCTCGGGATCTATTCCGCAGTTCGCTAAGACCTTCGGGTGAACCATGCCGGATCCCAGAAGCTCCACGTAGCCTTCGCCCTTGCACATCGAGCATCCCTTGCCGCCGCAGTTGAAGCATACCATATCTACTTCGGCCGACGGCTCGGTGAACGGGAAGTGATGGGGTCTCAGTCTTATCCTGCACTCCACGCCGTAAAGCCGCTTCATAAGCATATCAAGCGTTCCGACAAGATCTCCCATCGTTATACCCTTATCTACCACCAGTCCCTCTATCTGATGGAAGAGCGGGCTGTGAGTCGCGTCTACCGCGTCGGAACGGTATACCCTTCCGGGGGCGACTATCCTGATAGGCGGCTTCTTCTGCTCCATTACCCTTATCTGCACGGGAGAGGTCTGGGTGCGAAGAAGGATCTTATCCGAAATATAAAACGTATCCTGAGTATCGCGCGCGGGGTGATCGGGAGGAAGATTTAGAGCTTCAAAGTTATAATAGTCGTATTCTACCTCCGGACCGGACGCGATATCAAATCCCATGCCGATAAATATGTCCTCGATCTCGCGCATGACCGAGTCGAGCGGATGGAGCTTGCCGAGCTTCGGGGCCTTTCCGGGAAGAGTCACGTCGAGCTTTTCTTCCTTGAGTTTAAGCTCAAAAGCCGCTTTTTTAAGCTCCTTCGCGCGCTCCTCGACCGCGTTCTCGATATCGGATCTGACTCTGTTAGCAAGCTGCCCTATTACCGGGCGCTCCTCGGAGCTTAACGTCGCCATGCCTTTAAGGACGGTAGTAAGCTCGCCTTTTTTGCCCAAAAATCTGATCCTTAAAGCTTCGAGCTCTTTTGAGTCGCGGATCTTTTTAAGCTCTTCCTTCGCGCTGAGCTCAATTTTTTCAAGTGCTTGTTTCATTTATAACATCCTTTCAATAAGTTATTAAGCAAAGTAATATAAACCCCGGGTTCTAAATCGCAGCTTCGCCCAAAGCTTCATATATTCTTTCATAAAGTAATCAAGCTTGACCGACAGCATAGCATACCTCGCAAAAATTAAAATCTTAATTAGACCTAATAAAAATGCCCCGCCTTTGACGGGACATAACAAAAAAGTCATGCTTATAAACCACCCACAGGGAGCGTTCACTCCCCCGCGCGGTAACGTCGCGCCGCCGTTTTTGCCTACAGCCTAAGGTTTCAGCAAAACCGCTCGGGAGTGAACTTCAGCCGTTTTCACCCGGGGAATTTTCAGCGTTCTTCCCCTCTCTGTGGAGCTTATCGCGGCGTACTCTCTCCGTCTTCGCGTTTCGGTAAATATTGAAGCTATTGTAGCACATTTGAAGACGGTTGTCAAGAGTTAAAAGCGTGAAAAAGTCCGATATCAGAAGTCCGATATCAGAAATCAGATATCAGAAGTCAGAATTCAGAAGTCGGATATCGGAATTTCAAGATTCTGCCTTATAGTTGTTAGTTGATAGTTGATAGTTGTTAGTTGTTAGTGAATGGGAATTGAACACTGCGAGAAAACCGATTCACAACTTTTGACGTCTTAGCTACGACATATGATTCTTAAATTTTAGTTGACATTCCGCACGGAATGTGCTATACTGTTTCGGAAAGATACTGTATATGGATGGAGGAACTGAAATGACGATCTTTGATCCCGTTCTCTTAAAGGAAAAATATTGCGGCTCCACGCTTTGCAGCCCGTCATTTTCTGACGACAGATATTTATTTCTTCCCGGTTTTTGCGATGTGCACGTTCATTTTCGCGAGCCGGGATTTTCTTATAAAGAAACGGTAAAAACCGGTTCCATGGCGGCCGCGGCGGGAGGTTTTACCGACGTTTGCGCCATGCCGAATCTGAATCCCGTTCCGGACTCTTACGAAAATCTTGAGCGCGAGCTTGAAATAATCAGGCGGGACGCGGTTATCGGCGTACACCCATACGGCGCGATTACCGTCGGAGAAAAGGGCGAAGCTTTAAGCGACATGGACGGGATTTCAAAAAACGTTATCGCGTTTTCGGACGACGGGCGGGGCGTTCAGAGCGACGGGATGATGGAAGAAGCGATGATAAGAGCGAAAAGACTTGGGAAGATCATCGCCGCGCACTGCGAGGTCAATTCTCTTCTGAACGGAGGATATATCCACGACGGAGACTATGCAAAGGCTCACGGTCACAGGGGAATTTGCTCCGAAAGCGAATGGAAGCAGATAGAGCGGGACATAGGTCTTGCGGAAAAAACGGGCTGCAGGTATCACGTCTGCCACATATCAACAAAAGAAAGCGTACAGCTGATACGCGACGCTAAAAAGCGCGGCGTTGATATAACCTGCGAGACGGGACCGCACTACCTGATTTTTGACGACTCGGAGCTTTTGGAGGACGGACGGTTCAGGATGAACCCGCCGATAAGATCCCGCGCCGACAAGGAAGCGCTCTTAGATGGGATAAGAGACGGGACCATAGATATGATAGCTACCGATCACGCTCCGCATTCAAAAGAGGAAAAATCAAAGGGACTCGCAGGCTCGGCGTTCGGGATAGTCGGACTTGAAACGGCGTTTTCTTCGGTATATACACACCTGGTCAGGACCGGGATAATTACCCTTGAGCGGCTTATTGAGCTTATGTGCATAAATCCGAGAAGAAGATTCGGTATCCCTTTGGGCGAGGATTTCTCGGTATGGGATATAAGGGACGAATTTACCGTAGATCCCGAAAAGTTTCTCAGCATGGGGCGTGCTACTCCGTTTGAGGGGATGAAAATGCTCGGAAAATGCGTTTTGACTGTTAAAAACGCAAATGTTGTATATAGGAGGAAAGACGGATGAAACAGGGAATTTTTGAAATAGTCTCAAACGTCCCGCTTACAAAAAACGTCTTTAAGACTGTGCTTCACGGCGACGTTTCGGCGATAACCCGTCCGGGACAGTTTATAAACATAAGGCTTGACGGGCTGTATCTCAGGCGGCCGATATCTGTATGCGACCTGTCTGAGGACAGCGTTACGATCATTTATAAGGTCGTAGGAAAAGGCACAGAGAAAATGTCCGGGATGAAGCCGGGAGAACGGCTCGACGTTTTAAGCGGGCTCGGAAACGGATACGATACGTCGGTCTCGGGTCCTTCTCCCCTTCTTATTGGCGGGGGAGTCGGAGTGCCGCCGCTTTATCTTCTTGCAAAAGAGCTTCTGAAAGAGGACAAAAGCGTGAGCGTGATACTCGGCTTTAATTCCGCTGACGAGGTCTTCTACGAGGAGGAATTCAAGGCTTTGGGATGCGGAGTAAGGCTCGCCACCGCCGACGGCTCGAAAGGGATAAAGGGCTTTGTCACAGACGCGCTCTCGGGGCTTGAATATTCATATATCTATACCTGCGGACCGGAGCCCATGCTTAAAGCCGTCTATAAAAGCACCGATTCCCCGGCGCAGTTCAGCTTCGAGGAGAGAATGGGCTGCGGATTCGGAGCCTGCATGGGCTGCACCTGTGAGACGGTCACGGGATATAAGCGGATATGCCGCGACGGTCCGGTACTTTTTAAGGAGGAGATAAAATGGTAGATATGAAGGTCGATCTCTGCGGTATAACTATAGATAATCCCGTTATCCCCGCAAGCGGAACCTTCGGTTACGGGTATGAATTCGCAGAGCTCTACGACATAAATATCCTCGGCACATTCTCGTTCAAGGGCGCCACCAAAGAGCCGCGCTTCGGAAATCCTACTCCGAGAATTGCGGAAACGCCCTCGGGGATGCTTAACGCAGTCGGGCTTCAGAACCCGGGTGTCGATAAGGTTATTTCCGAAGAGCTGCCGAAGCTTAAAAAAGTCTTTAATAAGAAGGTCATGGCGAACGTCTCGGGATTTTCCGTAGACGACTATGTATATACCTGCTCGCGGCTCGATAAGTGCGAAGAGGTCGGGTGGCTTGAAGTAAATATCTCCTGCCCTAACGTTCACGGCGGCGGAATGAGCTTCGGGACAAGCCCGAAATCGGCCTTCGAGGTAACGTCAGCAGTTAAAAAAGCCGTAAAAAAGCCTGTGATAATAAAGCTCTCGCCGAATGTAACGGACATAGCCGAAATCGCAAAGGCCTGCGAGGACGCGGGCGCGGACGGCGTAAGCTTAATAAACACGCTCTTGGCGATGAGAATAGATATTAAAAAGCGCGCGCCGCTTCTTAAAAACGTCACGGGAGGTCTCTCGGGGCCTGCGATCTTCCCGGTCGCGGTGAGGATGGTATATCAGTGCGCAAAAGCGGTAAAGATCCCGATAGTCGGGATGGGAGGGATATCCTCCGCGGAGGACGTTATTGAGATGACGCTCGCCGGCGCGACGGCAGTTGAGGTCGGCGCTGAGAATCTTACTGATCCGTTCGCTTCCAAGAAAATTATCGAGGATCTGCCGAACGTGATGGAAAAATACGGTATAAATAAATTAAGCGATATCATAGGAGGAGCATTAAATGGGTAAAGACGTTATTATCGCCTGCGATTTTCCGAGCGCCGAAAAGACGCTTGAATTTCTCGACAGGTTCAAGGGAAGAAAGCCGTTTGTAAAGATAGGTATGGAGCTTTACTATTCAGAAGGCCCGTCGATCGTAGAAAAGATCAAAAATCGCGGTCATAAGATTTTTCTCGATCTTAAGCTTCACGACATTCCGAACACCGTTAAAAAAGCCATGGCGGTCCTGTCTCGTCTCGACGTGGATATGACGAATCTGCACGCGGCGGGAGGGTCTGCGATGATGAAGGCGGCGCTCGAGGGGCTTACTAAGCCGAACGGCGAAAGGCCGATACTTATCGCGGTCACGCAGCTTACGTCCACCGATTCCGAAACTCTTAAAAACGAGCTTCTTATCGGCGCGCCTATGGCCGAAACGGTTATGAAGTATGCTGAAAACGCCGCAAGATCTGGTCTTGACGGCGTGGTTTGCTCCCCTCTTGAAGCGGCGGCGGTGCATAATACCTGCGGGAGCGGATTTATTACCGTCACGCCGGGCGTGAGATTTTCGGACTCGGACGCGGGAGACCAGAAGAGGATCATGACTCCCGAGCAGGCTAAGGCCGCGGGGTCGGATTATATCGTCGTCGGAAGGCCTATCACCGCAGCGGAGGATCCGGTCGCTGCGTATGAAAGATGCATAAGGGAATTTCTTGGTTAAATAAGGAGGTTTAATACATGGAAGGCTACAAAAGAGAATTCATCAAATTCTTGGAGAGCGCCGGGGTGCTCAAATTCGGCGACTTCACAGCTAAATCCGGCAGAAAGATCCCGTATTTCATCAACGCGGGAGATATCAAGACCGGCGAGCAGATAATGAAGCTCGGAGAGTTTTACGCGCGCGCGTATCTTGAACACATAGGCAGAAAGGAAACCGTGCTCTTCGGTCCTGCCTACAAGGGTATCCCGATAGTCGTATCTGCCGCCGCGGCGCTTTCGCGCGAGGGGCTGTCGCTCCCCTTCGTTTTTAACAGAAAGGAAGCCAAAGACCACGGCGAGGGCGGCGTTCTGGTCGGATATAAGCCGCAGCCGGGGGAAGAGATAGTTATTACCGAGGACGTTATCACCGCCGGTACGGCTATAAGAGAAAGCATGGAGATCCTCTCGGGGCTGTCGGGCGTTAAGGTCGCGGCATGCCTTATCATGGTAGACCGCTGCGAAAAGGGTAAGACCGAAAAGAGCGCCATGCGGGAGATAAACGAGGAATTCGGGTTCCCGGTATACGCGGTCGCTAACGTTTACGACATAATCGAATATCTTGAGGAGGATCCGAAAAACGCGGAGAATGTTGAAAGAATCAAAAAATATCTTGAAGTGAACGGGGCGAAATTATGAACACACTTAAGCATCTTATCGACATTTCCGACCTTTCCGTCGAGGAAATAGGTCAGCTTATTGATACTGCGAACGATATTATCGCAAACCCGGGGAAATATTCCGAAAAATGCCGCGGGAAAAAGCTTGCGACGCTTTTCTTTGAGCCTTCTACAAGGACGCGCTTAAGCTTTGAAGCGGCGATGTACGAGCTCGGAGGGAACGTTTTGGGATTTTCCGAGGCGCAGTCGTCGTCGGCTGCAAAGGGCGAAAGCGTCGCGGATACCGCTAAGACCGTCAGCTGCTATGCGGATATAATCGCTATGCGGCACCCAAAGGAGGGCGCTCCGCTCGTAGCGGCTCAGAACGCTACCATCCCGGTTATAAACGCCGGGGACGGCGGGCATTTTCATCCCACGCAGACTCTTGCGGATCTTCTTACTATCGCAAGAGAAAAGGGAAGCTTTGAAAATCTCACCGTCGGCTTCTGCGGGGACCTTAAGTTCGGAAGAACGGTGCATTCTTTAATAGGCGCGCTGTCAAGATATTCCGGGCTGAACGTCGTTTTGATATCTCCCGAGGAGCTAAAGCTTCCGAGCTACGTCAAGCAGGAGGTCCTTAAAAAGGCCGGGATCCCTTATATACAGACCTCGAATCTTGAGGAATATATGCCGAATCTCGATATTCTTTATATGACGAGGGTGCAGAGGGAAAGATTCTTCAACGAGGAGGACTATTTAAGGCTCAAAGACAGCTATATCCTCACTCCGGACAAGCTTAAGAACGCTAAAAAGGACCTTTCGATCATGCATCCCCTTCCAAGGGTAAACGAGATCTCGGTGGAGATAGATCAGGATCCGCGCGCATGCTATTTCAAACAGGTGCTGAACGGAAAATATATTAGAATGGCGCTTATACTTAAGCTTCTCAGGGAAGCGGGAACTATCGCTTAAAGGGGGATTTTGAATATGAATATTGATTCGATCAAAAACGGTATCGTTATAGATCACATCCCCGCCGGACGGGGAATGAAGCTTTACGACCTTTTGGGGCTTGACAGACTGGAATGCTCGGTTGCTATCATCAAAAACGCCGTCAGCTCGCAGATGGGCAGGAAGGATATTATCAAGATAGACGCGGATATCCCGGTCAATTTTGACATTATCGGATACGTCGCGCCGAACGTCACGGTCAATATCATCCGCGGTGGAAAGCTTGTCGAAAAGAAGGCTATAGGGCTTCCCGAGACTTTGATCGACGTGATAAAGTGCAAAAATCCGAGGTGCATCACAAGCACCGAGCAGGAGCTTAAACATATTTTCAGGCTCGAAGATCCCAAAAACCGCGTTTACCGCTGCGCCTACTGCGATACCAAGGCGAGCGAATAGGGAGACGGATCCTGCTTGTAGCATAACGGCTCTGTCGGGTGAAATTAAGCTTTTGCGAAAAAGCTTTGACGTATAAAACGACTTTATTCGCCCGCTTTTATCGTCTTTAGTCATAAATCCCAATTTACGGACGTTTATGAGCAGTTTTTTTGGGCGGCGACCGATGATGTTTTGGGTTGACTTTGGATGAATGTGATGGTATTATATTATTATATAAAGTGCGCCCCGGGCAAATAAGCGCCGCAATGCCGTTTTCGTTATGTATCTGCATTTTAAAACGGCGCTTTTGCTTTTTAACGGGCCGACTGTTACGGAGGTAAATATGAAAAAAGTAGGTATTATTATGGGCAGCGACTCCGATCTTCCGATCCTCAAAAAGACCGCTTCCATGCTTAAGTCTTTGGGAATACCCTATGAGACGCACGTCTATTCCGCGCACCGCACTCCCGCAGAAGCAAGGGACTTTGCCGCGTCAGCAAGGGAAAACGGCTTCGGGGTGCTGATATGCGCGGCGGGGATGGCGGCGCACCTTGCGGGGGCGATAGCGGCAAACACCACTCTGCCGGTCATCGGTATCCCGTGCAAATCAAGCAATCTGGACGGCCTTGACGCCCTCTTAGCTACCGTAATGATGCCTTCGGGGATCCCTGTTGCGACGGTAGCGATAGACGGGGGCGCCAACGCCGCCCTGCTTTCTGCTCAGATCCTCGCGGTCGAGGATAAAGATCTCGCCGCAAGGCTCGACGAAAAGAGAAGAAAGGACGCGGAAGCCGTTCTTAAGAAGGACTCCGAGATCGCTTCGCGCATAGAGGAATAGTTAATTTTTGCGGCTTTACCGGCCGCCCGGATATCAGTTATAAATTATCAATCACGCTTCAACGTTCGGAAGTTTCGGCTCGCGCATTTCGCATGATTTCCGGCGAAGCGAAAGAAAATTTTGATTCACGCAGGAGGAAGTAACAATGGAAAAAACCGTACAGCTTTATGAAGGAAAGGCAAAAAAGGTATTCGCTACCGAGGATCCGGAGCTTGTGATCGTCTCCTACAAGGACGACGCTACCGCGCTCGACGGACTCAAAAAAGGCACCATCACCGGCAAGGGCGCTATCAACAACCGCATGTCAAACTATCTTATGCAGATTCTTGAAAAGAGCGGAGTCCCCACACACTTCGTAAAAGAGATCAGCGAACGCGATACCGTGGTCAAAAAGGTTTCTATAGTTCCGCTCGAGGTCATTATCAGAAATATCTCCGCGGGATCCTTTGCAAAAAGATACGGCGTAGAGGAAGGGATCGTTTTCTCGGAGCCCACTATCGAATTCAGCTATAAAAACGACGATCTCCACGACCCGCTTATAAACAGCTATCACGCTCTCGCGCTCGGGCTTGCGACTAAGGACGAGATCGAGACGATTAAGAAATACGCCTTCAAGGTAAACGAGGTCTTAAAGGAATACTTCAAGGGTCTCGGCGTTACTCTTGTCGATTTCAAGCTTGAATTCGGAAAGACCTCGGACGGGAAAATAGTTCTTGCGGACGAGATCTCCCCCGATACCTGCAGGTTCTGGGATTCCAAGACAAACGAAAAGCTTGACAAGGATCGCTTCCGCCGCGATATGGGCGGCGTCGAAGACGCTTACAAAGAAATGATGAGGAGAGTTTTCGGAGAATAATACCGGAAAAGAGGAATTGTATGGATAATCATATTCATGAAGAATGCGGCGTTTTCGGCGTATTTTCACCCGAAACCCGCGACGTGGCTTCGCTCGCTTACTACGGTCTTTTCGCGCTTCAGCACCGCGGCCAGGAATCCGCGGGCATAGTCGTGAACGACGACGGAGTGTTTACTTACCGAAAGGATACCGGGATAGTAAACGAGATCTTTACGCAGGAAAATCTTTCTAAGCTCGGAAACGGAAATATGGCGCTCGGCCACGTCCGCTACGGCACTACGGGCTCAGGCGACAGAAGAAACGCTCAGCCGGTGGTCGTCAATCACTTAAAGGGAAACATGGCGCTCGCTCATAACGGCAATCTCGTTAATTCCTTCGAGCTGAGAACGGCGCTTGAAGAGCAGGGCTCTATTTTCCATTCCACCTCGGATACCGAGGTAATCGCGTACACGATAACAAAAGAAAGGCTCTCCGCAAAAAATATCGAGGACGCGGTCGCGGGAGCGATGGGAAAGCTTGACGGAGCGTACTCTTTGGTAATTATGTCCCCCTCAAAGCTTATTGCCGCGCGCGATCCGAACGGCTTCAGGCCGCTCTGCTACGGCTTAAGAGAGGACGGAACTTATATCGTCGCGTCAGAGACCTGCGCGCTTGACGCGGTGAACGCTAAATTTGTGCGCGACGTAGAGCCGGGCGAAGTAGTCGTATTCACCAAGGACGGGATAAAGACTATTAGAGATCACTGCGGGGAACGCGAAAAATCGTTCTGCGTGTTTGAGTATCTTTATATCGCAAGGCCGGATTCTGTCTGCGACGGCTGCTCGGTACACGCGGCAAGGCTAAGAGCCGGCGAGCTTTTAGCGGAGACTTATCCTATCGACGCGGATATCGTCGTCGGAGTCCCGGACAGCGGAACCGACGCTGCGATAGGTTATTCAAGAAGATCCGGCATACCTTACGACATAGGACTTATTAAGAATAAATACATCGGCAGGACCTTTATCGTCCCCGGCCAGGGAGTAAGGGAAGAGATGGTATCGATAAAGCTCAACGTCGTCTCGTCGGTCGTCAAGGACAAACGCGTGGTGCTGGTAGACGACTCTATCGTCAGAGGCACTACGAGCGCTAAGCTTATAAAAAGACTTCGCGACGGCGGCGCTAAAGAGGTACATATGCTCTCATCCGCTCCACCGTTTAAAAATCCCTGCTACTACGGCGTGGATATAGATTCAAAGGACGATCTTATCGCCTGTAAGTATTCCATCCCCGAAATCGCAGAGGTCTTAGGAGCGGATTCCGTAAACTTTCTGAGTATCGAGGACGTTAAAAAGATTACCGGCGACGACGGCTGCGGAAGATGCTATGCATGCTTCGACGGAAACTATCCCACCGCAGTCCCCGCTAAGGCTAATAAGAGCAGATTTGAAAGCAAGATAAGCCTTAATCCCAAATTTGCCAAAAAAGACTGATCCGGAGGAAGAAAAATGGAAAAAAGTTACTCTGACAGCTATAAAAACGCCGGCGTTGACATTACCGCAGGATACCGCTCGGTAGAGCTGATGAAGGCTGATATAAAGCGCACCGCGACCGGAGGAGAGGTCTCGGGCATAGGCGGCTTCGGCGGGCTGTTCGCGCCAGATCTTAAGGGCTATAAGGACCCGGTCCTCGTATCCGGAACCGACGGAGTCGGAACCAAGCTCAAGATTGCTTTTATGCTCGGAAAGCATGATACTATCGGCGTCGACTGCGTGGCGATGTGCGTAAACGACATTATCTGCTGCGGAGCGAAGCCGCTCGTGTTTCTTGATTATATCGCCTGCGGGAAGAACATCCCGGAAAAAATCGCCGCGATCGTCAAGGGAGTCTGCGACGGCTGCATTATGGCGGGGGCTTCGCTCATAGGCGGCGAGACCGCCGAACACCCCGGGATGATGCCGGAGGACGAATACGACCTTGCGGGATACTGCACCGGGATCGTAGACAGAGAGAATATTATCGACAACCAAAAGATGAAGCCCGGAGACGTTATAATCGCGCTCCCCTCTTCGGGCGTTCATTCAAACGGCTTCTCGCTGGTGAGAAAGGTCTTTGACATCGAAAACGCCGATATCGACAGTCCAAGAAACGAGCTCGGAGGGAAGTCCCTCGGCGAAGCGCTTCTTGAGCCGACTAAAATTTATGTAAAGCCGGTGCTCGCGCTTCTTGAAGAAGTCGAGGTAAAGGGTATCTCTCATATCACCGGCGGCGGGTTCTATGAAAATATACCGCGCTCGGTCCCGGATGGGCTTTGCGCTGAGATCGACCGCTCGAGTCTTAAGATCCTTCCGATTTTCAGGCTTATCCAGAGCGCCGGAGCGATATCTGATCACGATATGTTCAACACCTTCAATATGGGAGTCGGGATGAGCATAGTCGTCCCGCCGGAACAGTCCGGCAAGGCTTTGGAGATCCTTAAGGCACACGGCGAGGACGCTTACATCATAGGAAAAATCGTCAGCGGCGAGGACAAGATCGTTATTAAATAGGTAGAAAATTATGGACAGAAAAATTCGTATAGCCGTACTTGTTTCGGGCGGCGGGACCAATCTTCAGGCGCTTATCGACGCGCAGTCTTCGGGGATCTTGGAGAGCGGAGAGATAGTCTGCGTCATATCCTCCAAAATCGGGGCGTACGCTCTTGAAAGAGCCGAAAAGGCGGGCATAGACGCGGTTACGGTTTCAAGAAAGGACTGCTCGGGGCTTGAAGAGTTTGAAAGCGGGATTATCAAGGCGCTTGAAGAACATAACGCCGAAGTGATAATATTTGCGGGGTTCATGTCTATTCTCTCCGAGAATTTCACGAAAAGATACTCAAACCGCATTATAAACGTCCACCCGGCGCTCATCCCATCCTTCTGCGGGAAGGGCTTTTACGGGCTTAAGGTGCATGAAGAAGCGCTTAAAAAGGGCGTTAAGGTCTCGGGCGCTACGGTGCATCTCGTGAACGAGATCTGCGACGGCGGGGAGATCTTGGCTCAAAAGGCGGTCGAGGTCAAAGACGGCGATACGCCGGAAACTCTTCAGAGAAGGATCATGGAGCAAGCGGAGTGGAAGCTGCTCCCCGAAGCTGCGGAAAAGCTTTGCAGACGGCTCTTGAATGAAAAGAAGCCGGATATGCCGGAAATTACTCTCAGAAAGTGGGAGATTTCCGACAAGGAGGAGCTGGCGGCGCTCTGCGACAGAGCGGATAAAAAATTCCTCTCAGACAGGATTCATTCCCCATATACCGTAAACGACGCCGCGCAGTGGCTTGAAAATGCGGTCATGCCGAACGAGGGTGAAAACGGGATCTGGCGTGCGGTGGTCGCAGACGGGAAGGTCGTGGGAAGCATTTCGGTCGAAAGACGGAGCGGCCTTAAGAAAAATACCGGAGTCATCGGATATTTTCTTCTTCCGGAGTACTACGGCAGAGGGATAATGACCGAAGCCGCAAAAAGGATCTGCGCGGAAGCGTTCAACGCGCTTAAGCTTATAAGGATAGAGGGAAGCGCTTTCGAGCCTAACGGAGGCTCGCGGAGAGTTCTTGAAAAGGCGGGATTCGAGCTTGAAGGGATCTTGAAGGATTCCTATTATAAAAACGGCAAGTATTACAACGAATACATATACGGACTGACCGAAAAATAAAAAGTAAAAGTAAACGGAGGGTAATTATGGATATTTACAGAATCGAAACTATAGATAAGCTCACCGCCGACCCGTATGTCGGGCGCGGGATAATAGCCGGGCTTTCCGAAGACGGAAAAAACGCCGTCGCCGCCTATTTTATAATGGGAAGAAGCGCTAACAGCAGAAACAGAGTTTTTGCAGAGCATGACGGAGCGGTATTTACCGAGCCCTTTGATCCCTCTAAGGTCGAGGATCCGTCGCTTATAATCTATGCGGCGCTCAGGACCGTCGGGAAAAAGCTTATCGTTACTAACGGCGACCAGACCGATACTGTCGTCGAGGGGATAAAGCTCGGTTCGGACTTCTCGGGAGCTTTAAGAACCCGCGAATTTGAACCCGACGCGCCTAATCTTACTCCCAGGATCTCCGCGGAGCTTGATTTTTCGGAAAGCTTCGGATATAAGATGTCGATACTCAAAAGCGAGGACGAAAAGGGCTCGGCGTGCGCAAGATATACCTTTGAATACTCCCCTATCCCGGGACTCGGACATTTCATCCACACCTACGTCGGAGACGGTAATCCCCTTCCGACCTTCCAGGGGGAGCCGGAAAGAGTTAAGATCCCGTCGGATATAGACAGCTTTACCCAAGATATCTGGCAAAGCCTTGATCAGGATAATAAGATCTCTCTTTTGGTCAGATATACGGACATAGAAACCGGAAAGATTTTACAGAAAATAGTAAATAAATATCAGAAATAGGAGGTATATTATGGCAAAAGAAGTACAGTTAAAATACGGCTGCAACCCGAATCAGAAGCCGTCAAGAGTCTACATGGAAAACGGCTCGGAGCTTCCGTTTGAGATCCTAAACGGAAAGCCCGGCTACATCAATCTGTTAGACGCTTTTAACTCGTGGCAGCTCGTCAAGGAGCTTAAGCATGCGCTCGGACTTCCGGCGGTAACGAGCTTCAAGCACGTCTCCCCGACGTCGGCGGCCGTGGGTATCCCTCTTCCGGAAAAGCTCAAAAAAGCTTGCTTCGTTGACGACGTAGAAGGTCTTGACGACTCCCCTCTTGCGATGGCTTACGCAAGAGCGAGGGGCACCGACAGAATGTGTTCCTTCGGCGACTGGGTAGCGCTTTCAGACGTATGCGACGTTACCACGGCGAAGATGATAAAAAGAGAGGTATCGGACGGTATCATCGCTCCTGGGTACGAGCCTGAAGCGCTCGAGATCTTAAAATCCAAGAAAAAGGGCGCTTATCCCGTTCTGAAGATCGATCCGGACTATATACCAGAAGAAATAGAGCGCAAACAGGTTTTCGGGATTACCTTCGAGCAGGGAAGAAATAATTTTGAGATAAACAGGGAGCTGCTTAACAACATCGTCACCAAGAACAAAAACCTCACCGACGAAGCCGCGCGCGACTTAATAATCTCTCTTATCACGCTTAAGTATACTCAGTCTAACTCGGTATGCTATGCGTACGGCGGTCAGGCTATCGGAGTCGGAGCAGGTCAGCAGTCAAGGATTCACTGCACCCGTCTTGCCGGTACAAAGGCCGATACCTGGTTCTTAAGGCAGTACGACAAGGTCCTGAATCTTCCGTTCAAGCCGGAGATCAAAAGACCGGACAGGGATAATATTATCGACGGATACATTAACAAAAACGAGGAGGACGTGACCGCGGACGGGATCTGGGAGAAATATTTCACCGAAAAGCCGGAGCCGCTTACAGATGAAGAAGCAAGAAGGTATCTTGATTCCGTCACGGGCGTGGCGCTCGGTTCGGACGCTTTCTTCCCGTTTGACGACAACATCGAAAGGGCAAAGCGCTCCGGAGTCAGCTATATCGCGGAGCCGGGCGGGTCTATAAGAGACGACGCTGTTATCGAGACCGCGGATAAGTATAATATGGTAATGTCGTTCACCGGGATGAGACTCTTCCATCACTGATAGATATAAAAGGAGGCAGATTATGGATTTTAAGGAATTAAAGCTGTACGACGAGGAAATATACGCCGCGACAGACCGCGAGCTTAAGCGCCAGCAGCAGAACATCGAGCTTATCGCTTCTGAAAACATCGTCTCCAAGGGCGTTCTATTGGCCGCGGGCACGGTGCTTACAAATAAATACGCCGAAGGATATCCCGCGCACCGCTACTACGGCGGCTGTCAGTATGTGGACGAGGTGGAGGAGATCGCAAGGCAGAGAGCGTGTAAGCTCTTCGGAGCCGAGCACGCAAACGTCCAGCCCCACAGCGGAGCTTCCGCAAACCTTGCGGTATTCTTCGCGCTTTTGCAGCCCGGCGATACCGTTTTATCGATGTCGCTCGCGCACGGCGGTCATCTTTCTCACGGCTCTCCGGTAAACATCTCGGGAAAATACTTTAAGATAGTCCCCTACGGCGTTTCGGCCGAGACCGGAAGAATAGACTACGACGAGGTCGAAAGGCTCGCGGTCGAGAATAAGCCGAAGCTCATCTTAGCCGGCGCTTCCGCATATCCGAGAGAGATCGATTTCGAGAGATTTTCAGAGATAGCCAAGAAGGTCGGAGCCTATCTGATGGTGGATATGGCTCACATAGCCGGTCTTGTCGCCGCGGGACTTCATCCGAATCCCGTTCCGTACGCAGACGTAGTTACTACCACCACCCACAAGACTTTGAGAGGTCCGAGGGGAGGAATGATCCTCTGCAAAGAGGAATACGCCAAAGCGATAGACAAGGCGATTTTCCCCGGTATCCAAGGCGGCCCGCTTATGCACATAATTGCAGCTAAAGCGGTATCGTTCAAAGAAGCGCTTACGCCGGAATTCAAGGAGTACCAAACTCAGATAAAGAAAAACGCCGCGAAGCTTGCCGAAGAACTTATAAAGCGCGGATTCAATCTTGTTTCCGGCGGCACCGACAACCATCTTATGCTTATCGATCTTCAGAACTTCGGAATCACCGGCAAACAGCTTGAGCACAATCTTGACGAGGTGCATATTACCGCGAACAAGAACGCCGTTCCGAATGATCCCCAGAGCCCGTTCATAACGAGCGGAATAAGAATAGGAACTCCCGCCGTGACTTCAAGGGGCTTTAAAGAGCCGGAGATGGAAAAGATAGCTCAGTGGCTCTATGAGATAGTCACAGACTTTGAAGGAAATAAGGACAGGGTTTGCTCGGAGGTCCTCGAGCTTTGCGCTAAATATCCTATTTACAGCGACTGCTATTAAATCTCGCGAAGATCAGAAAACAGATTCCGGCCACACGCCGAAAATCTGCTTTCTGACTTCTCATATCTGAATATATGAAATTTGATACTATGAATAGGAAAGGCTGGTATAATGAAAATAATGGTTGTAGGCGGCGGCGGGCGCGAACACGCGATAATTAAAAAGCTTAAGCTTAATCCCACCGTCGAAAAAATATTCTGCCTGCCGGGAAACGGCGGCATAGCCGAGGACGCGGAGTGTATAGCCATCGGCTCAACCGATATCCCGGCAATAGTTGAGTTTGCTAAAAATGCCGGTATAGACTACGCAGTCGTCGCTCAGGACGACCCGCTTATTTTAGGATGCGTGGACGAGCTCAATAAAATAGGGGTCCCCTGCTTCGGACCGGATAAGAAGGCCGCGATAATCGAAGGCTCTAAGGTTTTTTCCAAGAATTTCATGAAAAAATACGGGATCCCGACCGCGGAGTACGAGGTATTCGACGACGCGGAAAAGGCTCTTGAATATGTAAAAAGCTGCAAAATCCCGACTGTCGTCAAGGCAGACGGTCCCGCTCTCGGAAAGGGCGCTTTGGTTTGCATGACTCGCGAAGAAGCGGTAAACGCAGTTAAAGAGATAATGGAGGAGAAAAAGTTCGGCGCGAGCGGAGATAAGATCGTTGTGGAGGAATTCATGACCGGTCCCGAGGTATCGGTTTTAAGCTTTACCGACGGTGAAACGGTCGTTCCGATGGTCTCTTCCACCGACCACAAGAGAGCTCATGACGGCGACGAGGGCTTGAATACCGGCGGCATGGGCGCCGTAGCGCCTTCGCCCTATTATACAAAAGAAGCGGAAAAAGCCGCGCTTGAAACTATAATCTATCCCACCGTAAAAGCGATGAAGGCTGAAGGGAGACCGTTCAAGGGATGCTTATACTTCGGGCTGATGATCACTCCCGACGGGCCGAAGGTGGTCGAGTATAACTGCAGATTCGGAGACCCCGAAACTCAGGTCGTACTGCCGCTTTTGGAGTCGGATCTTTTGGATATCATGCTCGCGACGACCAACGGAAACCTTGGCGACGTTCCTATTAAATTCTCGGACGGCGGGGCTTGCTGTGTGATTTTGGCTTCGGACGGGTATCCCGAAAAATATGAAAAGGGTTTCGAGATAACTATCCCCGAGGACCTGAAGGATAAGGTCTACGTCGCGGGCGCTAAGCTCTCGGACGGCAAGCTTCTTACTAACGGCGGCAGAGTCCTTGGCGTTGTAGGAACTGCCGAAAGCCTTCCGGAAGCCGTAAAGACCGCATACGGCTGCGCCGAAAGGATAACCTTCAAAAACGCTTACTATCGCCGCGACATAGGTAAAAAAGCTCTCGCGGCACTAAAGGAGAGATAAAATGGTATACAGGATTTTTGTAGAAAAAAAGCCGGAGCTTGCTCATGAAGCTAAAGCTCTTCTTAACGATCTTAAGAATCTTCTGATGATAAAAGGTCTTGAAAAGGTTAGGATAATTAACCGCTACGACGCCGAAAACATCGACAGGGAGCTTTTTGACTATTCCGTTAAAAACGTCTTCTCGGAGCCGCAGCTTGATAACGTATCCGAAACGCTTGAAGCGGAGGGCGCGACAGTTTTTGCGGTAGAATATCTTCCCGGACAGTTTGATCAGAGAGCGGATTCGGCCGCGCAGTGCATACAGATAATTTCTCAGGGCGAACGCCCGATAATTCGCTCGGCTAAGGTTTACTGCCTATACGGAGATCTTAGCGATAAGGAAACGGAAGAGATAAAAAAATACGTCATAAATCCCGTGGAAGCGAGAGAAGCTTCGCTTGAAAAGCCCGAGACTCTTAAGACCGACTATGTGATACCGACTGAGGTAAAAACTCTCGACGGATTCAGAAGCTTAAACAGAAGCGAGCTTGAAAAATTCGTTTCGGACTACGGTCTTGCGATGGACGCGGACGATATCGAATTCTGTCAGAATTACTTTAAGCTTGAAGACCGCGATCCTACTATCACAGAGATAAGGATGATAGATACCTACTGGTCGGATCACTGCCGTCATACCACCTTCCTCACCGTTATCGACAGCGTGAGGTTCGAGGACGAGCTTTTACATAAGGCGTATGAAGAATACCTCGAAGTAAGGCGCAGGATCGGAGACAATAAGCCCATCTGCCTTATGGATATCGCTACGGTCGCCGCTAAGTATCTTAAAAAAGAGGGAAAGCTTCCTAAGCTTGACGAGTCGGAGGAAATCAACGCCTGCACGGTCAAAATAGAGATCGAAGCGGACGGTAAGAAAGAGCCTTGGCTGCTTCTCTTTAAAAACGAAACGCATAATCATCCCACCGAGATCGAGCCTTTCGGCGGCGCGGCTACATGCATAGGCGGGGCGATACGCGACCCGCTCTCGGGAAGAGCTTACGTGTACGGCGCTATGCGCGTCACAGGAGCCGCCGACCCGACGGTTCCGGTATCCGAGACCATTCCCGGAAAGCTTCCTCAGAGAAAAATAGTCACCACCGCGGCAGCCGGGTATTCCTCCTACGGAAACCAGATAGGACTCGCAACTGGTATAGTAGACGAGATCTATCACCCGGGATATGCCGCGAAAAGGCTTGAAATAGGCGCTGTTATCGGGGCCGCGCCGCAGGAAAACGTTCGCCGCGAGGTCCCGAAGCCTGACGACGTGGTAATTCTTCTGGGCGGTTCGACCGGCCGCGACGGTATAGGCGGCGCTACAGGCTCTTCAAAAGCGCATAACGCCCACTCGGTCGAGAACTGCGGAGCGGAGGTCCAGAAGGGCAACGCTCCCGAGGAGAGAAAGCTCCAGAGGATGTTCAGAAATCCCGAAGCTTCAAGACTTATAAAGCGCTGCAACGACTTCGGCGCGGGCGGCGTTTCGGTCGCCATCGGAGAGCTTGCGGACGGGCTTGAAATCGATCTTAACGCGGTGCCGAAAAAATACGAGGGTCTCGACGGGACAGAGCTCGCAATTTCCGAGTCTCAGGAGAGAATGGCCGTGGTAGTCGATCCCAAGGACGTTGACAGATTTCTGGAGCTTGCAAACGAGGAAAACCTCCAGGCTCGCCCGGTCGCGACGGTCCGGGAGCAGCCGAGACTCGTCATGAAATGGAACGGCAAGAAGATAGTGGATATAAGCCGCGATTTTCTCAATTCAAACGGCGCGGAGAAGCATATCGACGTAACTCCTCTTGCGACAGAAAGATACGACAGGATTATCGACGGGACATTCACGGAAAACATGAAGGCTTTGGCGGGAGATCTTAACATCTGCTCAAAACGCGGACTTTCGGAGCGCTTCGACTCCTCTATCGGCGCGGGAACGGTGCTTATGCCGTTCGGCGGCAAGAATCAGCTCACGCCTATACAGGCGATGGTCCACAAGATCCCGGTCGAGAAAAAACACACCGACGACTGCTCCTTTATGGCTTGGGGCTACAACCCGTATATCAGCGAGACAAGCCCTTATCACGGCGCGTATGCCGCGGTCATAGAGTCGGTTTCTAAGCTTATCGCCACCGGAGCTTCATTCGACGACGTATATCTTACCTTCCAAGAATACTTTGAGCATCCCGGCCGCGACGGAAAGCGCTGGGGAAAGCCTTTCTCGGCTCTTTTGGGAGCGTTCAAGGCTCAGCTCGATCTCGGCATAGCGGCTATCGGAGGAAAGGATTCGATGAGCGGAAGCTTTGAGGATCTCGACGTTCCCCCGACTCTTGTAAGCTTTGCTGTCACCACCGGAAAGACTTCCGACGTTATATCCCCGGAATTCAAGAAGCCCGGCCACAAGGTCGGATTCATCACGCCGAGATATACCTATCAGGACCAGCCCGAACCGGAAAGCCTTAAGGAGCTTTATGAAAAGATCACAAAATGCATCCGCTCAAAGAGCGCCGCGGCGGTTTATACCCCCTGCATAGGCGGTATTGCCGAAGCCGTGCTTAAGATGTGCCTCGGAAACGGGATCGGATTTAAATTCGATCCGGAGTATCTCAGCTACGCTTCTCTTGACGACATCTTCGGGATCTATTCCGGCGCGTTCATAGTTGAGCTTAACGGCGAATGCGACGTAGAGGGTATGAGGATAATCGGCGAAACCACTGAAGAGCCTGCGATCTCCTATATCAACGAAAATCAGGAAACCGAGAAGATAGATCTTAAAGAGCTTTTGGAGATCTATGAAAACAAGCTTGAGGGCGTTTACAGCTGCAACATCAAGCAGGGCGGCGGGGAGCTTATGAACATAAGCTTCGACGGCAAAAATACATCCTCCCCCGCTATAAAGGTCGCAAAGCCGAAGGTTCTTATCCCGGCATTTCCGGGAACAAACTGCGAATACGACAGCGCTAAGGTCATGCGCGACGCGGGAGCGGAGCCGGAAATCGTCGTCATAAACAACCTCACCGCTCAGGGGATATCCGACAGCGTGGATAGGTTCGCAAAGGAGCTTGAATCGTCGCAGATGGTATTTATCCCCGGGGGTTTCTCGGGCGGCGACGAGCCGGACGGCTCCGCTAAATTCATCTGCGCCTTCTTCCGCAACCGGAAGATCAAGGACGGAGTTATGGAGATGCTTAAAAACCGCGACGGGCTTATGTGCGGCGTCTGCAACGGCTTCCAAGCGCTTATTAAGCTCGGCCTTGTGCCGTTCGGAGAAATTCTTGACTCCGACCCCGACTTCCCGACGCTCAGCTTTAACACCATCTCCCGCCACCAGTCAAGGATCGTTCGCACTAAGATCGTCTCTAACAAGTCCCCGTGGCTCAGAAACGTAGATCTTGGCGACATTATAAACGTTCCTATCTCTCACGGCGAGGGAAGATTCCTCTGCGGCGAAGAGCTTCTTAAAAAGCTTATCGCTAACGGCCAGATCGCTACGCAGTATGTGGATCTCTCGGGAAATCCGACCTCGGATATCCGCTTCAACCCGAACGATTCGGTCTGCGCTGTTGAGGGTATCACCTCCCCCGACGGCAGAATCTTCGGCAAGATGGGGCATTCCGAAAGATTTGCTCCGGATCTTTATAAGAACGTCCCCGGAAATTACGATATCGGTATGTTCCGCGCGGCGGTTGAATACTTTAAATAATAGGCAAAAGTCCGTACGCCGCCTTTTCGCGCCCGTCTCGGGCGAGTCGGTTACTTTCTGAGCGGGCGGGGGCGGCATACGGACGGAACTTCATAAATATCAGCTGATAATCCGTCAAAAGGTTCAACTATTTCGCCGGCTTCGGATTCAGTTTGTGTAAGTATACGAAATTTTAAAAAATGATTTCAAAGCTCTTGACTTTAGCGTGATAATATGATAAAATTCGCAGTGTTGAATTTTTATAAAGCCTTTATTTTAGGGCTTTTAAGCTTTAAATCCTTAAACTCACTATTTAATAAATGAAAGCAGGTTAATTGTTTTGGACTTTTTCTCGCAAAGCGGACTTCACGCCGCGATACGTTCGGTATATGAAAAAAGCGGCTATCGTCGTTATAAAATGTCAAAATTCGAGGAATATGACCTCTACGCCGGGAACAAGAGCTTCCTGCCGTCCGAGAAGGTCATAACATTCACGGATACCGACGGAAAGCTTTTGGCTTTAAAGCCGGATGTGACGCTGTCGATAATCAAAAACTACCGCCCGAGCGACGGGACCGAGAAGGTTTATTATCACGAAAACGTCTACCGTTCCTCGGATCAGGGGTTCAGGGAGATAGAACAGGCCGGGCTGGAATGCTTAGGCGGGGTGGACGAGTATTCGGTCTGCGAGGTGCTCGCGCTTGCGACAAAGACGCTTTTGCAGCTTAGCAAGTCGGCCGAGCTCGATATAAGTCATCTCGGGATACTCTGCGAGCTGCTTGATGGGCTCAGCGAGACTGCGAAAAAATCCGCTGTTGAGTTTATCGGCTGCAAGAACTCCGGAGAACTCTCTAAGCTTTTGGATTCGGAGGATGTTCCCGCTGAGACTTCGGAAAGAATTATCGCGCTCTCCGGTATAGACTGCCCGGCTAAAGAAGCTTCCGAAAGGCTTCGTGAGCTTCTCGGCGGTTATGTGTCATGGGAAAGGCTTCAGCTCTTCTGCGATACCTGCGACTTTTTGGGAGAGGAATTCCCGGGCGCGGTGAGAGTCGATTTTTCCGCCGTCGGGGATCTAAACTACTACTCCGGGATAGTTTTTCGGGGATATATTTCCGGGCTTTCGCAGAGCGTTTTGTCGGGAGGACAGTACGATCAGCTCATGAAGCGGCTTAAGAAGCCGGGAAGAGCGATAGGTTTCGCGCTTTATCTTGATCTTTTGGAGCCGCTTATCGCTTCAAAGAACGGCTGCGACTTCGACGCGCTTCTTATCTATGACGTGTCGTCGGGGGCAAGAAGCGTCTACGACGCTGCTAAAGCGCTTGAAGCTGAGGGGAAGACAGTTATTACTCTGAGCGAGCGGCCGGAAAACATTACTTTTAAGGAAATTTACAGAGTCGGAAAGGACGGCGCGGTTAAAATTGAATGAGTTTGTAAATATCGCGCTTCCTAAGGGAAGGCTCGGCGAAAAGGTTTATGAAATGTTCGCGGCTTCGGGGTACAGATGCCCGGAGCTTGAAAATCCCGACAGAAGGCTTACCTTTGAAAATAAAGAAGCCGGAGTCAGGTATTTCTGCGTCAAGCCGTCGGACGTGGCGATCTATGTGGAAAAAGGAGCCGCGGATATCGGCGTGGCAGGAAAGGATATCCTCTTGGAATATAAGCCGGACGTGTACGAGCTTCTGGACGTAGGTCTCGGAAAATGCCGGATGTGCGTAGCCGCTCCAAAAAATTTCAGGGACGATAACAGAAGAACTCTTCGCGTGGCGACAAAGTTTGTGCATACCGCAAAGGAGCATTTTTCCCGCACGGGACGGGAAATAGATATCATAAAATTAAACGGCTCGATTGAGCTTGCGCCTATTTTAGGGCTTTCAGACGTGATCGTGGATATAGTCGAGACCGGAACTACTTTAAAACAGAACGGTCTTGTAGTTATAGATACCCTCTTCGATATCAGCGCCCGTCTTATCGCTAATAAGTCGGGGTACAGATTCAAGAGGGAGAAGATAAACGAAATCAAAACAAAATTAGAGACGTGTAAGGAGAATAAAGATGATAAAAATTCTTAAGACCTCCGAAGTAGCCGCCGCAGAGCTCTTCGACAGAACCACACAGACTCAGGACGTCGGCGCGGTCGTAAAGCAGATAATCGATACGGTAAGGGAAAGAGGAGATTCGGCGCTTTTGGAGCTTACCGAAAAGCTTGATCATGTCGTTATACACGACGTAAGGGTTTCGGAAGATGAGATAAACGAAGCGCTCATGGATATCGATCCGGAGCTTCTTGCCACCATGTATGAAGCCGCGGACAACATAAGAGAGTTCCACAAAAACCAGCTTCGTCCGGGGTTTGTCATGTCGGACAAGCCGGGGATCGTTATGGGACAGAGAGTGACTCCGCTTGAAAAGGTCGGGATCTATATCCCCGGCGGGACCGCTCCCCTCTTCTCTACCGTTCTTATGAGCGCAATTCCCGCTAAGCTTGCGGGCTGCAGGGAAATAGTGATGGTGACTCCCGTGCAGAAAAACGGAAAGATATGCCCGGAGATGCTCGCTGCGGCTAAGATTGCGGGCGTGACGAAGATCTTCAAGGTCGGCGGCGCTCAGGCGATAGCGGCTCTGGCTTACGGCACCGAGAGCGTTCCGAAGGTCGATAAAATAGTCGGCCCCGGAAACCAGTACGTAGCCGAAGCGAAGCGCCAGGTATTCGGAACCGTGAGCATAGAAATGATCGCAGGCCCAAGCGAGATCCTTATTATCGCAGACAGATCCGCAGACCCTGTATTTCTTGCCGCGGACCTTCTTTCGCAGGCCGAGCATGATAAGCTTGCGACAGCGGTCCTTATAACCGACTGCGCGGAAATCGCCGAAAAAACTGCCGAAGAGCTTTCAAGACAGCTGGAGCTTCTGCCGAGAAAGGAAATAGCTCAGGCTTCTATTGAGAGAAACGGAAAAATAATCGTCGCAGAAAATCTTTCGGAGGCTATTGAAATTTCAAACGAGATAGCTCCGGAACATCTTGAGATCGCGGTAGACAGTCCGTTTGACTACCTTCCGCTTATCAAAAACGCGGGTTCGGTATTTTTAGGGCACTACTGCCCCGAGCCCCTCGGAGACTACTTCTCCGGCGCTAATCACACCCTCCCGACCAGCGGCTCCGCAAGATTTTCAAGCCCGCTTTCGGTGGATGATTTTGTCAAGAAAATGCAGTTTACCTATTACACCAAGGACGCTTTTTCGGAGGTCGCGGAGAAAATATCCGCTCTTGCCGAAAAGGAAAACCTTTCGGCTCACGCAAGAAGCGCGCTTAAGAGGATAGGAAAATAGAGTTTATGCTTTTAGTGCTGTCAAGGCGTTTTACTTTACATTATTTGCAACTTAATGTTTGAAGCTGCAAACGTGAAAGGCCTTTATGCAAGGGATTTTAGAAGATATGTAAAGAATAAACGCTTTACAGCATTATACGACAGGAGTGAATGAATTTGTCAAGATTTATGACGCCTAAAACGCGCCGTCTGACTCCGTATACTCCCGGAGAGCAGCCTTCGGAAAGAAAATATATCAAGCTCAATACCAACGAAAGCCCCTTTCCCCCTTCGGAAAAGGCGATAATGTATTCAAGCGATGCGGTCAGACTTTCTAATCTCTATCCCCCGCTTGACGGAGGTCCGCTCAGGGGGAAGCTTGCGGATTATTTGGGCGTTCCGAAGGAATGCGTCGCGATCGCTAACAGCTCGGACGAGATACTTAATTTCATTTTCCGGGCTTTTTGCGGTGAGGACTCCCCCGCCGCTTTTGCGGACATCACCTACGGATTTTATCCCGTGTTTTCCTCTCTGAACGGCGCGCCATATACGGAAATTCCGCTTAAAGAGGACTTTACTCTTGATATCGGGCGCTTTATCGGGATACACAAAAATATCTTTATCGCGAATCCTAACGCCCCTACGGGTATAGAGATCTCGGGAGAGGATATTGAGAGGATAGCGGAGTCAAATCCGGATAATATTGTCGTAATCGATGAAGCTTATGTAGATTTCGGCGGCAGGACCGCTATCCCGCTCGTTGATAGGCATGATAATCTTATCGTGGTTCAGACCTTTTCCAAATCCCGGTCTTTGGCGGGCGCGAGGGTTGGGTTCGCGGTTTCAAATCCCGAAATCATTAAGGATATTTACACCGTGATCTATTCTACGAACCCTTACAACATCAGCCGGGCGAATATGTTCGCTGCGATCGGCGCTATCGAGGACGATCGGTATACCAAGGATAATTGCAGGAAAATTATCTCTACCCGTGAGAGGATCTCCGGAGAGCTTAAGGAGCTGGGGTTCAGGCTTACCGACAGCCGGGCGAATTTTATTTTCTGCGAGCCGCCGGATATTATCTCCGGGAAAGAGTTGTATCAGGCTCTCAGAGAGCGCGGAATACTGGTGAGAAGATTCGACGTTAATAGGATCGAAAATTATCTCAGGATCTCTGTCGGAACGGACGCTGACATGGATCAGCTTATAAATGCGATTAAGAACACTCTGAATATTTAGATCAAGGACGGTGAAATAAATGCGCGAAGCCGTAATCAAAAGAAAAACCGCCGAGACGGATATTTCTTTATATCTTTCTCTTGACGGCAAGGGAGAATATGAGATCGATTCCGGAGTCGGATTTTTAAACCATATGCTGGAGCTTTTTTCAAGGCATTCTGGGTTTGATCTTAAGGTGAAATGCAAGGGAGATACCGAGGTAGACGACCATCACTCGGTTGAGGATATCGGGATCGCTCTGGGGCTTGCTTTTAAGGAAGCCGTAGGCGAAAAAGTGGGAATAAAGCGCTACGGAAGCGCTTTGATTCCGATGGACGAAGCGCTTATACAAACTGCCGCGGATATTTCGGGAAGAGATTTTCTGGGATTCGGTCTCAGTATCCCCTCCCCTAAGATAGGAAGCTTCGACAGCGAGCTTGTATCGGAGTTCTTCGCGGCTTTTGTCAGAAACGCCGGGATATCGCTTCATATAATCCAGCTTGCAGGGGCGAATTCTCATCACATCGTGGAAGGCTGCTTCAAATCCGTCGCGAGAGCGCTGAGACAGGCGTGCGAGACTGACGAGAGATTCTCGGACAGCATTCCTTCTACAAAGGGAGCGTTATAAATGATTGCTATCGTCGATTACGGAGTAGGTAATCTCTTTTCTTTGAGATCCTCGCTGGCGGCTCTCGGATATGAAGCCGAGAACGTTAAGGATCCCGAAAAATTAAAATTTGCTTCGCATATTATCCTGCCGGGGGTAGGTGCTTTCGGAGACGCTGCGAAAAAGCTTGAAGAGTCGGGGATGAAGGAGTCTCTGATTTCCGAAGCGGGCGCGGGCAAGCCTGTTTTGGGGATATGTCTCGGAATGCAGCTTCTTTTGGAAAAAAGCTTTGAGTTCGGCGTTCATGACGGTCTGGGACTTATAAAAGGCGAGATACGGCCGATCGAGGAGGATATCCCGAAAGGCTTTAAGATCCCGCACATCGGCTGGAACGAGCTTAAGTTCATAGATCATCCGCTTTTTAAGGATATAAGGCAGGGCGAAAACGTGTATTTTGTACACAGCTTTCACGCTAAAAACTGCCCGAGCGTAATCGCCGTCACCGACTACGGCGCGGAGCTTTGCGCGGCGGTGGGGAAGGATAACGTGATGGGCTGCCAGTTCCATCCCGAAAAATCGGGACTGGTAGGGCTTAAGATCTTGAATTCGTTTTGCAGGCTCGGAGGATAATTATGAAAATATTTCCCGCAATTGATATAGTAAACGGCAAGGCCGTAAGGCTTACCCGCGGCGACTACGACAGGATGAAGATCTACAGCGACAGTCCCGCCGAGGTCGCGAGAGAATTTAAATCCAAGGGCGCGGAATGCATTCATATAGTCGATCTTGAAGGCGCTAAAAGCGGGCTTACCGATAATTTTGAAACGGTGGCCGAGATTTTATCGGTCGGTCTGTTTTCGGAAGTCGGCGGCGGGATCAGAAGCGCAGAAACGGTTGAAAAGTATCTCGGCGCGGGGGCTTCAAGAGTTATTCTCGGGACTGCGGCTATTGAAGATCTGAAGCTTTTGAAGCTTTGCGTTAAAAGCTTTGGGGACAGGATAGCGGTCGGCGCCGACGTTAAGGACGGAAAGATCGCGGTCAAGGGATGGCTTGAAAGCGCCGACGTATCTCTTCGGGACTTTGTCAAGAGCATGCAGGACATGGGCGTTAAGACGCTTATCTGCACAGATATTTCACGCGACGGGGAGATGCGAGGGGCGAATCTTCGGCTTTATAAGGAGCTGACGACGGAGTTCAAAATAGGAATCGTGGCTTCGGGAGGAGTCACGGGGCTTGATGAGATAGCAAAGCTTCGCGACTGCGGAGCCGAGGGCGCGATCATCGGAAAGGCTTATTACGAGGGGCTTATTTCGCTTGAGGACGCGATCAGGTGCGCTAAGATGGAGTAAGCAAGTAATGGGATGGCTCTGCGCGGGTAGCGATGCGGCTTTAGGATTTCGAGCGGAGTTTTGTGCGGAAGGATAGCTTACGTTATGCGGCGGCGAGATTTGCTGCCTTTCGGATAACGCACGGCTGACTGCTCCCGCCCGCCCTCCACTCACCGCAAATCTCGCCGCCGCCCAAGTCCCTGCTTCTTATTTCATAAAATCATAATCACACAAACAAATCTTTCTTACGTTTACTACCTCTGACATCTGTCTTCTGAAAGGGTATTTATATGCTTAAAAAGAGAATTATTCCTTGCCTTGACGTCAGAAACGGCAAGGTCACAAAAGGCGTTAATTTCCTCGGAAATAAGGATATCGCCGACCCCGTTGAGCTCGCTTCCTTTTACAGCGATTGCGGCGCGGATGAACTCGTTTTCTACGATATAACAGCGAGCGCCGAGGGCAGAGGTATCTTTACCGACGTCTTAAAGAAGGCGGCTGAGACCGTCTTTATCCCTCTTACCGTCGGCGGCGGCGTTAAAACTCTCGACGACTTCGACAGAGTATTGAAATGCGGCGCGGATAAGGTCTCGGTAAATTCCGGCGCGGTCGCGGATAAAACCTTGATACGAAGGGCCGCGGAAAGATACGGCAGCCAGTGCGTAGTCGTCTCCGCGGACGTTAAACGCGAAAACGGCGGCTATACCGTCACCTGCCGAGGGGGAAGAGATTCTACAGGGCTTGACGCGAGAGAGTGGATACGCTACTGCGTTTCGGAGGGCGCGGGGGAAGTCGTTTTAAACTCGATGGACGCGGACGGCGTTAAGGGCGGATTCGATATCGAAATGCTTAAATACGTCTGCGAGGGGATCTCAGTTCCGGTCATAGCTTCCGGCGGCGCGGGAAAGCCCGAGGACTTCGTGGAGCTCTTTAAGACTCTTCCTTGGGTAGACGCGGGACTTGCGGCTTCGGTATTCCACTATAAGGATATCGCTATCCCAGAGCTTAAAGCTTTGCTTGATGAAAACGGTATCCCGGTCAGACTTTGATATTTTTTAACTTAAATTTTTAACAGGAGAGATAATTATGAAAATCGAAGAGCTTAAATTTGATAAGGACGGGCTGATCCCGGCTATAGTTACCGACTGCGAGAGCGGTAAGGTTCTGACTCTTGCTTATATGAACCGCGAGAGCCTTGGGATATCGCTTGAAAAGAAGATGACCTGCTTCTGGTCGCGCTCACGCGGCGAGCTTTGGCTCAAGGGTGAGACGAGCGGAAATTATCAGCACATCCGTTCCATTACCGCCGACTGCGACGGCGACGCGCTTCTTATAAGCGTTAAAAAGGACGGCCCCGCCTGTCACACGGGCTCGGAGAGCTGCTTCTTTAACACTGTAGCGGAAATAGAGCAGTCTGAGGAGAATTTCAGCATAGACGGGCTTTATGAGCTATTAAAGGAAAGAAAGAGAACTCTTCCCGAGGGAAGCTACACCAGCTATCTCTTTGAAAAGGGACTCGATAAGATCCTTAAGAAGGTCGGAGAGGAATGCACGGAGGTCATAATCGCCGGAAAAGCCGAGGACAAGCGCGAGACGGTTTACGAGATCGCGGACCTTATGTATCACGTCATGGTTTTGATGGTTGAAGCGGGTATCACCCCGGAGGAGATAAAAGCGGAGCTTGCTTCACGTCACGTTATCGACCACAAGGTAAAGCAGGAGAAGATGGTATGACGGATCTTCACGTTCACACTTTCTTCTGCGACGGCCGCGACTCCCCGGAGGATATGGTTCTTTCAGCCGTTTCAAAGGGCGTTAAAAGGCTTGGAGCGGTAGTTCATTCCTACGTTCCGTTCGACGTTATGAGCTGCGTGCCGTTAGAAAAGGTTGAGGACTTTGTGTACGAGATCTCGCTTCTTAAGAAAAAATACCGTGATGAAATAGAGCTCTACTGCGGGATAGAAGCGGATCTCTATTCCCAGCAGGACCTCTCCCCTTTCGACTATTCGATAGGCTCTGTTCACTATCTCAAGCAGGGTGAAAAATATATCGCGATAGACGATACTCCAGAAATTCTTAAAGATATGATAGACGAATACTACGGCGGGGACTCGGTCGCGTGCGCTGCGGATTATTTCAAAACGGTCTCGCTTTTAGCGGAAAAAAAGCCTGATATAATCGGGCATTTTGATCTTATAAAGAAATTTTCCTCGCTCATACCGATAGACGAAGACGATCCGAAGTACCGCGCGGCATGGATGGAAGCCGCAGATACGCTTTTGAAGCTTAAAGTGCCGTTTGAGGTAAATACCGGCGGCATATCGCGCGGATGGACTTCGGAGCCTTATCCGTCAAAAGAGATCGCGCAGTATATTCTTTCCCACGGCGGCAGGCTTATTCTTTCAAGCGACGCTCACCGCAAGGAGGATATCGCGTACGGGTTCGATAGGTTTGCGGATATGACGGCGGGATGAATTGGGGATAAGGAAATTATTATGCAGGTTCACGCTTATTCCCGAACGGGATTTTATATGATCGATTTTATATGCAAAAAGCAGACGGTTGGTCGTCTGCTTTTTTATTTAATTATCCCCGGCCTACCTTACCCGCTTCGATAAATACAGCACAAGATCATCGTCGTTACAGCAGTCGCTGTACGGCTCGCAGATCTTATTTTTATACCAAACTCCGTTCCCGTCCGGGAGGTATCCTCGCTTGATATACATCCTCTGCGCGCTTCCGTATCCGCTATGCAGTCCTACCCCGAGGTATACCGTATCCGAATATGTTGAAGCGATTCTCTCAGCTATATCCATTAGCTTACCGCCGATCCCTCTGCGCCTGAATTTCTCCAAAACGCTAAAGTCAACGATCTCTGCATAGCCGCGGTTTGCATATGCGCCCCACTTAGCGTCGGGATAAACGTTTATATATCCCGCAACGCTGCCGCTATATTCCGCGACCAGCGCTATCGCCTTTCCCTCGGACTGATCCCTCAGTCTCATTTCGTATTTATCTGTAGTAGACTGCCAGCCCTGCGCGAGCTCTTCATCCGTAATGATCCGAACGTCGCTCTTCTGTAAATCACGAATCAGGATTCCGTTTTCATCATAATATATCATGATATTATCTCCTTGCGCTTGGGCTTGGGCGCTTAAAGCTCCACGGTCTCCCCTGCCATCAGAGTCACTTCCCTTAAGGGATTTCCAGGAACCGATATCTTATAATTTCCGGTTTGGGACGCGGTTATCTCGGCGTATGTAAGCTTTCCTTCATACCAGTAGATATTTACGCTTAGTCCTCCCCTCGCCTTAAGTCCCGTTACCGATCCTGTCTTCCATTTTTTCGGAAGCGCGGGAAGAAGCGTTATAACTCCGTCATGGCTCTGCAAAAGCATTTCGGCTATCCCGGCGGCGCCGCCGAAGTTTCCGTCTATCTGGAACGGCGGGTGCATATCTAAGAAATTCGGATAAGTCGAGCGTGAAAGAAGCGCTTCAACGTTCTCCCCTGCCTTTTCGCCGTCCCTGAGCCTTGCCCACATATTTATTATCCACGCCCTCGACCAGCCGGTATGGCCGCCGCCGTTTGAAAGCCTTCTTTCAAGCGTTACGCGCGCCGCCTTCATCAGCTCCGGCGTTTTTTCATATGTAAGCTGGTTGGAGGGATGAAGTCCCCAGAGGTGGGAGATATGACGGTGCCCCGGCTCGGCTTCTTCGTAGTCCTCGCTCCACTCCATTATCTGACCGTATCTTCCTACCGACGGCTTAGGGATCTTCGGAAGCATTTTTTCTATAGTCTCGCAGAGCTCATCCCACTGATCGAGCTCCTTTGAATATTCAAGACAGCTTTCAAAGATCTCCCTTACGATCATGGAATCCATCGTAGGACCTACGCAGAGACATCCCGATTCTCCGGAGCCGTGGATATAGGTATTCTCCGGGGATATCGACGGGCCGGTTATTATCTTTCCGTCATGCTCGAACATATACTCGGTAAAGAAGCGGCAGGCTTCCTTTAAGATACCGATATACTCCTTTAAAAATTCCCTGTCCTGCGTGAATTCGTAGTGCGACTTTATATGCGTGCAGATCCACGCCGCGCCGGTCGGCCATACGGTTGCCGGCAGCCAGCGGTCCTGCGGAGCGCAGTCGCCGAACAGGTCGGTATTGTGATGCGCGCAGAAGCCGTTCAGGCCGTACATATCCTTCGCGACCTTCCGGCCGTTCGGCAGCATGGTCTTTAAATGCTCCAAAAGCGGCATTTCAAGCTCCGACAGTCCGCACACGCCGGCGGGCCAGTAATTCATCTCCGCGTTTATGTTTATCGTGTACTTCGAGCCCCAGGCGGGATTGTGGTCCTTGTTCCAGATCCCCTGCAAATTCGCGGGGCGCGTCCCGGGGCGGGAGGAGGATATCAAAAGATATCTTCCGTAATCGAAGTAGAGCTTTGCAAGCTGCGGATCGTCGGCCGCGTCCTTAAGCCTTTCGTTTGTCGGGATATTGTCGCGGTTTATGCCGTCAAGCCCGAGTTCTACTCTGTCGAAATAGCTCTTATAGTCCTCGACGTGCTTTGATCTCACGCCGTCGTATCCTATCTCAAGCGCGTTTTTTAATACCTTCTCGCACCACTCCGACGGTTCGTCGCCGTAGAAATCGCTGCGAACGGTTATATATACCGTGAGCTCGGTGCAGTCGTAGGCGGTGAAGCCGGTCTCGCTGAATATTATGCAGCCGTCGCCGTCGGCCGTGAGCATCATCACATATTTGCAGCCGCCCTCCGGCTCTTTTACAGTGACGCTGCAGCCTGTTTCGTTCATGTCAAAAGCGAATTCGCTGTTATCGCGCTCGGATATGTCGGCTTTGCAGTTGAACTTCGTTCCGTTTACAGAGTACTGGCGAATAGCTATGACCTTATCCGGACAGCTTGAAAAATATTCTCTTCTTATCCTGTCCTCGGCCAAATCAAAGCTCACTCTGCAAAGAGCCTGACTTAAATCAAGCTCCCTGCGATAGCTTTCGGGCTTGAAATCTTTTTCCGAACCGTTTGCTGAAAAATCAAAGACTATATGACCGCAGGTATCGTAGTATCTCTGCTGATCCGGTATAGCGTAAAGATCGGATTCGCAGAGCGCTTCCGCTTCCTTGATCTTTCCCTCGACCAAAAGCTCACGGCATTTTCTCCAGCTTCCCTTAGCCTTCGGATTCACCCTGTTTCTACCGGGACCTCCGACCCAGACGGTATCCTCGTTAAGCTGCAGGATATCATGCAGCGGGTCTCCGTATACCATAGCTCCCAAAGAGCCGTTTCCTATCGGAAAAGCTTCGTTCCAGCCCTCTCTGAACGCTCGTTCATCGGTGGGCGCGGGGGCTTTGAGCCAGATTTTTGAACTCATCCGAGATCACCTGCGCATTCCGAAAGAAGCTTCGGTATTTCAAGATGCTGAGGACAGGCGTTCACGCACTGCTCGCAGCCTATGCAGTCTTCGGGGCTTCCGGAGGTCTTAAGGATCTCCGCGTATTTCTCCCTCGCTTCCCACTTTTTGTGGATATCCTGCTTCATGCGGTTATAGGCGGCGAAGATCTCGGGGATGTTTATATTCATCGGGCAGCCGTCGGTGCAGTAGCGGCAGGCGGTGCAGGGGATCGCAAACTTGAGCTCCTTGGCGGCTTCCTCTAAGATCGCCTTTTCTTCATCCGTCACAGGCTTGAAGTCGTCCATATAGCTCAGGTTGTCTTCTACCTGCCAAAGCTCGCTCATTCCGCTGAGAACTACCATTACGTTCGGAAGCGAAGCCGCGAAGCGTATCGCCCAGGAAGCGCAGGACATATCCGGCTCTGCGTCTTTAAGCATCTTCTCTACCTTCTTGACCGGGTTAGCAAGGCTGCCGCCCTTTATCGGCTCCATTACTATAACCGGCTTGCCGTGCTTGGTCGCGACCTCGTAGCAAAGTCTTGACTGAACGCCCTTATCCTCCCAGTCGAGATAGTTTAGCTGAAGCTGGACAAATTCCATATCCGGCTGCTCGGTCAGGATCTTATCAAGAGTCTCGGCGTTGTCGTGGAATGAAAAACCCATGTGCTTTATCTTTCCCTGAGCTTTAAGCTCTCTTAAGTAATCGAACGCGCCGGAGCTGACTGCAAACTGATAGCTGCCGCGGTTAAGCGCGTGGAGCCAGTAGTAGTCGATATAATCCACACCTAAGCGCTCCATCGATTCCCCGAACATTCTTTCCATTCCCGCTCTGTCCGGGTTAGGAAACAGCGGGAGCTTAGTCGTGACGGTGAAGCTCTCTCTCGGATGGCGCTTAACTACGCACTCGCGGAAAGCTACCTCGCTGAACCCGCCGTGATATACATAAGCGGTGTCAAAGTAGGTATATCCGTGCGCCAAAAACAGATCGACCATCTCCTTGACCTTCTCAAGGTCGATGTTCTTTCCGTCGCCGTTTATGCACGGCAGTCTCATAAGTCCGAATCCTAATTTTTTCATGCGGTTTCCTCCTTGTGTTATAAAAAGACCGTTTTATTATGCTTTTATCTTTAATGTATTTAAGTATTCCTTCCGCTCCTCGGTTATCCGAAAGCTTTCCCTTGCCTTTTTGACCGTCTGGTTATGAGTAGGGATCTCCATCTCGTTATTTTCAAGTATCTTCACCGCGCAGTCCCACTGCTTAGCAAGCGCCGTCGCCATGTACCATGCCTGCATCATGCGGACGTAATACTCGTCGGTTCGTATGGAAGCCACCGTGTGAAGATACTTTTCGTCGAATCTTTCTCCGTCAAGAAAATACCTCATAAGCGTTTCTATCCCGAATCTCACGGTATAGGTATGATCGGATCTTATCCAGAGATCGATTTTTTCCGAAAGCCGCTCGGGGGATTTTTTGAATCCCTTGGGAGAAAGAGTATCGCATACCGCCCAGTTATCTATATACGGCAAAAACCTCTCCGTCTCGTAAAGCGCGGTTTCATAGTCCTTGATCCCGCAAAGGATAGCCGAGTGAAGGACGTTTTCATCGTAAAAATCATGCGGCAGCCTGCTAAGAAATTCTTCGGTATCCTCCTTGGATAATTCGGCCGCAAGCTTTCTTATTAAAGGGATCTTTACTCCGATTATCCGCTCCTTCGGGATACCCGGAATGAGCTTTGAATGAAAATCGGCGTATTTTTCATCCGAAAGAGCCCTGAGCCTATCCGTTATTTTATCCGAGATCTTCATAGACAAATTTTTCAAAGGTCGCGGAACCGTTCTCCTCTCCCGAGGTGTAGCAGAAAAGCACGAAACGGCAGCCTGTGAAGTGCTTAAGATCAAAGCTCATCCTATGCTTATCCCCTATCTGCTTCCAGCCGTCTGCGGTCTTAATATAAAACTCCGCGTAATCCTTCCCCGCGCCGAACTCATATCTGACCTTAAGCTCCGCTCTATCTCCCGACGGCAGCCTTGCGGCTTCATATTCTTCACCGTCGTCCCGAAGCTTTAACACCACGCTGAAGCCGTCCGCGGTTTTTTCGATCCCTAAAGCGCCGTAGCGATACTGCAGCGCCGCAATCCCGGCAAAGCCTCCTTCGCCGAGCATAGACGCGTCTAACGTTACCTCGGCAGAGCATCCCGGCCAGAGCGCTCTTTGGGTAAGCGTGTTTTTCGCCATGTCAAAAGTCTTTGCATAAAGCGGCTCTATCTTTAAGCCGTTTCCTATGCTTACTCGGCCGAGCACGGGGTTATGATTCCACTCCCACGCGCCGTTCAGCTTATCGGAGTCAAAACTGTCGGTTACGTAAAGCGGGGAATATTCATATCCCGGGCGCGTGGACTCCGTCTCTATCTCCTTAGTCGCCTTTTCAAATACCGGGAAGCCCTTTTCGTCAAAATGCATCGGCACAAGGTTCGGTATCCTTCCGACCGCTCCTCTGTCGCCGAATATCACCCCGTAATACTTTCCGTCGGGAGTATCTACTATCCCTCCCTGCGCGAGTCCGGTGGTGCCGTCGAAGTATTCCGCAATAACGTCCCTGCCCTCCCACGGGCCTTCTATGCTGTCGGACATGAACGCGGCTTCTATTCTTAACCAGCGGTCGCGGGCGGCGTGGATAAAGAACGCGTAGTATTTCCCGTTTATCTTATAGAGGTGGCAGCCCTCGTATCCCAAAAACGGACCGGGAGCGTCCTCTATCACGACCTTATCTATCCCTCCCGGCTTCGGTCCGGACATATCCTCCTTAAGCTCGGTAACTCTTATATTTCGGTTTCCGTGCATGAGATAGATCCTGCCGTCGTCGTCGAAAAGAAGCGAGGTATCGTGATAGAATCCCTCAATATAGGATTTCTTCCAGGGTCCCTTTATATCCGTCGCGGTATAGTGATAGGTCTTATGCGTATCGTTTGCGACGAATACTACGTGGAACACGCCGTCGTGATACCTGATTACCGGCGCCCACATCCCGTTTCCGTATGCGTTTGCTCCGTCAAGATTCTGGCGCGGGGTATCCTCAAGCTTATCGTAAACGTGGGAACAGTATTCCCAGTTAATAAGATCGTATGAGCGAAGTATCACCGCGCCGGGCATGAAATACATCGTCGTAGAGCAGATGTAGTATGTATCCCCCACCCTTATAACGTCGGGGTCGGGATAGTCGAGCCTTGTCAGCGGATTTGTTCCTTTTACCATCTTTTTTCTCCTTTATGTCAAATATCCCTTAAAGCTTCACTTCCGCGCTTACGCACTTCTTACCGGTAAGCCTTTCGCTCTGTTCGTCGGGCTGAGAGGTTCCGAAGTAAAGCGTCGTCTTCGCGTTCTTATCAAGATATCTTACGCCCTCCTCGTTTACTACCGTGAGCGCGGATTTGGGTATGCTTAAAGATACCTTCTTAATTTCGCCTTCCGAAAGACGGACCTTTTTGAATCCGCATAGAGCGTGGTTTCTGACTGCGTCCTTGGATTCCGAGCGGAAGTATACCTCCAAAACGTCCGAGGTCTCCCTGCCCTTATTCTCAAGCGTTACCTCCGCGTTCACCGAATCCTCCGAAACGCTTACGTCCGCTGCAACCACTCTTACGTCGCCGTAGCTGAGACCGTATCCGAACGGGAACAGAACGTTATCGTCCTCGGCTCTTTCGTTTCTGTAGGTGCGGTATCTCATGGAATAGTCGGTGAAGTCGGGAAGCTTATGAACGTCCTTATAGAAAGTGACCGGAAGCTTTCCGGACGGAGAAGTCTTTCCGAAGAGTATCTCCGCGACCGCTCTTCCTCCCTCGGAGCCGGGATAGAACGCCTGCAAGAGCGCGTTAGGCTCCGACTCTACGTTAAGGGACGAACCGCTCACTACAACTATAACGGTAGGCTTTCCGACCTCCATGACCTTTTTGACCAGAAGTCTCTGGGACTCGGGAAGAGTAAGAGTCAGCTTATCGCCGGAAGCGTCGGTGTTTGAAGCGTCGCCCTGCTCGCCCTCAAGAGTCTCGTCAAGTCCTACACAGAGTATAACTACGTCGGAATGCTCCGCTACTATCTGAGCCTCCGCTATCCTGTCGCCGGGAAGACCGAGACCTTCGACCTTGTCCCTGAACAGATGGCAGCCTTCCGAGAACATCACTCTTCCCGGGAAAGCGTCTTGGATCCCCTCAAGAATCGTAACATACCGTGAAGCGGTGCCGTGATAATTTCCCATAAGCGCCTTTTGGCTCTGGGCGTTCGGACCTATTACTCCTATAGTCTTTATCTTTTCGGGATCGAGCGGCAGTATGCCGTCGTTAGAAAGAAGCACGCAGGCGTTCCTTCCCGCTTCAAGGCTGATATCAAGATGCTCGCGAGTCTCAACGTCGGAATAGTTAAGCCCGTCGTATTCCGTCTCGTCGAACATTCCAAGACGCATACGCGTGCGCATAAGGTGCTCGGCGGCTGCGGTTATCTCCTCTTCGGAAATAATCCCGTCCTGATACGCCTTATAAACTAAGATATATGTAGATCCGCAGTTTACGTCGCAGCCGTTTTTAAGCGCCAGAGCCGCGGATTCCTCGGCAGTCGCGGTGACGTGATGGTTCATGTGGAAGTCCTGTATTGCCCAGCAATCCGAGACGAAGTATCCGTCAAATCCCCACTCTATAAGCTTATTGTGAAGATACTCGGATCCGCAGCAGGGCTCGCCGTTAGTGCGGTTATACGCGCCCATGACTCCTTCCGCCCGCGCTTCCTTTACAAGCGCTTCAAACGCCGGAAGATAGGTCTCCTCCATATCCTTAGGATCCGCGACTGCGTCAAATTCATGCCTTAAGGCTTCGGGGCCGGAGTGGACCGCGAAGTGCTTCGCGCACGCTGCGGCTCTTAGGTACTTCCCTTCGCCCTGGATCCCCTTGACGAACGCGCACCCGAGTCTTGATGTGAGATAAGGGTCCTCGCCGTAGGTCTCATGTCCCCTGCCCCATCTCGGGTCGCGGAAGATATTTATATTCGGGCTCCAGAGAGTAAGCCCCTTATATATATCCCGGTCGCCGCGCTTAGAATATTCGTTATACTTCGCCCGGCATTCGATGGATATTACCTCCGCTACCGTCTTAAGAAGCTCCTCGTCGAACGAAGCCGCAAGACCGATCGCCTGCGGGAACATCGTCGCCACTCCCGCGCGCGCCACGCCGTGGAGTCCCTCGTTCCACCAATTATACGCTTCGACCGAGAGTCTCTCGATCGCCGGAGCGCCGAACTTGAGCTGCTCGCAGCGCTCAAGAACCGTCATGCGGGAAACAAGATCCTTCGCGCGCTCCTCAAATGATTTCGTCCTGTCCTTATAAATTTCCATATCAGTTTTTCCTCCTCTTAATTTTATCTGATTTTATTTTCGGCATTAACTTATCATCCCATATTTCCCCAGAATACCACTATATCTATTGTACTAAAAAAATAAACAAAAATCAATCGTTATTCGCAAATTTTTTAAATTTTCATTGAATTTTCACTCAAGCTGTGATATACTCTTTTCATCAGCGTTATTAAAAGGAGATTTTATCATGAAAATTACAGTTATAGGTTTCGGACATATGGGCTCGGCGATCGTCGAGGGCGCGGTAAAAACCGGAGTTCTTAAAAAAGAGGACGTTACGGTATCGGATAAGCTGGAAGCTCTCGTAAAGAGCGCCGAAGCTTTGGGAGTCAGGACGGTCTCGGAATGCCGGGAAGCCGTTAAGGGCGCGGATATCGTAATTTTAGCGGTAAGGCCTGCGGACCTTGCGGATACCTGCGCGCAGATAAAGGAAAATCTCGGGAACGCGGCGGTAGTTTCGATATGCGCGGGGAAGAAGATAAAAACTATTGAAGATCTTTTAGGCGGCGGGAAGATAATCAGAGTTATGCCGAACACTCCGGCGCTCGTCGGGGAAGGGATGTCGGCGATTTGCAAAAACAGCGGCTGCGACGATAAGACCGTATCTGAGGTCCTTGAGATCTTTCGGAGCTTCGGAAAAGCCGAGATAATGCCGGAGGAGCTTTTTGACGCGGTGACGGCGGTCTCGGGATCGGGTCCCGCGTACGTGTACAGCTTTATAATCGGGCTTCGGGACTATGCGATATCCGCCGGGATGAGCGAAGAGACGGCGACGGAATTTGCCGCCCAGACGGTACTCGGCTCGGCAAAGATGGTTATCGAGAGCGGAACGCCTGTGGATCAGCTGAAAAGAAATATCTGCACGCCGAACGGTACTACCGTGGAAGCGGTGAAGGTTTTGGATGAGAGAGGATTTGAGGGGATAATTTCCGACGCGGCGAAGGCTTGCGAGAAAAGATCAAGGGAGCTCGGGAAGTAGGTATGTAAAGCTACGCAGCGCGGTAGGGCGCAGCCCGCGGACGGCCTTATGGCCGGCCGGACTCGCCGGACAAAGGACGGCGAGTCGTGCGCGTAAGCGCACCGGGATGCGCCCGGTTGGGAGCCGCAAAATGAAAGCCACGCAGAAGGTCGTTAGGAGCGAACGCCGCACCTTCGTCCATATCGCGCCCACGTTCAAGTCAGGTACCTTCGTCCCAAAAATTCCGACGTCTGACATCTGATTTCCGATATATGCCAAGCGCCCCCGCCGAGTCAAACCCGGCAGGGGCAAAATCATTATATTATCATTTAAAACACTCTAAAACCTCTGCGCCGTCTCTGACAAACGCTATGAATTCATCGATCTCGGCCCTGCATTTCAACGTCCTGCCGCCTTCGGTCGCGGACTTATCGGAGGTCCTTATCCATTTTCCCTCCGGCAGGTAAACCTCGCGCTCGGCCTGCCCTTGATCCGTTATCGGCGCAAAGAGGATATCCGGCCCGAACATATACTGATCGCTCAGCGAGTAGCACTTCACGTCGTCCGGAAAATCGAAGAACATCGGCCGCATTATCGGTTCTCCGGTTTTTGAAGTGCGTTCTGCGCATTTTAATATGTACGGCTTGAGACGGTAACGCAGATCTATTATATTCTTGATTATCTCATAATCCCTGTCTCCGAAGTGCCAGATCTCGTTATATCCCCCGCCGTCGCAGATTATCCCGGGATAGCTGTCTTTATAGTACGACTGCTTCAGGCGGGTGCCGTGAAGTCTCATCACCGGACAGAACAGTCCGAACTGGAACCATCTTACAATTAGCTCGCGGAAGTATTCGCTCTCGGTATCGCCGTTAAAGAATCCCCCGATATCAGAATTCCACCACGGTATCCCGCACATCGCCATCGAAAGACCCGATACCACGCTGTTTTTGAGCTGCCAAAAATCAGAGCCTATATCTCCGTTCCAGACAAGCGCTCCGAATTTTTGGGATCCCGGATACGCCGCTCGCGTAAGAAGCACTATCTCCTCCTCGCCCTCGGATTTTAAACCGTCGTGGAAGCACTTCGAGTAATAGTATGGATATGTAAGCCCGGTTTCGGCCATGTTTCCGAGATGAGTCCTGAGATTCTCCCACTGCTGCGGATGTACCTCCGGCTCCGCTTCATCAAGCCAGAACGTCCTTATCCCGTATTTTATATACGTCTTTCTTATCTGCTCCCAGACATATTCACGCGCTTCGGGATTCGTCATATCGACGTAGGTGTTCGCTCCCCAGAAGTCGAAGATCGGATGCTGACCGTTTTCGGTTCTGATAAGAAGATTTTTTTCGTTCATCTCCCGCCAGTTCCTGCTCTTGGGATTCACCGTCGGCCAGTATGATACTACCGGCCTGATCCCCATCTCCTTGAGCTCCTTTACCATCCCTTCGGGGTCGGGCCAGTACTTCGTGTCGAAGTCGCAATTCCCCTGCTCGGTCCAGTGGAAGAAATCTATCACGATAGCGTCAAGCGGTATCCCGCGCTTTTTATACTCTCGCGCCACCTCCAAAAGCTCCTCCTGAGACTCGTAACGGCACTTCGACTGCCAGAAACCCGCCGCCCACTGCGGCATATCCGGCGAAAATCCCGTCAGGCGGCAGTATTTGTTCACGACCTCCGCAGGGGTATCCCCGACAAAGACGAGATAGTCAGCCTGCTTGCAGCAATCGGCTGTCCAGACGGTGTGGTTAAGTCCGAATTCCACGCGCCCGGGAGAAGGGTTATTCCACAAAAATCCGTAGCCGAGAGAGGAATAGATAACGGGGAGAGTAGATTTTGTATTCCAGTTTGCGATATCGTAGGTGCAGCCCTTGCGATCAAAAAATCCCTGCTGCTCCTGGCCGAGACCGTAGATATGCTCGTCGCGCGCGTCGAAATTTACTCTTATCCGATAGTTATCCCCTGCGATATGACGGTAGCGCGTTACCATATCCGCTTCCTCGTGAGTCGAAAGAACGGTCTTGCCGCCTTTCTGAAATTCTATCCTGCACCCCGACCAGGATTTTGTTATTCTCACCGTGAGCTCGCCGTTTTTAATTATCCCGGCTTCGCCGTCGATAAAAACCTCGGACTTGCAGCTTTCAGGCTCCAAAAGAGTCCATTTTTCATCGGAAATTTGTGTGCTTCGCGAAGCCCTGACCCTCGCGCAGCCGTCTCCGTAGGGCTCGACAAAGACGTTTTCATCGCGGGTAGTAAAACAGATCCCGCCGTTTTTAACTTGGATATAGCTCATAAAATTACCTCCGGGAAATTGACAGATTTAAAGGGTTGTATTCATATAATACCACATCCGCGCGCAAAAAAGCTTTCAGTATATTGACATGAAGTTTGGGGATATTGACAAAATGGGGGCGGGCAATGTGAGAAGCGGTGATACCGATCGCTTCATAACGAATCAGTCATTTTTTAAAAAATTGAGCCGCAATCCCTATCGGACTGCGGCTTTTTGCGGCAAAGGCGCATATTTGGCGGAGCGGGTGGGATTCGAACCCACGTGAGAGTCACCCCTCAAACGGTTTTCAAGTTCGTTCGGTCATTCGGCACCTGCCGGAAAACAAGAGAAATTATCGGAATTTGAAGTCACCCGCAAAGCGGCTTGTATAGCCCCTCTGCGGACTTTTTATGCTCGCAGAGCCTTTAATATCGCTGTTTAACGAAATCGGCTCGAAAGGCTCAATTTCGCGAGAACTGAGGCGTTCTCGCGAGAACTTTTGAGAGAATTGGGGACATTTTTGTGCTCAAAGATGACGCCTGTCATGCCAATATTTTGCAGGAGTTGTCTTTATGAAAAAAAGGAAATATGATTATCTATTGCAGGATTATCCAAATTATCTGACAAAGGAGGATTTTTACAAAATTGCACATATCAGCAAGGCCACCGCCCGCTATCTTCTTCAAAGCGGTAAGGTGCCATGCAAGGACACCGGCAAGAAGACTCACCGATATCTGATCCCGACGGAGAACGCCATCAGATACCTTGAGGACAGGGAAATTCACCCTGACGAGTATGAGGCAGAGCCCGGTTGGTATTCAGGAAAGGTAAAGCACGGCAAGAAAAGGCGGCGATCCAAAAAGCGCAAGCAGAAGATCAACACCGCAAGGAACAAACTCAAGGAGCTTACCGTTGCCAAATTGGAAGAGCTTGAGGATCTACTTGACATCAATGACATCTGCCGATTAACAGGATTTAGCAACACTGCAGTCCTGCGGTGGTGCAGGAGCGGGAAGCTGAAAGCATTCATGGTTTCAGGAAAGTATCTTATACCAAAGGTATGTCTCAAAGATTATATCGCCACGAAGTGTGGCACAGCCAATATCAATAAGGAGGAAAATATTATGTTTAACAATCTTAAGGAAAACGATCAGCAGGGTAATATGAGGGGCGGCCAAAGCCTCCCAAAAAACATGACAGACGAGGAGATGGACAGGCGCATTAACGAAAGCGTCATCGGCAGGTACGGATACGGCGGTATGATTTCCATTGTGCCATTAGACAGGACAATTGATGACGCCTACAGAGAAGTGGCCATCGATATGATCAAACACGGGGAGATTCCCCTCAATTACGACACCATCTCAAGCTTACATCTTACTGCTGACGAAATTTGGAAGCTCCAAAACACTCCTGAGGAGGAGAAGCTTTCTCCGAAAAAAATAAATGAGATAAAGGAGCGACTCCGCAAACGCGATAGGGAGCTGTATGATTTACAATCTGCAGCGACACTCCACGAAATGAGCAAAGACAGCGTCTTCGTGAAATATGCCGACGAGGATGAGACCCCACCGATTTACTTCACAAATACGCCCTTGGATGAGCAGTATAAAGACCTTGCCATCGACATGATGGTTCAGGGAAATATGCCCACCAGTTATGAAACGATAACGACATTCAAGCTTTCGCCGTCCGAGATACGGAAAGTTATCAAGGGGAACGATCTGCCGAATGAGGTTTCCCCTGATAAGGCAGTGCCTCCTGACACTAAGGAGGAAAATGACGAGCTGGATAGGCTGGTTAGCGAAAGTGTCCTGGGGAAATATGGCTTTGGTGATTTGATTCGCATTGTTCCCGTTGAAAAATCAATCAATGCATCGTATCGCCAGTTAGCCATCGAGCTGGTAAAACTCAGACATATCCCTTTGGACGTTGACACTATTTTGGATCTGCGGCTGACTCTGGATGAGATTCAGGATATAAAAAATGCGCTCGACGAAATACGCACGTCGAGCAGTTACAGGATAAGGAGGGGACATAATGTTTGAATTTTTTATGGAGGATAATGGTAAGCAGCAATCTGATGCAGAGAACAGCCAAAACCTCCCAACAGACATGACAGACGAGGAGATGAATAGGCGTATTAACGAAAGCGTCATGGGTCGCTACGGATACGGCGGTATGATTCCCTATGTGCCATTTAACCGAACCGTTGATGACGCTTACAGGGGAGCGACCATCGATATGATCAAAGATGGGGAAATCCCCCTCAATTACGACACCATCTCA